>LUOO01000001.1:0-10818 GCA_001626765.1 Maritimibacter sp. REDSEA-S28_B5
AAGATATCCAGAAGCGCCGTAGTGGTCGCCGACGTCACGCCTATCGCTAAGTCTGCTGGCGGAAAAGCGCTACCGAATCCGAACGTCATGGTCGAGCTCGGCTACGCGATGAGTGCCATAGGGTTTGAAAGGATCATTGCCGTCTTGAATACGGCGAACGGTGACACCGTTGAGAATCTACCCTTCGATATCCGGCACCGCCGAATACTGACCTACACTTTGGCTGCGGAGGCGACAAAGGCGGAACGGAAAGCGGTTCGGGAAGCCCTCATCAAGCAACTGGCCGAAGCTGTCCGGGTTAATATTGATCTGGTCCGCGACGCTAGGTCCGCCGCCGAACCCATCCAGGGCGTGGAGAGCGACCCTCATTCGCCGGGCCTATGGAAAGCGGAATGGCCCGTGACACATTCCGACGGCTTCGGTGAAGTTGCACGTGTAAGGCCTTTGGACTTATCGCGAGCTTGGCTCAGGATCATCCCTGCAGGTTTTCCCAACGGCCGTCCATCGATCACGGCGCTGGAGCAATTGCCAGACAGCGCGCGTCTCCGGGCTCCCACAGGGGCAGGAAGCGGCGGAAATTTCGGATCGTGCCCGTTCGGGTTCGTGACATACTGGGTCGCGGGCCGGGAAGAGGATGGAACCTGCCGTTCACGAAACCTTGCGGCATACCTCGAAGACAGCGGCGAAGTGTGGATGTCAGACGGTGTGGCGTTCACCGAGCACAAGGGCCAGAAACACATCTCTTATGGGCATCTGTTCTCCAATTGGATCAGAGGATTGGCAAGCGGTATGGCCTGCCTTGACGCATTGGGCGCGTCGAAGCGAAGACGGATCGTCATGGGGATCGATGGCATGTCGGACGCGGTCTGGCCGATGCAATCCGGCTACGTGCCCGCGAGATCCCGTAAGAGTGGTCTCTTGGTCGACGAAACGGAGCGCGATTGGCCAGATGAGCGGCGCATGCAACTTCTTCACAGGACGTGGAACTCACTGCGCGACACATTCAGCATCGAGCCAATGACAAAGGAAGAGTTTGCCCAATATTTCGAGGTGCGAAGGAGAAACTGAGCCTTGGAGAATTGCCAACTCGACCGGAGCGTCATCACGGATAACTGTTGGCCTCATCACACGTCCACAACCAAGCCCGCATCGTCTAGCTGCTCCCGATCGGGAAGATCGCGAAGGCTTTCTAACCCGAACGCGATTAGGAACTGCTCGGTCGTGACGAAGCTATAGGGTGCCCCTCGTCGAGGCGACCGTGGCCCGGTCCCGATCAGGTCCCGCGCATGCAGTCGCCCGATCAGGTCGCGGCTGATCTCCTTGCCGAAGATATCCTTCAGCCCGTCGCGCGTGATCGGCTGGTGGTAAGCGATCGCGGCCAAGACCGCGACGTCGAATTCGCTCAGTTCGAGTAGCTGGTCCCCGACATCCGCCGCTGCGCGGATCGCGGGGGCGTAGGCGGGGCGCGTGCGGAATATCCAGCCGCCAGCGACCTGCGCAACTTCAAAAGCCCGCCCCTCCAGATCGGCGGCGAGGTCCTCGACCAGCAGATCGACCGAGACCCCCTGCCCCACCACCCGCACCAGGTCCTCGCGCGGTACCGGTGAGGCCGAGGCAAAGAGCACCGCCTCGATCCGGCGCATCCATTCCCGCCAGCGCAACTCGGGCGGCAGGTCGGCCAGTTCGCGATCCAGGTCTGGTTCAGAGCGATCCTTCGCCATCGCTACACCCCGTAGAGCCGGAAAGTGTCGCGCCCGGTCAGCTCGCGCACCGCACCAAGGTCGACCAGCCGGTCGCAGAGCCGCCGCGCGGCGCGATCCGGCAAAGGCAAGGCCGAAGGCGCCACGGCGTCGCGGGTCAGGAACATCGCGACCGCGTCGCCAGCCCCCTTGGCCCGCAGCTTGGGTCTCGCCCTGCTTTCGCAGGTCCGCACGTTTCAGGCCTGGGGCCAGCAGCGGCACAAGATGCTCCCACCCGAGTGCTTGGGCGAGGGCTGCGTCTGCAAGGACAAGAGCAGGCACGTCCGCACGCGGCGCCTCCGTGAGCACCGCCTCTAGCACCCTTGCGGCGCGGCCGACGGGTGCCCCCTGCCCCGCATCGAGCCACGTCGCGATCTGGCCCGGCTCAAAGGTTGGCAAGGCCCGGCCAAGCGCCTTGATCGACACCGGCCGCTCCGCCGCGCGCCGCCAAGACAGGTACGTCTCCCCCGCGGGTCCGGGCAGATCGCCGGGGCGCAGGAGGGGCACCGCATCGCGCAACGCCGCTTCCCGCTCCGGCCGTCCAGAGAACGCGACAAACGCCTCGGCCGCACGGAGCGCGAGCCGATCCCGCAACAAGGCGTGGGGGAGGTCAACTCGGTTCAACACAAGATGCAGGTGGTTCAGCGCGGCGCCCGACAAAAACGCAACATCTTCAGCGGTTTCAGGACGTGTCGACGTGACCCAGGCAGGCATCCGGGGCATTCTGTCGAGGTCGTCGATGGCAACTTGCAGGGCGTTTGGCATGCTCAAAGCCTACATCGCTACGGCGCTTTTCACCAGCAATTAACACTAAAAGCGCCCCACCTTGCGTGGTCCCATTATGTCCAATAAGTTGGAATTATCGGACACAAAAGCAAGACCAGCCAGACCATGCAGTGTCGTTTTAGTTTCATGAGCGGATTCGGCCGAAATCGCCTCTTTCGCCCTCAAAATTTCCACTCAACCGGTGGACTGGCCTCTTGCTCAATCTGTGGACTCGCGCTGATCCAGCTTCAATCTCGCGCTTTCCTTTGCCCTTCCATAGATCCCGTCTATCCGTGAGCCCCGGCAGTTGGGCGGCACGCCGGAACAGGACGAGGGCAGCCTCGGGCATGACCGCACCGGGCACCAAATCTGCTCCGAAGAGATCATGCAAGATCACCAGCGTCAGAGCCCGCCAGCGCACTGAAAGGTGCTGAAGAGGTGCAGGCCGACCGACGGCCGCACGGGCCTCGTAGGGGCAGTTCCAACCCGGTTCATCGTACCAGAGCGCGAGAACCGGCCGGGCCGCCCCTTCGCGATCGAGCGGCGCCCACAGAGTGCGGATTGCATGTTCAAGTCGATCAAGACGGCCTGAATCCCCTCTGACGATCCCGTTGATCTGGCGTTGGAGGTCGAGGACACCTGCTGCGAAATCAGCCTTCCAAGGGTCCTCTGTCTCCCCTGCCCCGCCGCTCAGAACGGCATGGCACTTGCGACAGAAGGGCCGCAGCAGGCCATTCAGCATGTGAAGGGAAAGCTTCAGGCGGCCGAGACAGGCATGGCAGCGGTCCAGGAGCATGGTTCGGTGCGCCGGGCAAACCACCTCTTCCGCCAGTCGCCAATGCCCCCGCAGATAGGCATCGCGACCGGCAGCGACATCCGCATCGAAACAGGCGAGGCAGACCGGCACAGTCTCGGTCAGAAACCAATCCTGCGGCCAATGAGGATTTCGGGACGCCAGTGAGCTGCGCCGAAGCCGTTCGGGATCGATCCGGCAGGCCTTGGCCCAAAGCCCGAGCAACTCCATATCCGGCGCCACATCGTCAACCTGCCGCGCGCCTGCGTCTCTACCCCCCTCCCCTGCCAGATACACCATCAGCTCAAGGGGCTCCGCCCCGTAGCGCGCGGCAACCCGCGCCATCCAGGACGAAAGCAGTTCGTCTCGGAACGGACGCGGCGCGACGGGCAGTCTGGTCGGCACCATCATGCCCCGGCCCGTTGCTGCACGGGCTTCCCCCGCCGTCGAGCGGTCTGGGTCATCGAGACCAGCGGCAGCACCAGATTGTCGCCAAAACTATCTGCGTCGAGGCGCTCCTTACCCGACCGAACCGCATCTTCTGCCGCCGTCTCGATCAGGCGGAAGATGCGCGCCGTCACACCGGAGGTAATCTTCTGAATCCGCTCTCGGGCCTCCCCGCTGATCAGATCGGATGCCTCACGCAAGGGCAGGATGCGCTCGAAACTTTTCAGGAGCCCGGCGAAAGCAGCATCGTTCTGCCAGGGCTTGAGATGGAACGCCTCGAAGCGCTCGGCCAGTTGTGCATCGGTCAGCAATGCCTGCCGAGCCAGGTCCGTTCCGGCACAAACCAGTGGAATCCGCAGGTCATTGGCCAGGAATCGGATCGCATTGAGAAAGATGCGCTGCTGCCGGAAGGTGCCGGCTAGCATCCCGTTCACCTCGTCGAGAATGATCATCTTCGCCCCCACGGTCCGCAGCAGCGACCGGCAGATATCCTTCTCGCGGGCGAGCGTGCCGCTTGTCATGGCCGGCGCGCCCATGCTGGCCAGAAGTTCGCGGTAGAGATCGCGCTCGATGGGCTCAGAAGGCACCTGCGCAACAACAACCGGGCGGTGGTCAACGCCGGTCACCTGGCTGAACTTCGGCGGGTGGTCGCGTTCGAACTTGCGGACGATCTTGGTCTTACCCATGCCGGTGTCACCGTAGATCAGCAGGCATGGCATCCGGTCACGCGGTGGATAGGTCAGCAGGTTTTCGAGACGTGCCAGAGCAGCCCCTGACTGATCGAAACCGATCCAGCGGTCGGCCCGGATCCAGGCGATGCGCTCACCATCCGGCAACGCCGCGAACCGGCGATACGCAGGATCGAGATGTTCAAATGCGCCGTCCTCGGTCACGACCATTCTTCCACTTCGAACCCCGGATGGTCCCTGAGCACGTTCTCGTCTTCCTCTGGTCTCGGGTCGGCTTCCTCAGCTTCGTAGGCCCCTACCCCACCAAGCGCTCGGTCCCGTCGCTCGGAAAACCGCCTGGCCTCCCGTGTCCTGGTGCTGGCCGCATCAACCAGGGCGCGCTGTTCCTCGATCACCGCGAATATGAGGTCTTCGTCCTCGAGCGCGCGCCCACGCTCGCGCAAAATCGCCTGCGCACAACGATGCTCCGCAAGGGTGATCGACGGATGGCGCAGGTCCGCAAACCGCACAGCATAGCGCTGACCCTCAGGGCTCCGGACAAAGACCGTGGAGAGGTCGCGAGGATCGTAGGACACGCGCAATTGCCGGTCCTGCCGACCTGCCCAGAGGCTCAGGACATCATCCCAATACCGCAGGCCGAAGAGATGGATGCCATCGCGGCGTACCATGCGTTCCGTGCTCGGCAGGAAGTCGATCCGGAACCCCTCGGGATCGTAAGGCCGGCGCAATGGTGCCTCGCGCTGCCCATAGGCCTCGTTCCAGGCCGCGACTGGCGGAATGCCGAGCGAGCGGTGCCGTTCGGCATGATAACGGGTGATTTCCAGCGCCAACCAGTGCTCCAGCTCGTCGAGCGTCATCGCCGACTTGCCCACGGAATCATAGTCGCCGCGGTCCTTGATGCTTCTGAAGGTCGATCCCGGCAGCAGGTGGACCGCCCCCATCATCGTGCCGATCAGCCGCTCGATGTGACCGCCGTAATGTGGCGCCCCGATCGGCCGATACTGCAACGAAATCCCGTGCTCCTCGGCGCCCCGCTTCATCGCTTTTGAGCGGAACTCCTTGGCATTGTCGACGTGAATGGTCTCCGGCAATCCCTCGGCGGGCCAGTCTGCGTCGATCCCCAAGCTCTCCAGCCAGTCGAATTTGGGCTGCACCAAGTGCTGAATGGCCAGTGCAACCGACAAGGCTGATGGCGGCTCCAACGTCAGATAGAACCCTGCCACCATGCGGCTGGCGACGTCGATAGCAAGGGTCAGCCAGGGCCGTTGCAAAGGCTTCCGATGAACCCGGTCCACGACGATGACATCCACCAACGTGTGGTCAATCTGAACCACCTCATAGGCCCGTTCGACCTGATAGCTGCCTGACACCGGGTGATGGCGCTGGCGAGAGGCCTTAGCGCCCTCACGCGCCGCCATGAGTTCCGCCGGATCTATCGCCGCCACACGGTCCCGCAGCGTGGTCCAGCACGGGGGACGCAAACCCCTCTGACTGCACCGCCTGCGCACCTCCTTTTGCAGGGCGTTGATGCTCGGCTTCTGGAGGGACTTGTAGAACTCCTCGATCGCCCCCGCAATCACCGCTTCGATCTCGTCAGGCAGCCGACGGCTGCCCGTCGGTGTCCCAACCTGAGCCGCCAGCAACGAACTGGCGACCGGACGCGCCTTGTACGCTGAGATCAATTCGTACAGGCGAGAGCGCTTGAGACCAAGATCGCGGCAGGCCTTTAGGAATTCGGCACGGTTCGGTGGCGCCTTGCTTGCAAGGCGACGGATCACAGCTTCCCGCGCAACCGCCTGTTCCCACGCAGCATCGTCGACGGCGTTGATGTCTGCTCGATCCACCATGGCCAAACCCGGAAAATAAGTGTCTTATGTCCGATAATGAAACTATAATCCGGGAATGAAACAAGAGCATGAACACAATGATATCAATACGTTAGTGTCCACTAATGGAACAAGAACGACATGCAGAATCCGGACGCTACCAAGGGTGAATCAACCGCCGGCGACACCATTCCGGGCACGGTGCGCGCCACGAACACGCGCCGGGCCTATGCGACCGACTGGTCGCTCTTTGCCCGTTGGTGCCGGGGCGCAGGTTTGGATCCCCTGCCCCCGCGGGCCGAGACCGTCGCGCTCTATCTCACCCGTTTGGCCACAGGTAGTGATCGAGCACCGGCCCTGTCGGTCCCCTCAATCGAGCGGCGGCTCTCGGGTCTCGTCTGGAACTACGCCGAGCGTGGGATGCCGCTCGACCGGGGCGACCCGCGCATCGTTGCGGCGATGGCCGGGGTCCGGCGCGGTTCGTCCCGGACCCCGGCGCAGAAGGTGGCGGTGACCGCCGACGACATCCTCGCCATGGTCTCCACCCTGCCCTTTGACCTGCGCGGGTTGCGTGACCGCGCGCTCTTGCTGGTGGGCTATGCGGGCGGGATGCGCCGGTCCGAGATCGTGAACCTCGACCGGCATCGGGACGACCGGACGCCGGGCACGGGCTGGGTCGAGCTGTATCCTGAGGGGATTGTCGCCAGGCTCGCCACCGGGCGCGTCTGGCGCGAGGTCGAGATCGGGCGCGGATCAACAGAGCAAAGCTGCCCGGTCGCGGCGCTGGAACGCTGGCTCGCCCTGGCCCGGATCGACGCAGGCCCGCTGTTCCAGCCGGTCTCGCGCGACGGCCTGCGCGCGCAGGGCACGCGGCTGAACGACCGTCACGTCGCCCGACTGATCAAGCGCACGGTGCGCAATGCGGGGCTGCGGCCGGACCTGCCCGAGGCCGAGCGGCTCGCGCTTTTCTCGGGCCACTCGCTGCGCGCGGGCCTTGTCCGCTCGACCGCCCCCTCCGGCGCGGATCGGTTCCGGATGAACCTGACCCGGGCCGCAGGGCTGTGACCCCCGACCGCACCTGACCGGAACGCAAAAAGGGCCGCATCGCGCGGCCCTTGTCCATTCTCGTTCCTGCTCAAAAACCTTCCCTGCGGAAAAGGTTTCAGCGAATACGGTCCAGCATCTCGCGCACCGCCGCCTCGAGCGTGCGGCGATCCACCGTCGAGAAATCCTTGTCGAGCCGGATCTCGAGACGCCCGGCCGAAGCCGTGCATTTCGCGGCCCCCGCGGCGCTGTCGAACTGGAAGCTCGTCTTGGCCTTCGACGTCACACCGGCCTGCTTCGCGGCCTTCGGTCGAGGCTTCGGATCGTCGTCGCCGATGGATCCCGCGGCCCCGAGCGCCTCGCGCAGCGCGCCCAGTTCGTCAAGCTCCGAGCGGTTTTCCCAATCGGCGAGCTTGGCCTTGATGCGGGGCAGCAGCGTTTCGTCCTCTTCGAGCGCGGCCGCGAGCGATAGGCCAAGCGACCGGGGCAAGGCCGCCGGATAGGCGATCACGCCCTGCAACTTGCGCATCACCGTGATGAAGCTGCGGATATAGCTGCGCTTGGAATAGGAGGCCGATTTGAACAGCGCCTTCACCGCGCGGTCCGGGTCGTTCTCGGCCGTCTGCGGATCGGCGGCATAGTCGAGGGCGAGCCGTGCCATTTCGGCAAAGGAGATGTCCTTTCGCACGAGGTTCTCGTCCACCATCTTGCGGTAGAGATCCTCGATCGCGTCCCCCTCAACCGACACCGCGGCGGGGATCTGGCTATAGCGGTCCGCATCCCCGGTTTCCGCGAGCAGTTCGGTGAAGGCGGCAAGACGGCGATAGCCCTGGATCAACTCGTAGCGTCCGTCCTCGCGCGCCTCGACCCGGATCGGGTTGGACAGACCAAGTTCGGCAATCGAGGCTTTCAGCTCGGCCAGCTCCATGTCCGGGCCCTTGATCCGGTCGCGCACCAGCTTGTCGGTCTCGACATGGTCGATCGGGATCAGCTCGACCACCAGCCCCAGCTTCTTGAGCCGGACATGTTCATGGGCGAGGGCGTCGTTCTCGGCCCGGATCTGCGCCTCGATATCGGCGCGTTCACGGGCCGACACGGCGGTTTCCGCGATGGCCGTCGCCATCGGGCCGCGCCGGCCCCGGTCGTCCGAAACCTTTTCCGCGGGGAAGGTTTCGGGCGTGACCTCGGGCGATTCGTCGGGCATGTCGATGTCGAACATGCGGCGCTTCTTGCTCATGGTTCAGCTCCTCAAATCTTGTCCCAGGACGCGAGCACGTGTCCTTTGAATTCCTCGTAGGCCCGGTCGAAACTGGCCCGCGCCCGGCGCCACGTCTCGCGCGTCATTTCGCGGTAGTCGATCTCGTAGACCGACGACAGAAAGCGGCCCGACTGCTCGACGGCGCGCGTCATCTCGATCGGATGCTCGGACACATGATCACCGAAAACCTTGCGAAAGGCTTCGAACATCGCGCGGTGCAGGTCGTTGCCCGGCTCGTACCGCGTCATCAGGAAGCGGATGTCGGTAAAGGCCTTGGGCAGCGAAACCTTCCCCGCGGGGAAGGTCTTGTCGAACCCGTGCGCCAGATCCTCGAGCGCCTCGGCAAGCTGGCCGATGAAGGAGGTGGTCGAGTCGTACTCCCAATAGCCGGGGCCGGAGGGGATATAGAGCATGTCGGCCGCGAAGACCGCGTTCATGCTCTGGTAGCCGATGGCCGGGGGGCAGTCGAAGATCACGAGGTCGTAGTCGTCATCACCCAACTGGTCGAGGTATCGCGACACGGCGGCGAAGAATGACCACTCGGGATTGAGGTGGCGGTATTGGGCCGAAGCGAACTCGACAAAGGCCGCGTTGGCACAGGAGGGGATGATGTCGATGGTCGGCCAGGCGGTGGGCTTGATGAAGTCCTGATGGCGCAGCTCGGCGAGACCAAGGTCGCGAATCGCGGCCGGGATCGACCGCTGGGGCAGGGTGGTCCCGCTCGCGGCGCCGACGGCCACCGCGTTCATCCGGTCCGTCTCGCGAATCAGGTCGCGGGCCATGATGCCCCAGACCGTGTAATCCTCGGCCACGTCGTTGAGCCCCATGGAATGCGAAAGTGTCGCCTGCGGATCGAAGTCCACAAGCAGCACCCGGTAGCCGTCGAGCGCCGCAGCATGGGCGAGGTGAAGGGCGACCGTCGACTTGCCCGCGCCGCCCTTGAAGTTGGCGACGGCGGCGCGGAAGGCGCGCTTGCCGGCGGGACGCGAGGGAAGGAGGGACTTGCGATTCACTTTCATCCGGCGCCGCAGCTCGTTGATCTCTTCGAGCGAGAACCACCGCTGACGCCCATCCGGTTCGACCTCGCCGCCCGGGAGCGAGGGGTCGGCGGCGAGCCTTCCACGGAAAGTGGACTGGTTGATCCCGAAGATCAGCTCGCTCACCTCCCAGGACGAGAATCGCCGGAGCCGCTTGGTGTTCTCCGGGGAAAAGGTCTGCTGGCGGATCCAGCTTTGCATCTTGAGCGACTGGGATTGGAGCCGCGCGAGATCTTCATGGGTATACATTTTGCGTTTCGCCTCAACGTAAATTCCTGCTGCTTCCCGGAATACGCCGGATTTGCAAGAAACGCAAAAGCTAGTTTAGAGTGCACGCAACCTTCCCCGCGGAAAAGGTTTCAGCCTGCCGCCCCCTGATTCCCTTGGGCGGCACGCGATTCGCAACGGGGCTGGAGGCAGAGGCCCAGATATGGAGAAGCCAACTCTCTATTGCGGGACATGATCCGGGCGCCCACAGGATATTAGGGGACATTTCGAGCCGAATAGGGGACAGCCATACATGTCACCCTTTACCAATAGAACCTATTTCTTTCGAAATGGATTGGGGGCGCCAACCCAAGCCTTGCCGCCAAGACTTGACAGAATCGCACCTCTGGACGCAAATAGCGATCAATCGGTGAAAGACGTTGGCAACACCTCGAAACCCCACGGTGTTCCACGTTTCAGAACTCCCCCAAGAGAGGGAAGGCCACCGAACGAGGCACCCGCCGCCCATGCGCGGCACGGAACGAGAGACAGGAAGGACCGGGCAGTGGCTTTCGCAAAACCCGTCGGACCGGCGGCCGCGACGCGGAAATACGACATCCTATCTGCGCTCATGGCATTTGCCCTGACGCAGGACCCCACGACCCAGAAGCGTGTTCTCAGGATCATGGCCCTGATCACCTCGCGCTACAACTGGCAGAACGACGAGCTTTCGATGGGGCAGGATGCCATCGCCGCGCTTTGGGGTGTGGACACGCGGACGGTGAAACGGGAGATGGCCAAATATCAGGCAATGGGCTGGATGGTCGTCAAACGGCGCGGCGCGCGGGGGCGGGTCAGCCTCTATGGGCTCGACCTTGTGCGGATGCTCGAGGACACGCGTCCGGCCTGGCCCAACATCGGGCCGGATTTCGTCGAGCGCAACGATCCCGAGGCCCGGCCCGCGACTCCGTCGAACGTGGTGGCGCTCAGGGCGGTCACGGCGCCCGCGGTGG
>LUOO01000001.1:10835-15896 GCA_001626765.1 Maritimibacter sp. REDSEA-S28_B5
ACGCAGGCGCTGCTTCATGCCGAGGACATGGCGACCTATGGCGCGTGGTTCCATGGCCTGACCGAGGCCGGGCGCGAGAACGGGGTCCTGATCCTCGCCGCACCGAGCCGGTTCCACGCGGGCTACGTCGAGACCCATCTCATGGCGCGGCTCAAGGGTGCCGTCCGCCGGGTCGATCCGACAATCAGCGACGTGAAGATCGAACGATAAGGCAGGGGGGCCGATCAGGTGATGTGCCGCGCGGCGCTGGCGGCGATCAGGTCATAGACCCGCGCGACCGGGGGGCTGGGGCGATGATCCGCGAGGCGCACCAGCGAATAGGGTGAGACCGACATGTCGGGGGCCACGTCGAGCAGTCGGATATTGCCGCCAAGGCCGGAGCGTTCGGCGTAGAATTCGCCCACCGACCGGGTGACGGGGGCGACGGCGTTGGTATCGGCCACGAGGGCCAGCGTGAGCAGGAGCGAGGCGGTGCCCAGCACCCGCTTGGGCACCCGGTAGCCGTTTTCGAGCAGATAGGTCTCGACTGTCCGACGCTGCAACCCGCCGGGGGGCTGCATGACCCAGTCATAGACGAGGCAGTCCTCGAGTGTGACGCCGGGAATACGGGTGAGCGGATGATCGGCCTTGACCATGAGCGCGACCGGCTCGGGACCGATCAGGCACATCTCGAAGGCGCGGGCATCGACGCCGTCGGGCAGGCGCCCGATGTAGAAGTCGATGTCGTGGGACAGGAGGCTTTCGGCCAGCTTGTCCGAGGTTTCGACGTTCACGGTGAGTTCGATCTCGGGATAGGTGACGCGCAGGTCGCGAATGACCGGCAGCACGATCTCGAGCGAGGGGCCGGTCACCGCACCGATCCGCACCAATCCGCGCGCGCCACGGGTAAAGGACTGCACCGCGTCGCGGGTGTCGTCCAGTTGCCGCAGGATATCGCGCGCCGTTGCGGCCAGAAGCGCTCCAGTTTCGGTCAGGGTCACGCCCCGCGCGTGGCGACTGTAGATCGGCGCGCCGACGATGCGCTCAAGCTCGGCCATCAGGCGCGATGCGGCGGGCTGGGTGATCGCCAGCTGCGCCGCCGCGCCCGACATCTGCCCGGTTTCGGACAGGGCGACGAGGAGCCGAAGCTGCGAGAACCGTAGCCCTTGGCGCACAAGATGGTCGCGCAGAGCAGTCTGGGAGGGGCTGTCGGGCATGGTATTACATATCCGGTATAACGCACGTCGAAATACTGATTTGATTGGTATGATAATGCAAGGCACAACCGTCGAGACCGAAGCACGGGGGCAAACCCCGGCGCGGTCGACACGGGAGGACGACATGACATTCACCACGCACCCGCCGGCGCTGTCGGCGTTCTTTGTCCCTGCGGTCCGTTTCTGACGGCTGGAGACAAGGGACATGCTGATTTCGCAATATCGCAAGCCCGATGGCCGGGTGCAGATCGTCGCCCGTGACGGGACCGAAGCCTTTGACGTGCGCACGGAGCTGTCGGTCTATGATCTGGCGCTCGACTGTGCCACGAGCGGCGAAGGGCTGCGGGACGCGGTGGCACGGCTGGGCCTGAGCGGCGCGGTGAATATCGAGGCGCTTTATGCCGAGGGGCGGCTGCTGCCGCCGATCCTGCACCCGGACCCGGCGCATTTGCATCTGACGGGCACGGGGCTCACGCATCTTGGGTCCGCCTCGGCGCGCGCGTCGATGCATGCGGGGACCAAGGCCCAGGACGAAACCGATTCGATGAAGATGTTCCGCATGGGCGTCGAGCGCGGCAAGCCCGCGAACGGCACCCCCGGCGTGCAGCCCGAGTGGTTCTACAAAGGCAACGGAGCCACGCTTGCCGCCCCCGGTGCGCCGCTGGTGTCACCCGGCTTCGCGGATGACGGCGGCGAGGAGCCCGAGATCGCGGGGATCTATGTGATCGGTGCGGATGGCACGCC
The DNA here is from genome assembly GCA_001626765.1 of Maritimibacter sp. REDSEA-S28_B5. Taxonomy (GTDB): domain Bacteria; phylum Pseudomonadota; class Alphaproteobacteria; order Rhodobacterales; family Rhodobacteraceae; genus Maritimibacter. Next base: position 12,776 of record LUOO01000001.1, read on the forward strand.
GTTCCGGCTGGGCTTTGCTTTGGCCAACGAGTTTTCCGATCATGTGATGGAAAAGCAGAACTACCTCTACCTCGCGCATTCGAAACTGCGCCCGGCCTCCTTCGGGCCGGAGATGCTGGTGGGAGACTTACCTGATGACGTGCAGGGGCAGTCGCGCATCCGGCGCGGCGGGGACACATTGTTCGAGAAGCCGTTTCTTTCGGGCGAGGCGAACATGTCCCATTCCATCGCGAACCTCGAACATCACCATTTCAAGTATCCGCTGTTTCGCCAGCCGGGGGATGTGCATGTCCATATGTTCGGCACCGCCACGCTGTCCTATGTCGATGGCGTCGTCTGCGCGGACGGCGATCTGTTCGAGATCGAGGCGCCGGGGTTCGGCCTGCCGCTGCGCAATCCGCTGGTGCGGCCCGCCACCGCTGACGCGGCGATGACCGCCGTGCGCGTGTTGTGAGGGGGCAGGGGAGATGACGTTCAAACCCGCCAGCTGGCCCCGCAAGCTCCGTAGCCAGGAATGGTATGGCGGCACCTCGCGCGACAACATCTATCATCGCGGCTGGCTGAAAAATCAGGGATACCCCGACGACCTCTTCGACGGGCGCCCAGTGATCGGGATCATGAACACATGGTCCGAACTGACCCCCTGCAACGGCCACTTGCGTGATCTGGCCGAAAAGGTGAAGGCGGGGATCTGGGAGGCGGGGGGTTTCCCGCTGGAGGTGCCGGTTTTCTCGGCGTCCGAGAACACGTTTCGCCCGTCGGCGATGATGTATCGCAACCTCGCGGCCCTCGCGGTGGAGGAACAGATGCGCGGCCAGCCCATCGACGGGGCGGTGCTGCTCGTCGGCTGTGACAAGACCACGCCGAGCCTGATCATGGGCGCGGCTTCCACGGATATTCCGTCGATCGTGGTGACCGGGGGGCCGATGCTCAATGGCTGGTTTCAGGGCGAACGGCTGGGCAGCGGCCCCGCCGTGGACGCCCGCCGCCGGGTCATGGCGCAGCTGTCAGGTCGTCGGATCGTGCAGATGGTCAAGGACGACCTGAAGCCGTCGGACATCCTGACCCGCGCGGCCTTCGAGAACGCGATCCGCACCAATGGCGCGATTGGCGGGTCCACGAATGCGGTTATTCACATGCTGGCCATCGCAGGCAGGGTCGGGATCGACGTGACGCTCGACGACTGGGACCGTCTGGGGCGCGACGTGCCGACCATCGTGAACCTGATGCCCTCGGGGAAATACCTGATGGAGGAGTTTTTCTACGCCGGCGGCCTGCCGGTCGTGCTGCGCCATCTGGGCGAGGCGGGACTACTTAACCGTGACGCGCTGACCGTGTCGGGCGGCGCGATCTGGGACGAGGTGAAGCAGGCGAAGAACTGGAACGAGGACGTGATCCGGCCTGCCGAACGCGCGCTGACGGCCTCGGGCGGGATCGCGGTGCTCAAGGGCAATCTCGCCCCGGATGGCGCGGTGCTGAAACCATCGGCGGCGAGCCCGCATCTGATGCAACACCGAGGCCGCGCGGTCGTGTTCGAGGACATCGACGACTACAAGGCGCGGATCGGCGACGACGAGCTCGACATCGACGAGACCTGCGTCATGGTGCTCAAGAACTGCGGGCCGAAGGGCTATCCGGGGATGCCGGAGGTGGGCAACATGGGTCTGCCACCCAAGGTTCTGAAGAAGGGGATCACTGACATGATCCGCATTTCGGATGCGCGTATGTCGGGCACGGCCTATGGCACGGTGATCCTGCATGTGGCACCCGAGGCGGCGGCGGGCGGGCCGCTGGCCGTGGTCAAGTCCGGCGACATGATCGAGGTGAACGTGGCGGCGCGGCGGCTGCATCTGGACGTTCCGGACGACGAGCTTGCCGCGCGGCTCGCGGCCTGGACACCCGGCGTGCAGCGACCGGCGAGCGGTTATGCGCAGATGTTCCACGACCGGGTAGAAGGGGCTGACACGGGCGCGGATTTCGATTTCCTCAAGGGCTGCCGGGGCAGGGAGGTTGCGCGTGACTCGCACTGACATTGCCATCGTCGGGCTGGGCAAGATCGCCCGCGACCAGCACCTGCCGGCCATCGAGGCCGGGGGACGGTTCCGGCTGGCCGCCACGGTGTCGCGGTCGGGCGGGATGGACGGGGTCCAAAACTACGAGAGCGTCGAGGCGCTCATCTCCGCGCGGCCAGATATTGGCGTGGTGTCCTTCTGCACGCCGCCGCAGGTGCGGTATGGCGCGGCGCGGGCGGCGCTTGAGGCCGGACGGCACGTAATGCTCGAGAAACCGCCGGGGGCGAGCGTGGCCGAGGTGCGTGACCTCGCCGCGCTGGCCGAGTTGCAGGGTCTGACGCTGTTCGCGACATGGCATTCGCGCATGGCGGCAGGTGTCGACGGGGCAAAGGCGTGGCTGTCTGACAAGGCGGTGCGCGCGGTGCGCATCGACTGGAAAGAGGACGTGCGCGTCTGGCATCCGGGGCAGGCCTGGATCTGGCAGGCGGGCGGGCTTGGCGTCTTCGACCCCGGCATCAATGCGCTTTCGATTCTGACCGAGATCCTGCCGGGTGCGGTGCATGTGAGCGAGGCCGATTTGCATGTGCCAACGAACTGCGAAACGCCGATTGCCGCCGACCTGCGCCTTGCGGGCCCGGGGGGAATGGCGGGCGAAGTGGCACTCGACTGGCTGGCCGAAGGCGCGCCGACATGGACCATACGGGTGCGCACGCACGCGGGCGAGCTGACGCTCGAGAAGGGCGGATCGGTTCTGACAATCGACGGGGCCGGGGCGGGGGAGGACGCGGCGGAGCTTCAGGGTGAATACCCGCGGCTTTACGCGCGGATGGCGGAGTTGATCGACGGCGGCACGTCTGACGTGGACCTGCGGCCGCTCGAACTGGTGGCGGATGCGTTTCTGCTGGGTCGCCGGACCAAGGCCGCGCCCTATCACGATCCGGTCGAGACGGGGGAGCGGTGATGCGAGACCAGAATGGCCTGACAGGCAAACATCTCATCGACGGCGAATGGATCGGGGGCGGCATGGCCTTTGCCTCGAAACCGGTCACGGGTGAGGGCGCGTTCTTTGCCAGCGGCGGGGCGGCGGAAATCGACCGGGCCGTTCGGGC
>LUOO01000010.1:0-23625 GCA_001626765.1 Maritimibacter sp. REDSEA-S28_B5
GCGCTCACTATTTTCTTCTCGTAGGCGACGCCCAGTTCGTCCAGCACATCGGCGGCGAGCTTCATCGTGGGCCAGTCCGACTGGCTTCCCATGATGATGCCGACTTTCACGTCACTCATTCGGGTTACTCCGTGTCACGGTCGTCAGGGGCGCTTTATAGGGCCTTGTGACGCACACGCAATGCAGGCGCGCGCAGGAAAGGGTGCGGATCGGGTCAGGCGATGATGTCCGGGGTAAGCTGATCTTCGAGCCGCGCGATCTTGTCTTTGAGCACGAGCTTTTGCTTCTTGAGCCGCCGGAGCGCCAATTGATCGGCCCGCCCGGTCTCCTCCAGCGCGGTGATTGCGTCGTCCAGATCACGGTGCTCGCGGCGCAACACCTCAAGCTCCACCCGAAGAACCTCTTCGTGCTTCATTCTCTCGGCTTTGGACATGGGGGGCGATTCCGATCGGCGCTCGTTCAGGGTAGCGGCAATCTAGCGAAACCCCCAAGTTTTTCAAAGGTTTTGAACGGCTCACCAGACTTGCAGGTTAATCCGCCGCACCCCATATTCAGGCCAAGGGTCGCCGATGCCGGGGCCCGACCATCAGGTCGCTTGTGAAAAGGACGTGACGATGACGAAAATGACCTTGGGGGCACACCCCTATCTTCTTGGCTTCGAACAGCTCGAGCGCATGGTCGAACAGGCCGCGAAATCGGGCGAGGGCTATCCACCCTTCAACATCGAACAGGTATCGGACCGGGGCTACCGGATCACGCTGGCCGTGGCCGGTTTTTCCGAGGACGACCTCTCGGTCACCGTCGAGGACCGCAAGCTCGTCGCTGGACGGCAGTTCATGAAGAGCTTCGTTCTGGCCGATGGCGTCGATGTATCGGGGGCCGCGACCGAGAACGGCCTTCTGCATGTCGACCTCGAAAAGGCCGAGCCCGAGACGGTCATCCAGACCATCACTATCAAGAAAGGGTGACATTGCGCCCGTTATCGGGAGCAAATCACCGCTTATGCGCGTTGAGGATGAAACGCCCCTCAACGCAGACAAGGAGTGCGTCATGAACTTTGAACACTACAACGAACCCGCACATGCCGGTGCGACCGTCTATGTCCGGTCCGTGTCCGTGTCGGAACTGCCCGAAGAACTGCGTCCGCAGGTGGGCGACATGAACACGATCTACGCCGTGCACGCCGCCGACGGCGAGCGCCTCGCGCTCGTGCGCGACCGGGAAATGGCCTTCGTTCTCGCTCGGCAGAACGATCTTCTGCCCGTGACCGCGCATTAGGGAAAACGCCCGCAGGCCGATGCGCCAGCGGGCGGAAGGCGCCGGGTCGGACCGCTCCGGCCCGACGCGACCGGACGGGGCGCTTGTTCCCTATTCGGCATCGAAGAAAGTGACCACCTTATCCCCCGTTGGCGTATCGTTGTTCACGACATCCCCCGTGACCTTGGCCAGCCGCGTGATCGACGGGTCGTCCGCATCCACGATCCGCACGATCATGTCCATTTCGAGCACCTCTGGCGCGCCGTCCACGCCGGGTGAGATCGTGGTGGTGTAACGGCCTTCGGTCACTTCGGGCACGTAAGGCACCGTGGAGCGCTTAGTAATCTCGGCGACCGGTGTCACGTCCTCGGCCGCAAGCGACAGGGGCAGGGTGGCGGGCAGGGCGGCAAGAAGGACGGCAAAGAGAATCGGTTTCATGGCTGTCTCCGGAAATGTCTTGAACAATGGGACAAGTGTCCTCCCGATCACAGCATCGGTCAATGCCGCCGTCACTTGCCTCGCAGCCGCCCGGTCCAAATAGCAAGTTCCAGATAGCAAAAGGCCGGAGCGTTCATCGCCCCGGCCCCATGATCTCAATCCTGCCTCGGGATCATTCCCCCGCGACCAGCCCCATGCTTTCGAGCTTCAGGATCACTTGGTGGGCGCAGTTGTCGACGTCCACGTTTTCGGTTTCGACCCGCAGTTCCGGGTTCTCGGGCACGTCGTAGGGATCGGAAATCCCGGTGAATTCCTTGATCTTGCCTTCCCGCGCGAGCTTGTAGAGCCCCTTGCGGTCGCGGCGTTCACATTCCTCGATCGAAGTGGCCACATGAACCTCGACGAAGGCACCGTATTGCTCGATGCCCTGACGGACCAGACGGCGAGTCGCGGCATAGGGCGCGATGGGCGCGCAGATCGCGATGCCGCCGTTCTTGGTGATCTCGGACGCAACGTAGCCGATCCGCTGAATGTTGAGGTCGCGGTGCTCTTTTGAGAAGCCCAGTTCCGACGACAGGTTCTTGCGGACGATGTCACCGTCAAGGAGCGTGACCGGACGACCACCCATCTCCATCAGCTTGACCATGAGCGCGTTGGCGATGGTCGATTTGCCCGAGCCGGAGAACCCTGTGAAGAACACCGTGAAGCCCTGCTTCGAGCGCGGCGGTTTCGTGCGGCGCAGTTCCTTGACCACTTCGGGGAACGAGAACCAGTCGGGGATCTCGATCCCCTCGGCCAGACGGCGGCGCAGTTCGGTGCCGGAAATGTCGAGGATCGTATCACCCTCGGGCACCTCGGAAACAGGGTAATATTGAGCCTTTTCCTGCACATAGACCATGTGCTTGAAGTCGACCATCTCGACGCCGATCTCGTCCTCGTGTTGCTTGAACAGCTCCTGCGCATCGTAGGGACCATAGAAATCCTGACCCTGGCTGTTCTTCCCCGGACCCGCGTGGTCGCGGCCCACGATGAAATGGGTGCAGCCGTGGTTCTTGCGGATGAGGCCGTGCCACACGGCTTCGCGCGGGCCGGCCATCCGCATGGCGAGGTTCAGAAGGCTCATCGAGGTGGTCGAGGCCGGGTATTTGTCGAGCACCGCCTCGTAGCAGCGCACGCGGGTGAAATGGTCCACGTCGCCCGGTTTGGTCATGCCCACGACCGGGTGGATGAGCAGGTTGGCCTGCGCTTCCTTGGCAGCGCGGAAGGTCAGTTCCTGGTGCGCGCGGTGCAGCGGGTTGCGGGTCTGGAACGCAACGATGCGGCGCCAGCCCAGCTTGCGGAAGAGCGCGCGCAGCTCGTTGGGCGTGTCGCGACGGGCGCGGAAATCGTAGTGGACGGGCTGCTGGATGCCGGTCACCGGGCCGCCCAGGTAAACCTTGCCCGCCTGATCGTGCAGGTAAGCTACGGCGGGGTGGGCGATGTCATCGGCGCCAAAGACCTTTTCCGCCTCATGCGCCTTGTTGGGCACCCAGTTGTCGGTGACGGTCATCGTGGCGAGGATCACGCCCTCTTGGTCGCGCAGCGCGATGTCCTGACCTTCTTCCAGTTGGGCGGCGAATTCCTCGGACACGTCGAGCGTGATCGGCATCGGCCAGAGCGTCCCGTCAGCCAGCCGCATGTTGTCGACGACGCCGTTGTAATCCTCTTGCGACAGGAACCCCTTGAGCGGGTTGAACCCACCGTTCATGAGCAGTTCGAGGTCACAGATCTGGCGCGGCGTCAGGTCCCAGGACACGAGGTTGCCCGCTTCCACCTTCAGCTTTTGCGCGCTTTCGTAGGAGACATAGAGTTCGGTGATCGGTGCAAGATTTGGCAGCATGTGTCAAAAGGCCTTTTCGGTTCGTCATCCCAGTGCCCGCATTGCGACGGGCTGTTTAAGTCGCGGGCTTTGTGTCGCGCCGCAGTATTGAATTCAAGGTGTCAGCAAATTCGTAGGAGCAAATTAGACAGAAATGCCGCGATGCAGCAATAGGCCATTCTGTCGTCCCGGTTTCGCAGCATTCGACGGAACGTCGTCCCGTCCATCGGGGGGAATCAAGGGGCCACGCGATCCGGGTCGTGCGGCCTGCACCAGATCCGGGGGCGAGGGAGGGCGGAGACCAGGGGTGGCATCCGGGAACGTCAGCTTTACTTTCCCGCGATCAGGCCAAGGTTGCTTTCCCGCAGCTTCGCCGCCGCGTCGTCGTACAAGAACGGCAGGAAGGCATAGCGCCTGCCGTGTTCGACGGGCGTGACCTTGTGCAATAGCGAGCAGGAGAAAACGACCGCTCCACCCACCGGGGCCTTGAAGGTCCGGGGCCCGTACTCCGGAAATCCCACCTCACCGCCGTCGAAGTCGTCGTTGAGGTTCACTGACACCGCAAAGCGCCGATGCGCCGTGCCCGAGGTCGTGTTGTCGCGATGCGCCCGGAAATGCCCGCCATCCTCGGCGGCATAACACGACAGACATAGCGCTTCATCCGGGTCGCGTGGAACTGGTGGACCTTGGCGATCTCGTGCACCACGCGGTTTATGATCCGGGCCTGAATGGACGAGACGAGGGCAGGGTCCTCGATCGTGATGTCGCTTCGCACCTTGTGGTCGGGGTTCATCATATGGACGGTCTTGCCATCCACCTGCTGCATGAAGCCAGAGGCGGCATCCCCCGGTGTCGTCGTAGAGCGTCACGAGCCGCGCGCAGAAGGCGGGCTCGAACACGCGGGGCAGGACCAGGATCGGGGCCTGAAACTCGAACCCCGCAAAGCGGCTCGGATGCGGTTGGGCGGCGACGAGGGCAAGGGCACGGGCATGTCCCGACCCATCCGCGCCGAAGGGAACCGTTTCGATCACCCGCAGGGTGGGGTCGAGGATCACCCAGATCCCGCGTCGCTCGCCCGCCGCGTTGGCTGCGCCGTTAAGGCGACTTACCGCGTGGTCGTCGTCAAAGAAATAACGGTGCCCCGGCAGGCTCTGGGTTAACCGTTCGTCGTCGCCCGGCGTGGTCGAGACGCCGAAAAAGCTCGCTAAATCGTCGTTGAAGAGGTCGGGTCGTGCCGCCGCTGTCGCAGCCTGCGAGACCGGGTTCGCTGCATCATGCAGGAAACACAGGACGAGGTAGCGCCCCCTGCGGTGTCGAAGGCATAGCGCGGGTTGGACGAGGGCCGGACCCGGAAATGGGGTCCCGCGTTGCCCGGATTGAGGGTGAGGAAACCTGCCATGGCCGCCTTTTTTCAATGGATAGGACTTCGGGACGGCCCAGCCTGTCAATCGGCGCGCTGCTGGCCCTTCGCACGCTTGCCGTGACGCCGCGAGGTATGGGACGACGCCCGATCCAGCCGCCCAAAAGGAGAACGCCGCGCTAGGTACCCCGCGCGGCGTCGTGTTCTGTCAATGTCTCCGGCCTTCAGACCGCCGCGACCTCGGGGTTCACGGCGGCGGCAGGCTCGGCTTCTCCCACTTCGGCAAGGAACCGTTCCGCGTCGAGAGCGGCCATGCAGCCCATGCCCGCGCTCGTCACCGCTTGACGGTAGACGTGATCTGTCAGGTCGCCCGCGGCAAAGACGCCGGGGATCGAGGTGCGGGTGGTGCCGGGTTCGACCTTCACGTAACCGCCGTTGTGCAGTTCGAGCTGATCCTTGACCAGTTCGGACGCGGGCGCGTGGCCGATGGCGATGAAGACGCCCTTGGCCGACAGCTCGCGCACCTCGTCGGTTTTCACGTTGCGGATCTTCACGCCCTCGACGCCCAGCGGCATGTCGGTGCCGGTGACTTCCTCGAGCACGTGATCCCAGAGCACTTCGATCTTGGGGTTCTTTTCCAGCCGGTCGATGAGGATTTTCTCGGCCCGGAACTCGCCGCGACGGTGGATGACGGTCACTTTCGACGCGAAGTTCGTCAGGAACAGCGCCTCTTCCACGGCGGTGTTGCCGCCGCCGACCACGATGATCTCCTGCCCACGGTAGAAAAACCCGTCGCAGGTGGCACAGGCCGAGACGCCGAAGCCCTTGAATTTCTCTTCCGTCGGCAGCCCGAGCCATTTGGCCCGCGCGCCGGTGGCGAGGATCACCGCCTCGGCCACATAGGTCGCACCGGAATCCGATTTCGCCACGAAGGGACGCTTGGACAGGTCCAGCTCGGTGATTATGTCGGTCACCACCTCGGTCCCCATGGCTTTCGCGTGCTCTTCCATCTTCACCATGAGTTCAGGCCCCTGAATCTCGGTGAAGCCCGGATAGTTCTCGACCTCGGTCGTGGTGGTCAGCTGCCCACCCGGTTCCATCCCCTGCACGAGGATCGGTTTCAGCATGGCGCGCGCGGCATAGACGGCAGCGGTATAGCCGGCAGGCCCGGAGCCGATGATGAGAAGGCGGGTGTTGTGGGTCCCTGACATGGCGATTCCCCTTTGTTCGTCGTTGTCCCGATATAGGCAGTCGGGGCAGGGGCCGGAACCCCTTGCGACATTCCGGCCGGACAGGGCCGGGTTGCAGGACGCTCACCCGTGCACATGGGTTTTCTCCGTCGGGTCACAATGTTGCGCTGTCGCGAAACAATATTGCGCATCAGGGCCTCCAAGGCTAATGTTCCGCCAAAAGTAACAGGGATAACCCATGTCAGCCGCAAAACTCGACCCCATCGACCGCATGATCCTTGCCGAACTGCAGGCGGACGGTCGGATGACCAACGTCGAACTGGCGAAGCGCGTCGGTATCTCGGCACCGCCTTGCCTGCGTCGGGTGCGCACGCTCGAGGATGCGGGTTACATCAAGGGCTACCATGCCACGGTGGACAGCCGGAAACTGGGGTTCGAGGTGCAGGTCTTTGCCTCGGTCGGTCTGGTGAGCCAGGCCGAGGCCGACCTCGTTGCTTTTGAAAACCGTTGCCGCGACTGGCCGCTCGTGCGCGAGTGCCACATGCTCAACGGCGAGATCGACTTCCTGCTGAAATGCGTGGCACCGGACCTGTCCACCTTCCAGTCGTTCCTGACCGGGCAACTGACCTCGGCCGACAACGTGGCGAGCGTCAAGACATCGCTCGTGATCCGCGACGCCAAGGACGAACCCGGCGTGCCCTTCGAGGTGCTCGAGGCGCGGATGGCCGCCGAGGCGTAATCCCGCCTGCGGGTCTGCCATGCCGCTTGTGTGGTGGGGAGTGTCGGCATACCGTTCGGTCAAAAGGTAGGGGGATGGCATGGTGCCCAAGAGTTTCCTTTCGTTCGGTCCGGCAATCGCGGCGGCGCTTGCACTGTCGGGGTGCATGTCGACGGGGGGAGGTTCGAACCCTGATTGGCGCCTAAACGATTATCTGCCCGATCCGGCGATCAACACGGCCTCGCAGCAGACGCCGCTGCGCGACCAATCCTTCGCGACAGAGCTTAACGGGATCAGAACCGGAAACGGGGTTCAGCCGTTAAGCTGGAACGCTCTCCTTGACGACACGGCGCAATCCTACGCGGGCTATCTTCACGCCACGGACCAGTTTTCCCACACGGCGGGAAATACCACGATTGGGGAGCGGGTGACGGCAAGCGGATATCAGTGGCGGAAGGTGGGCGAGAACCTTGGCCGGGGCCAGCCCGACGAGCGCACGATGATCGCGGATTGGGAAGCCTCGCCGGGTCACCAAGCCAACCAGAACGACCCCGACTTCGAGGAATTCGGTCTGGGCGTGTCCGGCACGGGGTCCAAAAAGACCTGGGTTCTTGTCCTAGCCGATCCGCTCTGAGGCGGCCTGCCACACCCCCGGACCGCCCCAAACCCGCAACAGCCGTTGAAATTGTAACAATTTCTTCGGCGGTTCCTTGCGTAGCAGGGGAACAATCGCGCACTCTGGGACTTGACGATTCGACGCCGCGCCCTACTGCCGGGGCAGATGCGGTTTTGACAGACCTGGGGACAGTGACATGACCTTTTTCTCGACCGCCCGCAGCATTGCGCTTGCCGCAATTGCAGGGCTGACGCTCGCCGCCTGTGCCGACATGCCGGTCGACAGCGGCACCGCCGGACAAGCCGTGACCGCCGACGGCCAAGTGCTTCCGACCATCTCGTCCAAGACGGCCTCGATGTATCGCGAGTTCGACGATGGCCAGTTCATCGTGCCGGAAATCTCGCGCCTCTACCTCTCGGAAGAGCGCAAGCGGCAATATGTGCCCTACTACTCGCCCTATCCGGAAGGGACGATCATCGTCGATCCCTGGGACTACAAGCTCTACCTGATCTCGGGTCCGAACGAGGCGATGCGCTACACCGTGGGCGTGGGCAAGGCGGGCTATGGTCTCGCGGGCACCGCCACGATCAATCGCAAGGCCGAATGGCCCTACTGGACGCCCACCGCCAACATGCTGCGCCGCGAGCCGGAGAAATACCGCCCCGTGGCCGGTGGCGTGGAAGGTGGTCTCGAAAACCCGCTGGGCGCGCGCGCGCTCTACCTCTACCGCGGCGGGCGCGACACGCTCTACCGTATCCATGGCACGCCCTATCCGTGGACCGTGGGTGGCAACGAATCCGGTGGCTGCATCCGCATGTTCAACCAGGATGTCATGCACCTTTATGCGAACGTCGGCACCGGCACCAAGGTCATCATCCTGAACCAGTCGGAAAAGGGCAAATATACCGTCCCGCCCGCAGGTTACGCCGAGGCGACGACGCTGCCCGCCGCCGAAAACAGCGAAGGCTGAGTCCTCCCGCCCCGGACCTGGACCGGGGCCGCGCAGACCAGACAGCCCCGGCCCATCGCGCCGGGGCTTTGGCGTTCAAGTCCTTGAACGCGCTGGCCCCTCGCATATCTCTAGTCGCACCAAACGGAGGGTTACGGACCATGCGCAATGCCGCGCTCATTCTGGGGATCATCGGCGGGATCATCGCCATGCTCGTGGGGTTCTTCAACTTCGGCTATACCGAGGTTCTGGACCGCAACGCCGAGATCAACCAGTTCGCCAGCGACGTCTGGGGGCCGCTCGAGAACCGCGAGTTCCTGCGCATCGCGAGCTTCCTTGCCCCGCTGCTCGCCCTCGCCGGCGCGGCAATGGCCAAGGTCAGGGCGCTCTGGGGCGGGGTGCTCATGCTGGTCGCCGGTGTGCTCGTCTATTTCGCCTTCGGTTTCGGCGCCTTCACCATGTTCCCGATCGGGTTCCTGATCGTCGGCGGTATCCTCGCCATTGCGGCGGGCAAACCGGACGAGCCGGTCGCGCATTTCTGACATCAGGTTCTGCGCCACCTCAAACCCGGCCAGAGCCTGACAAGACAAAAGCCGCCCGGGCAGGGGCGGCTTTTCTGATTTCGAACCGTGGGCCGTGCTCAGGCGGCTTTCTTCACCGATTTGACGCGCACCGACCGCTGAAAAGGCAGTTCGACCTTCTCGGTCTTGGCCGCTTCGATCATCGACGTCATCCAGCGTTTCTTGGCCATGGGTGCCTCCGGTTTGAAATGGGTCCGCTGTCGCCAGCGTGGTTAACTCTCTTTTCCAATCCAAATCGGGCGAAATCTGGTCGTGAGCGGGGAAACACCGGGGTAACATAGGGGAAAGTCGTGGAACCCGCCGCAGAACTTGATACGGGATGTGCTGGCCTTCAGAGCCGGATCACCGAAATCAGTCGACCGTAGTCTGGTTCCTTGCGGTGGACCGAACGGCGGTAGGAATAGTAGCGCTCGGGGTCCTCGTAGGTGCAATGGCGCACCCATTCGGCCTGCCCGACGCCCGCTATGCGCAGGCGATAGAGGCCAAAGCCCGGCAAGTCGAAATGCACCCGGTCACCTTGGCCACCGACGAAGAAACGGCCGTTTTCCGGGTCGTCGTCCATGAAGCGCTCCATGAACTCGGGGCCGACCTCGTAATTCTGCTGGCTGATCGTCGGACCGATCACGGCGGCGATGTTGCCGCGCGTGGCGCCCAGGCCGACCATCGCCTCGACCGTGGCTTCGAGCACGCCATCGAGCGCACCTTTCCAACCGGCGGGGGCCGCGCCGATGACGCCCGCCTCGGGGTCGGAAAAGAGCACCGGTTCGCAATCGGCAGTGAGGACGGACAAGGCGATCCCCGGCGTCGCGGTGACCAGCGCATCGGCCTTGGGCCGGTCGTTGAGCGGGCCGTCGACGACGACCACGTCGGGGGAATGCACCTGCCAGGCGCCAACCAGAGCGTCGGGCGCGACCTCCATCGCCGCGGCCACACGCGCGCGGTTCAGCGCCACCGCGTCGTTCTGGTCACCCGATCCACCGCCGCAATTGAGCCCGGCATAGACCCCGGACGAGGCTCCTCCCTTTCGGGTGAAGAACCCGTGCCGCGTGCCTGCGAGTGCTTCGGATTTAACGATTTCCAGCATCATCTCTCCAGCCCCGGCACCATGTCCGCCCCCTCGGGGACGAGGCCGAGAATCTTGAACAGGGTTCCCATTTCCTCGGGGTGCGTCAAGCGACGATGCGCCGCGACATGGGCGGTGAGCGCCGCGCCGGTCATCCTTTTGGCCAGTGTCTGCGCCCGCGCGGTGATCCCGAGGCGCTCGAGGAAGACGCCCTGTGGGGTCATCTGCGAGGCATCGAGGCGTGGGGCGGCAAGGCGAAGCGCCTCGAAATCCACATGGGCGGTCAGGTCGGCGGTGCCGGGCTCGTCAAGAACCTCTGCAAATCGGTGGCCGCGCACCGCCTGCAAGGTGTCGCCTTGGCTGTGCCAGTCGCCGTAGTCCAGGATGAGTGCCGCGCCGCCATGGGTCGCGATGCGCGCCTCGATCTCGGCCATGACCATGTCGGCCCCGGCGCGCAGCTCGACCAGTGCGCCCTCGGTTTTCTCGAAGCGTGCGAGCGCGGGAAGGGCGACGGGGCCACCCAGACCCAAGGTGAGCCGCCCGTCACGCAGCCCCACGTGCCGTTCGCGCCAGTCGCCCTTGTCGACGGTGAACTGGCGAATGGGGAGGGCGTCGAAAAACTCGTTGGCGACCAGCCAGAGGGGGCCGTCGGGCAGGTCGGCGGCCGTCTTGACCCAAGACACGGTCTGGTCCGCGAGTTGTTCGGCCTGCGCGGCGCGCAGAGGCTCGGAAATCTCGACCAAGGTAATGCGGGCGGCGTCGGCGAAGCCCGGAACCCTGCGCGTGGCGCGCAGAATGTCGGCCATCAGGGTGCCGCGACCGGGGCCAAGCTCGGCCAGCGTGAAATGCGCGGGGGCACCCTGATCGAGCCAGCTCTGGGCAAGCGCAAGGCCGATCAACTCGCCGAACATCTGCGAGATTTCCGGGGCGGTGGTGAAGTCGCCTGCAGCACCCAGTGGGTCGCGAGAGGTGTAGTAGCCGAGGCCGGGATGAGTGAGACAGGTGGTCATGTATTCCGCCACGGTCATCGGCCCGTCGACGTCGATCCGGGCGATAAGGTGATCGCTCAGGCGGCGGGTCCTGTCGTGCGCTCCGGTCACGACCGGCGCCTCGGCTGCGGCGCCCGCGTCACGCCGTCGTCGTGCTCCCGATGCGACCGCCCGACATGACGCGCAGGATCCGCGGCTCGATCCAGCCTCATGTCGCAGCCATGGCGGTGGGGGCCGCTGGCCTGCGCGCGGCCCAGAGCAGAAGCGCGATCCCCACCACGATCATCGGCGTGGACAGGACCTGTCCCATCGTCAGCCCGGCCTCGCCGAGCCGGATCACATGGCCCATGGGGTTGTCGGCTGTGATGAACTGGGGATCGGCTTGCCTGTAGAACTCTACAATGAAGCGCGACACGCCGTAGCCCGCGAGGAAAACCCCGGTCAGCATCCAGGGGCGTTTCAGCCAGAGAAAGCGGAAAGCCAGCGTGAGCAGGATGAGCGAGAGCACGATGCCCTCGAGACCGGCCTCGTAGAGTTGCGAGGGGTGGCGGGCGCAGGGACCGGCCAGCGTTGCGCAGGCCTGCGCCGCCTCGCCCGGAAAGATCACACCCCAAGGCGCGTCGGTGGGCCGGCCCCAAAGCTCGGCGTTGATGAAATTGGCCGTGCGCACGAGGCCGAGCGCCGGCGGCGTGGCGATGGCGAGAAGATCCGAGGTGGTGCCAAGGACAAGACCGTGCCTACGGGCAAAGAGGATGACGCCGACGACGACGCCCAGAAAGCCGCCATGGAACGACATGCCGCCCTGCCAGACCTTGGGAATGTCGAGCGGATTGGCGAGGTAATAGGCCGGCTGGTAGAACAGCACGAAACCGAGCCGCCCGCCCACGATGATCCCCACGACCATCCATGTCACGAGGCTCTCGAGCTGTTCGAGGGTCATCCCCGCCCGGTCTCCCGCCCAGAGCCAGGGGCGCTTGATCGCGGCGCGGATGATTGCCCATCCGATCGCGATGCCGACGATGTAGCCCATCGCATACCACCGCACCGCAAAGTGCATGGAACCGATGTCGAAGGAGAAGATCTCGGGCGAAATATTCGGGAACGGAATGGCCATGGTGTGCGTTTGGTGCGACGTGAGAGAGGCAGTGTCAACACCTCTGATCGGGGTCGGGCGCTGCTTCATATGCTTGTGATTGCTCGGGCCAAGGCCCATATGAAAAGGTAGGAAATTTGCCGGGGGACACGGCAAATAAAGGAGAGTGCCATGCAGACCCGCAACAAGATGTTCGACGATTTCTCGCAACTCATGACCAATGCCATGGGCGTGGCGCAGGGTGCTCGGACCGAGGCCGAGACGGCAATGAAGAGCTGGATGGACCGCTGGCTTGCGGATCGTAACTTCGTCACCCGCGAGGAATTCGATGCGGTGCGGGCGATGGCGCAGAAGGCACGTGAAGAGAATGAGGCTCTGAAAGCGCGGATCGAGGCGCTGGAAGCCGCCTCGAAACCCAAGTGAGGGGGCGGGGCGGTCTGGCCGCCGTCGCCGCGCTTTTCCTGATCTTCGGCGCAGGCAGCGCGCAGGCCTGCGACCTGCCGCCCAACACGGCGGGTCTGGCAAGCGATCTTGGCCTTACCGTGAACACCGTGCGTTCGAAAGAGGGGGAAAGAGGGCTTGCGCGCAACGCGCTTCTCGATACGGCCGCGCAGCGTCATGCCTGCTGGCTGTCCACCCACAACACGTTTTCCCACACCGGGGACGGTGGCTCGTCGCCCCGCGACCGGATCAAGGCGGCCGGGTATCCTGCGCGGATCTCATCCGAGAACATTGCGCATGGACAGAAGAACGCGTCGCTCGTGGTCAAGGATTGGTTGGCCTCGAAAGGGCATCGCGAGAACATCATGCGGTCGAGCGTGACGGACTACGGTGTCGGTGTCGCACTGTTGTCCGGACGTCTCGTCTGGGTGATGCTTTACGCCAGTCGATAGGGCGGCGGGACTTTTCTGCCGACAGGAGCGCGCTGTCGCGCGCGCTCCCTTCAGTTGGGGCTTCGCCCCAAACCCCGTCAAAGGGGCGCTGCCCCGTTTGAACCCCGGGATATTTGTGAACCAGAGAAGCGGCTCGGCTGATCAGCGCAGGATCGGGGGTTTCGACGGGTCTGATCCGGGGGCTTTCGGGGCTTCTGGCTCCGGCGTCTCGGGCGGCGTCATGTCGAGCGACAGGCCCACGCGCGACAACCGGTCCGTGACCGGGTCGGTCGCATCGAAAAAAGCCACGTCGAGGCGTTCGGCAAATCCAGAAAAGGTGATCGCCTCTTGCGCGGCGCGGGCGAGTGGCGCCTGTGCGGTGGAGGCGGCGTCGATGAAGGCGAGGATGAGGCCGGACGATCCGTCGTCGTAGCGCCCGCGCGCGAGGAGCGCCTTCGAGCAAAGCCCGGCGGCGGGACCAAGTTTCGTGGCAAATCCCTGAAGAAGCCGGTCGGAAAGCCCGCTGGGCTCGTCGAGCGCGGTGAGCTGGCCCTCGACTTCTTCCGGTTCCGGGCCCAGCGTTGCGGCGAGCCAGTCGACGGCGGCGGGCGGAATGAGGATCGAGGAGGGCGCGACGCCCAGGTTCACGCCAAGGCCGATGGCCTGGCCCGCGAGCATGGCGGCGATCACCCTTCCGGGCAGGGCGGCATAGGGCGCCGGGCCTTCTGCGAAGGCGGCCAGGCGATCCTCGCGGTCGAAGACCAGGGCGTAGCGGTCGGGGGGGAGATCCTCGTCCGGCTGCAGTTCGAAGATGTCAGCGTCGAGGCTTTCGCCGCTGACCTCGGACTTCAGAAGCAGGTAGAGTTCGCCATCCGCGAGGCGCTCGTAAAAACCAAGGCGCGCGGCATCGTCCGAAAGGTCGGACTCCATCGTCGCATGGGCGCGGTCGAGCGGGGTTTCCAGAAGAGTGTCATCAGTCATGAGAGCGCCTCCGCCACGCGGGTTCGCAGGACCGGAAGCAGATCGGTCTCGAACCAGGGGTTTTTCCTGAGCCACCCGGTATTGCGCCAGGACGGGTGGGGCAAGGGGATAATCCCCGGCAGATGGTCGCGAAAGGCCGCGACGGTATCCGTCATGCTCGTGGTCTTGTGCAGGTAGCGGCGCTGGGCGTGGGCGCCGACGAGGAGCGTGAGCCGGGGGGCGAGCGCGCTGTCGACGGCGTCGTGCCAGGTGGAGGCGCAGACCTTGGGCGGCGGCAGATCGGCCCCCTTCGCGTCATAGCCGGGAAAACAGAAGGCCATGGGCGTGATCGCGATCCGGCTCTGGTCATAGAAGGTGTCGCGATCGACGCCGATCCAGTCGCGCAACCGGTCCCCCGATGCGTCGTTGAAAGGCAGCCCGGACTGGTGGACTCGCATGCCCGGGGCCTGACCGACGATGCGCAGGCGGGCGGAGGGGGCGAACCAGGCCACCGGGCGGGGGCTGTGACGCCGAGATGCGTGCGGCAAGCTCGGCGGGGGAGTCGCTGGGGTCTGTCATCTGGTGGACGTAGGACCGCCGGTGCGGGGATCAAGGGGCGGGTTCCAGTGCCCAGGCCCGCAGGGTCGCGCGACTCGGTGTTGGTCGGAGCGGTCAGGAGCGTTGCAGCGACGCGCGATTGCGGGTCCGTTTCCCGCAGGAAACGGGTCGTTTCGGCATGCCTGCGTTCACCTTAATCGAAAAACAACACCTCTCGGATACCTCTCATTGTCCATGAACATGCCCGATTTTCGCCCTTTCGATGGACGACAAAGGGCATTGGCGGTGGACGGAACTGTCGCTTGGTTAAGCATTCGAGTCGGTTCCTTTTCACCTTACGACACGCAGAGACGGGCATGACGACGAGCAAGCTCACGGCCTATTATATTGGCACCTTTGCCGATCTGGACCTCGGGGAGGGCGGAACGGTGGCCCGCACGGCCGGCCGACTCGTGGGCTATGCGCTGGGAACCGCGCAGGCCCCGGCCTATTCCCGCGAGACGCCTTTGGTGCTGACAGATGGCGATCCTGCCAAGGGGCGGCCCGACCGGGTCGAATGGGGCGGAAAAGTGGCGCAGACCGTGGCCTCGCTTCATGTGTCGGTGCGGCTCACCTACATGGATCGCAAGTGCGACACGACCTGGATGGTCGTGCTTCAGGACACGCTGGGGCGGGTGTTCCTGACCCCCTTTGCCGATGGCTCGGAGTTCTCCGAGGCCTTCGTCGAGAAGCCGATCCGTACGATCCGGATCGAAACGATCACGGGCGAGCATTACCGGGCCGCCGTGGCGCAGCTTGCCGATCACGGCTATGTCTGTTTCGGCTCGGACACGCGGATCCAGACGCCGGAGGGTGACAAGAAGGTCGTGCGGCTGAAGCCCGGCGATCTGGTGACCACGGTCGATCACGGGCCGCAGCCGATCCGCTGGGTCGCGATGCGGCGGCTCGGGCCGCTCGAGTTGCGGGCAAATCCGGCGATCCGGCCGGTCCGGGTCAAGAAGGGCGCGCTGGGCGGCGGTCTTCCGGCGCGCGACGTGCTGCTCTCGCCGCAGCACCGGGTGTTGGTGCGCTCACGGCTCGCCATGCAGATGTTCGGCACGACCGAGGTTCTGGTCGCAGTCAAGGCGCTGGTCGGCCTGCCGGGATTCGAGGTGGCCCAGGACGTAGGCGGCGTGATCTATGTCCACCTTCTGTTCGACGACCACGAGGTGATCATCGCGGATGGCGCACCGATGGAGAGCCTGTTCCTGGGCATCGGCGCGCGCGAGGCGGTCGGGCAGGAGGCGCTCGAGGAGATCGAGGCGATCATGCCCGAATTCGTCGAAATGATGCGCGCAGGCACCGGCGTTCCGGCACGGCCCCTGACGGATACGGACCGGGCGGCCGAGATGGGACGTGTCCACCAGGCGCGGCACGTCGCGCTGGTGCATGGTTTCTAGGCTATTGCCTGCCTGAAATTGTCGCGCCAATGGGCGCCTTGTGTCGCGGAATGTGCCCCCGACGTGCCCGGCAGTTGCTATGGGCGAGGGGCTTCGGCTATCCATTCGGTAACGACACCGCGTCGGCGCAGGCCGGGCGAGATGTCATGGGGATGGGGAGGTCCGAGCGATGTACAGGGTGTGGAACTTCATAGCCACCTATTCGATCCTGCTCCTGACGGGGGCGGTCGCGGCGCTCGTCTGGGCGAATATCAATCCGGAAAGCTACCATCACTTCGTCGAGTATCCGCTCTGGTTCAACGGCTGGATCGGGGTGGATTTCGCCCATTGGGCCGAAGCCTACGGCTCCCACGCCGGGGACTTCGACATCGGTGACGTGGATCGGGTGATGACGGTGCACTACCTGATCAACGACCTGCTCATGGCGCTGTTCTTCGCCATTGCGGGGAAAGAGGTCTGGGAGGCGGTGATCCTCGACAACGGGTCGCTCCGTGGGAAAAAGGCGGCGACGCCCCTGATCGCGACGCTGGGCGGCATGGCCGGGCCGATCGCGGTCTATCTCGGGATTGCCGCGCTCCTGGGGTCCGACACTTACGACGCGGTGGCGCGGGGCTGGGCCATACCGACGGCCACGGACATCGCGTTCTCCTACCTCGTCGGGCGGATCGTCTTTGGCGCGGGTCATCCGGCGGTGCGGTTCCTGCTGCTTCTGGCCATCGCGGACGATGCGGGCGGGCTGATCATCCTGGCGATCTTCTATCCGTCGGGCGACCTGGCGCCTGTGTGGCTGCTCCTGTCGGTTGCGGCCTCGGCCATCGTGTTCCTCCTGTTCAACTGGCTGCCGCGCCGGTTGGACCGCCACGACCAGCTTCGCCAGAAATCCACATGGGTGCGCAAGAACCTGTCGTGGCTGCCTTATGGCGTGGCCGGGATCGTGAGCCTTTTCGCCTTCACGCAATCCGGTCTGCATCCGGCGCTGGGCCTGCTACCGATCATTCCGGCGATTCCCCATGCAGACCGGGCCTTCGGCATATTTGCGGACGCCGAACAGCATCTGCACGACCTGCTCAACAGCATGGAACATGCCCTGAAGCATCCGGTCGAGATCATCCTGTTCTTCTTCGGTCTCGCCAATGCGGGGGTCGAGTTCAACGCGATTTCAGCGCCCACCTTCCTTGTGTTGGCGGGGCTGATCATCGGCAAGCCGCTGGGGATCTTTCTCTTCGGCTGGCTCGCGGCCAAGCCCATGGGGCTGGGCCTGCCTGCGGGGATGAAGATGACGGACCTCATCGTGATCGGTTTCGTCGCCGCCATCGGCTTTACCGTGGCGCTTTTCGTGGCGTCGGTCGCCTTCCACCCCGGACCCGTGCAGGACGCGGCCAAGATGGGGGCGCTCTTCAGCTTCGGCGCGGTCATCCTGTCGATCATCGCGGGGCGATTGTTGCGAGTTGAGAAACAGCCAGGCTGATCCGGGGCGATTCCCTGCCGTTTGTTTAACAAAGCAGGACAGCCGGCGGGAAATCCGCCCCATTTGGGTCACGAAAACCGGATGCCGGCGTGAAACCCCTGTATTGCAGGCGTTTCATGCGACATAATGGTGCCCAATTGGCCGCATATAGGTCATCGTTAACGAAACGCGGATAAACCGGGTTCGGATGTAGCAGTGCCGGGGTTCGAATGATCGAATTCACAAATGTCTCCAAGTCCTTCTGGACCGGCAAACAACGCAAGGTCATTTTGGACCATGCGTCGTTCAAGGTGGAGCTTGGCAATTCGGTCGGTATCCTCGCGCCCAACGGGACCGGTAAGACGACCATCATCAACATGATGGCAGGGATCGAGAAACCGGACGACGGCGAGGTGCGGCGCACGTCGAAGGTGTCGTTTCCGCTCGGGTTTATGGGGGGCGTTGTCGGGAAGCTGTCGGCCAAGGAAAACGCGCGCTACATCGCGAAGCTCTACGGGCTCGACCCGGATTACATCGAGGCGTTCACGCGCTGGCTGTGCAATCTCGATGAATATTTCGACTTCCCGATGACGACCTATTCGTCGGGGATGCGCTCGCGGTTCTCGTTCTCGCTGCTGCTGGCGCTGGATTTCGACATCTACCTCATCGACGAGGGGATGCCGCAGACGACGGATGCAGAGTTCAACCGCAAGGCCGGTGACGTTCTGCGCACCCGGCTCGAAAACGCGACCGTGGTGGTGGTGAGCCATCAGGCGCAGACGCTGGAAAAATTCTGCCGGTCCGCCGGCGTGCTGCACAACGGGCAGCTTTACATGTTCGACACCTTGGAAGAAGCGAAACAGCTCTATGACTACACCACCCAAGGCTAGGAAATTCCGCATCCGCCGCCCAAGCGGCGGGGCCGCCACGGCGGCGCGCGACGAGATGGAGCATGGCGACGAGGTCGTGGACGACGCCACGCCGCGCCGGGTGTCGGCGGGTGGTGCTTTGGGCCTCGGTACGGGTTCTTCCGGTGCGGCTCCTGCGGGCGCGATGCCCCTGCGTCCCACGGCCAACAGCGCGGCGGCGCCGTCGTCACAAGCGGGCACACGCGCGCCTGCCGCGGGTGAGCGGCCGGTTGCACCTGCGCGCCCGGCGGCTCAGCCCGCGCAAATGCCACAGGCTCCCCGGCCCACGTTGCAGCAGCAGGCCCAGCAGGGCAGGCCGACCCCGCCCCGGTCGCCCAATCCGCTCGAAGCAGCGGCGGCGGAAGGGTTTGAGGATGGTTTCGGCGACCAGCGGTTTCCGGGATCGGCTCCGGCCTCTGGCCAGCCGGGCCAAGCGTCTGGCCAAACCTCGGGCCAGCCGGGCAAGCCTGCGCCGGCCCCCGAAGCCGAGATTGCCGAGATCAAGAAAGAGGGTCTGACCGGGCGGCAACTGCGCATGGCGCGGCGCGTCGCGCAGAAACACGGGCTGCCCGCCACGTCAGACTACGACGCGGTGCGGCTGTTGCGCAAGGCGGGGATCGACCCGTTCCAGGCGGCCAACATGCTCCAACTCGTCTCGTCCGAAGAGGACGCGGCCAAGGCGGCGGGTGCCCCGGCAGGCGGGCAGGCGATCGGCCAGATCCAGCTGCCGCAGACCGTGCCGCAGGGCGCGATGATGCTGCCCGCGCAGCCCAAGGTGATGGACGCCGGCGAACGCGCGCGGTCGATTCAGGAGATGCAGCAGTCGATCATCCGGCGGCGGCGCAAGCGGCTTCTCTTGCTCGCGGTCCGGCTTGCGGCCTTTGTGCTGCTGCCGACCTTTGTGGCGGCCTGGTATTTCTTCAACGTGGCCACGCCCATGTATGCGACGAAGTCCGAATTCGTGATCCAGAAGGCGGATGGCGGCGGTGCGGGCGGCGGTCTTGGTTCACTCTTCGCGGGATCGGGGCTTGGATCTTCGCAGGATTCGATCACCGTCCAGAGCTATCTCATGTCGCGCGACGCGATGCTCAGGCTCGATGAGGATATCGGCTACAAGGAACATTTCTCGGGCCCCGATATCGACCCGATCCAGCGCCTGTCGCCCGGTGCCTCGAACGAAGAGGCCTACAAGTCCTACAAGCGCAACGTGAAGATCGGCTACGACCCCACCGAGGGCATCATCAAGATGGAGGTCATCGCGGCCAGCCCCGAAACCTCGGCCGAGATGTCGGAGGCGCTGATCCGCTATGCCGAGGAACGGGTGGACAACCTGACCACGCGCCTGCGCGCCGACCAGATGGCGGGAGCCGTGGAGAGCTATGAAGAGGCCGAGCAGGAGATGCTCCTCGCGCAGCAGGAGGTGCTCCGGTTGCAGGAGGACATGGGCGTCTTCGACCCCACGTCGGATGCGGCCTCTGTCATGGGCCAGATCAACCAGTTCGAAGTGCTCTTGCAGCAGAAGCGGCTGCAGCTTCAGCAACTCCTCGACAACCCGCGCCCGAACCAGGCGCGCGTGGACGGCGTTCGCGGCGATATCGGTCGCCTCGAGGCGCTGATCGAGGACATGCGCGCACGCCTGACCGAGGAAAACGCGGCAGGCGATGCCTCGATCGCGTCGGTTTCCGGGCAATTGGCCATCGCGACCACGAATCTCGAGACGCGCACGGTGCTCATGCAGCAGGCCCTGCAACAGCTCGAAACCGCGCGCATCGAAGCGAACAAGCAGACCCGTTACCTCGAAATGGGTGTGCATCCCGTGGCACCGGACACGCCGACCTATCCGCGCAAGTTCGAAAACACCCTGCTCGCGTTCCTCGTCTTTGCGGGCATCTACCTCATGGTGTCGATCACCGCGTCGATCCTGCGCGAACAGGTCACGGGATAGGTCACATCGCCCTGAAACCGAGAACGGCGGTCCCATCGGGCCGCCGTTTTCCTTTGTGCAGAAGGCTTTGCGAATCCGGTAACGCCGGATAATCTCTCGTCAGTTTGAAAGTCCCGGCACAAGGGGCGGGTATTTCGGGATCAGGTCGGGGATAGGTATGGGAATTTTCGGAACGCTGGCGCTCGTCTTGTGTCTGGGCGCTGTGGTGCCTTTTGGCACGCCGCTCGTTGCGCAGGACGGCACGATCACCACCGAGGACAAGGTCACGCAGCAGGAAACCGACGCGGCCATCGCGACCCGGATCCGCGACATCCTGCACGAGCTCGAGGGCTATGACGACGTGTCGGTTTCGGTGAAGGCGGGAATCGTCACGCTGCGCGGCACCACGCTGGGCGTCGATTCCGCCGAGCGGCTGACGGATCTGGCCCAACGCGTGAACGGCGTCGTGGCGGTCGAGAACGAGGTGACGATCTCGACCGATGTCGGGCGGCTTCTGACCCCACTTTATGAACGGTTCGAGGCGCGGTTTTGGCAGGCCGTTGCCTTTCTGCCCCTCGTCGGGATCGCAGCACTCGCGTTCTGCATCGTGGTCTGGTTCGCCTTCTTCATCGCCAAGCGCCGCAGGCCCTGGGACAACATCGCGCCCAATGCCTTTATCGCCGATATTATCCGGGCGCTTATTCAGGTAGCAGGCGTGATCGGCGGCATCGTCATCGCGCTCGACATCATCGGGGCGACGGCGCTCTTGTCGACGATCCTCGGTGCGGCGGGGATCATCGGTCTGGCCATCGGTTTCGCGGTGCGCGACACGGTCGAGAACTTCATCGCCTCGGTCCTCTTGTCGGTGCGCCAGCCCTTTGCGCCCAACGACTCGGTCGCCATCGACGGGCAGGAGGGCAAGGTCATCCGCCTGACGAGCCGGGCGACGATCCTACTGTCCTTCGACGGCAACCACGTGCGCATCCCGAACCAGGCGGTGTTCAAGGCGACCATCGTCAACTATTCCCGCAACCCCGAGCGGCGATTCGAGTTCGACATTCGGGTGGCGTGGGACACCGATCTTGCAGTGGCCAAGCACCTGGCGGAAGACACGCTCAACGCGCTGCCCTTCATCCTCACCACGCCTTCGGTTGCGGTCTGGACCACGGACCTTGGCGGGTCCGACATCGGGATGCGGCTGACGGGCTGGATCAATCAGGAGACCACCGGCCTCTTCGCGGCCCGGTCCGAAGCGATCCGCCAGACGCTCATCGCCTTTGACGCAGCGGGAATCGAGATGCCCGAGACCACCTACCGCATCATGATGAACGACGTGGGTCAGCCCCTGGCCGAAGGGGCCGAGATCGCGCAGGCCGCCCCAGAAGGACCTTCGACCGAGGTCGAGGACGTCGCCGCCACGCAGGAACACGATCTGGAAAACATCGTGTCAGCGGAACGCGAGACCCGCAACGACGAGGACCTCCTGCGCAAGAGCGCGGCGACGGAATAGCGGGGCCGGGGGCGGGAAAGGGGCGCAAGAGCGGGGCCGAAACTTCGCGCATTTTCCGCTCTTTTTCCCCTTGCAGGGCGCCCGGCCTTTCATTAGGTAGACGCCCACCGTTGGGGTGTAGCCAAGTGGTAAGGCAACGGTTTTTGGTACCGCGTACCGTAGGTTCGAATCCTACCACCCCAGCCATGCTTTCTATTTCGTTTAAATTCAGTGACTTAGGAAGTTCATGGAATTCGCCTCCGGAACAGTCTTCCGACACATGTGTCCGGACCAAGCAGACAACGGCGAAGCGCCTCACGACTCAAAGAGGCCCGTAGGATTGATCCGACGGGCTGAGTTGTTGAGCAGCCGCCGTTGCGGCCGTCGCAGCGGAGTGACGTTGTGTGGCTTCATCAGAAAACCCGCCAGCTTACACCGAGGTGTAGCTAGTCCTGAAGGTAGATAACTACTCAGGAAGGCCCAACAATACGACTTCATGTTCTTCTCTCTCATGGCAGGTAAATGCGATTTCGTCCGGCGATATCGTGCGCTCAAGAACCACTGGGTTGGGCACCCTAATGCCGCGATGGCCATGCGCAAAACCTTCCGCCACTTCTCGCTTGGTGGTCCACGAAAGGCCGGGTTGTGCATCTCCCGACTGTCCCCGAAATACAGTGAGGCGCTCCATCAGACCGGTGTAGGGTTTGGTCGCGGAAAAACGGTTGAAAAGGCGGGCGAAATCCTCGTGCGGTATTCTGTCGAAATCGGACCACACTTCAACAACGACTTCCCAGAATAGCTTTCCTTCATGATCAGCTAACTTTGTTGCCCATTTCACGACTTCGTGGGGGCGCTCTGCGCTGCCAGCAACATCAACGCCATAAAGATACTCGATGAACTTGGATGCGTTCGTCATGTCGCTTCATCCATCACGCACTCCGGCCAGATACCCCCTTCTTCCCCGAGCACGCGTATCAGCTCGGTTTCGAGATCATGCGTGCTCTCTGCATGTGCTGCGAGGTGCAACAGTGCACCTTTCAGTGCCGCGTAGGTGTCGTCTGCGATGTAGGTATCTTTCGGCATCATCAATTTGTCTCCGTGACTGCTCCGTGCGCGCAGATATGCACGTGTGAATCGCGAAGTGTAGCGAAAAATCGCGCAAGTCATTGATTTTTATGTAAATAAGAGCTTACTGATGCTGCCGGACTCTGGGGAGGGAGGCTTGACTTAAGAGCACAGAGTCCGGCAGACCACTTCAGCAATGCCCTGCTGTGTTGCATAAATAGCACATACGTCAGTGCGGCGCAAGTCCGGTTCAGACCTGCCTGACGGATAGCGCGAACTCGCGCGCGGCCTGGGTCATTGCACGGTTAAGGAAGAGGCGAGCCTCACCGGCTAGAACACGATCCGTCTCTTCGAGGTCCTTGCGACAGTAGAATGCCCAGCCCGCCGCGCCAGAGAGCTTTCTGATCGTGAGCTGCCTACTTCCCGCCCGGCCGCCGATAAGGCCCCCAGCGGCCCTCAGAGCGTCTCTGAGGGCGTCTGTGGTGCCATTGTGGGGCATTGTGAGCCCGTGAACGTGGAGCTTGCCACTGCTGCTCTCTTCGAGCGTCAGGGCGTAGGGAAGGCCGGACAGGCCGCGCTTCTTTAGCTCGCGGTTCAAGGTGTCGGTAAAGGCGCGCAATGGGTTGGCGTGCGTCTTGAGGTGTCGCTGAACGGGTCCGCTAAGGTTGAGCGTGAATGCGTTGCCGTTGCTCGCTTCAGCGGCGTGACCGGCATAGCGGAACTTGTCGTCGGCGGTGGCGCGTTTCCAGGGGGTCGTCGGCATGGCAGTGCGGCGAGCGATCGTGTCGCGTCTACTTTCGAGCCGTTTCGTGTGAGCTCTACTTTGCGCCACCAGCTTCCGCACGTCTTCC
>LUOO01000010.1:23667-71374 GCA_001626765.1 Maritimibacter sp. REDSEA-S28_B5
TCTCTGTGGTGGTAGGGGTGGTGGTGTTGGTGGTGTTGGGATTAACTGTGGTGGTAGGGGTGGTGGTGTTGGTGGTGTTGGGATTAACTGGACAAGCCAAATCGGCTTGAGGCTCAGCGCCCATATTTCCTTCGTCTTCGGCCCCCAAGTCGCGCGCCGTTGCTTCCGCAACTTTGCCGTCGTGGGGAACGGGATCTTCGGTCAGGGACGGTTCTTCGTCGGGCGAATTGAAGACGCGATCGAACGTCTCGTCGATGAAGCGACGCAGTTCGCGTTCTTCAGCGCGATTTGCAGCGATGGCTTTTAGAGCCTGCTGTCTAAGATCGAACACGGTGGGCATACTGGAATCGATGTAGGAAAGATAAGTCCTGACCCGGTGGGACAGGACAACGTGTTGAATGAAAAAGAGTGTGGAAAGCGCGCCTTCGGACGGAACTAGCCGGCTTGGTCCGCGATCGCCTTTTCGATCAGTCTCGCGAATTCGTTGCCAAGACTGCGGTCAAGTGACTTCGGAGCTGATGCGGCCGGGATAGAAATCGAAAGGCCGTGCCCCGTTTTCTTGATCGCGAATTTCGGATTGGGTTCGATCTGGCTGTCGATCTCTTTGAGCGGTGCAGCTTCTTTCCCAACAGTGCGCCGGATTGAAGCTGCAAGATCGGCAGCTTCTTCAAATGAGAAGCCCTGCGTCGCGCCGTTCTCAAACGCGATAGCGATGCCATCATGCAATGCGTTGATGCGAATTCCAGGGATCTCGTGCTCGATCAGTCCTTCGCTCATCGCAAGTTCGATGAGCTTTCCGAGAGCTTCACTGATGTTTACGCCGCCGAGTGCTTCGGCGAGGCGCTTTAATTGAAGGTGACGTTCAGGAGCGAGCTGAACGGCGGGCTTAGACATGTTCTTCTCCATTGTGTCTGGTGATGGAGTTATAACACTTAAGTCTTCTTATGGCAAGAGTAGATTCTTAAAAACTTCAATACTAGCAACGCGTTACGAGTTACGCGTAACGTTCCGTCGCGGGCTTGCTGATCTACTCCTTTAACCTCGGGTATTGAGGATGTTGCCAGGGCGCATCTGGCGGCGCAGCTCATCCACGACCAAGCCGCGCATTGTGCCTTCGAGCTCGCGGGTCACTTGTCGCGCCAGATCACGGTTTTGCTCCGGCGTGCCTGACGAGCCGTTGACCGTGACGGGCGCGTTGATGGTGATCGCCTGCGAGGCTTGAGCGTCCGACCGTGCGCCTGAAGCGGACTGTAGCCCCATAGTGCTCCCAACAAGGCCACCGTTCGCGTAGCCGCGTTGAGCTGTTTGATGGAGTGCGCTCAGGTTAGCTGCACCGATCCTGCTCGTAGCCTCCTTCGAGAAGACAAATTCACCCTTGTGGACGACCCCGGCGGGTTGGAACTTGCCGCCGTCGCCAGTGTAGCCGCCCGATGAGAACAACCCGAGACCGCTCAGCACGGAGCCGATTAAATTGTCACCACCGACGCCACCCCAGAGGGCTTCAAACAACCGGCTGGCGGCGATCTCAGCGAGTTTGCTCAGGACGTTACCCAAAGCCTCCGTGAACGTCGTCGCGCCGGTGACCAGGCCGGTGAAGGCATCTTTGAGCGAGCCATTGATATCGGATACCGCCTTCGCGAAGTCCTCGTGCCTCTGCTGAGCATCTTCTGCGCGCTGTGCCGCGTTCGCGTAGCTGTTGGCTAATTGTTCGATCTCCGCGGTGAGCGCCGGGGTGATGGTGCGACCGGACGCCTGCGCGCTCTGCAACAATTCGGCCTTCGTGCGCGCGATATCTTGCGCGATGCTGAGCTTCTCAAAGCCAAGCACGAGATTGTTAAGTTCATTGGCCTCGGCGATCAGAGCGGCGGTTTCTTCCTGAATTGCCGCTACATCGTCGCCGAAGTCGTCGCTTGAACCGCCGCCACCTCCACCACCACCGCGGGAAGAACCGGCCGAGCTACGTGCGGCGTCGGCGGCGATCTTCGCGGATGCCGCTGCTTCGGCCTGAGAGCGCGTCAAGAAGACACCATCGGCTGCGGCGCGCTTCTGCACTGATGCGATTTCGTTTTCGAGCGACAGGCGCTCGCGCGACATGGCGTTGCGCTCTCCCTCTACTGCGAGGAAGTCGCTCAGGTTCTGTTTCTCAATTTCCCAGTTCCGCATCGACTCGGCGTCAGCTTCGCGGAATGTCTGGATTTCTGATTTCCCTAATTCCACGCCGGCGGTGTTCGCCAAAGCCGAGTTGAGCGCGGAGGTCAGCCCGAGCACGGTTTGAATGACCGCTCCAAGTTGCGACACCTGAGAGATCACATTCGAGAACTCCACCTTGTCGCTTTCTTCCATCGTGTTGAAAGCGGCGGCGGCACGTCCTTGTATCTCGCTCAGCTGCTCCGCGAATTCTTCGCCGGTGAGCGTGCCGTTCGTGAATTCATCGGTGAGCGCGCGCATCTGCTCCGTCGCCTCTGACATGGTGGCAGATTGCTCTACATAGCCCCATGCGCGCGCTTGATTAGACGACTGCACAAGCTGGCCCGTTGTCATTCGGACCGTGTCGCTGAGCTCTTCGTAACTTTTGCGGAGAAGACCAAGGTCCACAACCTGGGCATCTACCACGTCCCGGTTCTTTTCGAGCGCATCATACAGCTCGTTGCCAAGGATAGCGCGGCCCTGCGTCTCATCCGCAAAAATGCCATCCAGTTTTGCGCGCAGATCGGCGATCTCGGCGACACCATCTGCGACAGCCACGGCGGCGCGCTTACCGAAGGAGGCGAGGCGCTGTGTGAGTTCATCGAACTTGCGGGACACATCGTCGGCTTGGGCAATAACTTCGTCACTAAGCACGAGGCCCAGCTCATGTGCCCGATCTACGGTGCGGCGTAGGCCGTCTTCACCCTGGTCGATCAGTTCAACGAAACGTTCGCCTGCGGTGCCCCCGAATAGCTCATCCGCGACGCGGATGCGTGCTGCGGTGTTCAGGCTCTTCATGCGTCCGATGATGTCTAGCATTAGCTCGGAGGGGTCTTGCAGCTTCTCATTGAGTTCTTCGGCACTATAGCCCAGACGGGCAAATGCTTCAGCCGCGGAGCCCTTGCCTGTTACGACAAACTCGTCAGCACGCAGGTTCAGCTCTTTGAGACCGTCGATCAGCGAGTCGACGGCGATGCGGTTTTGATCGGCAACGAACTTCCATTCTTGAAAGGCCTTCGTCGAGACGCCCGCCCGTTTTGCTTCATCGCCGATCTGTGCGACCCCTCGCGCCGCATCGAGAGAAGCTTTGGCGATTCCAGCGAGACCGGCAGCGCCCATGACAGGCAGAGCGAGACGCTTGAAAGCGGCGGCGACCACATCGCCCGCCTTAGCATACGTGTTACCGATGCGGTCTGCGGATTGCTTTGCGCGGTTCTCCATGTCGAGGGCGGTCTTACGCTGAGCCCGGCTCGCTCGTTCGAGCCCCTTCTCGAGTTTGTCGATCCGCGCTTCAATCGGGACGATCAGGCCCGGCAGGTTTACGTCAGTCATTGCTCTTACCTCAGAAGGTGAAAATCTCGGCGTCATCGCCGGTGTAGGTGGACTTGTTACTTTCACCGGCGACGGCGCGGTGCACAGCCATGGCGGCGGCAACGGCTCCATCAATCCGGTCCGTCTTCTTGCCCTTGTGCATCCTGATCAGGCCGGTGCTTTCATTCCGGCTCGCGACGACGCTATCGAAGTGGTGCCTTAGCACGGGGTGTCCTTCGTGGCGGATCATGTGACCGTTGACGGTGCGTTCTAGATCACCAATGGCGACGCCCATGCTCAGGGGGGCTTGCCTCAACTCGATCACGGGAAGTCCGTCGTCATAGAGCCGCTGCATGATCTGCCGGGCAAGGTGCGGATCGAAGGCAATCTCGCGCACGTCATGGCGCGCCGCCAGCTCGCGAAGGTGATCTTCAACCGCCTCAGCGTCGATGATCGGGCCGGGCGTGGCGGTGATCAGCCCTTCATCGCGCCAGCGCTCGTAGGGCACGCCGTCGCGCTCGCCTCTCCCTTTCAGGTCGTCACCAGGAATGAAGAACCATGGCCTAATACTGATCTGCCCGTCATCGTGCCGCCATGCGGCCACCACCGCCGCCGTGTCACCGGAGAGCGCCATATCGACGCCCACCCAGCACGGCAACGCTTCTAGGTCTGTCTCATCTTCCTCGAACCGCCGGGCATCGTAGGTCGCCATGCTGAATAAGGGGTCACGACTGTTCCCGTGCCAGATGTTGAGGTTGTATTGCTGGAAGCTGTAACGCTCGGCCGGGTGATCCTTCGCTTCCTTCGCCAAACTGCGCAGACCGGATAGGCTCGGGAAGCCATGCTTCAGGCCGGGATTGACGCGATGCCAAGTGCCTTCGTCGAGCCAGTTCTCATCTGGCTCGGCGGCAAAGATGATCGGTAGGAATTCCGGGTTGTCGATCTCGCCCAGGGCAACACGCCGGGCGTAGTCATACTGCTCGGCCGCCAGCGTTTCATGACCCCGGCCCGCTGTTGTGGCGATCACCATCAAGCTGTTGTCCGTCTTCGCGAGGCCGGACTTCAGCGCTTCCCATAGATCGCGGCCCTTCCAGGCGTGAATCTCATCAGCCAACACGAAGGCCGGAGTCGTGCCGTGCTGTGCGCGCCCGTCACTGGACACAGCGCGCAGTCGCGCGCCGCTGTCGATGTGCGTGATCTGCTTGAGAGAGTTGTGCGCGTCGTGAATGCGCGTTGCAGCAACGAGGCGATGATCCTGCCGGATGATCTCAGCGGCCTCACGAAATCCGATACCAGCCTGTTCCCGGTCCGACGCAGCGAAGATTACTTGCCCGGCGAGCGCCTTTTCTGGACCGATCACATGCAAGAGGGACAGGGCGGCGGCTAAGCTCGTCTTGCGGTTCCCGCGCGGCAGCATCAGAAACACCGTCTTGACGATCCGGCGCCCGTCTTCGTGACGCGGCCCATAGATGCGCTGGACAATCCGCTCTTGAAATGGCGCTAGCTGAAATGCTCTGGGGTGTTTGTTTTCGATCTCGGCGTTCTGTGCGCGGTTGTCGTTCACGGCTGCCGGGTGGCGCAGCCGATGCAAGAAATTGACGGCGCGCTTTCCGTGACCAAGAGGGTCCGAGATGGCGCTGTTGTCATCGATCCACGCCGGGTAGGTGCTACTAACGAGCATGTCTATTGCCTATCTCAGAATTCACTGGCTAGGTGTCCGCGAAGGCAATATTGCCGCCTAGAGGTTTGTTTTCTTGAAGAACTTTGTTTTCGTTCTTGCTGCTGGAATTTTCTCTTCCACTATCAGTGTCTCGTTTGGGCAGACCTTCGACGAAGGCATGCAACAGGTGCGTCAGAAGAAGGTGGAAATCTGCACCAAAGTCGCCAAGTTGGGTGTTGAATTTGTTCACGAACGACAAACCGAGCCAAATTTTCAGCTCATGTTTGACGAGCTCCATGCGAGCTTCTCTGACGGCGTAGGGGGCGCATCGACGGAAACACTTCTTTTCTTGCTTGAACTTGTAAGACGGCATCCCATGCTCACCGATCAGAAGAGCGTCGAAAGGTGGCAGAGCGAGGTTTACCTTCGCGGCTTCGACTTCTGCGTTGACGCTTTTGGGCTCTAAATGTGCAAAAAGAAACGCCATGATCAAACGACCAGCGGATTGTCGGCGTCGTCGTCATCCAGAACAGCCGCCCCGATCCGGGTGCGGCTTGTCGGAGAAAGCCCGTATTCGGCAGCGAGCTGGCGCGCGGTCTGCATGTATCGAATGTGGAGGCCGGCAAGCCTGAGGTCGGGCAGCCCGCCAGTGGTCATGGTGTCGGCTATCGTGCGCGCCGCGCCCACCGCAGCACAGTAATGTTCAACTCCTGCAAGGTCGCTCTTGGTGATGATACGGCGAGCGATCAGCAATGGCATGATCCTTTTCCACTCTTCCTTGGCGTGGGGCGACAGGTGCTTGGGCGCCAGCGGCGCTCTTGTAAGTGCGTCTGTGTCGCGCATCAGGGGCGGCTTCACGCCCCTTGAGTGAACACTCATGACGCGGCCTTCGAACAACGGAGCTCAAGGCTGCGTTTGCGTCCAAGCACTATGATCTCGTCAAGGTCGTAGGTGTCGCCGTCGCAGATCACGCGGTCGGTGGTGGCGACCCCGGCCATATACCGGATGCGGAATACTGCGCCGCCGGCGTTGGCCTCTCCGAAACCGATCAAAAATTCTTCGGTGCTACGCTGCATCGGTTCGGCTCGGACGGTCGCAATAGTCACCCATGACTTCGACACGGCACCCGAGGCCGCCACCTCTTCGATCTCGCGCGTGAACGTGATCAGCCGATCAAGTTTGCCTGCTCGGATCATCCTCATACCATCCACCTGATTGCACCTTCGACGGTGCCGACCCCGTGGCAGAAGGCGCGTTCGGGGTCGGGGTCGCGCAAGTAGGTGAAGCTCGGGCGTTCGTAGGCGTCGATTCCCACGGTCGCGCTCGCTGGCGCGTCCCATAGCGCGAGCGACACCGCAGCACCGATCTGACGTGCGACATTCGCGCCGTCTTCCAGCGCCCAGATATGGAGGTCGAAATAGACGCGAGTCAGGTAGAAACCACCACTAGTCCGGCCAAGATTGATTGTTTGCGGACCCGCCATGATGATCGTCGGCAGCTTTTCCGGACGCGTCGAACCGGCGCGGATATGATCGGCGGGCAAGAGGGCGCTTACCTCGGGGTGCTCGACGAGGGCGGCACGGATAGCGGTCTGAAATTCAAGGCTCGGGTCGATCATGAGCTTCCTTGCGCTGCCTTGCGCACAGCTATTCCGACGGCACGCTGAATGCGGCGCAGCGCCTTCGGCTTCGCCAGTCGGAAACCAGGGCGAAGGAACGGTTGCGCTTCCTGTTTGACGGTGCCGAACTCCTGTAAATGGCCGTGGCGCACCCTTTCGTTGCCTACCGTCACGAGCGCCTGATTAGTGCCGGCCGTGCGTTTCCCGCCCCCTTCGGCGTATGCAGGCGTGGTCTGGCCGGGTGCGGTCACAGTAACGGAGGCTTTCAGGTCGCCCTCATCCACCGGCACAAGCGCGCGGATGGTCGCGGCCACTTCCTCGGCACCCTTTATCAGCGCAGGTTGCACATCGCGCACCACGGCTTCGGGAATCCCTTTCAGGCGCTCGCTCAAGATGCGCGACTGTTCGGACAAGCTATTAGACTGCGACATTACCGGTGACCGCCTCCCGGTAGGGCGCGAGTAGATCGTAGACACCGAAGGGCACCAGGCGCAGCGCAACTTCGCTCGCGCCCTCGCGCTGCTCATACCAGTATGCGGCGAGCTGCAAAGCGGCCTCACTAAGCACGGCGTCGCCGGCTACGAAATCCGTGCCGATATGTCGACCGATCCACCTTTCGGCCGCGTCCAGCTTATGAGCAAGCAGCACGTCATCAAGATCGTGCTCGAGGTTGAGCTGTGACTTCAGTAAGGTGAGGGGGGTAGTGGCAGGCATCTGGACTCCATCGAACGATGTGTTGCATTATAGCAACAGTTTGCCGTTCGGAAAAGAGCTGAAAAGTTATTTTCGGCCTGTCTTGTGCGGACCTCCCCCCGCCGGTCTCACGTAATTTGTGAATAACAGCGCCCACCCCGTCCTTCATAGAACTACCAGAAACGTCCGTCGTGAGTCCGTGCAGCTGTGGGCGTTGACAATTGGTCGCAATGGGCAAAGGCTGCCGAAGCGCGAATATTTCAGAGAAGTGTAGTAATGACTAGAGATCCTTCCAAAGCCGGATTGCAGGAGTTCTTTGACCGAAATCAGGAGGAAGTGGAGCGCTCGCGAGAGCTTTCGTCATTGCGTGATGACCTAGTTAGGCAGCGTCAAGAAAACACCGTCCTACGCGACAGCCTTCGAAAAGAGCTTGCAGCTCAAAACGAATATATTGCGAAGCGCGAAGCAGAACTGGAACAGCAAGAAAAAGAATTGAGGAGTGAGTATCGCGAACGCTTGAATCGGATTGAAGCTGAGAAGGTC
The DNA here is from genome assembly GCA_001626765.1 of Maritimibacter sp. REDSEA-S28_B5. Classification (GTDB taxonomy): domain Bacteria; phylum Pseudomonadota; class Alphaproteobacteria; order Rhodobacterales; family Rhodobacteraceae; genus Maritimibacter. Next base: position 31,680 of record LUOO01000010.1, read on the forward strand.
GAAGCGATTTCTCATTCGCAAGCCATGATGCAAACCGCTAGGGATGAGCTGCGCAAAGTATCCGCCAATCAGGAACGATTAAAGGAGCAGATGGAAGCGTTCGAAGATGAGAAGCGAAGATACAATGAAGATGCAAATAAGAAGCTTCAAGCAAAATCGTCGGAATTTGTTGGCGGCGTGGTCAAGGATCTCCGTGGGCGCGAAGTTGGGCTAATGACCAAGTCAACGGCTTGGTCAGTGGCAGGAGGTGTATCACTTTTTCTCGCACTGGCTGGAGCCGCTTATTCGATATACATCACCTCTAGTGAACTTGGACTCGGCGTCGAAACATCGAGTTTGATATTCATGACGATTAAGGGAGCGATCTTTGTAGGTGTCGCGGGCGTATTAGCACGCTACAGTTTCGTTCTTTCCGGCAGATACCTTGATGAGTCTCTCGCTGTGTCGGATGTGATCCACGGCGTTTCTTTTGGTCAGCTGTATGTGCAAAGCTACGGCGCTGCTGCCGGTTGGGATCAAGTGAAGGATGCTTTCTCGCGATGGCATGATCGACCGAGAATCGTTGCAAAACAAGCCACTGGTTCTGACAATTATGAAGGGATGTTAGAGAATGAGGCCGCGCTAGGCCTACTCGGTAACATACTTGATACCGTTAAGAGCCTAAAGGGTTAGTGAGCCACTCGACGCACCGGCGCTCGTTTCCAACTGCTGCTTTTTATTGCTGTGGCAATGCGTGCAAAGAGGTTGCCAGTTACTTTGATCCCAGAAGAGGCGCTCGTCGCCGCGATGCGGCACCACGTGGTCTACGACGGTCGCAGGTGCTCCACAGCCGGGCCACGTGCACCGATCGTGTATTGCGAGAAACGCGGCACGAGCCGTGCGCCACTTGTTACCGTATCCGCGTCGGGCAGCACTAGGGCGTGTCGCATCATGGCGCCTGTTGCGTGCGCGAGTGCGCGCGATCTGACATTTACAGCGCTCGCCATGGGCAACCGTCTTTCCGCAAGTGCAAATGTGAGGCGGACGCGGCATCAGACGGTCATGCCCTCACGCAAGGCCGATAGGCTCTTCAGAGCGTTGAGGCCCGCCCGGTCGAAATCTGGGTCAAGGCCCAGCTCGACGTTCTGTTGCCGCTGTTCCGCGTTCGTCGTGCTCTCACCAGGCCCGGCGCCGCCGTAGATCGCGTGAAGTTTCGCGACGTGCGCGGTGAACGCGTCCGTGATCTCTTGTGGTGTGGCGTTCCATGCCGTGTCCGGCGACCAGCCCAGCCACCCGGTCGCGAAACCATAGAGCTCTTTGAATAGGTCACTCCACGGGGTGGGGATCGGCGCGCTGGATTGCTCAGCAGAAGGGGTGGGTGCGTCGGGCAGCAACGCGGCGACCAGCTCGATACACGGCCCCTGTGCGGCCCTTTGGAAGTCCTTGAGGGGATGAGCTGCCGCGAAGGCGAACATAGGCCCTCTTTCGGTCATACCACCGGCTGTGGTGATCACCTGCCATATGGTCAAGGTATCGAATTCCTCGATCTTCCGCAGCAGCTCGGGGAAGCCACCATGAAGGCGCTCTAGATGGGTTGCAGCCCGCAAAGAAGGGCGCAGGAAGACGGTGTGACCGCCGTATTCGAGCGCGATAGCATCATATGCGAGCTGCGGTTTCATACTTAGGCGGCTGGCATCGCCAGCTTGCGGAAGGCGTCGGGCCGAACGACACCAGCCCCAACGCGGCGGCGAGCGTGGTAGCGCATGAGACCGTTTGCGCGCTGAGTGTAGGGGTCAGCCAGCACGGCGAGCGACAGGCGGTCATAGATACGATAGCCGCGCTTAAAGTCGCCGAAGATGATCGGCTCGGCACTTGCACCGATATCTGCCATTTCCACGGCCTCGACCACGGGGCGGCCCAGAATGGTTTCAGGCTGCCCCGCTTGATAGGACGGCTGCCACAGGTAGTTGCCGTTGCCGTCCTTCAGCGTGCGAAGTGCGGCGAGCGTCTGACCGTTCATCACCCACGTGCCTGCATTCCGGTAAGTGGCCGGCAGGGCATACATGAGCGCGATCAGCTCATCGGGGGAAATCGCGCCCGGTGCAGCCGCGATGGTCTCGGTGATGTTCGCGTTGACCATGAAGCCAGCGGGCTCAAGCGCAGTGTTGCCGCTGACGAACGACACGTTCTCCTTCTGACCAAAGTCCTCAGCAAGAGCGAGATTGACCTCGCTGAGCACGTTGGCGCTGTCTTCGGCGAGCTGAAGCGACATATCCACGAAGGTGGCGATCTCTTTCACGACGATTTCCGACTGAGCGAAGGTCGGCTGGCTGCCGGTCCGTGCGTCGGTCTCGCCCACCCATGCGGCGTTGGTGATCCCCGTGCGCTTGGGCAGGATGATGCTCGCTGCACCGGTGGTGCGCACATCTGCAATGGCACGGATCGGGCTATATTCGACCAGGTTGCGAAGGAACTCGTCGCTTACATCCTCGGGGGCAAGGATATGGTTCGCGGTGTCGCTAGCCGTCGTCAGCGATTTTTTCTCACCTGTGGACAGATAGTGGGTGAAAGCCTTTACCTCTTCCGCGCCCATGATCGGGTTTGCCGCGCCGGTGATCTGGGGGCGGTTGCCTTTGGCTTCCAGCCGGTCCAGCCGGTCCTTGATTTCGTTGAACGCCTTGGTGTCGATCGGCGGCACCTGCGGCGTGTCGTTGGCGACGGTAGCGGCCTTCTGTTTGGTTTCGATTTCCTCGTTTTCCACTTTGGGGTTCTCCTTGAGGGGGTAGGGTGTTTCCGACTTGATGGAAGTGATCTGGGCGCCCGGATGGGCAGGAACGGCAACAACTGAGATTTCGTGAAGCTCAGCGACAGTGATGGTGCGGCCCTTGGCGTGGCGGTGCGCTTTCTTCGTGACGAAGCCGATGGACAGGCCAGATACCGCCTTCTCGCGGATCATGGCGCGCACCTCGCGCGCTCTCTCAACGTCATTGACGAGCAGGCGCCCCTTCACGGTCAGCCCTTCCTGCGTTTCTGCAATTTCGTCCCAAACGCCGATCACCTGAGCCTGATCGTGGGCGAAGAGCATCGGCAGGGTGCCCGGTGCGGTTAGCGCGCCCTTTTCGATCGAGTCGCCCACGCGGTCCGGGATGCCGAACGGCCAAGCGATGCCAGTGATCTCTCCGGCGTCCGTGACGGCCAGCGCCGCCTTGATCTCGATGCGGTCGGTCATTCGGTCGCCGCATCATCGGTGGCACCGCCCCAACGGGCATCCAGCACGTCCAGCGCCAGAGGATACAGTTCATCGATAGGCCGGTTCCGGCCGTAAGTGTCGGTGAGCTGTGCGGCGGTCTGAGGGGTCGCGCCGCCGCCGATCAGACCAAGGCGGATCACCTCAATCAGATCGGCGAGCTTGAACTGCATGTTCACCGCTCGAAGGTAAAATGCGCCGATGCCGATATCAGCGAGGCGCTCAAGTTCGGCGATCATGTCGTCGGTCAGGGCGAAGGCGTGTTCGCCGTCACCAAAAAAGGCGGTGTGCGATAGGGTCATGCAACCTTGTCCTTGCTCGTGGTGGTGTAGGGGTTTTCCAGCGTGTTGCCGCCTTCCATTGGCGGAAGGTTCAGCCCGGCGCGAACCTCGTTGGCTGTAAGCGCACCCATGCTGCGATATTGGCCGTAGGCGGTCGCACGGGCTGCCGTGTCGGTGGTAAGCAGATCGTCGGTAAGGGCTTCAAGGTAGACGGCCTTGCGCTCGTCAGGTGTCAAAAGGCACCGCGCGTATGACCAGCTCCATGCTACCAACCACGGCTTGAGGGTGATCTGAAGGAACTGCCGCGCCATTTCCTCGGTGTTTGACCAGGTGCCCCGCGAAAGCTCGAACAGCATGGTGGGTGGCACCCGAAATACGCGGGCGATTTCTCTGATCTGTTCAAGGCGGTTCTCCGCGAACTGAGCGTCGGCGAGCGTGGTGGATAGGGGTAGGTAATCCATACCTTCGTCCAGCACGGCCGTGCCGCCGGACCGCGTGCCGCCATGGGTGTTGAACCAACTTGCGGCCAGTTTCTTCTTAGCGTCTACATCAAGGATTTTCTGAGCCCGGATCACGCCAGAGGGGCGGCCGCCGTTGGCGAACAAGCCGCCGATATGGGCCTCAAAACTAAGAGCCAGGGCGATTGCTTCCCGGCCCAGTGTGATAGGTGACACGCCGCCGATAGCTTCGACGCGAAGCACGTCACGGTAGGAAAGCCGCGCGTGTCCGGCGTCGGTGTGGACGCGATAGAACGGTTCGCCGTCGGCCTCCTGATCGCGCTGCACCTTGGTGGGGTCCATACGATGCAGCTCGTAGGGTGTCCCATCGGACAATCGGATCACCTGCGCGTGACCGGCCCCGTGCAAGAGAGCATCAAGGGTCAGGTCACGGCGCAGCTCCGCGGCGCTCGTCCATTCGTTAGCTTCATCATGCACGAGGCGATAGGCTGGATGTTCCGTGAGCGCGGCCTTTCCGGCGCGGTCGTAGAGCTTCACCGGTAGCGCGCCGATGGTTTCAGAGATTAGGCCGACCGCACATGCGACGGCAGGGACGCGCATAGCGTTGGTGGGACCGACGGTAACACCGGTGGCAGTGGGGAAGACGCCGAACATGCCCAGCGCGTCCGGATCTGTAAGGCTCAGCGCCTTTTGTTCGGTGCCGAACCTCAGTGCGTTCTTGATCTTGTGAAAGGGCATGTGTTCCGTCGCAGCGTCTTAAGTGTTGCAAAAATACCACACTTAAGATCGCGATGGAATCCCCCAATTCTATGGGGGGGCTGTCGGTCACTTTGGTTTCAGGTGATCCAGACTGAGACCGGGATAGGATATGGCGTTGATCAGCTCGACGCGCTTTTCAAGCATACCTTGGGGCATCACGCCGTAACGTCCAGTCATTGACGTGTCGCCGTGTCCCATGAGAAACTTGAATTCGTGGTCTAGATACCCGGCGCGGCGCAAGGCGTCGGCTGCGCCATGCCGAAATGAGTATTGGCTGTAGCCGCGCCCATCCTTGATCCCGAGATCGATCAAATAGCGCGAAAACATGCGCGAGTAATCTGCCATCATCTGCCCACGTGCGTTGCGTTCCGCCTCCGGGAATAGTCGGACGTCACCAGCCCTCACTCTGTTCTCGTGATAGTCGATGAAACCGAGCTGTATCAGTTGATCATGCACCGGCAGGATGCGCTTTGAATTCTCATTCTTGATGCTCTTGCCGCCTTCGCCGTCGTCGGTGATGTGCATGATCCAGTTGCCGTGTTCTTGACGCACGTCTGAAACTGCAAGCTGCCCAATCTCTCCGGGCCGTGCGCCCGAGAACAGCATGATCAACGGCACCCAATATCGGTGATCTCGGATCAATACGGTGCCCGGCTTCTTGATGAAGCGCGGTTGCTCGTCGCTCTGGCAACCCGTGAACAGCGGCGACCCGAACAAGGTGTTCATCTGCTCAGCGGTGAAGGTGAGCGTCTTGGAATGTTTCTCCTTGTTAAGCGCCATGCCGTCCACTGGGTTTTGATCAAGATACCCATGACTGACAAGCCAACGGCAAAACGCGCCCAAACTGGATAGGTGACGGTTCACCGTGCGCGTAGTGATCGTGGGCTTCCCGATTTGCTCGTTGTGCTTGACGGCTTGGTCAATCGACATGCCCTTAAAGGCATTTGTTTCGGCTGCCTTCACAGGGAACTTCAGTAGCAGCGCCTTCCACTCGCGCACGGCTTTCTTGTCGATCTCGGCGACTGGGAACGTGCTGCCGACATGCTGGACGAACAAGCCTATGTCGCGCCGGGCCTGCGCCAGTGTGTCAGCTTTCACTTGGTTCGGGTTCTCCACGGCGTAAAGCTCGAATACCTCCAAGACCGACTGACCCGGCTCGGCAGTGGCTCTACGCGCCCCGGTGGGATGCGCTACGATGGGGTCTAAGGGTTGTCCTGCATAATTGCCTTCGTCGCGTTCTATGGTGCGCCTGAGCGCCTCGATTTCTGCGCGCATCATCTGCCGGGCAAGCGCGCCTCGATCGGGCGAACCTGGTTCAATGATTAGCTTGTTCCTGACGAGAAACTCATCGACTTCATGTTCAATTAGGGCCGTGTTTCCGGTGCTCAGATGCTTGCGCAGCTCTGACAGTTTCACACGCCGCGCTTTCGCATCGGTGCTTTCGGCACCTAGTTGCTGATCTTTGAGGACGTGAACATCTAAGGCGGCATCGAGCATCGCCAGCGGGTCGGCTGTGTCGATGTTCTCGTGCTGAACCCTCTCAATTGCTCGCTGAGTTGCGGTGGCGATATCCTCCCCGCTTGGCAGATCACGACGGCGATCTTCATCACGTTTGAGGCTCTGGGTGTAGTGTTGCCAGACAGCGGTGGCCTTGTCGTCGTCGGTTAAGATACGCCGCGCGCGCAGTTCGTCGAACTCGCGCCGCCATCCTTCTATGACCGGCCATAGCAGTTGCTTCGCAGTAACTTGGTCCTTCGTCTTGAGCGACTGCTTGCGCGTCGTGGTGCCGACGATGTCCACAAGATCTGTCGGCACATCAAGCCGGGCGTAGTATGTAGCTCCACGTCGCCAAAGGTATGTCTGCCTTCCCATCCCCGCACCACCATTCCGGAACACTACTCCGGAACAGTTGTAGGCTGGAAAGAAGTTTTATAGCAATAGGTTACGGAAAATCAGGGGTTTGAGAAAAGTTGGATTTTGTTCCTACCACCCCAGCCACATGCTTCCTAAAGATCAAGAAAATAAGGGCCCTGAGCCTCGCGTCGACATCCATGATCCGTCGGGCGCTGTTGGTGTAACACAAGCTGTCACAAATGGTGTAACACAGGTGCCAGAGGGTCTCGTTGATATAGGCGCCGAATCTGGGTCTGGGGCCGCTCGCGCTCCTCGCAAGCAAAGACATCCGACGTATCTCCTCCGGCGCGGAAGAACCTTCTACTTCAGGAAAAGGTTACGTAGCGTCAACCTTAGCAAAAAACGTCCCAGCGCGTTTTGCTGTCTCTCCCTTCACACCCCTATCGTCGAGGAGGCGATGGTGCGTGCCGCCCATCTCCTCGTCGTGTTGAATAGCGAAGAGAAGAGACTAATGGCCACCAACGCTACCCGCCCCACACTCACGCCCGAAGAGGTTCAGGCTCATCTCAAAGAGCTTCTGCGCGCGGAGCTCAACCGGATCATCCAGGAGCAGGACCTCGGTCACGCGGGCATCGAAGATCTGGATGATCGTATTGCGAAGCTGGAAGCCAAGGCCGATCTCCTGAGGCGTGATGCGCGGCAAAACGATTTCGGCGAGATTGAAGGCGTTCTTCGGGTTGTCGCGGCGCGTGTTGGCGTGTCGCTGCCTGATGATATTCCCGTGAATCTCGGCCGCAGCGCCGCCAATTTGATGCGGGAACTACGTGGGGTAGAGGCGGATGTCCTTGATGGTTGCGATGCTCGTTCTGAGGCGGCGCCTCTCGTCGCACGGCACTCAGAATTGAGCGTAGATGAGTTCGTGCAAAGTGAGCCCGTGCTCTTGAGCGCAGCTTGGGGGAAGACCTTTGAGCTGTATCCGACTAAGTCGATGAAAGGGAATATCGACGCAATTGGCAAACCGGCGATCGCGTTCTTTGGCGACGTTCCCATCTCAACGCTCACGAAAGACAGACAGAAGGACTTCTTCCTCTTCGCGTCTCGTCTGCCGCGCAACCATGGCAAGACACATGGCAAGAACCGCTTCCATCCAGACCAGCCCAAATCTCGCGATGCCAAATATGAGCGGACGAAAGCGGACGAGATCGCCGAGGCGGATGAAAAGGACGAGGCAGTGACCGAGGAGATCCGGGGAATGGAGAACCTCTCGAATGCGGAGAAGCGGGCCCTGCTTGCCGATAGGCTCACACCGAGGCTGACGCTTCAGACACTCAAGCTGTTGATTTCCACGCAGAACTGACCCGGGTGAGCGCGTAATTTCCATTGAGATTTGACCCATGTGACCCTCCCCGCGACGCAGCTTGCAGCGGGGGATTCCGGAGTGATCCACATGGGACTTTTGAACGTCATCCGCCGCATGGCTTTGCGAGAGAAGCTACCGATCCGAGAGATCGCGCGCCGAACCGGGCTGTCGCGGAACACCATCAAGAAATATCTGAGTGCGGGCACGATCGAGCCGAGGTTCAATGTCCCGGCTCGGTCGAGCAAGCTTGATCCCTATGCCGAAAAGCTTGCTGCGTGGCTGAAGACGGAGGCTGCGAAATCCCGCAAGCAGCGGCGAACGGTGAAGCAGTTGCATGGCGATTTGGTGGCGCTTGGCTACACGGGCTCCTACAACCGGGTCGCGGCCTTCGCCCGAAAATGGCGTGTAGAATGCCAGCGCGAGCAACAGACCACCGGGCGCGGTATCTTCGTCCCCTTGTCGTTCCGGCCCGGGGAGGCCTTCCAGTTCGACTGGAGCGAAGACTACGCGGTGCTTGGCGGTGAGCGCACGAAGCTGCAGGTCGCGCATATCAAGCTGTCCCATAGCCGCGCCTTCCTCGTCCGAGCCTATTTGCTGCAGACCCACGAGATGCTGTTCGATGCCCATTGGCACGGCTTCCGCGTCTTTGGCGGCGTTCCGGAGCGTGGGATCTACGACAACATGAAGACGGCGGTTGACCGGGTTGGCCGCGGCAAGGAGCGTCAGGTGAACATGCGCTTCCTGGCCATGGCGAACCACTACGTGTTCGAGCCGGAGTTCTGCAATCCGGCGGCGGGCTGGGAAAAGGGTCAGGTCGAAAAGAACGTCCAGGACGCCCGCCCGCGCTTATGGAACCCCATGCCGAACTTCCCCGACCTTGCTTCGCTGAACGCATGGCTGGAGCGGCGCTGTATGGAGCTCTGGCGCGAAATCCCCCATGGCACCCTCGCGGGCAGCATCGCGGATGCCTGGGGCTCGGAGCAAGCGGCGCTCATGCAGTTGCCACCCGCCTTTGATGGATTTGTCGAGCAGAGCAAGCGTGTGTCGCCGACCTGCTTGATCAGCTTCGAGCGGAATCGCTACAGCGTCCCCGCCTCCTTTGCCAATCGGCCAGTCAGCCTCCGGATCTACCCCGATCGCCTCGTGGTCGCTGCGGAGGGACAAATCCTGTGCGAGCACGAGCGGCTGATCCAGCGATCTCACCATCTGCCCAGCAGAACGATCTACGACTGGCGCCACTGCCGAACATGTTTTCGATTTCCATGGCGAACCTCCGATCTCAGTGTCGCGACTTGCACACGATGGACCAATCCGCCAGCGTGCTGTTTTTCGACGAAGACGTAGTCTACCGAGAAGCAATTGCGTATCGCGAGGACTCCGAGCTGGCGCTTGCAAAGATCGGGCGGGTCCTGACCACGTGAGCTGAGCGGAACCGGATCGCTACATCAAAGCTTAACGAAAAAACGCGCCGGATCAGGGTCCGGCGCGTTTTCATTTGCAAGCGGCCCGCAATGGAAATCAGTGCGCGAGCATCTCGTCGACAATCTGGTCCGCCGTCAGATCGGCGGGGAAATACGTCGGCCAATTCGTCAGTTCTTCCAGCAACGCGGCACGGTCGTCGCCCCAGTAGAGGTGATAATGATCGGCCTTGGAGGGTGCGATGCGGTGGTCGCTGAACTGGATGAACGCGGGCGCAGCCTCGTCACCTTCGGCTTTCTCAAAGATAAAGCGCACACCGCGGTTTCCCTTCTCATAGGTCAGGATTTCGTAGCCATCGTTGGCATAGTCGGCCTGCACGGCTTCGCCATCCCGATAGAAGGTCACGCTCGTCCCGTCGATCACGATGCGATCCACGTCGGTCTCGTAGCCGGTGGTGTAGTAGGCTGTGTATTCCTCGGCGGTCATCTCGCCGTGCGCAGCCTTGTCTTCCATGACCGGGGCAAGCGTGCCGTCTTGCAAGAGCGGGAACACGGACTGCCAGTCACCTGCCCAATCCGACAGCTCGCGGTTCTCGATCTGCTCGTCCTCAAAGTATCCTGTCGCGATCTCTTCGGACCCGTGATCATGCGCGTGATCGTGGTCATCCTTGGACTCGGCCAAGACCGGCAGCGAGAGCGCGAATAGAGCGCCAGTGGAAAGGATGCCAAGGCTCTTGGCGATAGAGGTCAACATGGATGTCTCCTGTTCTTCGTTGATTGAATGTAATGTAATTACATAACGTTCGTTTATAAGCTGCGTTGGTTGATGGCAACCGACGTTCCGAATGTCGCGATTGGAATGGGTCCGGGATCGACGTGGTGCCGTCAGGGATCGCAGCGAAGCGTGAACGTATCCGCAAAGAGGATGCCGATGTCCGAGAGCTCGACGACCTCGAACGGGTCTTCGCTCTGGTCAATGGCCGCAAGTTGCTCGCCATATTCCGCCTGCGCCGCTTCGATGTCCGCTTTGTCCCTGTCGAAGGTGCAATTCGCGCCCTCCACGCCTGGAACATCGGGCACATCATAGGCAACAAAATAGGTGGGATCATAAGCACGGGCCGTGACCCTATCCGCGCCCACGGCAAAAGGGGTCTCGACCGGCCTAATGTGAGAGGTGATCACGCGGTTGGCCTCAAACCGCGCTTCATGCCGAACGGGGCCGCGCAATGCGACGTCGGCCCCGCGAGAGGTCAGCCTGAAATCTCCGGGAAAGCCGGCCTCCCAATCAACGTCGTGTCCCGCAAAGGCATCCATCGCCTCTTGTTCGGGAAGCCCGTCGCCGTCGGTATCGAGGCCATATTCTTCGATCATGAGCATGGTGTAGAATGCGTCATAAGCCCAGTCGATGCGCACGGCTGTCGCAAGCCCGTTCTCGATCACCAGCGTGAACGAAGTATCGATGAACACATGGGGGTGCGCCCCAGCAGGACAGGTCGCCAGCGTCGTCATCAGGCAAAGGATCGGTATCTTGCGCATGGTCATCTCTGCGGACGAAACAGTCCTTGGGCAGTGACGCGCAGTGCGACAAGCCGCGGCCCGCATGGGTCAGAGATAAAGGGCGATCATCCCGCCTGACGCGAGTATGACGACCAGCCCGGCCAGGATTTGCGCGACCGGCGACACGAGGGGCGAGATACGCGTGCCCGAACCGGCGGCCACCATCAGCGCATGCGCGCCGAACCCCGACCCCGCGACGATCAGGTTGAAGCTCGCTGTGCCAAACCCCATCGCAAAAGTGGCGAGGATCCCCGCAGGCAGCAGCCCGAGGCCCCAGGCAATGACGAGAAGGAAAAGCGCGCCCGTGCAGGGGCGCATTGCGATGCTGGCCACGAGCGCGGCCATCTCGCGCAGCCCCATCTGGGCGCGAACCTGATCGACTGTCGGGCCGTGGGTATGGCCACAGCCACATGTCGCATCATGGTGGTGATGATCATGATCGTGGTCGTGGCTGTGATGATGATGCGTGTGCTCCACGACCGGCGGGGCGAGGGCGCGCCACAGACTGCGCCCGCCGCGACTGGCGAGGTAGGCGCCGATAAATGCGATGGCAGCGTAGCTTGCAGGCGCGAGAACGTCTTCGGTCACATCCACCAGAAAAGAACTCGTCAAAGACAAAAGACCCGCACCGATGAGGACGAGGACAATGGCGGTCAGGGACTGGGCGAGACTGGCCGCAACGGTCAACGCCGATAACCGGCGCAGGGTCGCGCGATTGGCCAAGGCCGCGCCGCCCAATAGAAACTTGCCGTGCCCCGGACCAATCGCGTGGACGAAGCCGTAGGCAAAGGTCAGCGCACAAAGGCCCAAGAGCGCCCAGGGATCGCCTGCCCGAATGGCGCGCAGGCTACCGGCCATGGCGTTCTGCACGTCGCGCTGCACATCTGCCGCCCAACGCAGGACCGACGACAGGTCGACCAGCCACATCAGTCCAGCGACGACAAATCCGGCGCAGATCAGGATGATAAGAAATCGGGTCAGGCGCATGTGGTCAGGGACACCAGAATGACGGAAGGTTTCGACGACGGGCGAGACAAGAACGAGGGCGCAGGCGAACCTGCGCTCTCGCAGGAGTGGGTTAGTCGAGGCACTCGACCAGCGTCGCCGACAGGTTGCGAAGCAACTGCGGATAGAGATCAGGGCCCAGCGCCAGCTCGGCGCCCAACGGATCCATCACGCCGGTGCTGGCATCGGTTCCACGCAGCACGGTCTGGACGAGGTTCGGGTTGAACTGCGGCTCCGAGAACGCGCAGCTCACGCCAAGCTCGGTGACTTTGTCCTGCACCTCTTCGATCCGCGCGGGGCTGGGGTCAGAGGCATCGCCGATGGAAATCGAACCGGCCGCAGAGATCTCGAAGCGGTTCTCGAAATACTGATAGGCGTCGTGGAACACGATGAAGTTCTTGCCACGGACCGGATCGAGTTGGGCCGAGATCTCGTCAATCAAGGTGGCCAGCTCTTCGCGCCCAGCCTCGGCGTTGGCGCGATAGGCGTCCGCATTGTCGGGGTCGTGTTCGGCCAGTTCCTCGGCGATGACCGTCAGCCAGACACGCGCATTCTCGGGGTCGAGCCAGGCATGCGGGTCGGCGCCGTGGTGGTCGTGGTCGTGACCGGCTTCTTCTGCGTCATGGTCATGGTCATGGTCATGGTCGGCTTCGGCCTCGGCGTGATCCTCGTCATGGTCGTGATCGTGGTCATGATCGCTCTCGGCGTGATCCCCATCATGGTCGTGGTCATGGTCATGATCGTGCTCGCCCTCGGCGTGCTCTTCGGCATGATCGTGATCATGATCCTCACCATGGTCGTGGCTATGCGCCTCGAAGGTCGCGCCTTCACGGAACGGCAGTTCGACGGCGCCCTCGACTTCGGCCAGTTCGACCTTGTGCGCGTCACCGGCCAGCGCCTCGAGCGAGCCTTCCAGCCACGGCTCCAACCCTTCGCCGATCCAGAACACAATGTCGGCATTGTCGAGCGCCTGTGCCTCGGACGGGCGCAGCGAATAGCCGTGCGGCGAAGCGCCGGGCTGGACCAGCAGATCGGGTGTGCCGACGCCGTCCATGACTTTGGCGACCAGCGAGTGCACCGGAGGGATGTCTGCAACGACAGCAGGCACGTCTGCGACGGCGGCGGAGGTAAGGCAAAGGACCGATACGGTTCCAAGGATAAGGCGTCTGGACATTCTGTGCTCCAAGTTAGGTTATAACATTCTCTGGACATCTAGATGATATGTTATTACGTTGCAATCCGAAGTTGCCGGAGAAGACGATGCCTTTCGTGGGGTTTGGGGAGCACAATCACACCGTCTGTGTGCACGACGCGTTGGCGGACGCCGCACGCCACTGCGCCGAACACGGTCTGCGCCTGACGGAGATCAGAAAGCGCGTGTTCGAGATGCTGCTCGAAGAACATCGGGCCATGGGCGCCTATGAGATTCTCGATCGGTTGAAGGAAGAGGGGCGCGGGTCGCAGCCGCCGGTCGCCTACCGGGCACTCGATTTCCTCGTGACCAACGGATTTGTGCATAAGATCGAGCGGCTGAACGCCTATGTGGCCTGCGCCGATCCGTGCAGCACCCATTTCCCGGCCTTCATGATCTGTCGCGTCTGCGATTCGGTCGCCGAAACCACGGCGGCCCCCTCCAAGGGACTGCTCGGACAGGCGGCAAAGGCTGCCGGCTTCAAGATCGAGCAAACCGTGGTCGAGGCTTTGGGAGTCTGCCCCGCCTGTATCGACGGCGAGGCGCGGGGATGACGCTTTTCAACATGACCGACGTCACGGTTCGCCTTGGCGGCGCGACCATTCTCGGCAACGTGACCATGTCGATGGAGGCGGGGGAAATCGTGACCATCGTCGGCCCGAACGGGTCGGGCAAATCGACGCTCTTGCGTGTTCTGGTCGGCGCGCTTGCACCAAACACGGGACAGCTGACAAAGCGCGACGGTCTGAGGATCGGCTATGTGCCGCAACGCCTGCAACTCGACCCGACGCTGCCGATGACCGTCACCAGAATGCTCAGGCTGCGGCGCAAGGTCGGCAGGCCGGAAATCGACGCCGCCCTAAGTAGGGCGGGCATACCGGAGCTTGCCAAACGCCAGATGTCGGCGCTGTCCGGCGGACAGTTTCAGCGCGTGATGCTGGCGCGGGCGCTGCTTGGGTCGCCCGAACTGCTCATACTGGATGAAGCCACCGCCGGATTGGATCAGCGCGGCACTGCCGCCTTCTATCAGCAGATCGAACGGGTGCGCACGGAACTGGGCTGTGGCGTGCTCATGGTCAGCCACGATCTTCATGTTGTGATGAGCGCGAGCGACCGCGTGATCTGCCTGAACGGGCATATCTGTTGTCAGGGCGCGCCGAGCCACGTGGCCTCGGCCCCCGAATACCGCGCCTTGTTCGGCGAGGGCACGAAGGGTGCGCTTGCGCTTTATGCCCATCATCACACCCACTCCCACACGACCGAGGCCGCGGAATGAGCTTTCTGGATGATTTCATCATGCGTGCGATCCTCGCCGGGATCGGCCTTGCGCTGGCGGCGGCTCCTTTGGGCTGTTTCGTCGTCTGGCGGCGCATGGCCTATTTCGGCGACGCGACGGCCCATGCCGCGATCTTGGGCGTCGCCCTTTCGCTGACCTTTTCCGTGTCGGTCTTTGCCGGTGTCCTCGTGGTCTCGCTCGTCATGGCCTTGACCGTGTCGAGCCTCTCTGGCCGTGACTTTGCGATGGATACGATGCTTGGGGTGCTGGCGCATTCGGCGCTCGCCTTCGGGCTCGTTGCCGCGTCGTTCCTCGTGGGCGTCCGGATCGACCTCATGGCCTATCTGTTCGGCGATATCCTCGCGGTCATGCCCGCCGACCTCGCCGTTATCTGGGGCGGAGCCGCTGTGGTGATCGGGCTGGTGGTCTGGCGCTGGTCCTCGCTTCTGACCGCCACCCTCAACACCGACCTCGCCTATGCCGAAGGCGTTGACCCCAAGCGCGAACAACTGGTCCTGACCTTCGCGCTGGCCATCGTCGTCGCGGTCGCGATCAAGGTCGTCGGCGCGCTTCTGATCACCGCCATGCTGATCATCCCGGCGGCCACCGCGCGGTCGTTCTCGCGCACGCCGGAAATCATGGCTTTGCTGGCGGCAGGCATCGGCGCAGGCGCGGTCATCAGCGGCGTGCGCGCCTCCTATCATTTCGACACGCCGACCGGTCCCACCATCGTCTGCGTCACGGCCCTGCTGTTCGTGACGTCCATCTCGCTCACCGGGTTGGCGCGCCGATCCTCTCAGAAAAAGGGGGCCTGACATGTCCGATGGCCGCATTCCCGTAACGCTCCTGACCGGGTTTCTCGGAGCCGGGAAGACCACGCTGCTCAACGCGCTTCTGTCGTCGTCCGACGCTGGTAAGATCGCGGTCGTGGTGAACGAGTTCGGCGAGGCCGGACTGGATCATGACCTGATCGAGATGTCGTCGGACGATATCGTGCTCATGCAGTCGGGATGCCTGTGTTGCTCGGTGCGCGGCGATCTGTCCGGTGCCATCCGAAAGCTGATATTCCGCCGCGACGACGGCGAGTTCGACTTCGACCGCATCGTGATCGAAACCACGGGGCTCGCCGACCCCGGTCCGATTCTGCAAACCCTTCTTGTCGACCGCTATCTTGCGACGACGACACGGATGGACGGGGTCGTGACGCTGGTCGATGCGGTGAACGGCGCAACGACGCTCGACAAACAGTTTGAAGCCGTGTCGCAGGTCGCGATGGCCGACATGATCGTGCTGAGCAAGACCGACCTTGCCGACCCCGAGGCTGTCGTCCGGCTCGAAGAACGGCTGCGCGTTCTGAACACGAATGCGCAGGTTCGTCACGCCGTCAAAGGCACGGGTGTTCAGAACGCCTTGTTCGGGCTTTTTGGCCTTCGCCCCGGCGTGACGTCGGTGCAAGCGCTCGACTGGGTCGGGTCGCCAACAAAATCCGCTGACCCCTTCGCGAACCTGTCGGGTCTGGCCGCGCCCAAGGCGCCGCAGGCCGTCCAGTCCCCCCATGACGACAAGATCGCCACCGCATCGATCGTCATCGACGATCCGCTGCCCGACGATGTTTTTGACGACTGGCTCAACACGCTCGTCCAGCTTCAGGGACCGAACCTTTTGCGTGTCAAAGGGATCGTCTTTCTCGAGGGGATGGACTTTCCCTTCGTGTTTCATGGCGTGCAGCAGATTTTCGATCCGCCCGTGCCCCTGCGCGACTGGCCCGCACACACGCGACGCTCGCGGATCGTGGTGATCGCGCGCGACATTCCGGAACCCGTGCTTCAGCGCATGCTCAACACGCTTCGGGATCGACTGGACCAACACCGGCGCCCCGAGCGCGCCGAAGCAACCCAACCCTAAGCCCTTCGCCGCCGTCTGCACGAGCGGGGCCCACGACGCATAAGGAGCGCAAGATGCTGGAGACAACGTCCATCGGTTGCAGCGTCGCTGGCCTCGCGGCTGGCACCGGATGCCACGCTTCGCGCGACTTTCCCGATTTCATCCAACCGACAGAGGTATCCCAATGACCGATACACGCCTTCCCGTAACCGTTCTCTCCGGCTTTCTGGGCGCCGGAAAGACGACGCTCCTCAACCGCGTTCTCAACAATCGTGAAGGCCGTCGCGTCGCGGTGATCGTCAACGACATGTCCGAGGTCAACATCGACGCCGACCTCGTGCGCGAAGGGGCCAATCTGTCGCGCTCCGAGGAAAAGCTGGTCGAGATGTCGAACGGCTGCATCTGCTGCACGCTGCGCGATGACCTGTTGCAGGAGGTGCGGCGCCTCGCAGAGGAGGGCCGCTTCGATTACCTCCTCATCGAGTCGACGGGCATTTCCGAGCCGCTCCCGGTCGCCGCGACCTTTGATTTCCGCGACGAGTATGGCGAAAGCCTGTCGGACGTGTCGCGGCTTGATACGATGGTGACGGTCGTGGATGCCGTGAACCTCGTCGGTGATTATTCCAGTCACGACTTCATCGCGGATCGGGGCGAAAGCCTTGGCGATGAGGACGAGCGCACCATCGTCCATCTGCTCACCGATCAGATCGAATTCGCGGATGTGGTGATCCTGAACAAGGTCAGCGACGCGGGGCCCGAGAAAACCGACGCGGCGCGCAAGATCATCCGCAGCCTCAATGCCGACGCGAAGATCATCGAGACGGATCATTCGGTGGTGGACGCGGCCGAAATCCTCGACACCGGACTCTTTGACTTCGACAAGGCGCATGAGCATCCCATGTGGGCGAAAGAGCTTTATGGCTTTGCCGACCACGTGCCGGAGACCGAGGAATACGGGGTGGCAAGCTTTGTCTACCGCGCGCGCCAGCCCTTTGTGCCGGAAAAGATTCTTGCGGTGCTGAACGGCGACCTGCCCGGCGTGATCCGGGCCAAGGGGCATTTCTGGATCGCCACGCGCCCTGACTGGGTGGCGGAGTTCTCGCTCGCCGGTGCCCTGTCGTCGGTCTCGCCGCTTGGCACGTGGTGGGCTTCGGTGCCCCGCGAACGCTGGCCCGAACATGACAGCGCGCGCGGCTACATCGCCCAGCACTGGCAGGAGCCTTGGGGTGACCGGCGGCAGGAGCTTGTCTTCATCGGTGCGGGCATCGACTGGCCTGCGCTGAAGGCACGGCTCGACGCCTGCCTCGTGCCCGAGATCATCGCGCAAAGCCCGGACAAGCTGCCCGACTATCCCGATCCGTTCCCCCTGTGGCGTCGTGCCGAGGCGGCGTGATGCTTCAGACGGACCTCCTCTGCGCAACGCCGCGTGGTGTCGTTGTCTCGGACGGGCCGCTGGGCCTGTCCGCGATCAAACGCCCCGATTGCGCGGCGGCGCTGTGGCACCGCAGGCCGCTGCCGCGCTTTCAACGGTGGATCGACGCCCTCGCCCCCGAGCAACTGCCGCGAACGCGCATCATCCTGCGCCCCCAGGCGGTGCGCGACGCCATGCAGGCCGCCTGCACCGCGGCGGGCACGCCGGACGCCCCGGAACGGGAGATGCTGATCGACGATGTGGCGGCCTTGGCCGACATTTTCGCGGATATCATGGGGGCAGGGGTTCTTCGGCTGCGTGTCGATCCCGTGGCCACCAATGCCTGCCGGAAATTCCATATCGACGCGGTCACGGCGCGGATGATCTGCACCTACCGAGGCCCCGGCACGCAGTATCGGATCGAGGGTGACAAGGTGGCCCCGGACACGATCCACGACGTGCCGCAGGGCTCTGCGATCATCCTGCGCGGAACCGACTGGCCCACGTCGGGCCAGACGCGGCTGCGTCACCGCTCACCGCCCATCGAGGGCACCGACACGACCCGTTTGCTGGTTGTGCTCGACCCCGTTGCCGGGCTGGAGGATGACGAATGACCGGCAATCTCGGTCAGACAAACCTCCGTCGCCGCAGAAGCCGCGCCCATCCGATGCAGGTCTATGACCGGCTGCCCGCCCCGGTGCGCAGATGGCTCGCCCAGGCGCAGATGCCGTGGTCGCCCGAGGCCTGCCAGCGCATCTATGTCCGCGCGCGCCGCAAGGGCGAGACCATCGACGAGGTGCTCGCCCGGCTCGACCGGGCCGAGCGCCGGACGCTGGAGCGCGAACAGGCGGCGCGTGCGGCTGCGCCACGAAACTGTTCCCCCGCGGCGTTGCAATGACGGCGCGGACCCTCTTCAATCCACAGCGAAAGGAATCATCATGAAACGTCTCTCGACATCCGCACTCGCCACGCTCGCGCTCGCCACCACGCCGCTTGTCGCGCAGGACGACGCGCAGCGCGAAATGGGCGCCCATGTGCATGGGATCAGCACGCTCGAACTCGCGGTCGAGGGCAACGCGCTCGAGATGAACCTCCTGTCGCCCGGAATGGACATCGTCGGCTTTGAATACGTGGCCGAAAGCGAGGCTGACAAGGACGCGGTCGAGGCTGCGATCCGCACGATGCTGATGCCCGAGAACATCGTGACCCTGCCCGAGGCCGCCGAGTGCCGGCTGACCGAGGTTCTCGCGCATCTGCACGCGGGCGACCACGATCACGACGACATGGACGAACATGCGGAAGGCGAGGCGCATGATCACGATCACGATCACGCCGAGGGCGAGGACCACGATCATGACCACGAGGCACATGCCGAGGGCGAGGACCACGATCATGACCACGAAGAACATGCCGAGGGCGAAGATCACGACCACGACCACGCGGACGGCGCGGTCCATTCCGAGTTCCACGCAAGCTACGCCTTCGACTGTGCCCACCCCGAAGAGCTGACGACCGTCGCCTTTCCGTTCTTCGCGGCCTTTGAGAACGCGCAGGAAATCGAGGCGGAATTTGTGACCGAGGCCGGGGCAGGGGCCGCGGAAATCGGTCGTGATCGCCCCGAACTGGCGCTTCAGTAACGATGACCAAGCCCGCTTTGTCCCTGTCCGAGGTTGCCTTTTCCTGGCCGGGGCGAAGCGGCTTTTCCCTGACCTGTCCCGCGTTCGATCTGGCCGCCGGTGAAAGCGTGCTTCTGCTGGGCGAAAGCGGGTCGGGCAAATCGACGCTTCTGTCGTTGATCTGCGGCATCGTCACGGCGGATCGGGGGCAGGTCGCGGTGAATGGAACCGACCTCACCACCCTGCGCCCCGGTGCGCGGGATCGGTTTCGCGCCGACCAGATCGGCGTGATCTTTCAACAGTTCAACCTGCTGCCCTATGCCAGCGTGGCGGATAACATCCTGCTTCCCCTGCGGTTCGCCAAGGCGCGGCGCGACCGCGCCGGGGGGCGGGACGAGGCCGACCGCCTCTGCACGGCGCTCGGATTGCCGGGTGACGTGATGGGCCAGCCTGCGGGGCGGTTGAGCGTGGGCCAGCAACAGCGTGTCGCCGTGGCCCGCGCGCTGATCGGCGCACCGCCCCTGATCGTCGCGGACGAGCCGACGTCAGCGCTGGACGCGGCCACGCAGGACAGCTTCTTGAGCCTGCTCTTCGAACAATGCGCGCGCGCCGGCTCGGCGCTTCTCATGGTCAGTCACGACGAACGGCTGGGGGCCCGGTTCGACCGGGTGGTCGATCTTGCCGATATCGTCACGACCGACCGGGGGACCGCATGATCCTGCGGCTCGCCATCGGGTCGCTTCTGGCGCGCGCGCTCACCGTGGGGATGACCGTGCTTGCCATCGCCATGTCGGTCGCGCTGTTTCTGGGTGTCGAAAAGCTGCGCACCGGCGCGCGGGCGAGCTTTGCCGACACGATCTCGGGCACCGACCTGATCGTGGGCGCGCGGTCGGGCAACGTGCAGCTTCTGCTTTATTCCGTGTTCCGCATCGGCAACGCCACGAACAACGTGACCTGGGAAAGCTATCAGGATATCGCGAACCGGGGCGAGGTCGATTGGATCGTGCCCATATCGCTGGGCGACAGTCACCGGCAGTTCCGGGTCATGGGCACGACGTCCGAGTTCTTTGACCGCTACAAGTTCCGGGGCGATCGGTCGCTGACCTTTGCGGACGGTCGCGCGATGGATGACCTCTATGACACCGTGATCGGGGCCGATGTGGCGGCAACGCTCGGCTATGAGGTGGGCGACCCCATCGTCGTCGCCCATGGTCTCGCCTCCTTCACCGAGCACGATGACCAGCCGTTCCGGGTTGCCGGTATCCTTGCCAAGACCGGCACGCCGGTGGACCGCACCGTGATCGTCAGCATGGAGGCGATCGAGGCGATCCATGTCGACTGGCAAAGCGGTGCGAAGATCCCCGGTCGGACCACACCCGTGGATCAGATCCGCCAGATGGACCTGACCCCCACCGCGATCACCGCCGCCCTTGTCGGGACCAAGTCCCGGCTTCAGATCTTTGCCCTTCAGCGGTGGATCAACGAATACCCCGAGGAACCGCTTCTGGCCGTGATGCCCGGCGTGGCGCTGGCCGAACTCTGGCAGATCGTGGGGATCGCCGAGACCGCGCTGATCGGCGTGTCCGCCATGGTCGTGGTCACGGCGCTCCTGGGGATGATGGCGATGATCCTGTCGTCGCTGGGCGAGCGGCGCCGCGAAATGGCGATCTGGCGGGCGATGGGCGCGCGACCTGCGACGATTCTCGGCCTGCTCGTGCTTGAAGCGGTGCTCATGGCGCTGGCAGGCACGCTCATCGGCATGGCGCTGCTTTACGGCGCGCTGGCCGTGTTCCGCCCCTTGATCGACAGCGCCTTCGGCCTGTGGCTTCCCATCGATCCCCCCTCCGGGCGCGAGCTTGCAACGCTCGCGATCGTGATCGGCGCGGCGGCGCTCGCGAGCCTTCTTCCGGCACTGCGGGCCTATCGTTTGTCGCTGGCCGATGGCATGATGGTGCGGACATGACACAGACCTTTTTCAACCGCCGCCAATTCGCCCTGCTCGCCGCAAGTGGTGTGGGCCTGCCGACTGCGTTGCGGGCGGCGGGGTATCGCGAGATTACGTGGGATGACCTCATTCCCGCCGGCGTGCCCTATTCCGAGGTGGTCGGTCAGGGCGAGATGGACATCCTGAACGACACCTGGGCCCCGATCTTTGACGAGAACGGCACCAAGATGAACGAGAGCCTCGATGGTCAGGTCATCAAGATGCCCGGCTACATCATCCCTCTCGAAAGCTCGAAAAAGGGCGTGACCGAGTTCATCCTCGTTCCCTATGTCGGGGCCTGCATCCACGTGCCGCCGCCGCCGCCCAATCAATTGGTCTTTGCCACGACCAAGCGACCCTGGCCCAGTGAACGGCTCTGGGACGCGCTCTGGGTCACGGGCACGCTGACGATAAACCTGATGTCGACCAACCTTGGCGACATCGGCTATGCGCTCGAAGTGACGGATATGGAGCTTTACGAGTGGTAGGCGCAAAGATATCCCGCCGGGCTTTCGGCCTCGGGCTTGGCCTGATCGCCGTTGCGCGTCCCGCGTTGACCGAAACGGTCGTGGACCTGACATGGCAGGACCTGCTGCCCAAGGGCGAGGTCGTGCTTCCCCCCGAACTTCAAGGTCTCATCGACCACGACGGCCCTTCGATGGAGGGGCGCCAGCCGATGTCGACCGGCGTGCGCACCGACTGGAACGGCGCGAGCGTCCGCCTGTCCGGGTTCGTCCTCCCGCTGGACTATCAGGGCACCGGCGTCACCGCCTTCATGCTGGTGCCCTATGTGGGCGCCTGCATCCATGTGCCGCCGCCGCCCGCGAACCAGCTTGTTCTGGTCACGACCGAAACCCCCTATGAGGTCGACGGCCTTTTCTCGGCCGTCACGGTCACCGGCATGTTCGGCACCGCCTCGACCTCGACCCAACTCGCAGACATCGGCTATGCGCTGTCAGCCGAGGACATTCGCGCCTTTCGCTGAGACTTGGGTTTCCCGCAGAGGCGAGGTGCCCGGGTGGGAACTCGCGCATCGTGTGATCGCGTTACTTCTGCCATTTTGCTGATCGTCGGACCCGTCGTGGCCGCAGCCGCCAAACGAACAAAAGGCCACCGATCAGGCCGGTCACCAGCCCGATTGAGATATCGTCCGGTGGCACGATCGTTCGCGCCAGGATGTCGCACCAGATGGGGAAGAACGCATCAGTTTTGATACTGGTGAGCAACACGTGTCAATCGGCCGCGAAAATTGCCCCCTATCGGCGCCCAAAATTGACCCCTTCTGGCACCACGGAAGCTGGCCTGATGCGGTGTAGCCTCCACACAGTGCAGCCGCGTCGGGCCAGCGGCATTTCGGCTATTCGCGGGTCTTGAAGCGCCAGCTCTCGTTGCCGGTTTCGACGATGTCACAGTGATGCGTGAGGCGATCGAGAAGCGCAGTCGTCATCTTCGCGTCGCCAAAGACCGAAGGCCATTCGGCAAAGTCGAGGTTGGTCGTCACGATGATCGAGGTGCGCTCGTAGAGGCGGCTGATGAGATGGAATAGCAGTTGGCCGCCGGTCTGCGCGAAGGGGAGATAGCCGAGCTCGTCAAGGATTAGGAAGTCGAGGCGGCAAAGCAGGTCTGCCGTGCGCCCCTGTCGGTCGGCACGGGCCTCGGCACCCAGCTTGTTCACGAGGTCGACCACGTTGAAAAACCGACCGCGCTTACTTTGCCAAATGCACGATCGGGGATGCTGATCGCGAGATGTGATTTGCCCGTTCCCGTGCCACCGTTCAGCACGACGTTGCGCTGCTGATCGAGAAAGTCACCCGATGCCAGATCGCGCACCAGAGATTCGTTCACGGGCGTATCTTCGAAGATGAACTCGTCGACCTCTTTGGCAAGCGGGAGGCGGGCGATGGTCAGCTGATCCTTGATCGAACGTGCCTGTTACTCGCTTGTCTCGGCGCTCAAAGGGTCACCGACAATCTGCTGTGGCTCGTGCTGCCACTTCAGCGCCGTGGCGATGATCTCATCGTAAACGGTCTTCATGCCTTAGAGCTTCAGCTGGCTCATCGAGTCCAGCACCTGTGATCTTTCCATGTTTGGGCCTACTCAAGCGAACAGTCATAACGAGGGCTTATCCGTCGGAAACGACGACCAGAAGCTTTTCCATTCGCCCATTGGTATGCCCTTCGGTGGCCCGGGGCGGGATGCAAGCATGACCCAAGACGGCGCCGCAGAGTATCTCTGTGGCCTGCTGATAGGTCCGCTACAAGGTTCATGAGGGGGGCGGAGCCGCTCAGATCGGCGAAGGGTTAGGCCAGTCCTGTGCTGGCGGGGTTCTCGGCAGGGAACAACCCATGCGTATCACAGGCGGTCACACAATTCGCGTTTCCTTTTTGTTTTGATTGACACCATATCCTAAGTTTTGCTACAAAAAATAATAATATCAATAACTTAGCGTAGACTCCTACCACCCCAGCCATTTCTTCCTGAGATTGATGATAGCACGCGTCCCGCGGCGTTCCGAGGGTCGCGTTGCCGACGCGCTGGCCGGGGGTGTCCTCCGCCGCCGGATCAGAGATGCCAATCCTCGATAAGCGCACGAGCGATGGGTGGCAGGGGCGTGCCGTCGGAGGGTAGATGGCGGGGCGTTGCCAGATGCACCGTGCCTTTGGACAAAGGGGAGAGTCCCGGGGGTGCAGAAAGGCCCCAGTCCTGCCCGGCCACGGTCCAGCACGTCTTGACCTGCGTGGTGTGCCCCGTGTCCTCCCCCGTCCTTGCCGCCATCCGACACCACCCCAGACCGCGCACGAAGGCGGGTTCGGCGAGCCGATCGTCCTCGCTCAGGGCGCGCCGCGCGCCGTCCTGCCAGCGCCACTCGCCAAGGCCCGAGGTGCTGCTGTGCGACGTGATTACGGCGAGCCGCCGGATGAGCCCCGACACCTCGTCCCCGAGCCGGAGCGGCACCGGGGCGTCCGGCGCGCGTCCAGGCAGGTGCAGGACCGGTGCCTGCGTGATCACGAGAAAGGCCGCGTCCATGCCATTGCGCGCGAAGCACTGGCGCAGGCTTATCCTCAGCGGGACATAGCCATCGAGGATGTCCTCGAAAAAGCGGGCGTCCGGCGGCATCAGTAGAGGTTGAAGTATTCGGCCTGCTCCCACTCCGACACGGCGGCGAGGTAACGGGACCATTCGGCGCGTTTGAGGTGCGCGAGGTAGGGTTTCAGCCCCGGCCCGATGGTGCGGTCAAACAGCGTGCTCGCCTCGAAGGCCGCGATGGCCTCGCCCAGATGCTGGGGCAGGCGGCGGTTGTCGGCGCCGTAGGGGGTGGCGGTCGGGGCCGGGGCGACGAGGCCCCGGGTGATCCCGTCCAGACCGCTCAATATCTGTGCGGCCAGCGCGTAGTAGGGGTTGGCGGTCGTGTCGGCCACGCGGTTCTCGATCCGGGACGCGCCGTCGCCCGCCATCAGCAGCGCGCGCAGCATGGCCCCCCGGTTGTCGGTGCCCCACTGGATGCGGCTGGGCGCGAGCTGGAACTCGGAAAAGCGCTTGTAGCTGTTCACTGTGGGGTTGGTCAGGAGGCAGGAGGCCTCGGCATGTTCCAGTAGCCCGGCGACCCAGGCGCTGGCCGTGTCGGTCAACTGCCCATCCGCCTCGGGCATGAAGGCGTTGCGCCCGTCCTTCAAGAGCGACTGGTGGATGTGCCAGCCGCTTGCCGCTGCGTTGGCGACGCGGGGCTTCGCCATGAAGCTCGCGTGAAGGCCCTGGGCCTGACAGACCTCTTTCACCATGGTGCGGAAGAGGACGAAGCGGTCCGCCTGTGTCAGGGGATCGGAGGCGTCGAAGGTGAACTCGAACTGAGACGGCCCCATCTCGATCTCCATCGAACGCGGGGCGAGGCCCATCGCCTCGGCATTGTGCCGGATCATGTCCAGGAGTGGCTCGACCGCGCCGTAGCGTGTGGCCGACAAATAGGACCAGCCCTGCGTCAGGTTGCGGGTCTGGACCGGGACCGGGGGCATGGTGGCGT
The DNA here is from genome assembly GCA_001626765.1 of Maritimibacter sp. REDSEA-S28_B5. Lineage (GTDB taxonomy): Bacteria > Pseudomonadota > Alphaproteobacteria > Rhodobacterales > Rhodobacteraceae > Maritimibacter. Next base: position 56,979 of record LUOO01000010.1, read on the forward strand.
CGGCATGGTCGAGCCCGTCGCCGGTGACGGCAAAGACCTGAAATTCGACCTCGAGCCCCATGATCGCCTGATAACCCGCCTCGCCCAGTTGCCGGATGGCGGAGGCAAGGACCTGACGCGGCGCGACCCGCACCGGCGTGCCGTCGGTAAAGGCCAGATCACAGATCAGGCTGGCGGAGTGGGTCGCGTAGGGCAGGGGCGTAAGGGCGTCGGGATCGGGCACGAGCAGCACGTCGGCGGAGCCCGCGAGCGGCGTGCCGTCGAGCGTCAGATCGCCCTGCCAGATATCGAACGCGGTGCGGTTCGCGGTGTCCTTGAGAAGGACGGTCGAGGGCACGGAAAGGCCGGTCTCAAAGACCGAAGGCAGCACGCGGGCGGTGACCGTCTTGCCGCGCAGGTGGCCGTGCTGGTCCGGGAATAGGACGCGCACGGTCTCGATCCCCTGCGCCTCGATCTCGGCCAGAACCTCGGCCGCGCGGGCGATCCCTGCCTCGGTCAATAGGCCCCTGCGCGCGAGCTTGCCCGCGCTCAGGCGGGCGATCATGTCGTCACTCATACACGCGCATCCCACGGGCAGGCCCCGCGCCGGGCGAGGTCAGCCTCCCGTCTCCAGCGCGTCCATGGCCCGGCGCAGCATCCGGCGGTAACGGATGATCGCCACGTCCGAACGCCCGAGGTGTTCCTGCGTGCGGTCCTGCACCGGCCCCATCCCCTCGACCGCCCATTGATCGTGGACGTTGATGTCGAGCCCCATGCCGGTATACGTCAGCCGCGCCTGTTCGTCGGGGTCGTAGTGGTAATCGTTCGCGCGGTTCTTCTTTGGCGCATAGTCCGGCAGGCGGTGTTCCTTGAGGCGCTGTTCACGCATGAGCGGCTTGTTCACCGGCTTGTCGAAGCTCGTGAAGACCGTGAACCAGTAGCAGGTCGTATCGTCCACCGGCACGTGCCACTGGGTGATCGTCATCTCGCGCGACATGGGAATGCAGATCGCGTCGGGAAAGATCTGGTTTGTCACCCGCACATGAGTGCGCCCGTCGTCCATGTGCCTCAGCGCCGTGATCTTGAGGCCATAGTCGGTCTCGTCCACCCGGATGTCCGGGCGGGGGTAGTCGCGCAGGAGCTTGGTCATCGGGATCTCGGTCGAGCCGGCCTTGTCGCGGAACTGCTTGCCGTAGCTGTCCGATGGGTCCTCGTCCTCGAGAAACCGATGCAGGAACGAGGCATGGGCCGGGTCGATGCCGATCTCAAGCGCCTGCAGCCAGTTGCACTCCCACAGGCCCTTGAAGGCAAAGACATGACTCTCGGGCGCCCGGAAACAGTCGAACATCGGAAAGGGCGGCGGGTTGCCCGCACCGAGGTAGGCCCAGACGGCCCCGGCGCGCAGGTCCACCGGATAGGTCGGGCCGGTCGGGTCGATCTGGATGTCTTCACTCGCCGGGTAATGCGTCGGGGCCTCGTCGGCGCTTGCGACGCGGGTGGCCAGATGCAGGGTGTCGCCCTGCACCAGCACGAGCCGTTCGCCCATCAGGTTCACCGGCACCAGCGGGCCGTGGTCCAGTTCGTCGATCAAGGCGGCGGGTTGCCAATATTGGCGCAGGACCGCACCCGCTGGGGTGCCGGGGCCGATCCGGGTCATGCGGTCGTTCAGGGATGCACTGATCATGGGCGGGCCTCCTCGGAGCCGGTCTGGGCGAGCGCCGCGCCGATCTGCGCGTAGATCTCGCCATTGGTTTCGCGCACCGGGATCATCGGAACGCGGATCTGTTCGTGCATCTTCGAGCCTTCCGGTTCGGCGGGCTGTTCGACGCATTGGCCGGTGCGGTCGAAGTGCCAACCGTGGAAGGGGCAGCGCAGGCCGTTGTTCTCAAGCCGACCATAGCACAGGTCCGCGCCCCGGTGGGGACAGTTGCGCCCGATCAGCCCAAGCGCGCCAGTCTCGTCGCGGAAAAGGACGAGCCGCTTTCCCGCGAGCGTCACTGGGATCAGGGGCCGTGGCCGGTCGAGGTCGGCGCTCGCCGCGATGCGCACCCAGTTTTCCATGGCGGGACCCTCCTGACGTCTTGCGATTTGTGCGATTATCGCACATAGTGGTCGTTATGTGAACTTTGCCATCGGCTGGAGCGGCTGTCAAATGGGGGGGCGTATGGCGGATCGGACATTCGCGGCGACACTGGCCAAAGGGTTATCGGTTCTGGGGGCCTTCGAGAGCCGCAGGGGGGGGATGAACCTGCCGGAACTGGGCGCTGCGACAGGATTCGACCGGGCGACGGTGCGCAGGCTGGTCCTCACGCTCGAGGCCGAGGGATACCTCGAACGCGACGGGCGCGGCTATCGGCTCGCCGCGCGGGTTCTGTCGCTCGCGGGCGGATACCTTGAAACCCTCGACATCGGACGGCGGGTGCAGCCGGTGCTGCGACATGCTGCCGACGCGCTGGGACTCGAGGTGGCGCTGGCCACACTCGACCGGGGGCGGGCGGTCTATGTGGACCGGGCCGCGCCCGCGGATGCGCGGGTGACGATGGGGTTCACGGTGGGGAGCAGCCTCCCGCTTCTGTCCACGGCGGTGGGGCGGATGCTCCTCGCCCGGTCGGGGCAGGATGTGCTGGAAGCGGTGCTGGCGGCGGGCGTGGCGCGCCATACGGAGGCGACAGTGACAGACCCGGATCGGCTCAGGGCCGAGATCGCGGCTTGCGGTGCGGATGAGTGTGCCTTTGTCTCCGGCGAGTTCGAGCCGGGTGCGGCGGGGCTTGCCGTGCCGGTCGGTGCGCTGGGCGACCGGGCCTTTACGCTCGCGACCACCGCGACGATCAACCGGCTGGCCGAGCCTTCGGCGCGTGACGCGGTGCTCGACGTGCTGCGCCATGCGGCCATGTCCATCGGGCGAATCGGGGGCTAAGGGCGCGGACGGCTTTTCGCGGGGGGGCGGTTCGCGCTATGAGCGCCGCGCGCTCTCCGCGCATCCTGAACAGCGAGGCCCCCATGCAGATCACTCACCTCGTCACCCATTCGGGTGGCTTTCACGCCGACGAGCTTTTGGCGAGCGTGGTGCTCACCCGGCTGTATCCTGACGCGACACTCCTGCGCACGCGGGACGAGGCTTGGACACAAGGCGGCGCGGGGCGGATCGTCTACGACGTGGGCCGCGTGCATGACGCGTCGGCGCGGATGTTCGACCACCACCAGCGCCCGACGCCCACGCGCGAAGGCGGCGATCCCTACAGTTCTTTCGGGATGATCTGGGCGGTCTATGGCCGCGACTACCTCGCTGCGCTGGAAGTGCCCGAGGGCGACCGGGAGCGTGTCTGGGCGTCGGTGGACCGTGGCTTTGTCCACCCCGTCGACATGCTCGACAACGGGGCGTGGGAACCTTCGGTGGCCGGGCCGCTCGCCGGGCTGACGCTGCCCATCTTGCTCGAGACGCTGAAGCCGGTGTTCGACGACCGGGACGAAGGCGCGGACGACCGCGCATTCCGGGCCGCCCTGCCGGTCGCGGGGGCGTTCCTCGAAGCCGCCGTGCGGCAGGCGGCGGCCAAGGCGCGGGCCGAGGGTATCGTTCTGGCGGCCATCGCCGCGGCGGGAGCGGGCCGGGTGCTGGAACTGCCACAGGGCATGCCGTTTCGCGCCGGCGTGGAAAAGGCGGATGCGGATCACTTGCTTTTCGTCGTGCATCCACGGGGCGAGGACTGGGCGCTCAACACGATCCGTGTCGGGTCCGATACCTTCGAAAATCGCGCCGATCTGCCCGAGGCCTGGGCGGGGCTGACGGACGCGGCGCTGGAGGCGGCAAGCGGCGTTCCCGGTGCCAAATTCTGCCACACCGCGCGCTTCATCGCGGTGGCGTCGTCGCGCGAGGCGGTGCTGGAGATGGCGCGGCGGGCCGTCGCCGAGGTGGAGGGCGCTTAAGCCAGAGACAGGATCGGCCCGTCGAGCAGCGCCATGAGGTCGCCAAAGTAGCCCTCGGACCGGGCAGGCTGCGTCGGGTCAGAGGTGATTGCCACGGCGAGGTCGCGTTCGCGGGGACGAGACCGGGCGCGACCTCGGCCAGCGTTGCATTGATCTCCGCGATTTCCCCAGTGTCGATGACGCTGCCCAGAAGCAGTGCGACGATGGATTTCGAACAGGACATGATGTTTGCAGGGCGGTCGAGCCCGGGGCCGCGCGGCGCGGTCTCGATCTGCACCTCATCGCCCCGCGCGACGAGGAGGCTGAGAAGCTGGGGCATCGCCTCGGCGGCGGTCTTCGCTTCCGGCACCTGCGCGCGCAGGGCAGGGGCGGCGAGGATCGCGACAGACGTCAGGGCAACGGAGGTCAGAGCAAAGCGGCGGCGTGTTATCATCCGCTCAATCTGTGACGCCCGGCGCGGCTTGGCGAAGGGGCGCTGCGTCAGGCCGGGAAATGAGGCGGTGAATGCCTAGAGCGTGAAAAAGGCCCGGACCGCCGCCTCGAACTCGCGCGGCTTCTCGGCGTGCAGCCAGTGACCCGCGCCGGGGATCTTGGCCTGTTTCGCGTTCGGGAACAGGGCCTTGATCCGGTCGCGATGTTCGGTCTGCACGTAGTCGCTTTCGGCCCCCGCGATAAACAGCGTCGGGCCGTCGTAGGCGCCTGTGACCTCGGGAAAGGACAGGACCTTGTCCATCTCGGCCGCCAGCACGTCGAGGTTCAGTTTCCAGCGCCGCTCGCGCACCTCGAGCGACTGCAAAAGGAAATCGCGCACGCCCTTGGTCTCGACCGCGTGCGCGAGTGCCGCGTCGGCGTCGGAGCGGGTTTCGAGCGTGGCGAGATCCAGCGCCTGCATCGCCTCGACCAGATGCATCTGGGTGTGCTCATAGGCCACCGGTGCGATGTCGGCCACGATCAGGGCGCGCACCAGTTCAGGGTGGGTGAGCGCCAGCACCATCGCGGCCTTGCCGCCCATGGAATGGCCGATGACCAGCGCTTCTCCCCCGATGTGCTCGATCACCTCGGCCAAATCGGCGGCCATGTCGGGATAGCTGTGGCTCGGCTAATCGTAGGCAAGCATGAACTTCTGATAACGGTAAGTCGTTGAGGCGGAAAGACCTCTCACCTATTGTCGCGCCATGGCGCGATGAGAGCTACGCGCCGGAAGGGACGCTGATGGACATGCAGGCACGCGCGGAGCGGTTGGCCACGCTGATGGAAGAGCGGCTGGATATTCGCGGCTTGGGACTGGCCGCCAAGACGCGGCGCTCGGGCCGCAGGGTGCCGCGCTGGGTGCGCCGCGAACTCGATGCGCTGATCGAGGGGATGAAGCTCGCCGAGAACCCCAAGCTCGCCCCTCGTGTCGATTATCAGAGGATCGAAAACGGCACCGCAAAGGTCGAGAAATGGCTTCTGGACGTTGACCCTTGGGATCGGCGGCGGGGCGTGGCCGTGGAATGGGGGGCGGGGCTTGCCTTCAACCTGCTTGTCGTTGTGGCGATCCTGATCGCGCTTCTGGGCTGGCGCGGGTTCCTGTAAGCACCTGAGGCCGCGACGGGGCAAAGAAAAACGGGCGACCGAAGCCGCCCGTTGTTTATTTTTTTTCAAACGCCTAGTGGTTGGGGTAGATCGGGAAGGCTTGGCAGAGCGCCTCGACCTTGGCCTTCACCGCCGCTTCCACGTCGCCGTTGCCGTCTTCGCCATTGGCGGCGAGACCATCCACGACTTCCACGATCAGGTCGGCGATCTGGCGGAATTCATCCTCGCCGAAGCCCCGCGTGGTGCCCGCCGGGGTTCCCAGACGGATGCCGGAGGTCACGGTGGGCTTTTCCGGGTCAAACGGGATGCCGTTCTTGTTGGTCGTAATATGCGCACGACCCAGAGCCTTTTCCGTGATGTTGCCGGTCACGCCCTTGGGGCGCAGGTCGACGAGCATCACATGGGTGTCGGTGCCGCCGGTGACGATGTCCAGACCGCCCTTCATCAGCTGATCGGCCAGCGCCACGGCATTGGCGCGCACGGCCTTCTGGTAGGTCTTGAAGGACGGATCGAGCGCCTCGCCAAAGGCGACCGCTTTCGCCGCGATCACGTGCATGAGGGGGCCGCCCTGAATGCCCGGGAAAATCGCCGAGTTCACTTTTTTCGCGATCTCTTCGTTGTTCGTCAGGATCATGCCGCCACGCGGACCGCGCAAGGTCTTGTGCGTCGTGGTGGTCGCCACGTCGGCATAGGGGAAGGGCGAGGGATGTTCGCCCGCCGCCACGAGACCGGCGAAGTGGGCCATGTCGACCATGAGATAGGCGCCCACGGCGTCAGCGATCGCGCGGAACTTGGCGAAGTCGATCTGGCGCGGGATGGCGGAACCACCGGCGATGATCAGCTTCGGCTGGTGCTCCTTGGCCAGCGTTTCGATTTCGTCATAGTCGATCAGGCTGTCCTGTTTGCGCACGCCATACTGGATTGCGTTGAACCATTTGCCCGACTGGTTCGGCGGGGCGCCGTGGGTCAGGTGGCCGCCGGAAGCGAGGTTCATGCCGAGGATCGTGTCGCCCGGCTTCACGAGTGCGGTAAACACGCCCTGGTTCGCCTGCGAGCCGGAGTTCGGCTGCACGTTGGCATACTCGCAGCCGAAGAGCTGCTTGGCCCGGTCGATGGCGAGTTGCTCGGCCACGTCGACGAACTGGCAGCCGCCGTAGTAACGCTTGCCCGGATAACCTTCGGCATATTTGTTGGTCATCACGCTGCCTTGGGCTTCCATCACGGCGGCGGAAACGATGTTTTCCGAAGCGATCAGCTCGATCTCGTCGCGCTGGCGACCCAGTTCGCCGGTGATCGAGGCGAAAATCTCGGGATCACGGTCAGCAAGGCTCTGGGTGAAAAAGCCGGGGGAGCGGATGTCCTTCATGGGAGGTCTCCATTGGGGTGAGCGGTTGCGGGGTGAATAAGACATATTCACCCGCACTGAAAGGCTTTGAGCGACATCGGCGGGTGATTTCGCGGCAAATCTGGTCAGGGGAGGAAACTTGTGGTTCTTTCGGGAACGGACGGCGCGGTTCTGGAAACCTCTGGCTCATCAAGGGGCGTCGGGCAGGACAAGGAATACGGGACGTGGGAACGGGACCGAAACTGGCTTTCATGGCGTCCGAGGTCGCGGCGGCACAGGAGGCTCTCTCGCGGCTCATCGACCGCTACGGGCAGTCCGAGCCCGAAAGCGCGGATGTGATCGTGGCGCTGGGCGGCGACGGCTTCATGCTACAGACGCTCCACGCGACACAGGCGCTCGACGTGCCGGTCTACGGCATGAACCGGGGCACGGTGGGGTTTCTGATGAACGAGTTCGCCGTCGAGAGACTGGAGGAGCGGTTGAGCGACGCAGAGCTCGAGGTGATCAACCCGCTCAGGATGCGCGCGCAGACGGTCACGGGCGACGAGGTCGAGAAGCTCGCCATCAACGAGGTGTCGCTTCTGCGCGCCGGGCCTCAGGCGGCGAAGCTCGCCATTTCCGTGGACGGGCGACGGCGCATGGCCGAGCTGGTCTGTGACGGGGCGCTCATCGCGACGCCGGCGGGGTCCACGGCTTACAACTATTCGGCGCATGGGCCGATCCTGCCCATCGGGGCGGATGTGCTCACGCTGACGGCCATCGCCGCGTTCCGGCCACGTCGCTGGCGCGGGGCCTTGCTGCCGAAACAGGCGAGCGTGCGGTTCGATGTCCTGGAGCCGGAAAAACGGCCCGTCATGGCGGATGCGGACAGCCGGAGCGCCGGGCAGGTGACGAGCGTCGTCGTGGAAAGCGCGGCGGACATCCGGCACAAGGTGCTGTTCGACCCCGGTCACGGACTTGAGGAACGCCTCATTCGCGAGCAATTCGTCTGACGAAATCGGGCAGGCATTGCGCGGATACGGAGTGTTGTCCCAGCTCCGCCCTGGGTCCTGCCGATGCTCGGGTTATTCCCTGGTTATTTCCAGGTCTCGCGCTTGCGGTAGATCGTCGAGGGCGAGACCCCCAGCACGCGCGCGGCGCGCGGGATCGACCCGCCCTCTGCCGCGATCGTCGCCTCGATGACATGGCGTTCAATGTCCGCGAGGGTTCTTCCCGTCAATGGGCCGAGATCCGGCATTTCGCCCTCTGCCGCGGTGCCGGGCGTTCGATGTTCCTTCCCGCCATGGGCACGGGCCTGAACATCGGTCACGCGGGCGGGCAGATCGTCGAGTCCGATCACCCCATCGGGCGACGTCAGGACAGCGGCCCGCAGGACCGACTGCAGTTCCCGCATGTTGCCAGGCCAGCCATAGGTGTCGAACGCCATCCTGACTTCGGCCGGAAGAATAGGAACCGGCCGGTTCTCGGTCGCGGCGATGCAAGGCAGCCAGGAGTCGGCCAGCGTTGCGATGTCCTCGCGCACGTCGCGCAGGGGCGGCATGGCGAGTTCGAGCACGTTGAGAGAGTAGTAGAGGTCTTCGCGCAGGCGTCCGGCGGCGACGGCGGCGAGGGGATCGGGCCCGAGCGTCGCGATGAATCGCAGGGCAGGGTCGTGACGCTGCCCGGTGTAGCGCTGCACGATGGGCAGGAGTCGCATCTGAAACGCAGGGTCAAACTCATCAAGTCGGTCGATGACTAGCGTGCCGCCTTCAGCACTGCGCACGATGGCCAGAATGTCGGTCGAGAGATCGGCTCCGATATCGGATCCATGAAGGGGGTCGGTCGATGCGGATATGTCCTGCGGACCGTCGGGCCCGATCACAAGAAAGGGCCGCTCGCCGCTGCGCAGGTCGTGCAGCGTCCTGGCGATTTCGGATCTTCCCGTCCCGACCTCGCCGCGGATGATCACCGGGGCGTTGGACGGGGCAATGGCGCGGGCGCGCGCGAAAATCTGGCGCAGGGCGGGCGAACGGCCGACCATGTCGCCAAGCCGGTCGGCTTCACTGCTCCCCCGGTGCCCGATCACGGGGTCGACGGCACGGGTCGCTGCCGTGTCCGGGACCACCGGCTCATGCCGGGGGGGGATCGCGGCTCCTTGCGACGGGGGCGCCTGATGCAGGGAGCCATGCCCCCACCGCTTTGCTGCCGGCGGACGGCTCGTGCCCTCCATGTCCCTGCGCCGGATGCCGAGGGCGGACAAGAGCGTGCGTTCGAAGCGGCTTTCCGAGAAAGGGCGGAACAGGCAATCGGCGGCCCCGTTGCGCATGGCTTCGGCGGCTTCGTTGATCTGGTCGTTCTCGGCGATGATGATGATCGCGCGATCCGGGCGGAGGTCCATGCAGGCCTTCTGGTAGGGAAGCAACGACTGCCCCTCCATCGACAGGGGCATGATCACGAGCTCCGGGTCGATTTCCCGGCACAGCGTCTGCGCATGGTCCAGACGGCCCGCCTGGGTCACCCTGCAGTTCGCGGCATCAAAGGCTGCGGAGGGAAATATCTGTGGCCGGTGCGAGGGCCAGAGGACGAGGGCATGAATGTCCTCAGTCCCCGTTCGGGCCTGCTGATGCCCGGCCCCGCCATTGTCCATCCCGCGATCCACGTCTTCACCTCGGTCAACTTCTCCCGCCATGTTGCACGGAAAGATGAATAACTGGGTAAACAGTTCAATTTTTGCGCGAGAATGTCACCCCCGGATTGTTGCGCAAATGAGAATAGTTTGTTTCCGATCACCACGCGCTATCGCGCGTAGCCTACGGTTCCCAGCGCTTCGCGGATTTCGTCGAGGATGGCCGGATCGTCGATCGTGGCGGGGAGCTTGTAATCCTTGCCATCCGCAATCGACACCATGGTGGCGCGAAGGATCTTGCCCGAGCGGGTCTTGGGCAGCCGGTCGACGACCACGGCGGTCTTGAAGGCCGCCACAGGCCCAATCTTGTCACGCACAAGTTTGATGCATTCCGCCACCACCTCTTTCGCGTCGCGGTCCGCCCCTTTGTTGAGGCAGATGAACCCGAGCGGAAGCTGCCCCTTCAACTCGTCCGTGACCCCGATCACCGCACATTCGGCCACGTCGGGGTGCGAGGCCAGAACCTCTTCCATTCCGCCGGTGGACAGCCGGTGGCCCGCCACGTTGATCACGTCATCGGTGCGCGCCATGATGTACAGATATCCGTCCTCATCCATGTATCCGGCATCCCCCGTCTCGTAATAGCCGGGGAAGGTGTTGAGGTAGGATTTGCGGAAACGCTCTTCGGCGTTCCAGAGCGTCGGCAGCGTGCCGGGGGGCAAGGGGAGTTTCGCAACGATGGCGCCGAGCTGCCCCGGGGGCAGCGGCTGGCCCGCCTCGTCGAAGATCTTCATGTCGTAACCGGGCATCGGCACGGCGGGCGAGCCGAGTTTCGTCTCGAGCAGTTCGATCCCCACCGGGTTCGCGACAGCCGGATAGCCCAGTTCGGTCTGCCACCAGTGGTCGATCACCGGAACGCCCAGCTTTTCCTGCGTCCAGACGATGGTGTCGGGATCGGCGCGCTCGCCCGCAAGATAGACCTGCTTCAAGCACCCCAGATCGTATTTCTTGATGAACTCGCCCTTCGGGTCCTCGCGCTTCACGGCACGGAAGGCGGTGGGGGCGGTGAAGAAGCTCTTCACTCCGTGTTCCGAAATCACGCGCCAGAACGTGCCCGCGTCGGGGGTGCCGACCGGCTTGCCCTCGAAGACGATGGTGGTGTTGCCGTGGACGAGAGGCGCGTAGCAGATATAGCTGTGGCCCACGACCCAGCCCACGTCCGAGGCCGCCCAGAACACGTCGCCCGGGTCCACGTTGTAGACGTTCTTCATCGTCCAGTTCAGCGCCACGAGGTGGCCGCCCGTGTGGCGGATCACGCCCTTCGGCTGGCCCCACGCGGCTCGGTTCGAGCCCGCAGGACCCCGCAATGATCGCCTTGGGTTTCGCGTCGTCGATGCGCACGGCAAGTTCGGCCGACGCAAAGCCACCGAAGACGACAGAATGCACCGCGCCGATCCGGGTCACAGCGAGCATGGCGATGAGCGACTCTGCCACCATGGGCATGTAGATGATGACGCGGTCGCCCTTCGCCACGCCCCGCGCGGAAAGGCCACCGGCCACGCGGGACACGCGGTCCTGAAGCTCGGCGTAGCTGATCCTGGATTTTCGGCCCGTGATCGGGCTGTCGTAGATGATCGCGGTCTGGTCGCCGCGACCCTGTTCCACATGACGGTCCACCGCGTTGTAGCAAGTGTTGACCATGCCGTCGGAGAACCATTCGTAGAGGTGGTTGCCAAGGTCGAAGAGCGCCTTGGACGGGGGCCTGTCCCAGGTGATGGCCTGCGCGGCCTCCATCCAAAACCCCTCGGGATCGGCTTTCCAGCCCTCATAGACATCCTTGTAGGTCGCCATGGTTGGTCCTCCTCCTCTCACGGTTGCGCGAGATTTACGTGGGGAGGACGGGGCGGCGCAACTGTGTTCGCGGTAACCTGCGGCGGAATGAAGCGTGAATTTGCAATTTCCCTTGGATCCGCGCTGCAAATTTTTGCAAACGCTTCAGGTGTTCGCAGGTTTTCGGAATAGAAACGCTGGGTTTGCAAATTCGGCGGGCGGGCGAGAATCAGGGCCTCAGTCGGCGAGCCAGTCGTCCGATCCGATCCTGGCCAGCCCCTCGGCCACGAAGCGGTAAGCGACGCCGCAGGGACTGGTTGCGCTGTCTCCACATTCCGACACATGCCGGCGCAGGATGATCCTGTCGCCCTGCAGGCGAAATCCCTCGGCGATGCCCCGAAAGGCGGGCAGGTAGCCGTCTTCGCGTGCAAGGTGGATCGCGAGGTCGCAGCCGGCCCAGCCGCACCAGGCACTTCCGATTGGGCCGCAGGTGGCGGCGCCGTAGTTGATCAGCCAATCCGGCTTGCCGTCGCCGTCGAGGTCTTCGTGCCGCGAGAAGCCTTCGGTCAGCACGGCGGGGGCGTTCAGCGTGTCGGCGCAGAAGGCGCGCACCTCGTCACGGGCAGCACGGTCCGGATCCCGGTCGGGATCGGCGCGGTCCGTCCAGCAGGCAGCGAGCGCATGGTCGATGGCCTCGCGCGATCCGGCGAGCGGCAGGTGGTCGCGCCACAGGTGGGCGTCGGTCGCAAAGGTCACGGTGCCCGACGCGCCCGATTGCAGCGCCTCGAGCGTGGCCCGGTGGTGACGGCCCGAAAGACCGATGGCGAAGCGCCCGTCGTCGCGGACGGGCAGGAGAAGCTCCAGGGGCGCGCGTCCTGCCAGGTCGATGGTCAGGCGCAGATGGTCGGGGTCGCCGAAGCCGGCGATGGTCGCCGCGAGGGTGAGAGGGTCGTTGGGGGTGCATTCGAGGGAAATGCAATTGTGAGTGCCCCGTCCCGGATCTTCGTGCGGGCAAATCGTCGCACGCGTGGTGGGCGTGATCTCGTTGCGTGGCACGATGGTCCAACGGGTGCTGTCTGCGCGCAGGGCCTGCGGCGCGGCAAGCGACAGCGCCACGGCGAACCATGGGACCAGACCAAGGTAGTGGGATTTCCACCCAGACATGGCTGAGAGAATGGCGGGATGTCCGTCGACCGGCAAGGGAATCTGACCGGTCCCAGATGGATGCGAGCCGTTTCGCGAGGCAGCGTCGCGCGCGCCTTCTGTTGATTCCCGGTCACGCCCGGCAAAGAACGCGTTGTTTCGACCTGTTCGTTAAGAACAAATATGTCCGGTTAGAATCCGCGCCCTTTGCAATTCGCGACTGCGGAAGGGAGGTTGTGAGATGCCGCAAAGGTGCATGCAATATAGGGTTTTCGCCTTCGCATGAAAAATTGCGCCGTTCCCTATGTCATTCCTCAGCCTCCTAGAGAGCGACGGTTAGAGGCCGCTCACCTCAGGATTGTAGGGCCAACGTCAAACTCTCGCCGCATTCGACAGGTGAAAAAGTCCCTGAAGTTGTTTTCCAAGTCCGTGCGCCAGATTTTGGGCACCGTGTTTCTCACACTCATATCGACCGTTCCTCGCGGTGAACACGCGGGACCGTCACGACACAGACGACGCGTTTGCGCGACCGGCGGGCGGATGCCCGCAGGGTCCGGACGCAGCCGAGGAGAGGAGATCGCAGATGGCCGAGACCACGATCACCGTCACGCCCTACAACGGTGCGCTCGTTGCCGCGAACCTGTTAAGTGCTTCTCAAACCATCCTTTTGGGGTTCTTCGGCGGGGCCGAGACCGGCGCTCTCTCGGACCTGGACGGACTGTTGTCGGGTGGGGATGACGGAGTCGCAACCTTCGACGGCGCGCCGATCACCTATATCGGGTCGGGCACCGCCACGCCGGGCGTGAACCTCTTGGGCTTGACGGTGCCACTGGGGTCGCCGCGCGATCTCGTGGTGTTCGAGGCAGCAGGGCAGATCTACTTCCACTATCCCGAGGGTCCACCGGCCGCGACCGGAATGATCGCCCTTGTCGTCGATATCGACGCGAGCCCCTATCAGGTCTTCACGCCGCTCTGTTTCGTGGCGGGCACCATGATCGCGACGCCCGAGGGCGAGGTGCCGGTCGAGCGGCTCGCGCCGGGCGACCTCGTGCTCGACCGTGAGGGAAGGGCGCATGACGTGCTCTGGCGGTCAGGTCGGACGCTCGACATCCCCAAGGGACCGACCCACGAAAAATGGCGTCCTGTCCGCATCCGCGCCCATGCGCTGGGGCCGAATGTGCCCGCACGGGACACCTATCTGTCGCAGCAGCACCGCGTGCTCCTGTCCCATCCGCGTCTGACGCGGCTCACGGGCCGACCGGAAGGTTTTGCCCGCGCCGTCCACCTCGTCAACGACCGTTCCGTGCGCGTCTGCCGGGGCCGGACGTCGGTCGATTATCACCACGTTCTCTGTCCTTCCCATGTGACGCTTCTTGCCAACAACCTCCCCGCCGAAAGTTTGCTCCTGGTGGCGGGGGGACTGGTGGAAGCGGAACAGCCGAGGGGAGACGGGGCGCAGGGCCAGCCAGACCTGCCAATCGCGTTGCGGGACGCGGTGGCTGGGATGCAGCCCTGCGCCCCTATCCTGAAGCGGGAGGTCTCCGAGGAGGTGACCGAGCTTCTGGCCAATCGTTCGGGCGTCTTGCGCGCCCTCGTGGCGCGGCGCCGGGCTCGCGCGCTTGCCATGACGGGTGTCTCCGAGGTTGCGGGTCAACTCTGAGCGGAGCCTCTTCATCCCGAAAGTTGCCAATAACTCCTGTCGCTGCGAGACTGGGTCCAATCCAATGGAGAACGGAGCGCGGCCATGGGTCGAGGCGCAAATGGAACCAGTCGGATCATGCGCAGGGCGGGTTTCGCCGCATGGATCGCCATGGCGCTCGCCCTGGCCACACCGCTTGCCGCGCAGGAATGGGGCTACGAGGAAAAGGGTGGCCGGATCTATGCCACGTCCTGCGGCGATGCCCTGTCGGGCGAGATCGGGCTTCTATGCCTGACCGTGGGCTGCGACGAGGGCGCCGAGATGGACTTCTCGCTCAACGCCTCGCTGCCGCTGCC
>LUOO01000100.1 GCA_001626765.1 Maritimibacter sp. REDSEA-S28_B5
GCGTTGGTGGCAATCCGGGCGCTCGCAGATTCGGCAGGAAATCCCGATCGGTTCGAATGCCGCCGCATTCGTCACGTCCAGATCATCGGCATAGACCAGCGACCCCGCGTGCTTCACCTCGCACCCCAGCGCGATGGCATAGCGGCGGGTGGGCGCGGTAAAGCTGCCGCCGGATTTGGACACGTCGCGGGCAAGGCTGATGTAGCGCACCCCGTCCGGGGTCTGGGCCAGCTGGCGCAGGAACCGCCCCGGCGTCTCGAAGGCGCGGTGGACGTTCCAGAGCGGACAGGCGCCGCCGAAGCGGGCGAATTGCAGCCGGGTGGCGGAGTGGCGTTTGGTTATCGTGCCCGCCTGATCGACGCGCACGAAGAAGAAGGGAATACCCTTGGCGCCGGGGCGTTGCAGGGTCGAAAGCCGATGCGCCACCTGTTCGACCGACGCCCCGAAAAGGTCCGCGAGCCGTTCCAGGTCATGGCGCGTGTCCTGCGCGGTCTTCAGGAACCGCCCATAAGGCATGAGCGCCGCACCCGCGAAATAGTTGGCCAGCCCGATCTTCGCGATGGCGCGCGCCTCGGGCGTCTGGAACCGGGCGAGGTCGAGCGTGGCTTCGAGCAGGTCGTTCTGGGCGATGAGCGCGATCTGGTGCAGAAGCTGAAAACGCCGGGTCGCGGCACTGGCCAAGGAGGACAGCGTGAGAACCCCCGCCTCGGGGTCATACCCTCGCAGCCGGGGCTTATCGGTCAGGGTGAGCGTGATCCCGCGCCGGGCAAGAAAGGCCTCGGCGGCGGCCTCGGGCGTCGCGTCGCGCACGAAATGCTCGGCCGCCCGGTCCACCGCGTCGATGTAGTTGTCGCAATAGTGGAAGAAATCGCGGACCTCTTCCCAGGGGCTCGCCTGCACCGCGCTGCCCTCGCGGCCCAGCGCCTCGTCGAGCGAGGCGAGGCGCTCGTGGCCCTGCCGGTAGGCGCGGTGGAGTTCGAGGAACGCACGGGCGAGCGCCGGGGCGTTCGACGCGACGAGCCGCAGGTCGGCGAGCGGCGGCGTGGCATCGGCAAAGACCGGGTCCGCCAGCGCCTCGCGCATGTCCGTGACCAGCCGTTCGGCATCGCCCGTGGACAGTTCGGCCACGTCGAAGCCGAACTCCTGCGCCAGAGCGAGGACGACGCCGGTGGAGACCGGGCGGTTGTTGTTTTCCATCTGGTTGAGATAGGGCAGCGACACGCCCAGCTTCTCGGCAAAGGCCTTTTGCGTCAGCCCCAGTCGCGACCGGGTTTCGCGCAGCTTGACGCCCGCATAGAGTTTCTGTGTCGGCATAGCGCCCTCCCGTCCGCCCTGACTGACCCGCGCTCCCCGGAGCACGGCCTTTGCAAAAGCTAGGGATAAATTTTGCAAAGCACCCTGTCGAGGGGCCTTGAGGTCGCAGAGGTCGGCGGGGGCGGGTCCGTCGCTCAGACGAGCGCGCCCACCTTACGTTCGCGTCGAATGACCAGCAGGATCGCCACGATCGCGAGGAACGCGCAGAGCAGCATGAGCCAGAGCAGCGGATAGGGACCGACCTCTTCGGTAAGGAGCGATCCCACGACGCCCGAGATGGCCGCACCCCCCCCGATCATCAGCGCCCCGCCCAGTCCCGAGGCGGACCCGGCAAGCTCCGGTCGCACCGACAGCATCCCCGAATTGGCGTTGGGCAGCATCATCCCGTTGCCCAGACCGATAAGAACCATGGACCCGAAGAACATCGGCGCCGAACCGTATCCGGACGACAGGATGAGGAGACACAGGATCGGCCCCAATGCGACGATCAGGCAACCCGTGAGGATCATACGGTTGAGCCCGACGCGCACCGCAAAGCGCCCGGTGATCCCGTTCCCGATCAGATAGCCGACGCCGGGCGCGCCGAAGTAAAGGCCGAGCGTGCCTGCGGAGAGGTGGTAGATCTCGCTCCCCACGAAAGGGGCGCCGCCGAGATAGGCGAAGAAACAGCCACTCGCGAACATGGCGGCAAGCGAATAGCCCCAGAAGCGCGGCGACCGGAACAGGTCCGGGTAGGCGCGGATCTGGTCCATGAGGCTGCCCTTGCCCCGCGGATGCGTCTCGCCAAGGTCGCGCCACATGAGCCAGAGGATGAGCGCGCCGCAGATGACCTGCAGCCAGAAGGTCGAACGCCATCCGAAGTGCTCGCCCAGGATACCGCCCAGCGCGGGCGAGATCATCGGCACCAGCGACATGCCCATGGTCACATAAGCGATGAAGGACGCCGCCTGATCGGCGGGCAGCACGTCGCGGATCATCGCGCGTGACAGGATCATCCCGGTGACGACAAAGGCCTGTGCCATGCGAAACGCGAGAAACATTGTGATGTTGGGCGCGAGGATGCAGCCGAGCGAAGCCACGATGTAGACGGCAAAGGAGGCGAGCAGCACCGGGCGGCGCCCATAGCGGTCAGCGATCGGGCCGAGCAGGATTTGCAGCACGGCGTTCATGGCGAGGTAGATCGCCACGGAGAGCTGCATGAACCGGTAGTCCACCGCGAAATCCTCTGCCATTTCTGGCAGCGACGGCAAGAAGATGTTCATCGAGAGAGCCGCGAGGCTCGTCGTCAGGATGAGGGTGGAGATATGGGGCGGTGTGGAGTTGTCCAGGAACCGCGCGGGATAGGCTCGCGTCATGGGGTCAGGGTTAGGCGGCGGCGCGGGATTTGTCGACACAAAGCAGCCAGAGCGTATGCAAATATCTGGCATTGGATTTCTTGACGTTGCGGCATCCGTTATTCGCAAATATTCAATTCGCAATCATCATCTTGCCAATCCTTTGCAAATTCGCCGGATTCGATTTGGCAGATGCAGCATGAGCGCGTAGGTTGCGCGAAAATCCGGGCCCGGACGCTGGCCCTGAGCTATGGGAGGTGGCCCGATGAAAGACATCCTGCAACAGCTTGAGGACCGTCGCGCGGTCGCGCGGCTTGGCGGCGGCGAGAAACGGATCGCAGCCCAGCACGCCAAGGGCAAGCTGACCGCCCGCGAACGGGTCGAGCTGTTGCTGGACGAGGGCAGCTTCGAGGAGTTCGACACCTTCAAGGCGCACCGCTGCACCGACTTCGGGATGGAGAGCCAGCAGTATCCGGGCGACGGCGTCGTAACCGGCTGGGGCACGATCAACGGGCGCCTCGTCTATGTGTTCTCGCAGGATTTCACCGTCTTTGGCGGCTCGCTGTCGGAAACCCATGCCGAAAAGATCTGCAAGATCATGGACATGGCCGTGCAGAACGGCGCACCGGTCATCGGCCTGAACGACTCTGGCGGTGCGCGCATTCAGGAAGGCGTCGCCTCGCTCGCGGGCTATGCCGACGTGTTCCAGCGCAACATCATGGCCTCGGGCGTGGTGCCCCAGATTTCCGTGATCATGGGACCTTGCGCTGGTGGCGCGGTCTATTCGCCGGCGATGACCGACTTCATCTTCATGGTGCGCGATTCGTCCTACATGTTCGTGACCGGCCCCGACGTGGTGAAGACCGTGACGAACGAACAGGTGACGGCAGAGGAACTGGGCGGCGCCTCGACCCACACGCGCAAGTCCTCGGTCGCCGATGGCGCCTTCGAGAACGACGTGGAAGCCATGACCGAAGTGCGACGTCTCGTCGATTTCCTCCCGCTCAACAACCGCGATAAAGCCCCCGTGCGCCCGTTCTTCGACGAACCGGGCCGGATCGACTATTCGCTCGACACCCTGATCCCCGACAACGCGAACACCCCCTATGACATGAAGGAACTGATCCTGAAGGCCGCGGACGAGGGCGATTTTTACGAAATTCAGGAAGACTTCGCGAAGAACATCATCACCGGTTTCATCCGGCTCGAGGGTCAGACGGTCGGCGTGGTCGCCAACCAGCCGATGGTGTTGGCGGGTTGCCTCGACATCGATAGCTCGCGCAAGGCCGCGCGTTTCGTGCGCTTCTGCGATGCCTTCGAGATCCCGATCCTGACCTTCGTCGATGTTCCCGGCTTCCTGCCTGGCACGTCGCAGGAATACGGTGGTGTCATCAAGCACGGCGCGAAACTGCTCTTTGCCTATGGCGAGGCGACGGTGCCGAAGGTTACGGTGATCACGCGCAAGGCCTATGGCGGCGCTTACGACGTTATGGCCTCCAAGCACCTGCGCGGGGACTTCAACTACGCCTGGCCCACCGCCGAGATCGCGGTCATGGGGGCCAAGGGCGCCACGGAAATCCTCTATCGGTCCGAACTGGGCGACCCCGAGAAGATCGCGGCGCGCACCAAGGATTACGAGGAACGCTTCGCCAATCCCTTTGTCGCCGCCGAAAAAGGTTTCATCGACGAGGTGATCATGCCCCATTCGACGCGCAAGCGCGTGAGCCGCGCATTTGCGTCGCTTCGGAACAAAAAACTTTCGAACCCGTGGAAGAAGCACGACAACATTCCGTTGTAATCGGAGTTGATCGGGAGCTTGCACGACATGAAACGGACCATGGGACTGAAACCGGCCGGGGAACTGAAACGGGCGGGCGTCCTGTTCGCCCTTGCCGCCCTGGCATTTTCGCCGGCGCCGCTGCGCGCCGAGCTGAAGCCGGTGGAGGTCAAGCCGATCGCCCTGCCCTCGGGTTCCAGCGTCACGTTCCATGACGTGATCTGGGGCGAGCCGGGGCCCGAGGGGCTGACGGTCCGCTTCCGGTTTCTCGACCCCGACCTGCCCGCGCGCGTCAACGAAGACGGCGTGATCGACGCACTGGACGATGCCCAGTTCCTCTGCGAGGAGTTCGCGCTCGAGAGGATCGCCTCGACCGGGCCGCAGCCCAACCAGGTGATCGTCTCGATTTCCGACCGGCCCGTGGAATTCGGCATTCCCGATCCCGAGGCCACGCAAATCTTCGAGGCGTTCTCCTTCGACGGGGACACCTGCAGCTGGGATATGTTCTGATGGCTCTGCCCTATATGACAAAACACAAGAAGTTTCCGGGGCGCTACCCGGGAACCGATTTCCAATTCACCATCCGCCGCGCCAACAAGAAGGGCGCGACACCAATCACCCGGCGCGAACGCTACGCGGATCGCAAGAACCTCGACAAACGGGTGGACGCGGCGTTTCTGGCCGCGCTGTGGAGCTATTTCGGCGAGGAACCCTTCGAGCGCGGCAATCTCGACGCGGGGCGGTTGTCTTGGCTCTTCGGCCGCGAAGTGGTCGCGGATGACCCCGACAGCTTCGACCCGGCGGATTACGAGGCGCTGCTTCGGATCGACCCGAAGGTGGCCGAGACCAATTTCCCGGAAGTCTTTGCCTCGCCAGAGGAATTCGCGATCGACGACTGGGACGAGGACGACGATTGGGACGAGGACGAGTAAGCATGTTTTTGCCGGATCACCCGCATTTTGGGCAAGCTTTGGCGCATCTTCCGGATGCCGCCAAATCGGGCTGTTGCGGGACCGATCATGGTGATTATCTCGACCTCAAGGCAGGCGCTCTATCCCGGCGTCCTGTCTGGTTTAGTCAAACCGTTACCCTTCCCCTTCTGCCCGGGTCGGCCCTTCGTGGTCGATCCGGGTTTTTCTTTGACCGTTGCAAAATGCGCGGTCCCGGCCGCCAACGCGCTGCGTCCGCCATCCGAAACATTCTCAGCGCGACGGCGAACGCCCGCGCCGCCAACCGATAACCAGAGAGGGGGACAGGGCATGTTCAACAAGATCCTGATTGCCAACCGTGGCGAGATTGCCTGCCGCGTGATGAAGACCGCCAGGAAGATGGGCATCTCCACCGTCGCGATCTATTCGGACGCCGACCGCAACGCGCTGCATGTCCAGATGGCGGACGAGGCGATCCACATTGGCCCACCGCCCGCCAACCAGTCTTATATCGTCATCGACAAGGTGATGGAGGCGATCAAGAAATCGGGCGCCGAGGCGGTGCATCCGGGCTATGGCTTCCTGTCCGAGAACGCCAAATTCGCCGAGGCGCTCGAGGCCGCCGGCGTCGCTTTCGTCGGTCCGCCGAAAAAGGCCATCGAGGCGATGGGCGACAAGATCACCTCGAAAAAGATCGCGCAGGAGGCGGGCGTGTCGACCGTGCCTGGCTACATGGGCCTGATCGCGGACGCCGAAGAGGCGGTGAAGATTTCCAACGAGATCGGCTATCCCGTGATGATCAAGGCTTCTGCCGGTGGCGGCGGCAAGGGGATGCGGATCGCGTGGAACGACACCGAGGCGCGCGAGGGGTTCGAAAGCTCGAAGAACGAAGCCGCCAACTCCTTTGGCGATGACCGCATCTTTATCGAGAAATTCGTCACCCAGCCGCGCCACATCGAAATTCAGGTGCTCTGCGACGCGCATGGCAACGGGATTTACCTCAACGAACGCGAATGTTCGATCCAGCGCCGCAACCAGAAGGTCGTGGAAGAGGCCCCCTCGCCCTTTCTCGACAAAGCGACCCGCCGCGCGATGGGCGAGCAGTCCGTCGCGCTGGCCAAGGCGGTGGGTTATACCTCGGCGGGCACGGTGGAGTTCATCGTGGACGGCGACAAGAACTTCTACTTCCTCGAAATGAACACCCGCCTGCAGGTGGAGCACCCGGTGACCGAGCTCATCACCGGCGTCGACCTCGTCGAACAGATGATCCGCGTGGCCAATGGCGAGCCGCTGTCGATCACCCAGGACGACGTGACGATCACCGGCTGGGCCATTGAGAACCGGCTTTATGCCGAAGACCCCTATCGCGGCTTTCTGCCCTCGATCGGGCGTCTCACACGCTACCGTCCGCCCGCCGAGGTGGCCGCCGGTCCACTCGTGACCAACGGCAAATGGCAGGGTGACGCGCCCGTGGGCGAGACCGCCGTGCGCAACGATACCGGCGTCTACGAGGGCGGCGAGATCAGCATGTATTACGATCCGATGATCGCCAAGCTCTGCACTTGGGCGCCCACGCGGGCCGAGGCCATCGAGGCGATGCGCGTGGCGCTCGACAGCTTCGAGGTCGAGGGCATCGGGCACAACCTGCCCTTCCTCTCCGCCGTCATGGACCACCCGAAATTCGTTTCGGGCGACATGACCACGGCTTTCATCGCCGAGGAATACCCGGAGGGTTTCGAGGGCGTGACGCTCGCCGACGATCACCTCAAGCCCATCGCCGCCGCTGCCGCCGCCATGTATCGGGTGGCCGAGATTCGGCGCACCCGTATCTCGGGCACCATGGGCAACCACGAACGCACCGTGGGCGACGACTGGGTCGTGTCCCTGCAAGGCGCGGATTTCCCGGTGAAAGTCGCCGCCGACCGCGACGGGTCGAGCGTGACTTTCGAGGACGGAACGACGCTGCGCGTGGCCTCGGGCTGGACGCCGGGGGACCAGCTTGCGACGCTGACCGTGGACGGCAATCCGCTCGTCCTCAAGGTGGGCAAGATCACATCGGGCTTCCGGATGCGGAGCCGTGGTGCGGACCTCAAGGTCCATGTGCGCAGCCCGCGCGCCCATGAGCTGGCGAAACTCATGCCGGAAAAGCTGCCGCCCGATACGTCGAAGATGCTTCTCTGCCCGATGCCGGGTCTGGTCGTCAAAATCAACGTGGCCGAGGGCGACGAGGTGCAGGAAGGTCAGGCGCTCTGCACCATCGAGGCGATGAAGATGGAGAACATCCTGCGCGCCGAGAAAAAGGGCGTGGTCACCAAAATCAACGCAGGCCCCGGCGACAGCCTCGCTGTGGACGAAGTCATCATGGAGTTCGAATAGGCTCATGGCCTGCGCGCGGGTCATATCGGGCGACGTGAGGCGGGGTTGCCCCGCATCGCAGACCTGCCCCGCGCGTCTGTCCGGTCGGGGGCGTCATGCACTCTCTTGCTGAAAACCGGGACGCAAGAGGTGAGCGCATGAGCCACCCGATCGCTGGAACCAGAAGCGCCGCCCGCATGGTGCCGGCGCTGTCGATCCTGTCGGCGCTCGCGACCTTTGCGGCGCTTCAGATCATCGCCTGCTGGCTTACCGGCGGCTTCGACTACCCGCTGGACGACCCCTATATCCATTTGGCGATTGCCGAACAGATCGCGGCGGGGGGCTACGGTGTGAACGCGGGCGAATATGCCTCGCCGGGTTCGTCCGCGCTCTACCCCCTGCTCCTCGTTCCCTTCCACGGCACTGACCTGCATCGGTTCATGCCCTTGTTCTGGAATATCGTCGGCCTCGTTGCGTCAAGTTACCTCTGGGGCCGCCTGCTGGCCGAGGCGGGCTGGGGGCACGCGTCATGGCGCGTGGCGGGCATTGCCGCCGCCGTCATAGGCCCCCTCGCCTTCATGACCCCCGTGGTGGCCACGCTCGGGATGGAGCACGCCCTTCATGTCGCCTGCGCGCTTGCCGTCGTGCTGGGGCTCCACCGGCATATCGGGACCGGGCAAGGCACGGCGCTTATCCTCGCGGGGGCCTTTCTGGGCACCGCGTTTCGACTGGAGGGGGCGGCGCTCGCCATCCTTGCCGGGGCTGCGCTCATGCTCACCGGCAAGCGAGGCGCCGGAGGCGCCACGGTGCTGGCGGGCCTTCTGCCCATCGCGCTTTTCGCGGTCTTCCTCATGTCACTGGGCCTCGACCCGATGCCCTCCTCGGTCAAGGCTAAGCTCGCGATCATGGAGGGCGCGCAATCGGCATGGCAGGAACGCCTCGCGGTCTTCGGGGTCAACGTGACTGCGCCTGCGGGCCTGCTCATCGCCGGGCTGGCGCTGGCCACCTTCGTGCTGTCGCGCCTGTCGCCCCGGATAAGGGACAGCCGATGGGCGACCTTTGCTGGTGTGATCGCGCTCGCGGCTTTTGCCCATCTGCTCTTCGGCCAGATCGGCTGGCTCGATCGCTATGAGAATTACATCCTGATGGTCAGCGCCGCCGGGTTCCTGGCGATCCTGCCCAAGGCCTATGACGACGCCCCCGACGCCCGAGCGTTCGGCGCCGTCGCGGCCATGCTGATCGCGGGCTTCGTCACTTACAAGATGCCCTTCTCCGCCGAACGCATCGTCAAAGGCGCGCGCGCGATCCACCTGCAGCAGGGGCAGATGGCAACCTTTGCCAAGGACTATCTCAGAACGCCCGTGGCCGTGAACGACCTTGGCCGGGTCGCGTTCCAGAACCCCGACTACGTGCTTGACCTCTGGGGCCTCGCCTCGGAGGAGGCGCGCGAGGTTCGCTTGAACAATCCCGCCCCCGGCTGGACCGGAGAGATGACGGACGCCCGCAGTATTCCGGTCGCGATGATCTATGACCATTGGTTCGACGCAGGCCAGGAGGGCGATCAGACCGGCGAAACCTGGGTCCGTCTCGGAATGCTGAACCTCACCGTCGAGGGCGGATTTCTGGGCGCCTATCAAGTCGCCTTCTACGCCACGTCCCCCGACACCGCCCCGATGCTCGAGACCGCGATCTCGGCGTGGGAGCCGACCCTTCTGCCCGGCTCGCAATTTGTCTGGGACAAGAGCTACGACCGGGAGGGCCGTGAATGACGGGCTACCGAACCAGCCGCTGGTCCTGCATTTCCCTCAGGCGGATCGGCATCTTGTCGATCGAGCGCGAGATTTCGCGGATGTCCCAAGGCGTCGGCTTGCGCAGGTATTTTTGCCCGTCCTTGCCGATGAGCACGAGGTCAAAGCCGCGCGGGCGAAGTTCCATGCGGATAGGCGAGCGCGCATCGGGGTCTGTGTCGATGATCACCACCACGTCGCGGATCGCGAGATCCTCGGGCCGCTCCGCCAGCCGCTCCATCTGCTCGACGAAATTCGGGTCCATCTCGCTGTCCGCGAAGATGACGAGTGGCCGCGCCTCCCACAGGAATTCGTCAAGCGTATGCTCGCCCGCCTCGATGACGGGTAGCTCCACCATGTCCTGCGCCGCCATCGCGCCCGGCGCGACCGAGGCCAAGGCCGCCGCGCCTGCGAGCGCCATCATGAACGATCTGATCATCGTCTCTCCTTCCGCTTTGAATATAGGCGGTTTTTGGGACGGAACAATGCGCCGGTTTGCCGGCTGGACAGGAGGAATGTGCTCATGACCGACATGGGAGACTGGAAGAAGCTCGCCGAGAAGGAATTGCGCGGGAAACCGGTGGACAGTCTCGACTGGGACACGCTCGAGG
Organism: Maritimibacter sp. REDSEA-S28_B5; assembly: GCA_001626765.1. Lineage (GTDB taxonomy): Bacteria > Pseudomonadota > Alphaproteobacteria > Rhodobacterales > Rhodobacteraceae > Maritimibacter. Next base: position 10,108 of record LUOO01000100.1, read on the forward strand.
GCATCAAGGTCAAACCGCTCTACACCGACGCGGATACCGCGGGGCTGGGCCACATGGGCACCCTGCCCGGCTTTGGCCCCTTCACGCGCGGGGTGAAGGCCACGATGTATGCGGGCCGTCCCTGGACGATCCGCCAGTATGCGGGCTTTTCCACCGCCGAAGAAAGTAACGCCTTTTACCGCAAGGCGCTCGCCGCCGGGCAACAGGGTGTGTCGGTGGCCTTCGACCTCGCCACGCACCGGGGCTACGATTCGGACCATGACCGGGTCGTGGGCGACGTGGGCAAGGCGGGCGTGGCCATTGATTCTGTGGAGGACATGAAGATCCTCTTCGACGGCATTCCGCTCGATCAGGTGTCGGTGTCCATGACGATGAACGGCGCCGTGATCCCGATTCTCGCCAACTTCATCGTGACGGGCGAGGAACAGGGACATTCGCGCGCCGTGCTGTCGGGGACCATTCAGAACGACATTCTGAAAGAGTTCATGGTCCGCAACACCTATATCTATCCGCCCGAACCCTCGATGCGGATCATCTCGGACATCATCGAATACACCTCGAACGAGATGCCCAGGTTCAACTCGATCTCGATCTCCGGTTACCACATGCAGGAGGCGGGCGCTAACCTTGTCCAAGAGCTCGCCTTCACGCTGGCCGACGGCAAGGAATACGTGAAGGCGGCCATGGCGGCCGGGATGGACGTCGATAAATTCGCGGGGCGTCTGTCGTTTTTCTTCGCCATCGGGATGAATTTCTTCATGGAGGCCGCGAAACTGCGCGCCGCCCGGACCCTGTGGTATCGGATCATGACGGAAGCCGGGGCCAAGGACGAACGGTCCAAGATGCTGCGCACCCACTGCCAGACGTCGGGCGTTTCCTTGCAGGAGCAGGACCCTTATAACAACGTGATCCGCACGGCCTATGAGGCGATGAGCGCGGTGCTGGGCGGCACCCAGTCGCTCCACACCAATGCGTTGGACGAGGCCATCGCGCTCCCCACCGAATTCTCGGCCCGGATCGCGCGGAATACGCAGTTGATCCTTCAGGAAGAAACCGGGGTGACCAACGTGGTCGATCCGCTGGCCGGCTCCTACTATGTCGAGGCACTGACGGCGGAGCTGGCAGACAAGGCCTGGGCGCTCATCGAGGAAGTCGAGGAGATGGGCGGCATGACCAAGGCCGTCGCCTCGGGGATGCCGAAACTCCGGATCGAGGAATCGGCGGCGCGGCGGCAGGCCGACATCGACCGGGGCACCGAGGTCATCGTGGGCGTGAACAAATACCGCAAGGATAAAGAGGACCCCATCGACATTCTCGACGTGGACAACGTCGCGGTGCGCAAGAGCCAGATCGCGCGGCTGGAAAAGATGCGGGCGGAGCGTGACGAAGCGGCCTGCGCTGCGGCGCTCACTGAACTCACCCGCCGCGCGAAAGAGGGTGGAAACCTGCTCGAGGCGGCTGTGGAGGCAGCGCGCGCCCGAGCCTCAGTGGGAGAAATTTCCATGGCGATGGAAAAGGAATTCGGCCGGCACCGGGCCGAGGTCAAGACGCTCGCCGGTGTGTATGGCGCGGCCTACGAGGGCGACGAGGGCTTTGCCCAGATCCAACGCGACGTGGAAGCCTTTGCCGAGGAAGAAGGCCGCCGTCCCCGGATGCTGGTCGTCAAGATGGGACAGGACGGACACGACCGGGGCGCCAAGGTCATCGCCACCGCCTTTGCCGACATCGGCTTTGACGTGGACGTGGGTCCGCTGTTCCAGACGCCGGAAGAGGCCGCACAAGACGCCGTGGACAACGACGTTCATGTGGTTGGAATTTCCTCGCAGGCCGCTGGGCACAAGACCTTGGCGCCGAAGCTGATCGAGGCGCTGAAGGCACAGGGGGCCGAGGACATTCTGGTGATCTGTGGCGGCGTCATCCCGCAGCAGGATTATGATTTCCTCAAGAAAGCGGGGGTGAAGGCGATCTTCGGGCCAGGCACCAATATTCCCGCGGCGGCGAAGGACATTCTCCAGCTGATCCGGCAGGCGCGGGGGTAACGGACGGTGGGGTGCGCATGAATGCGCACCCTACGCCACCCTCACGGCTCGGCCCACATCCCGCGGCGCATTTCCCAGATCTTCTCGCCGATCTGGCAATCGGTGGACTCCGTGAACTGGATCGGGACGACACGCTCCGGCGCGGCCCCTCCTTCCCCGATGAAAATCTCCATGACCATCTTGCGCTTGACGGCCTCGGGAAAATCCTCCCAGTCGTAGACCGGCAGGACAAAGGATCCCAGCCCGCCGATCACGCAGGTCTCGTAGTAAAGATCGAGGTGATCGATGGACCACATGGCACCCATGCCGTCTTGGGTCATGAGCGGCAGGCCGTTGATCGTGATCCCTTGGGCCACGACCGCGTCCCGCGCGTCATTCACCCAGCGGCCCTGGTTGTTCGGCCCGTCGCCCGAGATGTCGATCACCTGCCGGTCGCCAAGGTAGCCATTGTCCCCGAACAGCCCCGCCCCAAAAAGCAGCGCCTCGGAGATCGAGGTGCGGCGCAGAGCCGGGTTGAAGGTTACCGACAGGTCCTGAGCCAGCGCCAGGAGGTCTTCGCGGGTTTCAAGCATTCGCCACGGCACGATGACCTGCTGGGTGCCCGCCCATTCGACGTAAGTGACCGCGATCCGCCCGTGATAGCCCGAGAGGATAGCCTCGTGGACCTCGTCCGAGCGCAGCGCCTCGACATAGCCTCTGCGCTGGATCTCGAGCTCCGCCGGGCTCATGGACCGCGAGACATCGACCATGAGAATAAGCTCGAGGTCGACCATGGTGTCCTGCGCCTGCAGGGGCTGCGCCAGAAGCATCAGGGGAAGGAACACGGCTTTCATCTCGAAAGATTGCGACCAGCCCGCCCGCCCTGTCCAAACACATACGCGTGGGGCATGAAAAAGGCGGGGCAGAAACCCCGCCTTCGTTCGGTGCCAGTCGCGCTCTACTCGGCGTGAACGCTCGACGCGAGGCGTTCCTCGGCGGCGGGGTCGATCCTGAGATCGTCGTCCACGAGCCCCGCCATGGGGTCGTCGTAGACCGCCATGTCGATCTTGCCCTCGGACTTGGCCACGATGGTCGTCACCACCGCGTCGCCGGTGATGTTCACCGCCGTGCGGATCATATCCATGAGCCGGTCGACGCCAAGGATGATCGCCACACCCTCGATGGGCAGGCCCACCTGCCCCAGCACCATGGTCAGCATCACCATGCCCACGCCGGGCACCCCCGCCGTCCCGATCGACGCGAGCACCGCCATGCCGATCACGGTGAGACAGCCGCCAAGACCCAGATCGACGCCGTAGACGTTGGCTAGGAACACGGTCGCCACGCCCTGCATGATTGCGGTCCCGTCCATATTGATCGTGGCCCCGAAGGGCACGGTGAAGGAGGCGACCGAGTTGCGCACCCCCATCTTCTCGGTCACCGCGCGCAGCGTGACCGGGATCGTCGCATTGGACGAGGCGGTCGAGAAGGCAAAGATCTGCGCCGAGCGGATCTTGCGCATGAAGGTCACCGGCGAGAGGCCCGAGAAGAGCTTGAGATAGAGCATGAGCGTGCCGAAGAGGTGCAGAAGGAGCGCCCCCACGAGCACGAGCACATAGGCCAGCACGGGCAGGAACAGCCCGATGCCCTGTTCGGTGAACGTCTTGGTGATCAGGCAGAACACCCCGATGGGGGCAAAGGCCATGACGATCTCGACGATCTTCATCATGAGCTCGTTCATGTATTCCGAGGCCTCGACGAAGCTCTTGGACCGATCCCCGAGCATGAGCGCGGCGATCCCCAGAACGATGGTGTAGAAGATGATCTGGAGCATCTCGCCGCTGGCAAAGGCCGCGACGGGGTTCTTGGGCACGATGTTGGCAAAGGTGTCCCAGACCGAAGGTGCCGCGCTCCCGGTGACGCCCGAGGTGTCGATCCCGTCCATGACGAACCCGTTGCCTGGCGCGACGATCGAAGCGATGACGATGGCGACTGCGATGGCGGTGGCGGTGGTCAGCATGTAAAGGCCAAAGCTCTTGCCACCGACACGACCCAACACCCGGATATCTCCGATCCCCGCGACGCCCGTGATGAGCGAGAAGAACACGAGCGGCACCACGAGCATCTGGAGCGCATTGACGAACATGCGCCCGATCATGCCGAAGAACCCGCCGACGATCTGCGTGTTGATGAAGTCGTTCCCGATCATGTTCAGGATGATGCCGAGAATCAGCCCCGCCCCCATCGCGATCATGATCTGAACGGTAAGCGACATGCGCCCCCTCGATTTTCCCGATCCGGTCTGGATTTCCGACATTCCTGTGACTCCCCGAAAAATATGCTTCCAGTCTGGCCCAAAGCGCGTCCCAGACATAATGTTAATATTCGTTCACGACCCTTGGTTCCCTGCCCTGCAATGACTTCGGGCACCTTGCCCGATTGCCGGGCAGGCTGCGGTCAGGTCCTGCGCAGGTGGATGGAAACTTGCCGGCCGCCTGCTGGCGCGGCAAGCGGCTGACCGCCCAAGCCGGCAGCGCACGCCGTTACGAGACGCATAACTCTTTGGAATATATCGCTTTCCAGAAGTCAGGCGCACGGCATGCAATTGCATATCGCGGCAGGCCCGTTTCGACGATTCTGCCACGGCAGTCATACACGGGACCGCCTTGCGCGGGCCGATGACACCGACGAGGGAGGGACCTTTGGCTGAGATCGAAACCTTTTACGACGTGATGCGCCGGCAGGGGATCACCCGCCGCAGCTTCATGAAATACTGCTCGCTCACGGCGGCGGCGCTGGGATTAGGTCCGGCTTTCGTGCCGAAGATTGCCCATGCGATGGAGACGAAGCCGCGCACGCCGGTGATCTGGGTCCATGGCCTCGAATGCACCTGCTGCTCGGAATCGTTCATCCGGAGCGCGCATCCGCTGGCCAAGGACGTGGTCCTGTCGATGATCTCGCTCGACTACGACGACACGTTGATGGCCGCCGCCGGACATCAGGCCGAGGCCGCGCTTCAGGACACGATCGAGAAATACAAGGGCAACTATATCCTCGCGGTCGAAGGCAACCCGCCTTTGAACGAGGACGGGATGTTCTGCATCGTGGGCGGTAAGCCCTTTGTCGAACAACTCCGCCATGCCGCCGAACACGCCAAGGCGATCATTTCCTGGGGCGCCTGTGCGTCCTACGGCTGTGTGCAGGCCGCGAAGCCCAACCCGACGCAGGCAACGCCCGTCCACAAGGTCATCACCGACAAGCCGATCATCAAGGTGCCGGGCTGCCCGCCCATCGCCGAGGTCATGACCGGCGTGATCACCTATATGCTCACCTTCGACCGTCTGCCCGAGCTTGACCGTCAGGGCCGCCCCGCCATGTTTTACGGCCAGCGCATCCACGACAAATGCTACCGCCGTCCGCATTTCGACGCGGGCCAGTTCGTCGAAGCCTGGGACGACGAGAACGCGCGCAAGGGCTATTGCCTTTACAAGATGGGCTGCAAGGGCCCGACCACCTACAATGCCTGCTCGACCGTGCGCTGGAACGAAGGCACGTCCTTCCCGATCCAGTCGGGCCACGGCTGTATCGGCTGTTCCGAGGACGGGTTCTGGGATCAGGGCAGCTTCTATGACCGCGTGACCGACCTCACCCAGTTCGGGGTCGAGGCGAACGCGGACAAGGTGGGTCTCGTCGCCGCCGGGGTCGTGGGTGCCGGTGTCGCCGCCCATGCCGCCGTGTCGGCGCTCAAGGCCGCACAGCGCAAGACTCAATCCAGAAAAGAGGAGGCATAAGTCATGGCCATCCAGACGCCCAACGGCTTCAACCTCGACAACTCCGGCCAGCGCATCGTCGTGGACCCGGTGACCCGGATCGAAGGCCACATGCGCTGCGAAGTGAACGTCGACGAGGACGGTTTCATCCGGAACGCGGTCTCGACCGGCACCATGTGGCGCGGCCTCGAAGTGATCCTCAAGGGCCGCGACCCGCGCGATGCCTGGGCCTTTACCGAGCGTATCTGCGGGGTCTGCACCGGCACCCACGCGCTGACGAGCGTGCGGGCGGTGGAGGACGCTCTGGGGATCGAGATCCCCGACAACGCCAACTCGATCCGCAACATCATGCAGCTCAACCTGCAAATCCACGATCACGTCGTGCATTTCTACCACCTGCACGCGCTTGACTGGGTGAACCCGATCAACGCGCTCAAGGCGGACCCGAAGGCGACGAGCGAGCTGCAACAGGCGGTCTCGCCCAGCCACCCGCTGTCCTCGCCCGGCTATTTCCGGGACGTGCAGAACCGGCTGAAAAAGTTCGTGGAATCGGGCCAGCTTGGCCTCTTCAAGAACGGCTACTGGGACAACCCGGCCTATCTGCTGCCGCCCGAGGCGGACCTGATGGCCACGACCCATTACCTCGAGGCGCTGGATCTTCAGAAAGAAATCGTCAAGGTCCACACGATCTTTGGCGGCAAGAACCCCCATCCGAACTGGCTGGTGGGCGGCGTGCCCTGCCCGATCAATGTGCATTCCACCGGCGCGGTCGGCGCGATCAACATCGAACGCCTGAACATGGTGTCCTCGATCATCGACTTGTGCAACGAGTTCAACCGCAACGTCTATCTGCCCGACGTGAAGGCGATCGGCGGGTTCTACAAGAACTGGCTCTACGGAGGGGGTCTGTCGTCAAAGGCCTGTCTCGCCTATGGCGACATTCCCGAGCATCCGAACGATTTCACCGCGGACCAGCTTCACCTGCCGCGCGGTGCGATCATCGACGGAAATCTGAACGAGGTGCATGACGTCGACCCGCGCGATCCCGAGCAGATCCAGGAGTTCGTGGACCACAGCTGGTACGAATATGGCGAGCCGGGCAAGGGCCTGCATCCCTGGGACGGCGAGACCAACCCGAAATACGAACTTGGCCCCAACGCCAAGGGCACCCGCACCAACATCGAGGAACTGGACGAAGGCGCCAAGTATTCCTGGATCAAGGCGCCGCGGTGGAAGGGACACGCGATGGAGGTCGGGCCGCTGGCCCGCTATATCGTGGGCTACGCCAAGGGCCACGAGGACATCAAGGACCAGGTCGACGGGCTTCTGCGCGACATGAATCTGCCGCTGGATGCGGTTTTCTCGACGCTGGGCCGCACCGCCGCCCGCGCGCTCGAGTCCGAATACTGCGGACGGCTCCAGAAGCATTTCTTCGACAAGCTGGTGACCAACATCAAGAACGGTGACGAGTCGACGGCGAACGTGGCGAAATGGGATCCCTCGACCTGGCCGAAAGAAGCAGTGGGCGTGGGCATGACCGAGGCCCCGCGCGGCGCGCTGGGCCACTGGATCAAGGTCAAGGACGGCCGGATCGAGAACTACCAATGCGTCGTTCCGACCACCTGGAACGGCTCGCCCCGAGACACGGCAGGCAATATCGGGGCCTTCGAGGCGTCCCTCATGGACACCAAGATGGAGCGCCCCGAAGAGCCGGTCGAAATTCTGCGCACCCTGCACAGCTTCGACCCCTGCCTCGCCTGCTCGACGCATGTCATGTCGCCCGACGGCCATGAACTCGCCCACGTCAAGGTTCGGTAAGGGAGGACCAGACCATGAAGAAGATACTCGTTCTTGCAGCAGCCGCCATTCCCGGCGCCGCGGTTGCCCACCCCGGTCATGCCGAAATGCCCGGCCCGATGGGGCATGACATCGCCCATCTCATCATCGGCCTCGCCCTCGCCACGGCCGCTGGGATCCTCGTCAAGCTCGTCCTCGCCCGCCGGAAGGGTTGAGCCATGACCGACCACACGATCCATGTCCAGAACCCCAACGCGCGTGAGCCTTTCGAGGCCGCGCGACTGACGGGTGACGCGACGGCGGAGGACATCGAGAGCATTCGCCGCCGCACGTCAGTCTATGTCTACGAGGCACCCGTGCGGCTGTGGCACTGGACCAATGCGCTCTGCATCCTCGTGCTCATCGTCACCGGCTACCTGATCGGCTCGCCCCTGCCCTCGATGCAGATCGGCGAGGCGACACATCAGTTTGTCTTCGGCTACATCCGGTTTGCCCATTTCGCCGCCGCGATGATCCTGACGGTCGGTTTCTTTGGCCGCATCTACTGGGCCTTTGTCGGCAACCACCATGCGAAGCAACTGTTCTATGTGCCGGTCTGGCGCAGGCAATGGTGGCGCGAGATGGTGCATGAGCTGAAATGGTATGCCTTCATCGAGAAAACGCCGAAGAAATACGTGGGCCACAACCCGCTCGCGCAACTCGCGATGTTCTTCTTCATGACCATCGGGCTCAGCTTCATGATCGTGACCGGCTGGGCGCTTTATGCTGAGGGTGCCGGACAGGGCAGCTTTGCCGATACGGTCGCGGGCTGGCTCCTGGGGCTCGTGGGCAATTCGATGATCCTGCACACGTTTCACCACCTTGGCATGTGGTTCATCGTGATCTTCATGATCATCCACATCTATGCCGCCATCCGCGAGGACATCATGAGCCGCCAGTCGATGGTCTCGACCATGATCTCGGGGCACCGGACGTTCAAGGACGATGACATCGACTGAAATCGTGACGCAGTAAGGAACGGCAAGGGCGGGGCTTTGGTCCCGCCCTTTTCACACGAAGAGGCCCGCCCCAAAGGGGACGGGCCTCTGTCATGCAGGCACCGCGATCAGCGGATCACGCGCACGATCGTGTTCGTCTCGGGGTCGATCAGGAC
>LUOO01000101.1 GCA_001626765.1 Maritimibacter sp. REDSEA-S28_B5
GTATAGATCACCGTCACCGGTTCGCGGTCATCGGCCGAGAGCGCGGGCGCGGCGAAGCTCGCCCGGAAATTGATACGCGGGCCCCGCGGGTACTCGACCAGCTGGTAGTCGGCGGGATCCACCGTCTGTTCCTCTCCCGCCGTGTCGAGGTAGGAGACCGCCACATCGCTCGCGTCTGGCAGCGACAGCGGGAGTGGCGACGACCATTTCGCGAATCCCTCCTCCCACACCTGGTTGATCAGGCAGCGCCCGAGGTGTCCGCGCGGCCCGTCCAGATGGGATACGGCAGCGGCGACATAGTCCGCCACAGCCGTTTCCTCTTCGGGATCGAGGATGCGCAGGTGCCGCAGAACATCCGCCGCCGTGATCACCTCGGCGGCGGGACCTTCGAGACGGGTCAGGCTCACGCTGCGCCGCCCTCACCTTCGGGTTTCGCGTCGCCGCCCTCGCCGTCGGTCGGCGTGGCGCCACCCTTACCCTCGGGCGTCGCGGTGCTCGTGTCGGTGACCTTCGTTTCGGCCGAGGGCACCGCCTGGTTCGCGGGCTTCGGCGCGGCCTTGTTCTTCGGGGCCTTCTTCGCCTTCTTGTCGTCCGCGCCGTCCTCGGCTCCGGATTCGACCAGAACGCCTGCAGCGACGAGGTGGTCGACCTCACCCGGATGCGCGACGCGCTCGTCGCCTTGGTCATACCAGCGGTCACCCTGGTGGGGACGTTTCACGATGTAGGTTTTCGGTGCCATGGAACCCTCCGTTTGGCTGTCATCGTCTCAGGAAAGGGGGCGATCGCCCGCCCCCTCGAGGAACCGACGCGCCTTAGGCGATGCGACCGAGGTCGCCATAGACGAAAGCCTCGGGACGATAGATCGCCAGCGCGAGACGCTCGTCGGCCAGAACCGTGACGAGGCCTTTGGTGAAGTCGTCGTTCTCGTAGCCCACTTCGACGCGGGTCTGCTCGCGGTCGAAGACCTGCGCCTGACTGTCGAAGGCCCCGGTCAGGAACTTGTCGACGGTGATCGCCGGGGTCTGCACCACCGGCAGGCGCCACAGTGTCGGCGTCGCGCCGCTCTGAGGATCGCCAATGATGTAATTGCCAACGGTGTCCTTGAGCGTCTCGATGGCTGCCCAGTCGATCGGGTTCAGAACGAAGCCGGACGAGGGGAACTCGGCGAGATAGACTTGGAGCGCCGCGAACCGGAGCGTGTCGACCAGGTTGCCCGCAACAAGCGAACCCGGTGCGGAAAACGCGGTCGCATTGGTCACCAGGCCCGACAGGTTCTGACCGGTGCCGTCGCCCGACAGAAGCTGGATCTCTTCCTTGAAGTCCACGCCATAGCGCAGGCGACCGTCGATCATCGAGGCAAGCATCGGTGCATCGTTCAGCACCTCGCGAGACGCCTTCATGAAGTGACCGATCGTGGCCACGTTGGCGTTCTTGAGTTCGAGCTTGACGTCGGACTGCGGCCGTTTCGCGCCCTCGGCAACCGGTGCGGCCGAATTGGTGAACCCGGTTTCCTGCACATACTGCACCACGTTCGATTGGGTGGTGCCCGGCATGAGCAGGTTACGGATCGTCATGCGGCGGTTGGGCTGCATCTGAACGCCCGGCAACCGCGCCGGCGCGATGGCATCGCCCGCCGATCCCGCCGCGTCGGTGGTGAGCGAGGTGATCGTCGCCTTGAGCATCATGTCGGCCTTGCCCTTGGTCGGACGGCTGTCGAGGAAGGATTTGACGCCCTCGTTCTCGACGAACCGCTGGCCGAGCGACATGGGCGCGCCGTCACCGGGATCGCGCACGCCCTTCTGCTCGAGCGTGCGCACCTGCTCGGTAAGCTCGCCCATCTTGAGGAGCGCCTCGTCGATCTGCTCTTTCATGCCCGCGGTGAGCTTTTCGCCCTTCTCCGCCCGGCCGAGCGCGTCTTCCGCCTTGGCGCGGATGTCGTCCTGCGATTTCTTCAGGTCCGCCGCGAGTTCTTCGGGCGTGAGTTTCTGGTCACCCATGGGTGCCTCCATTGCTGTAATTGATGTGGGATCGGGCCTCAGCCCATGAGCGCCCGCGTGAACCGCGACCAACGCTCGTCCGCGTCATCGGCAAGATCCCCTTGCCCCTTCAGGTGGACGCGCGCGGCACGCTCCGCCTGTGCATTCGAGAAGCCCAATCCCTTGAGCCAGGTCTCGAATTGCCGCTCGGTCAGCCGGTCCCCGGCCTTGAGCATCTCGGAAAGTTCATGCACCGCCTTCGCCGCTTTCACGCTGGCGATGGTGGCGTTCTCGTTGGCGGGCGTGGACACGACGCTGATCTCGACGAGGTCGAGTTTCTCGAGCGTCCAGACGCCGGTCTCGGTATCCACCGAATAGGCCTTGATCCGGTAGCCGATCGACAGCCCGTCGATGTCGCCTGCCTTCAAGAGCGCGAGCGCCTCGGCACCTCGGCGAACCTCGAGGTTGAGCTTGCCCTTGACCATGAGGCCCCGGTCATCCTCAGAGAGCTCGGTCCAGCGCCCGATCGGTTCGTGACTGTCGTGCTGCCAGAACATCTTGGGCGACGTGCCCTTCGCAGCATGATCGGCCAGCGTGTCGGCATAGGCCCCGGCCGCGATGACATCGCCATAAGCATCCGGCTCGCCGCCAAAGGTCGAGGCATAGCCCTCGATGGTCCCGGCCTCCTCGTCGATCGCCTTGATCGACAGGATCGGCGCGGATTTATGCGCGGTCATGTCCATGGTCTCACTCCTGTTCGGTTGTGGGCACCGAGGTGATCGGCTGGTTCTGCATCTGCATCCGGGGCACGTCGCCGCCGGGCACGGGCGGCAGGCCCTCGATCTCGCGCACCTCGTTGATCGTCATCCAGCCGCTGGCGAGCGACTCGCGGTAGAACCGGGCGCGCGCCGCGCTGTCGGCGCGCAGGAGCCCCTCGACGTTGAACTTGATGTGGACGCCCCGGACCCGGTCCGCCGGCGTGAGCAGCGCGCGTTCGAGACCGGTCTCGATCCGCTTCAGCCGCACCCGCAGCGTGAAGGTCAAAAAGCCGATCATCTGGCTTTCAAGCCCGGTGCCCCAGCTCGTCGCCTTGTCGGTGTGGCCGATCATGTGCGGCGGCACGCCGAAGAAGCGGCAGATCTCCTCGACCGAGAAGCGCCGGCTTTCCAGCATCTGGGCGTCCTCGGGATTGATGCTCAGCTCCTGCCAGGTCTGCCCGCCTTCGAGGATCAGCGGACGCCCGGAGTTGAGCGCACCCATGCGCTTTTCCGCGAGCCGGGTTTCCGCGAGCTCGCGCTGCTCGGCCGTCAGGAACTCCTTGAACGTGAGCGCCCCGCTCGGACGCATCCCGTTTTGGAAGATCGTGCCCGCCGAGCGCTCGGTCGCGCGCGCCAGGCCGAAGCTGTGACGCGCAAAGGCCAGCGTCGATAGCCCGCCCGTCGGGTGCCCTCCAAAGCCGCGCAGATGCACGATCCGGCTTTCATCCTCGGTCCGCAGCTGGCCCTCACGGGTCCGCCAGCGGTAGCCGAGCGCGCCGTCGTTGCGACGATAGACCTCGACCCGCGACGGGTTGAGCGCGTTCATCCCGATGACACGACCCTGCCCGTCGAAGAGCTTCTCGGCAAAGCCATTGCCCCAGAGCTCGATCCCCAGCGCCATCGCCTCGATGAACTCGAGCGCCGTCTGATCCGCGTTCGGGCTGTCGTGCAGGATCCGGGTCAGCGGATGATCCGGTGCGGCCTCGGCCTGACCGGACGCGCCACGGCGGCGCACTTCGAGCGGGAGCGACGCGATGGTGCCGGCCACCAGGTTGGTGCAGGCCCAGACCGCCGACAGCGCCATCGCCGAGGTTTCGGTTATCGTCTCGCCCGCGTCGCTCCGACCGATGCCTGCCTGCCGCCAGGCGGCGGCATCCGTCAAAGGCAACTCGACCCGCGGCTGCAACATCGATTTGATCCGCGTGAACATGCCCAACGAGGTCGTCCTTGTTTCAGTTTGTGCCGAGAGCTTCGAAGAAGCCCTTGAGACCGCCGCCGGCCGCCACCGGGTTCAGGTCCATCAGGATCGCCGCGTTGAAGAGCGCGATCAGCGGGTCGATCTTGCAGGCCCCGGCGCGTGCCTTGTTGATGATCGTGTTGTTGCCCCGGGTCTCGGCCTTCGCGTTGCCGATCGACCAGCGCATGATGCCCTGCCCACCGTGGCGAAACCGCCCGTCGAGGAAGCGCCGCTCAAGGCCCTTGATCGCCCCATTGAGCTTGTAGCCCTGCCCGACACCGTAGAAGGCCTCGGGCGCGAACCCCGCCGCCTCGAGCTCGTCGAGGAGCGCTGCCACCCCGTGCGGATCGAGCCCGACGAAGCCTGCCTCTGGATAGAGCCCGGCCTCGCGCGGGATCGTCACCAGTTCCGCCATCTGGCGCGCGTGCTCCTGACTGTCCGGTTCGATGACCAGATCGCCCTCCGCTTCGAACTCCTGATCTCGACATTGAGGTGCTGCGAGGCAAAGAGCGCCTCAGCCTCTTTGCCGCGCACCTGCGCCTTGCGCCATTCGTCCTGCAGGAACTCGATCGACACCGACCGCTCGAGGTTCGGGTTCACCAGCCCCCAGGTTGTCTCGTCCCGCCACGCCTCGGCTTTGGCCATCTTCTCGGGCAGCTCGTAGAGCACCGCGAGCATCGGCAGCTTCAGCGTGCCGTCCCGCACCTGTCGCGCCGTGGCCAGTTCCGCCTTCCACTGGCCGCGCGGTTCTTCCTTCGACTGCGTCGTGATCTGCAGGAAGAACCCGTCAGGCCGCGAGGCCAGACCACCGCGCAGCTCGGTGAAGATGTCCGGCGCCTTGGGCTTCGCGCCCAGGACGTGGGTCTCGTCGACCAGCACGTAGGTGGCCTTGGTGCCGGTCACCACGTCCGTGTCGGCCGAGACGATCTTCAGTTCCGCCCCGGTCGTCAGATGCTCGATGGTCCGCTTGTGCTCGCGGATCTTGAAGATCCCGCCCTCGCCCAGATCCGAGTCGAGCCGGGCGTCCGCCTTGATCATCCCCTTTGCCTGGCTGAAGGCCGTCTTTGCCACCTCCTGCGTCGGCGCCACGAAGAGAAGCTCCGCATCGGGCCGCTCATTGAGGATCGCGGCCGTCACCATGATGCCCGCCGCGATCGTCGTCTTCGTGTTCTTCTTCGGGATGAGCAGGAAGAACTCCCGGATCATCCGCTTTTTCGTATCCGGATCGTAGGACCCGAACACCACCCGCACGAAGTCGAACACCCACACCTCGGCCGTCTCGCCGAAGCTGGGCTTCCCGATCATGTCCGGGATCCGCAGCCGCTTGAACACGGCGACGGCCTTGTCCGCGACCTGCTCGAAGAGCGGCAGCGCCGGGATCAGCGACAGCCCGCCCACGAGGCGCTCTTCCCAGTCCGGCAGCGCCGTGTCCCAAACATTCACCGGGACGGCCTCGACCTCGATCAGTTCGCCCATTTGCCCGGCGTCAGAAGGTGATCGTCCTCATCCGCCACCGCATCGAGCGCCGCGCGCCGCGCCGCTTCCTTCTTGCCCACCGGCACCGGCTTCTCCTCCGCCTCCGGCAGGTCATCCGCCATCCGCTTGGCCGCCAGCATCAGGTCGTTCTTCTCGACGAGCTGCTGGAAGTGGCGCATCGCGCCCACGTTGCCTTCTTCCATCTTGGCCCAGGCGAGCTCGAGCTGCTTGGCCACCAGCATGTCCCGCGCCACGAGCCGCACCGACAGCTCGGATCTAAAATACCGCTTCAGCGTCGGCACCGAGATCGACTTTCCCGTGCGCGGATCCCGGATCACGCCGGCGATCCGGTCATTGCTCCAACCCATCGCCAGCAACATACTGACTTTCCTAGCGTTTTCCTCGGTCCGCTCGAACCGGGGCCGCCCTCTTGTCCCACGTTCCCGGAAAACCGGGTTTCCGAAGAGGTCGACGAGGACCTCCCCGCCCGAAATTTTCTCATCAGCCATTTTTTAAATCCGCGCGTGAGGGGAGCGCGGGCTAGGGGCCGGAGGGGGTCTGAGGTTTACCCCTCCCCCCCGGCGCCGCCGCGCTCAAGGCTCTGCTTCTCGCTGTCGTGCCATGCCTTGGACACGAGCTGCAGGTTGTCGATGTCCCAGAACAGGTCCGGGTCGCCGCGATGTGGCCTGATGTGGTCCACCACCGGACTGTCGGGCGCGTTCTTGCCGCCGATGAGCAGCACGCCGGTCTGCCGGCATACGCCGCCATCGCGAACGAAGACCGCTTGCCGAAGCCGGAACCAGCGGGGCGACGAATACCAGGCGCGCCACGGCGTCACCTTGCGCCGCACCGCGTCCCGCGACACGCCATGGGTCACGGCAATGCGCGTGCCGAGCTTGGCCATCCGCGAAGGTGGTGCCGTCAGTCGTCCCATCGATGTCCCTGAAACGAGAAGCGACCGGGGCGGGTTTGCCGCTCCGGTCGCACAGGTGTTCTCTGGCACACAGTCAATACATTTCCGAGTTCGTCTGTCAACACGCGCGCACCAAGCCTTATTTCCAAGGCGTCTGCGGCGGCATCGCGAGCGTGACGCAGAAGCAGGAGAGCGCGCGACCGATTCGCAGGTTGTCCCTGATTTCAGAAAGCGCACCCCAGAAGGCGAGGTATCCACGCCGTGCCGCGCCGATCTGGGCGGGCGTCGGCGACCAGACAACGGGGCAGAACTGGACGGGTTCGACGACCTGCACGCCACGGCGATTGACGCGCGATTGATGCGGCCAGCCCTCGTCACCCAACTCAGCCGCATCCGCCACCTTTGAGGGTCGCCCTGCTCCATGCTGACGCTTTCCTGCCGGGTGGCAGCGCGGCACCGCACCCACCATCGCATCGGGCAGCATCCCGGCCCGTGCCGCCTCGGCGATGTGGATCGCCATGGACCGGCCACCATGCACCACGGGCAGCGCCGCGACGGCGGCAGCGACCACGTCGGCATCCGGGTGCGGCTCCGATCGCCCGCCGCCGTCGACCCGGCAGCCAAGCCGCGCCCGCTCGATCATCACGTATTCCGTGCCGTAGCCGGGCCGCGCGCCGGTGATCCGCTCGATCTCGGCGAACTCGAGCCGGGCGCACTCGCGCTGGAAGGCCCACATGAGGAGCGGCCAAATCGCCGCCTCGACACGGACACCGGGACGCGGACGGGGCAGCGCGGGGGCGAGGCTGGCGGTGTCGCGTCCCAGCATCATGCGGCTTCTCCCTTGGAGTGATCGGAGGCCTGCGCTTCCCGATGCGCGATCCCGGCGTCGATCAGCGCCTCGACATGGCGGGTGAGCGCGAGGTGATCGGTGAGCCAGGCCCGCTCGCTGGGCAGGATGTCGCCCCGCGCCAGCGCGTCGTTCGCGCGCGTGAGCCGCCGGGCGTCATCCTCGGCCGCCGCAGCGATCTCGCGCATGTCGACCGGGAACAGCGGACGCGGGTGCTTGACGAGAAACCGATAGGCCGCGACGTGCAGGCCCTGCGAGCGAAGCACCGGACCCTCGACCGAGTGCAGCCAGGTCTGGAAGATCGGGTTCGCGGGATCCGGCGGCGTCTCGAAGCGATGGGCGAAGTTGCGCAGCGTGACCCAGCCGGGCCAGACGTTCTTGGCCTTGCCGCCTGCCATCATCATCGCCACCTGCCGAAGCCGTTCGAGCCCGTCCTCGGTCATGTAGCCCAGACGGTCCTGCAGCTTGGCGAGGAACTCGGCATGGCCCTTGGCCGTGCCCCTGGGGTCGCGGATCATGCCGTCGCGTTCGAGCGGCTCGATCAGGCAGCGCCGCACCCGTTCGCGCCCCGAGACGTTGTCGGCCTGCCCGCCGCCCTGCCCCTCCGTCGTGGTCTGCTCGTTCGTCATCACTTGCCCCCTTTCTCAGCCTGTCCAACCGATGTCGTGAAGCTCGCCCTCGGTCAGAAGCCCGGCGGCGAGGATGTGGGATCTGACCCAGACCGCGACGTCGGCGAGCGCGTCCCGGCGACCTTCCCGGAAGGTCCTTACGGCGCGTTCAGCATCGGCGATGACGGCTGAGTTTTCGGATCGTTTCGGGGCCTGCAAAACCGGCCCGCCGGGGTTCCTTACGGGTTCTTTACAGGTTCCCTCTCCAGTGGGCTGGAGACGGCTCCCCCTGTTTTTTGGAGACGGCTCCCCCCTTTTTTTGGAGACGGCTCCGTCTCCAGTTTTTGGAGACGGCTCACCGCGATATCCGTCTCCAGATTTTGGAGACGGCACTTGTGCGCTCTCCAACTCGAACCCCAAGATGTAGCGGGTCGGGAGCTGCTTCTTGGACCCCTCGTCCCAGCACTTCTCGCGCCGTAGCAGGCCGCGTTCCTCGAGCGCGTTGAGCGCGTTGTTGAGCGTGCCGTTCGACACCCCGGTCGCGTCTCGCAGGTAGGCCTGCGTCGGAAAGCAGCCCGCCGAGGGGTTGTGGCAGTCGCACAGGTGGAAAAGGACGCGGAACTCGCTGTTCGACAGCTCTGCCCCGCTCATTCCTGCCAGCCATGTGGTTGCTTTGTGGCTCATCGTCGTCCCGTCCCGCGCCTCTCTGGGCGCCATGCTGCTCGTGCCCGCGCGAGAGGCCCCGCGCGGGCGGTTGTCATGTGGCGCGGCCCCGGTGCAGGAAGGGCACCGGCCTCTCGCGCCGCCGCAGTTCGGGCAAGCATCACCCCGGCACCCACGGCCTACCGCTGCCCTTGGCCCGGCAGTCAGGGCGGTGCGCGGCCCTCCGCCAAGGCACGCACGCTTGCGAACGGGGCCGCCCGGACACCCACGAAGCGGATGAACCGGGGCCGCGCGTTCAACTCGATAAGGGTGAAGATCTCGTCGATCTCGCCGCAGTAGCCGGCGTCGCGCTCCATCTGGGCGGCCACGCGCCGGACGCCGCCCATGACGGTGGAATGATCGCGGTCGAGATAGATCCCGACCCTCGGAAAGGACCAGTCGAGCGCGTGGCGCAGGAAATACATCACCTCCTGCCGCACCCCAGCCTCGGGCTGGCAGGTCGAGGCCGACAGGACGTCCGCCACCCTGACCTCGCGCACACGGGCGACGATCTCGACGATGTCCTTGGCCGGTTGCAGCCTGCCGACACTACGCATGGATGAGCCTCCTCCTGGCACGCTCCGGGATCAGGGCCAGTCCGCGCGGATCTTCGGGATAGTCATGCGGGCGCTCGCACCTGAGGCGCGTGCCCGGCGGCACCCAATGGAGCCGCGTGCCGCGCCCCATGTGCCGCTTGCGCCAGATGAACCAGGCATAGGCGGCCGCCGTGGTGGGCTTCTTGTAGACGCCTTCCGGGTGCAGATAGGGCCGATCCGGGCAGCGCATCACGCCAGCGTGGATCACCACTCGCTCGGCAAAGACCATGACGTCCGTCGGCGGCATCCGGTCGAAGATCATCGTGTAGCGCTCGGCACCCTCGGCAAAGGCCATGCGCTGGAAAAGCGCCACGCCCTCATGCGCCACGTCGAGCGCCCGCTGCGCGAAGCTGAGCGACAGGTTGTAGGGCGGGTTGGTGATCACCCAGTCGAAGCCGTCGTCACCGTCGCGCGGGGTCAGGAAGTTCCGTTGCCCAAAGCCCGCGCCGTAGTCCACAAGGTCCGAGGCCATGACGACACCGAACCGCTCGCAGAGCGGGCGCACCATGTGGCCCCGGTTGGCGGCGGGCTCCCAGACGGAGGCGGTGCCGGGCGCCGCCCCCATCGCCTCGAGCCGATCGAGCATCGCCCGCGTCGCCCAGGGCGGCGTCGGGAAATCCTCGTCGCTGTCGTCGGGTTCGGTGCGCGAGGCGGTGAAGCCGCTGTTCACGCGAATGGCGCCTTTCGTCCGGCCAAGGTCGCGAACCGTGTTTTTCCCCAACCCGCTCATGACGCGAGCGCCTTGCGGATGCGGGTCAGCGCGCTGATCGCCTCGTCGACCTCCTTGATCGCCGCCGCACCGCCCTCGGGCGTGTCCGCGCCGAGCAGCGACAGCACCGCCGCGATCGCCTCGCCCGTCTCTTTCGAAATGACGCCGGACAGTGCGAGCAGATCCTCGGACCTTGCCACCCCGCCCTGCTCGCGCATGTCGCGGATCAGGAACTCGGTCACCGGGAACTCACCCGCCGCCGACTGGAGCGCGATCAGGTCGGACACGGTGTAGTCCAGATCGCCCGCCTTCTTCTTGGACAGCGTGCCCTTGGAGACCGAGTGCCCCCAGCGCGCCTCGAGCACGGCGCAGGCCGCATCGAACCCGCCGAGTTTCTCGATCAGCGCTGACATCTGCAGCCGCACGATAGCCCGGGGATCAATCGACATCCTGACCTCCGTCGCCACGCTTCCGCGCGGCCATTTCCTTCATGGAGTTGATCATCCGGTTTTCGCCAGATCCGATCGCCTCGGTGATTTCCGCTAGCAGAGCGGACGGATCAGCAGGCGGGCGCTCCATCGCCGCCACCCGCGCCTCCAGCGCCGCGATCCGGGCCAAAAGTTCATCCGACATGGGAAACCTCGATTCCTTGGCTGGACGTGCGGCCCATGCCAGCGTGACGATGTGAGAAAGGAGAGCGCATCAGATCGGCGCCCGGCACCGGGGCGCGAAAGCATGGGATTGAACGTGACGGGATCATGCCGTCACCCCCGAAAGAATAGCCGCAGGCCGGATCGACAGACCCGGCCTGCGCCCGCTACGGTCACGGTGCCAACCATTAGACCGCACGGGAATTTCATGCTCAAACTCTTGAAGGACTATTTCGTCGGGACCCCTCGGATCGAGGACCCCGCTCCGCAAATCACGCTGCGCGCCGTTGTGCTGACCGGTGACGACATCGTCGAAGAGCCGCCCAAAGGACCCGAGCGCAAGGTTCTCGCACTGGAACCCTACTTCTGGATGATTGAATACGAAGACGCCAAGGGCCAGATCACCAGACGCCGGATAACGATGCGCACGATCGAGGAGGTCGGGGAGAACCTCATTCTCCGCGCCTACTGCCACGAACGCCAAGCGAAGCGCAGCTTTCGGATCGACCGCGTTATCTGCCTCATCGACCAGGACGGCGAGATCGAAGATGCCGCCGCATGGTTTGCTGACATCCTCGAAGACACCGATTTTCGGATCACGACCAAGCCTTATTCGCAGCGTGGCCCGAACAAGGTTCAGGCCGAGCCGAAGGCGCCTGCAGTCTCGCCCTACACCACGCTGCGCCGTGAACTGACTCCTGCGCTGGACGTGCTGATCGCGGCGGCGCGGTCGGACGATGTCCTGCACCCCGGCGAGATGGAGCGCATCCTGCGCTATGCCGAGGACGAGGCCTGCATCATGCGTGACGCGGGCACCCTCCCCTCGCTCGAAGGCGAAATGTTTGAAAAACTGGAGCGCACGATCCGGCGCATCCGCCCGACGCGTGACACGGTCGAGGCGAGCCTGACCGCGCTTGCCAGCTGGGAACCGGCCCGACTTGGGCGACTGGCACGAGCGCTGGGACAAAGCGTCAAGGCTGACGGGCGCGTCGATGACATCGAGGCGGCGCTCGCCGAGGAACTTTTTGACGTTGGCACCCGCGCGCACGGGTTCGGGTGGGAGGACGATTGAGGGACACATCACGCCGCGTCCTCGATCCAAGAGGACGCCGGCACTGCACCAGCCGTTTCCCGTTCAATGGCAAACGCAAGTTCGAGACCGGGCGTTTTATCTCCGTTCACGATCTCGCTCATGTAACCGCGAGAAATACCAAGGCGAACAGCCATGCCCTTCTGAGGGATGGCGTTCTCGGAAAGGTATGTCTTGAGCAGTGTCATAACGGAGAGTTGGCATATAGCGAACAATCGTGCAAGGAAAAGTTCGCTTGGTGCAATTTGCCGACGTTCGAGCAAAGTGGCACACAGCGAACATGAGTTCACTGCGCCTCAGAGAGCTTCGGAAGCACCGCGGACTGACCGGCGAGCAGCTGGGCCAGATGCTCGGCATCTCCAAGGGATACATCTCGGAACTTGAGAACGGGCGTAAGACGCCTGGCGGCAGACTTCTACTAGATATGGCCGAGGTATTCGGCGTCGAGGTAGCAGACCTATTCGACGGAACACCCGACGAGAAAACCGACGCTTCGCTCGCCGCACACCTTGAAATTATGCGTCAGCTTCCCGAACCGGATCGATTGGCGATTGAGAAAGCCGCTCTCGGCTTGCTCGCAAAGAACTCCGAATCATAGCCTCAATTAGCTTTCGATCTTCTGGCCGAAGAGCCCTAAGAACCTTCTGAAACTCTTCGTTCGTCATCAATCTGCGCCCATCTCTATCAGAACAAGATGAGAACATAGGGCATGCGTGTCAATGACATCCGGGACATCCACACTCGATGACAAGATGCTCTCCCGCGCAAGATATTGACCCACAACCTGTGGTGCGATTCGCCAGGGCCGCGCCTTCGTCGTCCCCATAGTTCGCCAAGTGCAAACTTTTTGTTTGATCTAAAGTTCGCAATGTGCCAACCATGACCCCCATCACCCCGATGGAGGCCCACCATGCCGCACCCCACCGAAGACCCGCGCTTTCGTGACCAAATCGACGTCGCGCGGATGATCGTCGCCGCACCGAAGGGCACATGGCCCGCCACGACCCGCGACCTCGCCCTGCGCGTCGTCGCCTCGCACCCGGCACCGAACGTCATCCCCTTCCCGCGCCCCCGGCCCTGCCTGTCCGTGGTGCAAGGCGGTGCGGCATGACGACCGACGTGAAACGCGACACGCCGCTGCAGCGGATCAGCATCGAGGCCGCCAACGCCTGCGCCATCATCTTCCCGGTGGAACAACGCCCGAACGGCGCCGTCACCATGCCCGAACCCGGTCGCGTCGTGCCCATGTCCAAGGGCCGGGACGATCCGGCGTTCGAAGCCTTCGTCGGTCGCAAGCAGCGGCGTCTGCTGGCGCAGCTTTCGGCAGACGGTGACCACTACCTCTTCACGTCGCGTACGTCGTCGGGGCCGCGCTATTTCGCGGTCGAAGTGGCTGCGCTCGACGACTACGCCGCGCAATTCGCGTGGATCATCTGTGAGTTGCACGAATGACCCTGCACCCCACACCACTCGCCGCCTTCCTCGCCCGCCTGGACACCCTCGCGCCCGAGGACCGCGCCGACGCGGCAGCTTCTTCCCCACGTCGAAATCCCAGCCCCGCGCCACGCTGCACGGGGTCTGCGCCCATGGCACCGACACCGACGACCTGGTCACCAACTGGATCGCCGCCGCCCGGAAGATCCTGCACCGCGACGCGATGCTCGAGGCAGCGACCCGCGCGCTCTACGACGCGGACACCCTGAACGACGCGCTGGCCGAGGCCTGCCACGCGATCCTGCGCCACTCGACCGAGGCGAGCCTGCGCATGGCCGCGCAATCAGAACTCGACCGGCTGGCCCGTGACGCGGCGGCGAGGACGGCGGCATGAGCCTATGCTTTCGTGAAATCGTCCCCGTAGAGCGTCATGCCCGCATGGTTGTGCGCGCGCCGGTTCAATCGGCGAATGACCGGGGGTTCATCCGCGTAGATCATTGTGAGCCGCGCCATGACATCGGCGTCGGGAGCGCCGCCTTCATGTTCGGACAACAGCGTGAAGAACCGGCGACGAAGATCACCGTGGGTGCGGGCGAGACCGCCGAAGTCCCAGACCAGCTGAGCAGCCGCAATGGCGGCTACGGCGATGCCCGCCGCTTGGCCGAAGATGGGAAACTGGCTGCCGAAGGCGGCAATCGCAGCCGAGCCGAGCAGCACTGTCAGGAACTGCAGAAACCTGTGAAGCCGCGCGAGGTTGCGCTGGCACAGATCGTGATAAGTCGCCGACCGAAGAAGGTCGAACCTCAGTTCGGTGACGGGCGCGGCGGACGGATGCCCGGCGGCAGGCCCTTTGGTCCCGAAGGACGCGGCGGTTTCGGGGGTGGTGTCGGTTGTCTGGCCCATCTCTGCTCTCCCATGTCGAACATATCTCCTCTGAAGTCCTCGTTCATTGGGGGTGTGGCGAGTCGCCCGTTGCTGCGGGCGGCTCGCACTGAACTAAGCTGTCCACCCCCAATTCGTCAGTCAAGCACGAATGGGGGTGCGGCATGATCTGGGGACGCACCACGGCAGAGCGCAGGGCCGCTGCCGAAGAATGGACGACACGGTTCGCGTGGTTCCCGGTCCGGCTTTGGGACGGGCGCTGGATCTGGTGG
>LUOO01000102.1 GCA_001626765.1 Maritimibacter sp. REDSEA-S28_B5
GGCTCGACTACGACGACGAGGCGGTGAGCCAGTTCGACCGCGCCGACCGGCACCGCGAGGTTGCGCGGGCGATGCTCGCCTCGGGTGCGGCCTACAAGTGCTTCTCTACCCAAGACGAGATCGAAGCCTTTCGCGAGGCCGCCCGCGCGGAGGGACGCTCGACGCTCTTCCAGTCGCCTTGGCGCGACGCCGACCCGGCGACCCACCCCGATGCGCCCTATGCGATCCGGGTCAAGGCGCCCCGCGAGGGCAAGACGGTGATCCACGACGCCGTGCAGGGCGACGTGACCTTTGGCAACGACCAGCTCGACGACATGATCGTGCTGCGCTCGGACGGCAACCCGACCTATATGCTCGCCGTGGTGGTCGACGACCACGACATGGGCGTGACCCATGTGATCCGGGGCGACGATCACCTCAACAATGCCGCGCGGCAAAAGCTCGTATATGACGCGATGGGCTGGGACGTGCCGGTCTTTGCCCATATTCCCCTGATCCACGGTCCGGACGGCAAGAAGCTGTCGAAACGCCACGGGGCCGCCGGTGTCGAGGAATACCGGGCACTGGGTTACCCCGCCTCGGCCATGCGCAACTACCTCGCCCGGCTCGGCTGGTCCCACGGCGATGACGAAGTGTTCACGGACGCACAGGCCATCGAGTGGTTCGATATATCCGGCATCGGCAAGGGCGCCGCGCGGCTCGATTTCAAGAAGCTCGACCATGTCTCGGGACAGCACATCCAGATGACCGACCCCGAGACGCTTATTTCGCAACTGCAGGATTATCTTGACGCGACGTCGCAGCCTGCCTTGACCGAAACGCAGGTCAAGGCGCTTCTCCCGGCACTCGAGTTCACGCGGACCGGAGCCAAGACCCTGCCGCAACTGCTTGAAAAGTCACACTTCGCATTGGCGTCCAGACCGCTCGACAGGGACGAAAAAGCCGAAGCGGCGCTTGACGATGTATCCCGTAGTATACTGATGGAATTGACGCCGCAGTTGCAAACTGCTAGCTGGATGCGCGATGATTTGGAAGCTATCCTGAACGCGACGGCAGAGGCCCATGGCGTGAAGTTCGGCAAGCTCGCGGCCCCCCTGCGCGCCGCGCTCGCAGGACGCGCCCAAAGCCCGAGCGTATTCGATATGATGCTGACCCTTGGGCGCGACGAAACCATCGCCCGTCTCCAGGACGCCAGCAAGTAACCATCCGGCCCCATCGGGCAGGCACCAACAGAGGACATGTGGAATGACGAACCAGACGGGAACGGCAAAGCTCAGTTTCGGTGACAAGGAACTGGAACTTCCGATGTACTCGCCCAGCGTCGGGCCGGATGTGATCGACATCTCCAAGCTCTATGCACAGGGCGATGTCTTCACCTTCGACCCCGGCTTCACCTCGACCGCGGCCTGCGACTCGACGATCACCTTCATCGACGGCGAAGAAGGCGTGCTCCTGCACCGCGGCTATCCGATCGACCAGCTCGCGTCGAAATCGCATTTCCTCGAAGTCTGCTATCTCCTGCTCTACGGCGCCCTGCCGACAGCGGCCGAACTCGAGGATTTCGAGTTCCGCGTGACCCGTCACACGATGCTGCACGAGCAGATGATCAAGTTCTACTCGGGTTTCCGCCGTGACGCGCACCCGATGGCGATCATGGTGGGCGTGGTCGGCGCGATGTCGGCCTTCTACCACGACTCGACCGATATCGCCGACCCGTGGCAGCGCGAAGTCGCCTCGATCCGCATGATCGCGAAGATGCCCACGATTGCCGCGATGGCCTATAAATACACCGTCGGCCAGCCCTTCGTTTACCCGCGCAACGACCTCGATTACGCGTCGAACTTCCTGCACATGTGCTTCTCGGTGCCCGCCGAGAACTACGAGGTGAACCCGATCCTGTCGCGCGCCATGGACCGGATCTTCACGCTCCATGCCGACCACGAACAGAACGCCTCGACCTCGACCGTGCGTCTGGCGGGGTCCTCGGGCGCAAACCCGTTCGCCTGTATCGCCGCTGGTATCGCCTGCCTCTGGGGCCCTGCCCACGGCGGTGCGAACCAAGCCTGTCTCGAGATGCTCAAGGAAATCGGCACCGTCGATCGCATCCCGGAGTATATCGCCCGCGCCAAGGACAAGGACGATCCGTTCCGCCTCATGGGCTTCGGCCACCGGGTCTACAAGAACTTCGACCCGCGCGCGAAGGTGATGAAGCAATCGGCGGACGAGGTGCTCGACCTGCTGGGGATCGAGAACAACCCGCTTTTGCAGGTCGCCAAGGAACTCGAGCGTCAGGCGCTGGAAGATCCCTATTTCGCGGAGAAAAAGCTCTTCCCGAACGTGGATTTCTATTCTGGCATCATCCTCGAGGCGATGGGCTTCCCGACTGCCATGTTCACCCCGATCTTCGCGCTCGCGCGTACCGTGGGCTGGATTTCCCAGTGGAAAGAGATGCTGGCCGATCCGAAACAGAAGATCGGCCGCCCCCGTCAGCTCTACGTCGGCGAGACGCAGCGCGACTATGTGGATGTCGAGAACCGCTAAGGCAAACTCAAGATCGATTCATGGGCCGCCTTCGGGCGGCCCTTTCCATTGGGGCGCTGCGCCACGTCGCCCGGCCCCGGTCCGCTGGACCGGGGCGCGGCGTCAACCGTGCTGCCCCCGCCGTAATGGGATCACGCAGCCCCCTTCGCGGCCCAGGGCGCGGGCTTGGCCCGGTGCAAGCTGCTGACCTGCGGTTTCCACGGCACGCACGGCGGAGCGCAGGGTCAAGGCTTCGTAGGCCATCCCTCGCCGCGCGCATTCGGTGGCCAGAAGCGCCACTGCGCTTTCCGCGACCTGCGTCAATCGGGAGGTGTCACCAGCGCGCGCCTCGATCATCAGTTCATCGAATAGCGTGTGAATCTCAGTCAAAATTTTGCTCGTGTATCAAGTGGTCGTCGATGAGGGACCATGCGGCGCCAATGCGGCTTCAGATCCGGCTAGCCAGGATCGTGCCTATCGGACGACACGTGACCGCGCGCCGCCTCTGCGAGCCGCTGCCCGCGGACGGAAGGGGGCGCGAACTCCCCCTGCCCCGCCTGCTGCGCGTTGCACTCTGCGACCGTCACCCGACGACCATCGCGCCAGTCGCGCGCGGATACGCGGGGCCACTGCACATCCAGCGCTCGACCGAGCGACGGGACGGCTTCGCCGACCTCGATTACGTCAGGATATGAGAGCAAGCTCCTCGCCTCGTCTACTTTGGGAACGATGTTCCATTGTTCTCGCCGGCCTCAGCATCAGACCCGGACCACAATCGGAACGGTCACCAGAGAGCCGAATTCACCCAATGGTAGAAACGCTTAACCAGCCTGAACATTTGCCCGCACTTTAAATGAATGCGCAATTGCATTCTGAAATGAACGGTTCATTTATGCTTCAAAAATGAATTTTAACGGGTGTTTCTATCAAAGGGTCAAAATTCAACACGCATTTCGGTGCTCAAACAGTCACTTGCAGGCCGCAACCGACGGGCTCGGCCCAGTATTCGAACGGGCCACCCCCCGCGATTCTCTCCGCAGTCACAGGCCGCCTCGCCGCCGCCCCGCGCGTCCGCATCGCCGGCCCGACGAACTCCTTCGCACGGCCATGAGGCAGCAGCCGAGGGCCGTTCCCCTGTTGGCATTCCGCCGCCTCGCCGCTACAACCCACTGACCCAACGGTGAGGAACCCATGTTCTCGAACATTTCGCGCTTTTTCGTCTGGATCATCATGGGCCTCGTGCTCGTGGGGCTGGTGGGCTTCGGCTCGTTCAATTTCGGCGGATCGGCCAATGCCATCGGCCGCGTGGGCGACACGGAAATCGACGCCTCCGCCTATTTCCGCGAACTCAACGCGGAATTCCGGGCCTACGAGGCGCAGACCGGCCAGAACATCACCATGGCGCAGGCCCAGACCATCGGGCTCGACCAGCAGGTGCTGTCGCGCGTGATCACCACTACGGCCCTCGAGAACGAAACCGGGCGCGTCGGCATATCCGTGGGCGACCAGAACCTCGCCAACCGCGTGACCGAGATCCCGGCCTTTCAGGGCCCGAACGGCGCCTTCGACCGCGAGACCTACAATTTCGTCCTCGACCAGTCCGGTCTGACCACGCGCGAGTTCGAAGAGACGATGCGCGCCGAGGTGGCCCGAACCATCCTTCAAGGCGCCGTGACGCAGGGTGTGACCATGCCCGACGTCTATACATCGACACTCTTCGCATATGCTCGCGAAACCCGCGACTTCACCTGGGCCGAGGTAACGCCCTCGTCGCTGAAAAGCGCCGTGCCCGCACCGACAGATGACCAGATCCAGAGCTGGTATGACGACCACCCCGACGCCTACACCCAGCCCGAGACGCGCCAGATCACCTATGCCTGGCTGCGGCCGGAGGATGTGGTCTCCCAGATTCCGGTGTCCGACGAGGACCTGCGCCAGCAATACGAGGCCCGCATCGACGAATTCGTGATCCCCGAGCGCCGGCTCGTCGAGCGCCTCGTTTTCTCCGATGCCGAGGCCGCGCAGGCCGCCGCCGACCGGATCGCGGCAGGCACGTCGACCTTCGATGACGAGGTCGAGGCCCGCGGCCTGTCCCTGGGCGACGCCGATCTGGGCGATGTACCCCCCCGCGAACTTGGCGCGGCGGGCGAGCCGGTGTTCGCGCTCACCGAACCCGGCGTGGTCGGGCCGTTCGAGACGAACCTCGGCCCCGCGCTCTTTCGCATGAACGCGATCCTCGCGGCCTCGGAAACCTCTTTCGAGGACGCCCGCGACGACATCCTTGCCGAATATACCGCCGATGCCGCCCGCCGCCTCGTGCAGGCCAAGTCGCGCGAGATCGACGAGCAACTGGCCTCGGGTGCCACGATCGAGGAACTTGCCCAAACCGAAGACGGTCTGACCGTGGGCAAGATCGCCTGGTTCGACGGGATGGAGGACGGCATCGCGGCTTACGACCAGTTCCGCGCCGCCGCCGCCGAGATCGAGGCGAACGATTTCCCCGAGGTCTTCGAGCTTTCGGACGGGTCGGTCGCGGCGATCCGGCTCGACGAGATCCGCGCGCCGGAGCTGAAACCCCTCGCCAACGTGCGCGAAGAGGTCATCGCCGACTGGCGTGCGGATGCCACGCAGGCGGCGCTGGCAGACCGGGCGAACCAGCTGATCGGGCTCTTCTCCAACGGCAACGAATCCCCCGCAACGCAGGGGCTGGCCGAGGTGGTCGAGGAAAACATCGCCCGCACCGGCTTTATCGCGGGCACGCCCGAGCGGATGGTGGAAGAGATCTTTACCATGGAGCCCGGCGAATGGCGGGTCATCGCGGGCAACGGCATCACCACGGTCGTCCGGCTCGATGACGTGAACATCCCCGACCAGACCGGCGCCGAGGCCCAGCAGATCAAGACGACCTTCTCGACCCGCATGGGCCAGACGCTCGCGCTCGACCTGCAGGACGCCTTTGCCACGGCGATCGAGGAACAGACTGGCGTCACCCTCGATCAGGCCGTGATCAACGCCGTCCACACCAACTTCCCGTAAAGCCGGACTGGCACGCAGACACTGGCACCCAGACAGAGAAACAGGCAGGCAAACCATGAGCCTCACCCCCGATTTCGACACCTTCGAGGCTGGCTGGACCCAAGGCCGCAACATGGTCGTCTACACCCGACTTGCCGCCGACCTGGACACGCCCGTCTCGCTCATGCTCAAGCTGACCGAGGCGCGCACGGACAGCTTCATGCTGGAAAGCGTCACGGGCGGCGAAGTGCGCGGGCGCTATTCGATCATCGGGATGAAGCCCGACCTGATCTGGGAGTGCCGGGGTACCACGTCGCGCACCAACCGCCAGGCGCGGTTCGATCCCGACGCCTTTGTTCCCGACACCGCCGATCCCCTGACGGCGCTACGGGCCATCCTCGCCGAAAGCCAAATCGACCTGCCCGAGGGGCTTCCCGCTGCCTCCGCAGGACTTTTCGGCTATCTCGGCTACGACATGATCCGGCTCGTAGAACACCTGCCCAACGTCAACCCCGATCCCATCGGCAATCCCGACGCGCTTATGCTGCGTCCCTCGGTCGTGGCCGTGCTCGACGGCGTGAAGGGCGAGGTGATCCTCGTTTCGCCGGTGTTCCAGTCCTCGGGCCTCTCCGCCCGCGCCGCCTATGCGCAGGCCGCCGAACGGGTGCAGGATGCGCTGCGTGACCTCGAACGCCAGCCCGCCACCACCCACGATCTTGGCGAAACCGCCCGGATCGGCGAGGCGGTGTCGAACTTCACCCATGCCGAGTATCTCGCCGCCGTCGAGAAGGCGAAGGAGTATATCCGCGCAGGCGACATCTTTCAGGTCGTGCCCGCGCAGCGCTGGACGCAGGACTTTCCCCTGCCGCCCTTCGCGCTCTACCGGAGCCTCCGGCGCACGAACCCCTCGCCCTTCATGTTCTATTTCAACTTCGGCGGCTTTCAGGTCATCGGCGCCAGCCCCGAAATCCTCGTGCGCGTCTTTGGCCGCGAGGTGACGATCCGCCCGATCGCGGGCACCCGCCCGCGCGGCGCGACGCCGGACGAGGACAACGCGCTCGAGGCCGATCTGCTGGCCGACAAGAAGGAACTGGCCGAACACCTCATGCTCCTCGATCTGGGCCGCAACGACGTGGGCCGGGTGGCCAGGATCGGGACCGTGCGCCCGACCGAGGAATTCATCGTCGAACGCTACAGCCACGTCATGCATATCGTCTCGAACGTGGTGGGCGAGCTGTCAGAGGATCATGACGCCCTCTCCGCTTTCCTCGCAGGGATGCCCGCGGGCACCGTCTCGGGCGCACCCAAGGTCCGGGCGATGGAGATCATCGACGAACTGGAGCCGGAGAAGCGCGGCGTCTATGGCGGCGGCGTGGGCTATTTCTCGGCCATGGGCGACATGGACATGTGTATCGCCCTGCGAACGGCGGTGGTGAAGGACCAGAAGCTCTACATCCAGTCGGGCGGTGGCGTGGTCTACGATTCGGACCCCGAGGCCGAGTTCATGGAAACCGTGAACAAGTCCAAGGCGATCCGCCGCGCCGCCGAGGATGCGGGTCTCTTCACGCGCTCGGGCCACAACTGACGACGCCGGGAAACCGCGCCGACGTCCCTCTCAACGAAACAGCTCCCGCGCGCCTTGCCGGGCCGGTCCACGCCGCGACGGTCCACACGACAGGGACGCGCGTGTGGCGCACTCAACGGCAGGTCCCGCGCAAAGCCCCTTTCATCCTTCCGCAAATACGCATACCCGGCCGCCGTCCCGCGCCGACGCCTGAGGTCAGACCGGGGGAGCGCGAGGGGGACACCCCCTCGCCCCGGTCGCCTGCCGCGCAAGCGGCAGGCGCACCCTAGTCGACCGGGATCACCGTCACCTTGCCCGCCTGCATGAGCGGGACGAGGATCATTCCGTCCTTCACGCCGATGTCCGCAGCCCCCGCTTCGGTGGTGGCGATGACCTCCTGCGCCCCGTCCACCAGCGCCACGATCTCGCCCGTGGGGTTGTCCGACCAGATGACCCTGTCACCCAGCATCACGACCCCGTCGATAGCCCCCGTGTCCTCGGCCCCCGGCACCACCTCCGGCGCGCCGCCGTCATAGCTCACGCGCCACAGCGCCCCGCGTCCGCTCACGCCGCTGTCCATGGAAAAGCTCTCGCCCATCGACCCGACGATAAGGCCGTCCTCTCCTGCCCAGATGCCGTTCGGCAGGGACAGGCTGCCCGCGGGCACAAAGACCTCGGCGCTGCCGTCCGTGACGCGATAGATCCCACCGCCCATCATATCGGTGACATAGACCGCGCCATCCGGCCCCACGGCCACGTCATTGGGAAACATCGCGCCATCGAGCGTGATCGTCGTCTCGACCATGCCGCCCGCCACGTCGATCACATGCAGGCCCATGGCGTCCGCCACGTAGAGCTTGCCGCCGGACGCCGCCATCCCCTTGGGGTCCATGAGCCCGCTCACCCAGTCGGCCTTGATCATCTGGCCTTCGGACGAGACGAGCGAGAGCGATCCGTCCATGCCTCCGTCCGGGCCGAAGGTCCCGATGTTGGACACGATGATCTGCCCGCTGCCCGCATCCCAATAGGCCGACTCCGGCGCGCGGAAGCCCTCAAGCGTCCAGCCCATGTCCCAATGGCTTTCCGCCCAAATGGGCGTCGCCGCGCAGAGCGCCGTTCCGATCAGCAGTCCTTTCATGACATCCTCCCTGATGATGTCACGAGCCTCCACCTTGAGCGTGGGTCAGGCCAAGCAATACGCCACATTGACCGCCATCTCTTGCCGGTCCGCCGTCTGGGTCAGGCCCAGGGCCCTTTGCCGCCACCATCACGCCGTCCGCTCGCGGGCACCCGGCTCGGGGCATAGCTGTCAGACCGGGGCGCCATCCGCGGGGCCACGCCCGCGCCCCCCGCCATCTCGCGCAGCGCCGCCACCCGGTTCTCGGTCGCGGGGTGGGTCGAGAAGAGGTTGTCGTGCTTATGGGCATGAAGCGGGTTGATGATGAACATATGCGCCGTGGCCGGGTTGCGTTCGGCCGCGTGGTTGTCGATCCGCGCTGCACCGGCCGCGATCTTCTCGAGCGCCGAGGCGAGCCAGAGCGGCTGGCCACAGATCTCGGCCCCCGCCTTGTCCGCCGCATATTCCCGTGTCCGGCTGATCGCCATCTGGACGAGGGCGGCGGCGAGCGGGGCCAGCAGCATCAGGGCCAGCGTGCCCAGAAGCCCCATCCGCTCGCGCGCACCGCCGAAGAAGAGCGCAAAGTTCGCGAGCATCGAAATGGCACCGGCAAAGGTCGCCGTGACCGTCATGATCGCGGTATCGTGGTTCCTGATATGCGCCAGCTCATGCGCGATGACGCCCGCCAGCTCCTCGCGCGACAGCGTGGACAATAACCCGGTCGTCACGGCCACGGCGGCGTTCTGCGGGTTGCGACCGGTGGCAAAGGCATTGGGTTGCGGCGTGTCGATCAGATAGACCTTCGGGTCCGGCATCCCGGCGTTACGGGCAAGATCGAGCGTCAGGTCATGAAGCCCGAAGAGATCTCCCGGCGCGAGTTCCTGCGCCCCGTGCATCCGGAGCACCATCTTGTCCGAATTCCACCAGGTGAAAAGGTTCATTGCCGCGGCCACGACCAGCGCAATCACCGCGCCGGTGGCACCGCCGACGAGATAGCCGACGCCCATGAAGAGCGCGGTCATCGCCGCCATCAGCATCGCCGTCTTCACATAACCCATCTTCCACTCCGATCTGCGTACTCACGCGGTTGGGGAGATATGGGGTCTTGGTTGCGGGCGGCAAGACCCGCACACGGGCTGGTTATGCACCCACCCCTTCGACAGCGCGGGTTACTCTGCTGCCTCTTCCATCGCGGGGCGAATGATCTTGTCGAGGATCTCTTCGGTGATCGGCCCGGCAAAGCGCTTGATCACCACGCCGTCGCCGTCGATCACGAACGTCTCGGGAACGCCGTAAAGGCCCCAGTCGAGCCCCGTGCGCCCGGTGTCGTCCTGGACGAGGGCCGCAAAGGGATCGCCAAGGTCCCCCAGGAACTTCGCCGCGTTCTCGGGCGTGTCCTTGTAGTTCACGCC
Source organism: Maritimibacter sp. REDSEA-S28_B5 (assembly GCA_001626765.1). Classification (GTDB taxonomy): domain Bacteria; phylum Pseudomonadota; class Alphaproteobacteria; order Rhodobacterales; family Rhodobacteraceae; genus Maritimibacter. The sequence continues at coordinate 9,629 of LUOO01000102.1, forward strand.
GTAGATCGGCACGCCCTCTTCTGCCATCTCGACGAGTTGCGGATGTTCCACCCGACAGGGCGCGCACCATGAGGCCCAGAAGTTCACGAGCTTCACCTCGCCATCCGCCAAAGTGGCGGCATCGAAGCTCTCGGCATTGGGAAAGGCGCTCACGGTCAGCCCGGGCGCAACGCCGCCCTCGCGGGTCGAGGGCAGGCCCTCTTCCTTGTTGAACAGCGCATGACCTCCCATCCCAAGGATGCCGGCGAAGATCACGACGGGCAACAAAAGCAAAGGTTTCATGAGGTCGTCTTTCTCCGTGCTTCCGCAGCCGCCAGCGCCGCTTTCGCGCGCCGGGACTGCCACCAGCTCAAGACGATCACTGCGGCCAGAAGCCCCAGCGTCGCCACCCAGGACCAGATCACCGGTCCGGCATATTTTCCCAGATCAAGCATCCGCCATCCTTTCGCGCATCTCGAGCGCATGAAGCCGCCGCTTGCGCACCTCGGTCCGGGTCCGCACGAGGAGCAGCACGACGAAGAGCGCGGTAAAGCCGACGAGGCAGATGACCAGCGGCTGCCAGTAGACGTCCGAGACGTTCTCTTCCTTGTCGAGCGACAGGCTCGCGCCCTGATGCAAGCCCTGGTTCCAGAAGTTCACCGCGTAGCGACTGAGAAGCGCAAAGACGCTGCCCACGATGGCCAGAACGCTCGTGAGATCGGCAGCGGTATCCGGGTCCTCGATCGCGGCCCAGAGCGCCATGTAGCCAAGGTAGAACAGAAACAGCACGAGGAACGAGGTGAGGCGCGGGTCCCAGGCCCACCAGGTGCCCCACATCGGCTGGCCCCAGACGGCGCCCGTGATGAGCGCGGCCAGCGTCATCGCGACACCCACGAGCGCGGCGGCCTTGGCAGCGAGCGCGCTTACGTGATGGCGGCGGATGAGCCAGATGAGCGAGGCCACGAGCATCATGACCCAAATGTTGATCGCCATCATCGCGGTCGGGACGTGGACGTAGATGATCTTGACCGACGAGCCGAAGCGCGCGGCCTCGGGTGTGAAGAAAAAGCCCCAGATCAGGCCGACGGCGAGGGTGACAACCGCGATCCCCACGCACCACGGCAGGGCGCGACCCGACAGTTCCATGAACTTCACCGGGTTGGCCCAGGCCCAGAGCCAGTTCCATCCGTCGCGTTTCTGTTTGACCCGAACGTGATCCATGCTTCCCCCTACGGCGTCGCCCGCGACCGGGCAAGCGCCTCATATTCACATTATCGCAGGTTGATCCGCAAGGCGGCCGCCGCCGCGAAGGGGAGGAGCGCGAGGCTCCCCAAGGTGATCCCCGCGACCATGAGCATCGGCGTCCCCGCTTCGAACCCCGCCATGCCGCGCGACGCCGCCTCGGCCCCGAAGATGAGCGTCGGGATATAGAGCGGCAGGACGAGGAGCGACAGGAGCAGCCCGCCGCGTTTCAGTCCCACGGTAAGCGCCGCGCCGAAGGCCCCGATCATGGAGAGCGCAGGCGTGCCAAGCGCGAGGCTTCCCATGATCCAGAGGAACCCCTCGGGCGGCATGTTGAGAAGCGCGCCAAAGACGGGGGCGGCCAGCACCAGTGGAAGGCCCGTGGTCAGCCAATGCGCCACCGCCTTCATCACCACGGCGCCCTCCATCGGCAGGGGGGCGGTCGCGAGCAGGTCGAGCGAGCCGTCCTCGTAGTCGAGCTGGAAGATCCGGTCGAGCGACAGGAGGCAAGCAAGGAGCGCGCCGACCCAGAGGATGCCCGGGGCAATCGGCGCAAGGATCGCTTCCTCCGGCCCAACGCCAAAGGGCACGAGCACCGTTACGATCAGAAAGAAGGCTAGCCCAAGTCCGAAACCGCCCCCTGCCCGCACCGACAGGCGCAAATCCCGGATCAGGAGCGCGATCACAGGAAGGCCTCGTCGAAACTGCCACCCGCCGCAGGATCGGTCGCGGCCTGCGCCTTGTAGGGCGTCACGTCGAACACCTCCGCCTCGAGCCCAAGGTCGATATGGGTCGCGATGAGCGCCGATCCACCGGCGGCCACATGCGCGCGCACGGCGTCGGCAAAAAGTGCCACGCTGGCGGTGTCAAGCGATACGGTGGGTTCATCGAGCAGCCAGATGGGCCGTCCGGTCACGAGAAGTCGGGCGAGGCCAAGCCGCCGTTTCTGCCCCGCCGACAGGTTCCCGGCGGCACGGCTGCGCAGACCCGTCAGGTTGAAGCCCGAGATCGCCGCTTCGACAGCATCGGTGCCGTAAACGCTCGCCCAGAACCGCAGGTTTTCCTCTACTGTCAGCACCGCCTTCAGCCCGTCAGCATGTGCACCGTAGGCAATCGCCTCGGCGGGCTGGGACATGGTTCCGGCCATCGCAGGCTGCAATCCAGCCAAGGTGCGCAGAAGCGTGGTCTTGCCCGAGCCGTTCGGTCCCCGCAGGATCAGCACCCGGCCGGGGTCGAGCCGAAAACTCAGCCCAGCGAGCACCGGCACCCCACCCCGCGCAACGGTCATGTCGCGGACGACAAGTGCGTCGGCGGGCGCGTTCAAACGGGCAGCACGGCCAGCGCGACGCGACGGCCCTCCGACAGGGTGATGTTGTAGGTGCGACAGGCGGAGGGGGTCGACATCGCCTCGACCCCGATGCCGAGCGCGTCCATCTCGGCCACGAGATCGGACGGGGCAAAGGCCATCTCAGCGCCGGTGCCGTAGAACAGAACGTCCACCTGCCCTCCAAGCGCGGCCAGCGCCGCACGGTCCGACAGCCCGGCCCAAGACAGGGCGCGGCTGCCCGTGGCAATCATCGGCCCCTCGATTACCTTGCCCGCCACGCGGAAAAAGCCGGGACCGTAGCCCTCGACAGGCTGTGCCTGATCATATGTGATTTCGTGCAGTTGCATGACGATTGCCTACCGCGCCGCCCGGCCAAAGAAAAGGGCGGCAGATCGCCGCCCTTTCGCTCATTGGTTCGCGGCCCGCTCCGCCTCGATTTCGCGCCAGCGCGCGACGTTGCGGTTGTGGTCCTCGAGGGTCGTCGCAAAGGCGTGCCCCCCGGTCCCATCCGCCACAAAGAACAGGAAGTTCGTGTCGGCCGGATTGAGCGCCGCCTCGATGCTCGCCGCACCGGGGTTGGCGATGGGCGTCGGCGGCAGGCCGTCGATGACATAGGTGTTATATGGCGTCTCGGCGCGCAGTTCCGACTGTCGGATGCCCCGACCCAGCACACCCTGCCCGTTGGTGATGCCGTAGATCACTGTAGGGTCCGTCTGCAGACGCATCCCCTGCTCCAGCCGGTTGACAAAGACGCTCGCCACTTGCGGGCGTTCCGAGGCGACACCGGTTTCCTTCTCGACGATCGACGCCATGGTCAGCGCCTCTTCGGGGCTGGCATAGGGCAGACCCTCTGCCCGATTTTCCCAAGCGTCGGAGAGTCGCTGGATCTGCGCTGCCTCCATCTGGGCGATCAGGTCGGGACGCGACGCACCGGGTCGCACTTCATAGCTGTCGGGGGCAAGGCTGCCTTCGGCAGGAACCTCGGGCACCTCGCCCTCCATGAACTCGACCTGGGACAGGGCGTTCACGATCTGCCAAGACGTCACGCCCTCCGCGATGGCGATCCGGTATCGGGTGTCCGCCTCGGCGCGGACGCGGGTATATTCGGCGGGCACCTCTGCATCAGGGGCAAACTCCGCCACCTCGACGAAATTCTGCGTGGAAGGGTCAAGCTCGCGCACGTGGTATTCCGCCGCGTTCACACCGATCCGGTAAACGATCTCGGTCCCGCAGGTCGAGGCACCGCCGCGCGTCACCACGTCGACGATCTCTTCCATCGACGCGCCCTCTTCGACGAGGAATGACCCCGCTTTCAGATCCTGCGTCTTGCCGGTGTATTCGGCGCCCATCCGGAAGATTGCAGGGCTGGTGATGGCACCATCCGTCTGCAACCGCTCCGACAGACGCGAAAAGTTCGATCCCGGCTCGACCTTGACGCAGATCGTCTGCTGCAAGGGCCCGGCCACGGAATACTCCCGCTTGCCCCATGTCACGACGCCGCCAAGGATGACGAGCGCGACAATCGCGAGGGAGAGCGCGTTGGAGGCGATGTTACGCCACATCAGTCAGCCACCCGTCCCATGATGAGACAGGCATTTGTGCCGCCGAAGCCAAAGGAATTGGACAGCGCCACGTCGATCTTGCGGGGTTCCGCCTGGTTCGCCGCGAGGCTCAATTTCGGTTCGACCGCCGGGTTGTCGAGGTTGATCGTCGGCGGCGCGATCTGGTCGCGCAGCGCAAGGATCGAGAAAATGGCTTCGACCGATCCCGCCGCCCCCAGAAGGTGCCCGATCGAGGACTTGGTAGAGGACATGGTCACGTCGGCGGCATGGTCGCCCATGAGCCGCTCGACCGCGCCAAGTTCGATCGTGTCGGCCATGGTCGAGGTGCCGTGCGCATTCACGTAATCGACTGCATCGGGGGTGAGGCCCGCAGATTTCAGCGCCGCCTGCATGGCGCGGAACCCGCCATCGCCGTCCTCGGACGGTGCCGTGATGTGATAGGCGTCGCCGGACAGGCCATAGCCGAGGATTTCGGCATAGATCTTGGCTCCGCGCGCTTTCGCGTGTTCGTATTCCTCGAGCACGACGATCCCTGCGCCCTCGCCCATGACGAAACCGTCACGGTCGGCGTCATAGGGGCGGCTCGCGGTTTTCGGGTCGTCCGCGCGCTTGGTGGACAGGGCCTTGCAGGCGTTGAAGCCCGCGATCCCGATCTCGGAAATCGCCGCTTCCGCGCCGCCCGCGACCATCACGTCGGCATCGCCCAACATGATCAGACGGCTCGCGTCGCCAATCGCGTGTGCGCCCGTCGAACAGGCCGTCACGACCGCGTGGTTCGGTCCCTTGAAGCCGTATTTGATCGACACCTGGCCCGAGATCAGGTTGATCAGCGCGCCGGGGATAAAGAAGGGCGACACGCGGCGCGGGCCCTTCTCGTGGATGAGGAGCGCGGTTTCGGCGATCGAGTTCAGACCACCAATGCCCGAGCCGATCATCACGCCGGTGCGCAGCGCCTCGTCTTCCGAGACCTCTTCGAGGCCCGCGTCGCGCACGGCCTGCATCGCGGCGGCGAGCCCGTAGAGGATGAAGTCGTCGACCTTGCGCCGGTCCTTGGGTTCCATCCAGTCGTCGGGGTTGAAGCTGCCGTCGGACCCGTCGCCATAGGGCACTTCGCAGGCATAATTCGTGGCCACGCGGCTCGCGTCGAAGCGCGTGATCGGACCAGCGCCGGATTGACCGTCCAGAAGACGCTTCCAGGTTTCCTCAACCCCACAGGCCAGCGGCGAGACCATGCCAAGCCCGGTGACGACAACACGACGCTTCTCCATGAACCGCCCCCTTTATTGACTGCTTAATTCGACGGGCACGGAATAGCCCGCGCAAGGCCCTGTAGGCAAGAAGGAAACGGTTTTTCCGCCCGCGCCTTGGCGGGCTTCCGCCCCGCCGGGCACCGCCCGGATCGCCTGCCCCAAAAGCAAAACGGCACCCGCAAGGGGTGCCGTCCGCGAAACGCTGATCCGAGGATCAGGTGTTTTCCGAGATGAACTTGACCGCGTCGCCGAAGGTCTGGATCGTTTCGGCAGCGTCGTCCGGGATCTCGATGCCGAACTCTTCTTCGAAGGCCATGACCAGCTCGACGGTGTCGAGGCTGTCTGCGCCCAGGTCGTCGATGAACGAGGCCGATTCCGTGACCTTGTCTTCTTCAACGCCGAGGTGCTCGACAACGATTTTCTTCACGCGATCTGCGACGTCGCTCATATCAATTCCTCACAGTTTTCGGGCGCTTGGCCCCTTTTGTTGACCTCTTGCGAGGCCGATTGCCTTACCCAAACAAGCGCTCGGGACAGCCGGAACGTCCCATGATCACGGCTGCGTCAAAGCCCCCTTTAGCACAATCACGAACGGGGGCAAATGCTTTGTCCGGCGCGGTCGGACGGTTAACGAGACCTAGTGGCTCAGGCACCAGGCCTGTGCTCTGCCGCCCCTGTCTAGAGCATCGCCATCCCACCGTTGACATGGATCGTAGCCCCGGTGGTGTAGCCTGCCTCGGGCGACGCGAGGTAAAGCACGGCAGCCGCGATTTCCTCGGGCGTGCCCATGCGGGCGGCGGGGATCTGGGCGTTGATCTTGCCCTTCTGCTCGTCATTGAGCTTGTCGGTCATCGCCGTCGCGATGAACCCCGGCGCGACGCAGTTCGCGGTGATCCCGCGGCTCGCGACCTCGTAGGCAATAGACTTGGTCAGCCCCACCATGCCCGCCTTGGACGCGGCATAGTTTACCTGACCCGGATTGCCGGTGGCCCCCACGATGGACGAGATATTGATGATCCGGCCCCAGCGCGCCTTCATCATCGGGCGCATCACGCCCCGGCAAAGCCGCATGGTCGAGGTCAGGTTCACGTCGATGACCGACTGCCAGTCCTCGTCCGACATGCGCATGAAGATCTGATCGCGCGTGATGCCGGCGTTGTTCACGAGGATATCGAGCGATCCCATCGCATCGGCAGCCTGTTTCGGCAGCGCCTCGACCGCGTCTGCGTCGGAGAGGTTGCAAGGCAACACATGGGCGCGCTCGCCCAGCTCCGCGGCCAACGCCTGAAGCGGTTCTTCACGCGTTCCCGAGAGTGCAACGGTCGCGCCCGCGCCATGGAGCGCGGTGGCGATGGCCCCACCGATGCCGCCCGAGGCACCGGTCACCAGCGCACATTTTCCTGTCAGATCAAACATCTGCTCGTCCTTCCTGAATTAACCTTTGAACGCTTCGGCGGCCGCTTTCACGTCGTCCGACGTGCCGACCGCGCGACAGGCGATTTCCTTGTCGACGCGCCGCACCATGCCCGACAGCGCCTTGCCCGCGCCGATTTCCCAGATCTCGGTGACACCCTGCGCCGCCATGTAGATCACGCTTTCGCGCCAGCGCACCGAGCCGGTGACCTGTTCGACCAGCAAAGAACGGATCGTGGTTGCATCGGTCACGGCAGCGGCGCGCACGTTGGCGATGAGCGGCACGCGAGGGTCGTTGATGTTCACGTCGTCGAGCGCCTCGGCCATCACGTCGGCGGCCGGGCCCATGAGTTCGCAATGAAAGGGTGCGGACACCGGCAGCATCACGGCGCGTTTCGCACCCCGCTCCTTGGCCAGTTCGACGGCGCGTTCCACGGCCTCCTTGTGGCCCGACACGACGACCTGCGCCGGGTCGTTGTCGTTCGCGGCCTGACAGACCTCGCCTTCCGCAGCCGCCAAGGCCACGTCACGCGCGGTGTCGAAGTCGAGGCCCAGCAGCGCCGCCATAGCGCCCACGCCAACCGGCACCGCCTGCTGCATGGCAAGACCACGGGTGCGCAGGAGGCGCGCGGTATCGGCGAGCGAAATGGACCCTGCCGCGCAGAGCGCCGAGTATTCCCCAAGCGAGTGACCGGCGACGAAGGCAGCCGCCTCGACCGTGACGCCCTCGGCCTCCAGCGCGCGCATCGCGGCGATGGAGGTGGCCATGAGCGCGGGCTGCGCATTCTGCGTCAGGGTCAGCGTGTCCTGCTCGCCCTCCCAGATCAGCGTGGACAGCTTTTCTCCGAGCGCCTCGTCGACCTCGTCGAAAACGGCCTTGGCGGCTGGAAAGGCCTCGGCCAGATCACGCCCCATGCCGATGGTCTGGGCGCCCTGTCCTGGGAATACGAATGCGCGGGTCATGTGCCCCTCCTCCAGATGTGCCGGCCCCGATCTGGGCACGGTCGTTTGCAGGGGGGATAGCCTGCCAGTGCCCTTTGCGCAACGGCAAGCAGGCGAGGCAACGCGCAACGGGGTCGGCACTGCCGACCCCGTTTGATCCGTTGCAGGCGCAACCGAAACTAGCTGAGCGGCACCCGGCAGGCGAGATCGGCAAAGAGCCGGGCGCGCAGATGTTCCATCTCGGCCTGTGTACCCCGCGCCACCTCGATCCCGGTGGACCCGTCATTGAGCCGCAGATAGAGCCGCGCAGGCACCCGACCGGAGGCCCGCAGCAGAAAGATAGAGCGCACTTCATCGAAGCGCAGGAGATCGTAGAGCCTGAATTCGTTGTAGATGTTGCGACCGCCCAGGCGCAGCTCCCTGCGCCCCATGTCCACCTGGACCTCGAGGCCGGGCTTCTTGCGCCCGGACCACACGAGAACACCGCCCACAAGGGTGAAGACGATCATCGCCATCATCTTCATCGTATAGACTTCCGGGCCGTGGATCGCGTCAGGCATGAGCCAGAGGCCGATCCCGGCCAGGAACAGGATCGCACCGCCGAAGCGCGCGGCAATCGGCCCCAGACCGCGCGCGGTGTCCATGGCCCGGTCGATGCCGAAGGCATAGCCCCAGGGGCGCGTCTCGACCTGCGACAGGGCGGGCATTTCGGGAATGGCAGGGGCGACCCCGAAATCCGGGCCCTGCATCGTCATGTGATCTACGTAGGCGTTCATGGTCGTCTCGTTACCGTTTACGTGTCTCTCGCGCGTTGACCCCAGCTTTCTAAGCAAATTGGACGACAATGGGGCGGGCTGCCGGTGTTTTAAGGAATTAACCACTCACCAGAGACAGGTTCCGCCGGACACCTGTGGATCTGCCCCTACCCTCTTTCCACCTTGCCTTGCAGGCAGATCCATGCGAAAGGGCGGCTCCTTCCGCCATGACGAGAACCGCGTCGCCTCTCGTGGACGGGCGCGGAAGGTTACCCGTCCTATGAAGCACGCCTAGAAAATTGGAGCACCCATGCCGCTTTATGAGCATGTGATGATTGCGCGCCAGGACCTGTCCAACGCGCAAGCCGAAGGCCTTGTCGAGCACTTCTCGACCGTCCTCTCCGATAACGGTGGCAAGGTCATCGACTCGGAATACTGGGGCGTCAAGACGATGGCCTACAAGATCAACAAGAACCGCAAGGGCCACTATGCCTTCCTCAAGACCGACGCACCGTCGACGGCCGTGCAGGAAATGGAACGCCTGATGCGCCTGCATGACGACGTGATGCGCGTCATGACCATCAAGGTCGACGCCCACGACGAAGGCCCCTCGGTTCAGATGCGCAAAGACCGCGATGATCGTGGTGACCGGGGCGATCGTGGTGACCGGGGCGATCGCGGGGACCGTGGTGATCGTGGCGAACGCCGCGAACGTCGCGACCGCTGAACGGAAGAATAAGGAGCTAAACCATGGCCGCTAAACCGTTTTTCCGCCGTCGCAAGGTCTGCCCGTTCTCGGGCGACAACGCGCCGAAGATCGACTACAAGGACACGAAACTGCTGCAGCGCTACATCTCTGAGCGTGGCAAGATCGTGCCGTCCCGTATCACCGCCGTGTCGCAGAAGAAGCAGCGCGAACTGGCCCGTGCCATCAAGCGCGCCCGTTTCCTCGCCCTGCTTCCCTACGCCGTGAAGTAAGGAGAGAGCGCAATGCAAGTCATCCTTCTCGAACGTGTCGCCAAGCTCGGCCAGATGGGCGAAGTGGTGGACGTGAAGCCGGGCTACGCCCGCAACTTCCTCCTGCCGCAGGGCAAGGCGCTGACGGCGTCCAAAGCCAACATCGCCAGCTTCGAAGACCAGAAAGCGCAGCTTGAAGCCCGCAATCTGGAAACCAAGAAAGAGGCCGAAGCGCTCGCCGCGAAACTCGACGGCCAGCAGTTCGTCGTGATTCGCTCCGCTTCGGACGGCGGCAACCTCTATGGCTCGGTCACCACCCGTGACGCCGCCGATGTTGCCACCGAAGAGGGCTTCAGCCTCGACCGCAAGCAGGTCATCATCCGTCAGCCGATCAAGACGCTGGGTCTGCACGAGGTGGAAATCCACCTGCACCCGGAAGTCATGGCCGTGATCAAGCTGAACGTGGCCCGCTCGCCGGAAGAAGCCGAGCTTCAGGCCTCGGGCAAGTCGATCCAGGAACTCGCCGCGGAAGAAGAAGCCGCAGCGGAATTCGAGATCGCCGAGCTTTTCGACGACATAGGATCGGCCGCCTCGGACGACTACGACGATCAGCCGGCTCCGGCCCGCGAAGAGGCTTCGGACGAAGAGTAATCTTCTCCGGCTCGACACCATTCGGAAAGGCCGTGCGGAACACCCCGCGCGGCCTTTTCCTTTGCGCCGTCCCCTGTCCGTATCGCGGCACGACCTCTATCGGCTGTCCGGATGTCCCCGGACAGTCTGGCCAACGCCACGGCCGACCGTTCCCGGACCCTGTTCCCCACAGCCTGCGTCTCCGCGCCGCCTTGCGGACTGTGCCGCGACGTGGATAGTCCTGTTCCATGCCCAGCGATCCCTCCGTCCCATATTCTTTCCGCGACGACGCCGGCGTGCCCCAGTTCGACGACACGGTGCCTGTCGCCGTAATGGACGCGGATTGTGCAATCTGTAGCTGGGGCGCGCGGATGATCCACCGGCTCGACCAAACCGGAACCGTGCGGATTTGTCCTATGCAGACGCCGCTGGGCGCGGCGCTACTGGACCACTATGGGCTGGAGCCGACGGACCCGACAAGCTGGCTCTTCATCGACGCGGGCCGCGCGCATGAGGATTTCGACGCCGTCATCCACGCTGCCCACAGCTTTGGCGGCTGGGGGCGCGTTGCACTGGTGCTGAAGGTCATCCCGAAGCCGATCCGGGACTGGCTCTATGTCCGCCTTGCCCGCAACCGCTACCGGATTTTCGGCCACGGCGACATGTGCGCCCTGCCCGATCCGGCCTTTCAGAAACGACTGATCGGATGAAGGTTCTCATCCTTGGCGGCTACGGCGTCTTCGGCTCGCGCCTCGCGGCGCTCCTCGTGCGCGACGGGCATGACGTGACCCTTGCGGGCCGCTCGAAGGACACCGGCGATGCCATGGCACGGGAGTTGGGCTGCAAGGCCGTGGTCCTCGACCGAAATGGCGATCTTGGCCCTCTGGCTGACCACGAGGCCGTCGTCGATGCCGCCGGTCCGTTCCACACCTACGGGGGCGAAGATGGCGCGGATCCCTACCGCCTTGCACGGGCAGCCATTGCGGCTGGCACGCATTACCTCGACCTGTCCGACAATGCCGCCTTCTGCGCGGGGATCGCCGCGCTCGACGCCGACGCCCGGCGGGCCGGGGTCTGCGCGATTTCTGGCCTCTCGTCGGTCCCCGCGATCTCCTCTGCCGCCGTATTGGCGCTGGCCGCAGGCGAACGCCCACGCGTGATCGACGCCGCGATCCTGCCCGGCAATCGCGCCCCGCGCGGCCTGTCGGTCATGCAGTCGATCCTGAGCCAGGCAGGACAGCCCTTTCCGGTCTGGCGCGGCGGGCGATGGGGCCGCGCGACCGGATGGTCCGCCCCGGCCCGCTACACCCTGCCCGGCGGCGTGACACGGCAGGGGTGGCAGATCGAGGTGCCCGACCAAAGCCTGTTTCCGGCCCATTTCGGGGCCGAAACGGTGACCTTTCGCGCAGGTCTGGAACTGGGTGTCATGCGCTACGGCCTCGCCGGTTTCGCGCTCCTGCGTCGGGCGTTGACGTTTCCGGTGACCCGACCAGTCGTGCGAGCCTTCAAGGCCGCCGCCGATCTGCTCGCCCCCTTCGGGACCGGGTGCGGCGGCATGGTCGTCTCGGTGACGACAGAAAAAGAGGTCCGAAACTGGCGGCTTCTCGCCGAAGACGGCGATGGTCCCTATATTCCCGCCGTCGCCGCCCGCGCGCTCCTGCGTCGAGCAACGCTCCCCACCGGTGCCGGACCGGCGCTCTCGACGGTGACACTGGACGAGATCGAGGCGGCGATGTCCGATCTGCAAGTTACGACCGAGCGCGTGACGCGACCGGTCACGCATCTCTTCCACAGCGTCCTTGGCGCGGCCTTCGACAGCCTGCCCGCCGAGATCCGCGCCACCCATGAGACGCTCGACACCTCCCGCTGGTCCGGACGTTGCACCGTGACACGCGGAGCGGATCTCTGGGCCCGGCTTCTCTGCGGGCTGTTTCGCTTTCCACCGGCGCAGAACGAGACGCCCGTGACGGTGACCAAGACCGTGACGCGGCGGGGTGAGACATGGGTCAGGCGTTTTGGCCGCGACAGATTCCGCTCGCATCTGTCCGCGCGCGATGGCGTCCTCAACGAACGCTTCGGTCCCTTCTCGTTCACCATTGGTCTGACGGTGCGCGACGCTGAGCTGCAATACCCGGTGATTGCCGGTCGGCTTGGCCCGATCCCCTTGCCGGATTGGCTCATGCCGATCAGCGTCGCAAAGGAACATGCCACCGACGGCAAGTTCCATTTCGACGTCGCCCTACATGCGCCGCTGACCAAGGAACTCATGGTCCATTACCGTGGCATCCTCGCCCCGGCCCCGCCGGGCGATCCCGACAATCCGCCCGGCTGACGCCCGAACTCGTTGCAGCGCCAATGATCCGCGCTTACCCTCGCCCCGACCGGATGGGAGGGAGGACCCGATGGACGGCAGCATCGCCCGTTTCGATCTCGCGAAGATTGGCCCCGACTTCATCGCGAACCCATACCCCACGCTCGCCGCCCTGCGCCGGGAGGAACCCGTGCACCAAATGCCCGACGGCAGTGTGTTCCTGACCCGCTACGCGGACGTACAGAAGGTCTATCAAAGCCGCGACATGCTGTCGGACAAGACGCAGGAGTTCGGCGCGAAATTCGGGCAATGCCCGCTGGCAGACCATCACACGACCTCGCTCGTCTTCAACGACCCGCCCTATCACACGGTCGTGCGCAAGCTCTTGGCGGGTGCCTTCACCCCGCGCAAGCTGGCCGAATTCGATCCTCTAATCGAGGGGATCGTGGAGCGGCTTCTGGACCGGGTGGCCGAGATGGGGCGCTTCGACATGGTCGAGGATTTCGCCAAGGTGCTGCCGACCGAGATCATTTCGGTCATGCTGGGCGTGCCCAAGGCGGAGCGGGCCAAGCTTCGCGGCTATTCCCTTGCCATCTTGGGCGCGCTCGACCCCGTGGTGCCGCCCGAACGACTGGCCGCCGGAAACGCCGCCGTGACCGAGTTCTCGGATATCCTCGCCGATCTCATCGCGCACCGCCGCGCCAACCCCGGCGCGGGCGGGCAAGGCGAGGTCATCGAGGCACTCATCTTCGGCGAACACGACGGGCGGCGGCTGACCGAGGCGGAGCTCATTCAGAACTGCATCTTCCTGCTGAACGCGGGCCACGAGACGACGACGAGCTTCGTCGCCAATGCCGTGGGCACGCTCTTCGATGCGCCCGACCAGCACCGGCGGCTGATCGAGGACCCAAGCCTGATCACCAGCGCAGTCGAAGAGTTCCTGCGCGTCGAAAGCCCGCTCCAGATCGGCAACCGGCGGGCCGGCGAGGACATCGCCCTGTCCACGGGCGTGCTGCCCAAGGGGACCTATATTCACACCTCGATCGCGGCGGCCAACCGCGACCCGGCGGTCTTTGACAACCCAGACCGTGTCGATCTGGGCCGCAAACCCAATCGCCAGATCGCCTTCATCACCGGCATCCATGTCTGCCTGGGGGCCACGCTCGCCCGAATCGAGGGGCGCATCGCCATCGGAAAACTGGTGGCACGGTTCCCGGACATCGCCCCTGATGGACCGCGCACGCGCCTGCCGCTCGCCGGCGCTCCCGGTACGGACCCGCTGATCGGCAAGACGCCGCCCAAAGGTGAACGGTTCGTCAACCAAGACTTCACTGCCCCGTGATTCCGATGCAATGTCCCAAACGGAACATCTGGGGACAGTTTGATGACACAACTGACGCGCCGCGCCGTGCTGAGCCGTACCGCCATGGGCCTTGGGTTGATCGCCCTTGCAGGCTGCGGGCAATTGAATTTCGTGACCGGGTCGAAATCGCCAACCGCCGAGGTGCTGGACGGGCCGCTCAATCCGAACGAGACCGCCGAGGTGAGGCTTCTTATCAACAAATGGGCCGATCACTACGGTGTGCCGCGCGAACTGGTCCATCGTCAGGTGAAGCGCGAGTCGACGTATAACCCCGGCGCGCGCAACGGCCCTTATTACGGCCTCATGCAGATCCTGCCGCAGACGGCGCGGACCATGGGCCACACGGGCCCGGCCTCCGAGCTTTTGAACCCCGACGTGAACCTGCAATACGGCGTGAAATACCTGCGCGGGGCCTATCTGGTGTCCGGCGGCGATCAGGATGCCGCCATGGGCTGGTATGCGCGGGGCTATTACTACGAGGCCAAGCGCCTGGGGTTGCTTTACGAGACCGGACTTCGGACCTGATCGGGTTTCAGATGTCGCTGGGAAGGCGTCCTTAGGGGCGCCTTTTTGTTGGTCGGGTCGAGCGAACGCCGCGACGGCCTCTGGCTGGCAAGGGATTCCGGGATTCTAGAGTTTTAGAATCCTGGAATTTTTCGACCGCTGATCTCGCATCGAGAATCCGATCGGCGTTACGAAAGTCGTTAACGGGTCCGTCGAGCCCGCGTCAGAGAAGCGCCATCAGCCGCGACTTCTCCCCCACGTCGTCGGGCTGCGACAAGGCCGTCACCAGCGTCTCGAGCGAGGCGATATTGTGACCTGCACGGAAGCTGTCCACATGGGGGAGCATCGCCCGGATGCCACGCGCCTTGGGGGCAAATTCCTCCCACCGCAAAAGCGGGTTGAGCCAGATCACCCGCTTGGCCGAGAGGTGCAGCCGCTCCATTTCCCGCGCCAGCCGGTCCGGATCGTCGCGGTCCAGCCCATCAGTGATGAGGAGCACCACCGCGCCTTGCCCCATGACCCGCCGCGACCAGTCCCGGTTGAACTGGTGCAGGCACTCGCCGATCCGCGTGCCCCCCTGCCAGTCCTGCGCCTCGGCCCCGGCGGCGGCAAGTGCGGCATCCACGTCGCGGGTCGCCAGATGGCGGGTGATGTTGGTGAGCCGGGTGCCGAAGGTAAAGCCATGCACCCGCGCCCAGCCCGCACCCTTCTGGTTGGCTACCGAGTGCAGGAAATGCAGCACCATGCGCGAGTAGGAGGACATGGAGCCGGAGATATCGCAGAGCACCACGAGGTTCGGCCAGCGGATGCGACGTTCCTTCGTCGCGAACCGCTGGATGTCGCCCCCGGTGCGCATCGCATCGCGCATGGTGCGCCGCCAGTCAGCTTGCGCCCCATGCAGCGCGGCCTTCGTCCTGCGGGACTTGAGGGGGCGCACTGGCAACGTCAGTCGCGCGAGCATCCGTTTCGCAGCCGCCACCTCCGCGTTGGACATCTGTTCGAAATCGAGGCTGCGCAACCGCTCCTCGTCCGACATGGTGAAGGAGGCGTCGATCTCGACTTCGGTGCCCTCCTCCTGCCCTTCCAGATCGGGCATCTCCGGTTCGATCCCGTCAAGGAGTGCCTCGGCCGCACGTTTCTCGGCCGGTTTCGCCGCCCGGTCCTCCTGCACCCCGCGCACGGCGGGCAGCATCATGGCCATCATGTGTTCGAGGTAACGGGGATCGCGCCAGTAGAGGCGAAAGACCTGATGGAACACGCGGCGTTCCTCGGGCCGGGAGACAAACACCGCATGAAGCGTCCAGTAGAAATCGGTCTTCGAGGTGAATCCCACGGCAGAAACCGCCCGCGCGGCGTCGAGCACCTTGCCCGGCCCGGCCTTAAGGCCCGCGGCGCGGAGGGCACGGGCAAAATAGGTCAGGTTCGCGACGAGGCGCGGGTTGTCGGGCAATTCGAGGGTCGGCAGGCCTTCCATCCTGTCACCCGGCCTTCGCATGAGGCTTTGGCGTCATCGGGCGGAAGTGGGAGGACAGCCCCCCGCACCGCACGGCCATGTGGGGTGCCAGCCCGCCACACCCCCCGGGATACTCATGAACCAGAGAAGGGACCACGGCGCGCATCAGGTGAGTTCGAGCGCCTTGCGGCTTTCCTCGAGGATCTTGGCGGCTTCGGAACCGGCAAGCCGCTGGATGTCGTCCTGATACTTGAGGATCGCGCCCAAGGTATCAGCAATGGTCTCCGGCGAGAGCGTCAGCACGTCGAGCGCAAGCAGGCATTTCGCCCAGTCAATCGTCTCGGCCACGCCGGGTTTCTTGAACAGATCCTCGGTGCGCAGGCGCTGGACGAAGGCAACGATCTCGCGCGACAGGTCCTGGGCCGCCTCGGGCGCGCGGGCCTGAAGGATCTCCATCTCGCGGTCGAAACTCGGGTAATCGACCCAGTGGTAGAGGCACCGGCGCTTGAGCGCGTCATGCACCTCGCGCGTGCGGTTCGACGTCAGGATGACGATGGGAGGTTCCGGCGCCTTGACCGTGCCAAGCTCGGGGATCGTGACCTGGAAATCCGACAGCGCCTCGAGCAGGAAGGCCTCGAAAGGCTCGTCCGTGCGGTCAAGCTCGTCGATGAGCAGGACGGGCGCGCCCCCGTCCTGCGGTGACATGGCGTCCAGCAGCGGTCTTCGGATGAGGAAGTCATCCGAGAAAAGCTCCGAGGTCAGAGCCGCGCGATCCGTGCCCTCGGTCACCTCCGCCGTACGGATCGCCACCATCTGGGCCGCGAAATTCCATTCGTAGACCGCCGAGGCGGCATCGAGGCCTTCGTAGCATTGAAGCCGGATCAGCTTGCGCCCGAGGCCCTGGGCCAGCGCCTTGGCCAGTTCGGTCTTGCCGACACCCGCCTCGCCCTCGAGAAACAGGGGGCGCCCCAATTTGAGCGCCAGAAACGTCACCGTGGCCAACGCGCGGCCAACGACATAGTTTTCGCCGGCGAGCATCGCTTCGACGCCGTCGATCGTGTCAGGTATCTGGTTCATGTCTCCTCCGTTGCCCACATCGGACCTGAGCGCGGGAGGGAGGTCAAGCAGGCCCTTGGTCGGATGTGCCAGACAGTCTCATGCCTGATGCAAATACGCGAGAATGGCCCGGAAAGATTGACCTCCGCACCGGCTTCGCGACATACTGCGTCAACACTTCTTGTGGTAGACCGGGACAACCCGGCACCGGACCCCGGAGCGGGGCGAGCAGGCGGACGATGGGATATGGGCACTCCGATACGGGCGGCGGCGCGGACATGCGCATAACCGCGGTGACATGCGTGAAAAACGAGGGGCCGTTCCTGATCGAATGGATCGCCTTCAACCGCGTCATCGGGGTGACGGATTTCCTGTTCTACTCAAACGATTGCAGCGACGGGACCGACGCGATCCTCGACGCGCTGGCGGCGCATGGCCTTGTCCATCATCTGCCGAACCCTGCCGAGGGCCGGAATTACCAGATGGAGGCGCTGAAAGACGCGGCCCGTCACGGTGTGGTCAGCGACGCCGACTGGGTCTGGATCGCGGATGTGGACGAGTTTCTCAACATCCACGCGGGCGACGGCACGATCCCCGATCTCATCGCCGCCTGTGGCGGCCCTTCGGCGATTTCGGTCACCTTCCAGTTCATGGCAAACGGGGGCGTGACAGACTTTGTGGACCGACCGGTGATCGAGCAATTCACCCTGACCCATGACCCCGACATCTGGAACGACGAGCTGGCGCAGGAGGTCAAGACGCTGATCCGCGCCGATTTCCCGGTGCAGTATTACGGTGCTCATCGCCCCTTCATGAAGAAGGGCGTGAAAAAAGCGGGCCGCCCCGGCTGGACCGACGGCTCGGGGCGTGACGTGGAGTGGAAATTCCGCACCGCCGCCAACAAGCGACGCATCCGCAAGTTTCCCGCCAAGGGCGCGCGTGATTTCGCGACGCTCAACCACTATGCGCTTAGGTCGCTCGACAGCTACCTCGTCAAGAACGACCGGGGTGACGTGAACCGCGAGAACCGCATGTTCGACGACAGCTATTGGCGCGAGCGGAACGACCCCGCGTGGGAGGACCGCTCGATCCACCGTTACCTGCCCCGGCTCGAGGCCGAAATGGCGCGTCTGCTGGCGCTGCCCGGCCTGCGCGCGCTCCACGAGGCCGCCGTGGCCGCACATCGCGACAAGGCGGCGGCGCTCAGGTCCGATCCGGATTTCGCGGCGCTGGCCGAACGGCTCATGGGTCTGTCCGGTCCCGGCCCGAAGGAACGCGCGCTGATGGAACTGCTCGCATGAGCGTCAAAATCGTGAACCTCGGCCTGCCCAAGTCCGGCACCACGACGCTGGCCGTCGCGCTTGGCGAGGCCGGTTTCCGGGTGGCGGACTGGCTTGCCCATGCGCCGGACGGTTCCAAGATCGGCTTTGTGGGGCGTCTCATGTACCTGGGCTACTACCAGTTTGGCGATCCCCTGTCCTACATGTCCGACTTCGACGCCTTTACCGAGATTTCCATCGTCCGGCGCGGGCGCAATTTCTGGCCGCAGACCGACTGGCAGATCATCGACGCGATCCGCAGGCACCACCCGGAGGCGCGGTTCGTCTTTACCTGGCGCGACCCAGAGGCACACGCCGATTCCATGCGCCGTTGGGGCAATCTTGGCACCACGCGGCTGCCACAGTTCCACGTCCCCGGCCTGCCGCAATGGCACGGGCACAAGCCCGGCGAATTGGAACGCTGGATCGAGGGTCACGCGCGCTTCGTGCGCCACGTGATGGCGGGGGCCGAGGACTTTCTCGAGCTCGACGTGGGGGCCGAGGACGCGCAGGCGCGGTGGTGGGGCGTGGCCAACGCGAACGAGACCCGGATGGCGGATGATGCGGATGACGGACTGGATGACAGCGGACAGGTGACGGAGGTCCAGGCCTGATGCGGATCGTCCTGCACATTGGCCTGCCCTATTGCGGCGGCCCCCGCCTGCAAGAAGTGATGGAAGCCAAGCGTGGCCAGCTTGCGAAATCCGGCGTGCTCTTTTCCGGTATCGGGCGGCGCAACCACACGCGGCTCTACATGGCCGCGACCGACCCGCGCCACGTCGAACCCTTGCGCCTGTCACGCGGCTTTGGCCCGGCCGCAGCGCAAGAGACCCTACGCCGCCGTCTGGTCGAGGATCTGCGCGCCGAAGTCGCGCGTGAAAATCCTGACGTGCTGCTTCTGTCCTGCCATCAGCTGGGGATGCTCCCGAATGTATCCGAGGTCCGGACGCTGCACGGGTTGCTCGCGCCGCTGGGCGGCGATATCGAGGTCGTCGCCCATGTCGACGAACAGGCGCGGGTGCTTGCCCGGCACTATGCCGATGCGGTTTCGAACGGGCGTCTGGCGTCCTTGACACATGAACTGGCGCTGGCCAGCGCGCCCGACTGGCGCAAGGCCGCGCTGGCCGAATGGGGCACGATCCGCCCACAATTCAACGAGTATCCCGAGATACAGGCCGCGCCCTTCTGGCTCGACTATGCACGGCTCGCCGAGATGTGGGAATCCGTCTTTGGCACATTGACGCTTCGACCATACGATGGCGAACTGTTTGCCGGCGAAGAGGCTACCGAGGAACTGCGAGACCTGCTCGGGATCGAGGGCAGCATCGGCAAGGCCGAGCCCGCGCCCCTCACGCTGCAGCCCTCCGCCGAAAGCCTCGCCCGGGCGCGGGCGCTCAATGGCATTTTCCGGCGGCTGATGGACAAGGGATATGTCATTCCCCGCCGCCTCTGGTCACGCTTCATCGACGAGGTATCACTGCCCGGCGATCCACCTGATCCGTCAGCCCTCGCGCAGATCTCCTCAGCTTTCGCCCCCGGCAACGCCGAGCTTGTGGCGCGGGCGCCCGCGCTAGGACCCGCGCTGCACCCCGAGACACCCGGCCCCACATGGACCGAAGCACCCTTCACCCGTGGTTTCCGCGCGACGCAATATGCCGCCGCAGCACTTCCCATGATAGAGGAGGCGACCGAGGAACGCCGTGCGAAACAAGGTGACGCGGCGAAAGGGAACGACCGGGGTGGCAACGTCGAGACGATGAAGAACGGCAGCCCAAAGCCCGCCAGACCCGTCTACCCCGAAACCCTGACACCCTCCGCCGAAAAAATCCTCACGCCCCGCGCCATCGAGAACTACCACCACCTCCGCACGGGCCGGTTCGCGCCGCACAACGCCATCGGCCGCGTGAACGAAGAGGACCTTGCCGCGCCCTATGACGAGGTGCCGTTGCGGGTCCTGCCCAAGGGCACTACCGGCAACGTCATTGTCGGCTGCATGAAGAACGAGGCACCCTATATCCTCGAATGGGTCGCCTATCACCGCATGCTGGGCGTCGACAATTTCCTCATCTACACCAACGACTGCACCGACGGGACGGCGGAAATTCTTGATCGTTTGCAGGAGCTTGGCGTGCTCCAACATCGCGACAACACGAAATGGAAGGGCAACTCACCGCAGCAATACGCGCTCAACAAGGCGCTCAAGGAGCCGGTGATCCAGACCGCCGAATGGGTCATCCACATCGACGTGGACGAATTCATCAACGTGCGCACGGGGAACGGTCGGCTTCAGGATTTCCTCGCCCTCGTGCCCGATGCCACCAATGTCGCGATGACCTGGCGGCTCTTTGGCCACAATGGCGTCACCGACCTGTCCCAGGACCTCGTCATCGCGCAATTCGACGATGCCGCACCGAAGTTCTGCCCGAAACCCCATACGGCATGGGGGTTCAAGACCATGACAAAGAACATGGGGGCCTATGAAAAGCTCTCCTGCCATCGTCCCAACAAACTGGACGGCGCACTGCGGGATGCCGTGCAATGGGTCAACGGCTCGGGCCAGGTAATGAGCGAAAGCTACAAGGACAAGGGCTGGCGCTCGGACCTGAAAACCATCGGCTACGACTTGCTGCAACTGAACCACTATGCGCTCAGGTCGGCGGAGAGCTTCCTGATCAAGCGGCAGCGGGGCCGTGCGCTCCATGTGGATCGCTCCATCGGCATCAACTACTGGGTGCGCATGGACTGGGGCGGGTCGAAGGACGTGACGATCCAGCGCAATATCCCGCGAGTGCGGGCCGAGATGGCGCGGCTCCTCGCGGATGACAGGCTGCGTGACCTGCACGAAGAGGGCTTCCGCTGGCACCGCGCCAAGGCGGACGAGCTGCACACGACGCCCGAGTTCCGCGAGCTTTATGAGCAGGCGCTCGAGACCAAACTGACGAACATGGAGCGTGTGGCCTTTGCACTCGCGCTCGACATGGAAAGCTAGACCGGACACGATGCACTTTTCAGACAAGGCATTGAGCAGGGAAACGACGCAGATGGTACAAGCAACCGACAAGGCTGTCCGTATGAGGCTGAAACCCAAACGCGAGGACCGCGAAACCGACCCCGATCGCGACATCATCTGGTGCCGCGGCCTGCGTTTTCCGGACCGGCCCGCGTTCCTGACCCAGCGCCTGCGCCGGGCGCTGCGTTTCAACAACTACGAAAAACAGGAGGCCGAGGCGCTCAAGGGAATGATCCGGTCCGAGGACGTGGTGCTGGAACTGGGCGGGGGCATCGGCTTCATGTCCTCGATCGCCGCCAAGGCGGGCGCGCGCGCGGTCCATGTGTATGAGCCCAACCCCGACGCGGTCGCCTATGCGCGCGACGTTCATGCGCTGAACGAAATCGAGACGGTCACGATCACCAACGCCATCGTCGGCCCGAAGAAAGGCACGGCGACCTTCTACCAGCGCGAGAACATGCTGACCTCCTCGATGGAGGTCGACCCGATCCGCGTCGGCAGTCCGGTCGTGGCCACACACGAGATCGAGGTCCTCAACGTCAATACCGTGTGGAAGTCGGTGAAGCCCACGGTCCTCATCTGCGACATCGAGGGGGCCGAGGCCAATCTCTTCGACAAGGCGCAGATGACCGGCCTTCGGCTCGCCGTGATCGAGCTGCATCCGCAATGGATCGGCGAGGCCGGCGTGCGTGCGGTCTTCGATGCGATGATGCGCGCGGGACTGACCTATTTCCCCAAGGCCTCGTCCGCCAAGGTCGTGACCTTCAAGAAGGACTGGTGATGCGGGCCACGGCGGTCCTGTGCGTCCGCAACGAGGGCGCGTTCCTGCTCGAATGGGTCGCGCACCACCTTGGCGTGGGGTTTACCGACATCGTGGTGGCGTCAAATGACTGCCAGGACGGGACCGATGCGATGCTCGACCGACTGTCCGAGGTGGTGCCGGTGCACCACATCCGAAACGACGGCCCTTATGGCGAGGGCGGCATCCAGTTCACGGCGCTCAAAGCCATGGACAAGCACCCCGCCGTGCGCAATGCGGACTGGCTCCTCGCCCTCGACGTGGACGAATTCGTGAACATCCATGTGGGCGACCGGACGCTGCCTGCGCTGCTGGGCGCCCTGCCGGAGGCGGATGCCATCACGCTGACGTGGCGGCTCTTCGGCAATGGTGGTGTCGTGGACTTCGAGGATCGTCCTGTCACCGAGCAATTCACCCGCGCCGCCCCAGTGGTCATGTATTGGCCGTGGCGCGCGAGCATGTTCAAGACGCTCTACCGGAATGACGGAACCTATAAGAAGCTTGGCGTCCACCGCCCCCGCGCGCCGGACAAGGCGCGGCTGGATCAGGTGCGCTGGTTCGACGGCGAAGGCCGCGCGCTTGGGGATCGCTACCGGATGGGACCGTTGTTCTCGCCCTATGGGCGACCGAACTACGGTCTCGTGCAGATCAACCACTACCCGCTGGGCGCGATGGAAAGCTACATCGTCAAGCGGGACCGGGGCCGGGCCGTGCACGAGGCCGACGCGCTGGGGCTGGATTATTGGACAGAACGAAACTGGGTGGCCGAGGAGGACCAGACGATTCGCGCCGCCGACGGGCTGCGCGACGGCTGGCTGGCCCGGTTC
Source organism: Maritimibacter sp. REDSEA-S28_B5 (assembly GCA_001626765.1). Taxonomy (GTDB): domain Bacteria; phylum Pseudomonadota; class Alphaproteobacteria; order Rhodobacterales; family Rhodobacteraceae; genus Maritimibacter. The sequence continues at coordinate 32,328 of LUOO01000102.1, forward strand.
AAGGCGGACGCCGGTCTGGCCCGGTTACACGAGGCGGCAGTCGCGTGGCGGCGCGACCGGTTCGAGGCGCTGATGCTCGACGAGCCCAACCGGGCGCTCTTTGGCCGGCTTCTCATGTCGCCCCCTGCCCGACCGCTGACGGCCAAGGCCGCCGAACGGCTGATCCGCTACGGCATGGCCGATGCGAAACGGCAGGCGGAAAAAGAATAGCACGTTAGGGCGCGTTAACGGGTACTTGGCATTCTCACCGCGTTGGACGGCTACAGAATGTATGGATCTCTGCGCTCGGCGGGCAGATGCCAAAGCCGGAATGACCTCGGGCGTGCCGCGGATGACCCCCGGAGTGACTTTTCGCGCAAAGTCACTCTCCCCCCGAAAGCATTTGTGAAGCAGTGAAGGGGCTGGGAGAATTGTCGTGCACAGGTGCCTTGGCCGTTCATGCGGCATTTTGCATCTGACCATTCCCCTGCGCTTGATGGCTATGGTCGTCCACCTGGCTTCGTTGATCCTCGAAAACCCGCGGCCAAGGGGACCACGCCTCACACCGGAGCAATGTGGCATCGGTCGCGCGCGTCCGCGGGGACTGGCGAAGCGCCCCCCTTCGCGCTATGCGGGGCCATGACCCAGAGCCTGACCATCCGCCGCCCCGACGACTGGCACCTTCACCTGCGCGATGGCGCGATGATGGCGGCCGTCCTGCCCGAAACCGCGCGCCATTTCGGCCGTGCCATCGTCATGCCGAACCTCGTGCCACCCGTGGTGCGGGGCGACGACGCGGCCGCCTACCGCGAACGCATCCTCGCGGCCCTGCCCGAGGGCGCGACATTCCAGCCGCTCATGACGCTTTACATGACCGAGACGACCGATCCCGAGGACGTGCGGGCGGCGGCGGCGAGCGGTCTCGTGACGGCGGTCAAGCTCTACCCTGCCGGGGCCACGACCAATTCCCACTCCGGCGTGCGCGATTTCGACAAGGTGCGCGGCGTGCTCGAGGTCATGGCCGAGATCGGCCTGCCCATGTGCGTGCATGGCGAGGTGACGAACCATGACGTGGACATTTTCGACCGCGAGGCGGTGTTCATCGAAACCGTGCTCGATCCCCTGCGCCGGGCGACGCCGGGCCTGCGCGTCGTCATGGAGCATATCACCACGCGCGACGGAGTGAATTACGTCAGGTCGCAAGAGGATATGGGCGGCACCATCACCACGCACCACCTAATCATCAACCGCAACCACATCCTCGTGGGCGGGATCAAGCCGCATTACTACTGCCTGCCCGTGGCCAAGCGCGAAGAACACCGCCTTGCCCTGGTCGAGGCCGCGACCTCGGGCGACGCACATTTCTTTCTGGGCACCGATTCGGCGCCGCACCCCGATCATCTCAAGGAACATGCCTGCGGCTGCGCCGGGGTGTTTTCCGCCACCAACACCATGTCCTGTCTTGCCGAAGTCTTGGAGACCGCCGGTGCGCTCGACAAGCTCGAAGCCTTTGCCTCGCTCAACGGGCCTGCATTCTACCGGCTCGCTCCCAACCCTGACACGATCACGCTCACCAAGGGCGACCCTGTCGCCTATCCGGCCAAGTTCCCCGTGGGCGAGGATCACGTCACGCTCTTCGATCCCGGTTTCCCGCTGCACTGGCGGGTCGAGGACTGACGCAATCGGGGTTCAAAAGCCCCCGGCTTTGGCGTAATCGGAGGCGACCATCCCAAGGAGCCTGTCATGATCCCCACGTCGTTTCCCACGAAAGAAGAAATCGCCCGCCTGTCGGCCCGGATGCTTCTGGAAATCGGCGCGGTGAACTTCCGGCCCGAGGACCCCTTCATCCTCGCCTCCGGCCTGCCCTCGGCGACCTATATCGACTGCCGCAAGCTCATATCCTACCCGCGCATCCGTTCGACCCTCATGGATTTCATGGCGGTAACCGTGATGCGCGAGGCCGGGTTCGAGGCCTTCGACAACATCGCGGGGGGCGAGACGGCAGGCATCCCCTTTGCCGCGCTGGTGGCCGAGCGGCTTGCGTTGCCCATGACCTATGTCCGCAAGAAGCCCAAGGGTTACGGGCGCAACGCACGCATCGAGGGCGCGATGAGCGAGGGCGAGCGGGTGCTGCTGGTCGAGGATCTGACCACCGACGGCGGCTCGAAGCTGTCTTTTGTCGACGCAATCCGCGAAACCGGGGCGACCTGTGGCCATACGGCGGTGATCTTCTACTACGGCATCTTCCCTGAGACGGAAGAGACGCTGGGCGATCACGGCGTCGCGCTGCATTACCTCTGCACATGGTGGGACGTGCTGGCCGCGGCCCGCGAGATGGAGGCTTTCGCGCCCGAAACGCTGACCGAGGTCGAGGCCTTCCTCAACGATCCGCGGGCCTGGCAGGACAAGCACAAGAAATAGCTGTGGGCCATTCTGGGGATAACCCGGATTTCTTGCCTGTCGGATCAGCGGACCGGGCCGATTCCCTGTGCAAAACCCGCCTATAGTGACATTGAAGAAATCGAGATTTGGTCTGGCGCCACTTTGGGTCTACCATATCGGGTGTGACTCTTGCCGATCTGACAATGATCCACAGGGTTATCCCGGGGTTTTTGCCACGACTGGAACATCACGGGCGTATCGCGTAACCGGTCACCCACGAGGGGACGAACAATGAATGAAATCAGCCGGATCGGGCAGGATCCTAAACCTGACACGCAGGAGGCAGACGCGCTCCTGCCGCAGAATATCGAGGCCGAACAGCAGCTTCTGGGCGCGATCCTGACCAACAACGAGGTTTATGATCGCATCGCGCAGATCATCAAGCCTGAGCATTTCTACGAGCCTGTCCACCAGCGCATCTTCACCCGCGCGATGGAGCGGATCACCAAGAACGCGCTCGCCTCGCCCGTGACGCTGAAGCCCTTCTTCGAAGATGATGAGGGGATCAAGGAGCTGGGCGGCGTGCAATACCTCGTCCGTCTCGCTGGGGCCGCGATTTCGTCCTTTGCCGCGCGCGACTATGCGCAGCTCATCTACGAGATGCATCAGCGGCGCGAGCTGATCAAACTGGGCGGCGACATCGCGGCCAAGGCGCGCGCCTATGACGTGGACCTCGAACCGGCCGAACAGATCACACAGGCCGAACAGCAGCTCTACAAGCTCGCGGAAACCGGCGGCGCGACCACCGGGTTCCAGTCATTCCTGTCGGCCGTCACCGATGCGGTGCGCGTGGCCAATGCCGCCTACCAGCGGGACGGGGGTCTTGCGGGCGTGTCCACGGGGCTGATCGACCTCGACAAGAAACTGGGAGGCCTGCAACGCTCGGACCTTCTCATTCTCGCCGGTCGCCCCTCGATGGGGAAAACCTCGCTCGCCACCAACATCGCCTTCAACGTGGCCAAGGCCTACAAGCGCGGCAAAAAGCCCGACGGGACCGAGGGTGCGGTCAACGGCGGCGTCGTCGGGTTCTTCTCGCTCGAAATGAGCGCCGAGCAGCTGGCCGCGCGGATCCTGTCCGAGGCCGCCGAAGTGCCCTCCGAGAACATCCGGCGCGGCGACATGACCGAGGCCGAGTTCCGGCGTTTCGTCGATGCGGCCAAGCAGCTGGAAAGCTGCCCTCTCTTCATCGACGACACGCCCGCCCTGCCCATCGCACAGGTGGCGGCGAGGGCCCGGCGTCTGAAGCGCGAACATGGGCTTGACGTGCTCATGGTCGACTACCTCCAGCTTCTGCGCGGTCATGGGCGCACCGACAACCGGGTGCAGGAGATCGCAGAAATCTCGATGGGGCTGAAGGCCATCGCCAAGGAACTCGACATTCCCGTCGTCGCGCTCTCGCAGCTCAGCCGTCAGGTGGAAAGCCGGGACGACAAGCGCCCGCAGCTCTCGGACCTGCGCGAATCCGGGTCGATCGAGCAGGACGCCGACGTCGTCATGTTCGTGTTCCGCGAGGAATACTACGTCGAACGGGAAAAGCCCTCCGATGACCGGCTCGACGAAATGGCCGCGTGGCAGGAACGCATGGAGCGCCTGCACGGCCGCGCCGAGGTCATCATCGGCAAGCAGCGCCACGGGCCCATCGGCTCCGTCGATCTGAGCTTCGAGGGGCGGTTCACGCGCTTTGGCAACCTGATCCAGCCGTGGCAGAACGGCGCGGACCAGCGCGACGAGTATTGAGCGCATGATCTACGGCGTCGCGGCCGTCGTCGTTGTCGCGGGATTGGTCGCGCTGCGGCTGTGGGGACTGCGACGCAGGTCGGACGTTCTCGTCGATGGCTCGAATGTCATATATTGGCAGGATAACACGCCCGATCTACGGACCCTGCGCCGTGTGATCAGGGCGCTGGTCAAGACTGGATACCGACCCTCAATGGTATTCGATGCCAATGCCGGCCATCTGCTCTTTGGGCGCTATGCCGACGATGCCGTGCTGGCAGGCAAACTGGGCCTGCCCGTTTCGCGTGTTCTGGTTGTGCCGAAGGGCACGCAGGCCGACGGCTATCTTCTTCAAGTGGCGCGCGAGAATGACCTGTCCATCGTAACGAACGACCGTTTCCGCGATTGGCAGAACAGGTTTCCCGAGGTCAGACGCAAGGGCCGCCTGATCCGGGGACGGGTCGACGGGCGACGGGTGGTATTCGAGAGTTGACAGCTCGCAGGGGCAAAAGGAAAACGCCGGGGGCAACCCCGGCGTTTCTTGTCTTACCCGATGTGGCGGCGTCTTATTTCGAGCCGACGAGCTTCCACAGACCCGGCACCACGAGGGCGGCGAGAACCAGTTTCAGCGCGTCACCGACGAGGAAGTTGCCCATGCCATACTGGAACACCCAGGCCGCGCCTTTGTCGGCGAGGAACAGGTAGGCCATCCAGGGCATCCCGAAGAGATAGATGATGGCGTTGCCGATCACGAGCGCGCCGACCATCTTGCCGAAGGACCGGTCCCAGCCCTGACGGGCGAGCATGCCCATGGTCGCGGCGGCGACGACGAAGCCCAGAAGGTAACCGGCGGTCGGACCGGCGAGATAGGCGAGGCCCGCGCTTTCGCCCGTGAAGACGGTGAAGCCCAAGGCGCCGAGCGCCATGTAGCCCAACATCGCGAACAGACCGAGGCGGAAGCCCAAGACGGTGCCGATGGTCAGCACGCCGAAGGTCTGCATCGTGATGTTCACGGGCCACATCGGCACGCGGATTTTCGCGGCGACGATCATGAGCGCGATACCGGCGACGACGAGTGCGACGTCTTTTGCGATCTTGCGGCTGCCGGTGGTCGGGCCGAAGGCCTCGGTCAGCACCTTGTCATTCATTGCGATTGCCATGGGTCACTCCCCCTGATGACTGATTTCCCTTGCCGGTCTTTTTGCCCGCTATGCTGCAGTCGCACAAGCCCCTGCGTGTCCGGGGGTCGCGGGGTCGCCACGGGATTTCACCTGCCGCAACGAGCATTTCACCACATGAACTGGTATCAGGGCGCGATCCGCACGTGATCCGAGACCATGGTATAGTCCTTGCGCGGCCCGCGAACGATCCATGTGGCGCGCCAGTCCGGCCAGAGGGTGAAATCGTAGACGACTTCATAGGCGTCCGGGTCGCACCAGTGCCATGCGGTCGGACCCTCGCCCGCGATGATCGAGTGAAACGGGCGCTCATCCTCGAAGAACACGTCGATACCCGAGGCGCCCGCCCGCCACAGATAGGTGCGCGTCGCCGCCATCGGCTTCAGCCCGTCGAAGATCAACTCGCCAGCCTCCCGGCAGGTCAGCCCCTGTCCGTCCGGCGTGAAACTCACAACGCCCTCGAACCGGCCACTGCGGCCCGCCGCGCGGTCCTCGATCTGGCGCGCGACGCGCCAGCGGCCTTCGAAATCGTCAAGCTCCATCTGCGACCGCACCCTTGGCTTGCCCCTGTGTCCCATCCTGTCTATGACGCCCGCGACCCCGTCTTCAACCAAAAGGCCCGCCATGATCCCGCGTTATGCCCGCAAAGAGATGACCGACATCTGGGAACCCGCCACCAAGTTCAAGATCTGGTATGAGATCGAAGCCCATGCCTGCGACGCGCAAGCTGACCTTGGCGTGATCCCGCGCGAGAACGCTCAAGCCGTGTGGAAGGCCAAGGACGTGGACTTCGACGTGGCCCGGATCGACGAGATCGAGGCGGTGACGAAGCATGACGTGATCGCGTTCCTGACTCATCTGGCCGAACATGTGGGTTCGGAAGAGGCGCGCTTCGTCCATCAGGGCATGACGTCCTCGGACGTGCTCGACACCTGCCTCAACGTGCAGCTCGTGCGCGCCGCCGACATCCTGATTACGGACATCGAGCGTGTGCTCGCCGCGTTGAAAAAACGCGCGATGGAACACAAGGACACGGTGCGCGTGGGCCGCAGCCACGGCATCCATGCCGAGCCGACCACTATGGGACTGACCTTCGCCCGCTTCTATGCCGAGTTCGATCGCAACCTTGCCCGGATGAAAGCCGCGCGGGACGAGGTCGCGACGGGGGCGATTTCGGGCGCCGTCGGGACCTTTGCCAACATCGACCCGCGCGTCGAGGAATACGTCTGCGAACAGCTTGGCCTCAAGCCCGAGCCGATTTCGACGCAGGTGATCCCGCGCGACCGTCACGCGATGTTCTTTGCCACGTTGGGCGTCATTGCCTCGTCCATCGAGAACGTCGCAATCGAGATCCGGCACATGCAGCGCACCGAAGTTCTGGAAGGCGCCGAGTTTTTCTCGATGGGCCAAAAAGGCTCGTCGGCCATGCCGCACAAGAAAAACCCGGTGCTGACCGAAAACCTCACGGGCCTCGCCCGCCTTGTCCGCATGACCGTGATCCCGGCGATGGAAAACGTGGCGCTCTGGCATGAACGCGACATCTCGCATTCCTCCGTCGAACGTGGCATCGGCCCGGACGCCACCGTGACGCTGGATTTCGCGCTCAATCGCCTCGCCGGTGTCGTCGACAAGATGCTCGTTTTCCCGCAGAACATGCTCGACAACATGAACAAGTTCCCCGGCCTCGTGATGAGCCAGCGGGTGTTGCTCGCGCTGACGCAGGCCGGTGTGAGTCGCGAGGACGCCTATTCCATGGTCCAGCGTAATGCGCTCAAGGTCTGGGAAGAACGGCTCGATTTCCAGGAACTGCTTCTGGCGGATGCCGAGGTCGTGGCGGCCCTTGGCGAAGATGGTATCAAGTCGAAGTTCGACATGGGCTATCACACCAAGCACGTCGACACGATCTTCAAGCGGGTCTTTGGCGAAAGCTGATCCGCTCACGCCTGCGTGATATAGCCACGCGGTAAGCCGTGTTACGCTGGGGCATCCGAACAGGGAGCCCCAGCCATGACCGCCAAGACTTTCCTTATCTCGATGACCCTCACCCTTGCCCCGCTGACCGCGCTCGCGCAGGAAAGTTCATCCTGCGAAAAGGCCCATGCCAATTGTCAGCAGGGCACGACCTATGACGAAAAGACCAAGACCTGCGTCGTGGTGTCGTCATGAGGGCACTGATCTTCGCTGCAATGCTCGCCCTCCCCGCAGCCGCCTTTGCCGCAGGGACAGAAACGAACGAGCCACCGAAGCCCACCGCGACCACGACCGAATGTGCCGAAGGCACGGTCTGGGACGAGACCCAGGGCAAATGCGTCGCGCCCAAGGAAAGCCGTCTCGACGATGACGGGCTTTACCGGGCGGTGCGCGAACTGGCCTATGCGGGCCGCTTTGGCGATGCCGCGCTGGCGCTTGACGCCATGTCCGATGAGGGCAGCGACCGGGTTCTGACTTACCGTGGGTTCCTTGCCCGCAGTCAGGGCGATCTGGCCAGTGGCGAGGCGCTTTATCGTGCCGCGCTCGAGGTGAACCCTGACAACCTGCTTGCCCGGTCCTACATGGGTCAGGGCTATGTGACCGAGGGCCGGGTGGACGAAGCCTATGCCCAGCTGGTCGAGATTCGCAGCCGTGGCGGGGCCGACGGCTGGCCCCCCGAGGCGTTGGAAACCGCGATCCGGACCGGCGTGACCACCAGCTATTGAGGTGGATTTTCGGGACATTATCCCGATTTCCCCGCCGGAGCCTGCCCTCCTTAGCCTCGCGTTAACGCGGGCGCGCCATGGTTGTCTCGATGGGGCCCATGGCTGGAGGGATGCGTGTCGACGGCACTGACATTGGCGGGCGGCGGTTTGCCGGACCTCGCGGGGTTCGGTGGCGATGGCGACTTCGGGCTGGACGCCGGAACGCCCATGCGGCTGACCAAGAAACAGAAGGCGGCCGTCATCGTGCGGCTGCTTCTGGCCGAAGGCGTGTCACTGAAGCTCTCGGACCTGCCCGAGGAATTGCAGACGGAACTCGCCCACCAGATGTCCACGATGCGATTCATCGACCGGCTCACGCTGAAAAGCGTGGTCGATGAATTCGTGTCCGAAATCGAAAGCATCGGGCTCGCCTTTCCCGGCGGGCTCGAGGGGGCGCTCAACGTGCTTGACGGCACCATCTCTCCCGCCACGGCGGCCCGCATCCGCAAGGCGCAGGGGTTCAATTTCACGGGCGACCCTTGGGAAACCATCTCGGGGCTGGATCCCAGCCGCCTGGTCCCGGTGCTCGAAGAGGAAAGCATCGAGGTCGGCGCGGTGCTTCTGTCCAAGCTCAAGGTCTCGGTCGCGGCGGAGCTTCTGGGCCGCATCCCCGGCCCCCGCGCCCGCAAACTGGCCTATGCCATATCGCTTACCGGCGCGGTGGAGCCCGAGGTGGTCGAGCGGATCGGGCGCGCGCTCGCCGCGCAGCTTGACGCCCAGCCTGCCAAGGCCTTTGCCTCGGGACCTGTCGAACGGGTGGGCGCGATCCTGAATTTCGCGACCGGTGCCACGCGGGACGACGTGCTCACCGGGCTCGACGAAGAAGACGCGGTCTTCGCCGAAGAGGTGCGCAAGTCGATCTTCACCTTCGCCAATATCCCCGACCGGATCGACCCGCGCGACATGCCCAAGGTCCTGCGCGAGGTCGAGCAGACCGTGGTCATCACTGCGCTCGCCGGGGCCGCAGGCGACTTGGAGCGGGTGACGGAGTTCGTGCTCGAATCGATCTCGAAACGCATGGCCGACCAGTTCCGTGAGGAGATGGCGAACCTCGGCAAACCCAAGGCGAAAGAGGCGGAAGAGGCGATGAACGCGATCGTGTCGGCCATCCGGCAGCTCGAAGGATCGGGAGAGCTGATGCTACTGTCGGGTGACGACGGATAAGCGCCCCACCCGACAAGCCTGGGTGACGGGTTACACGCCCCCGTCCGATTGAACAAACTGGTCACATTGCCACCGCCCGCCCATCGGCATAGGGTCACCGGCGAAAGTGACCCCATGACAGCGATCCCCCCCATATCCGCCCGGCCCACGCAGAACGCCGCCAAAGGCATCCTGCTCTACATGGCCGGGATCTTTTTCATGGCCACGATGGACGTGCTCGCCAAGCTCGTCGTGCAGGACGTCCATGTGGCAATGGCGGTCTGGGCACGGTATGCCGGGCAAACGCTTGTCGTGACGCTGTTTTTCCTGCCCAAACTCGGCACGATCGCGCGCACGCGCTATCCCGTTATCCAGTTCGTGCGCTCGGTGCTGCTCCTGCTCGGGACATCCATGTTCTTTCTGTCGCTGACTTATCTCGGACTGGCCGAGGCGACCGCGATCATGGACATCAACCCGGTGCTGATCACGCTGGGCGGCGCGATTTTTCTGGGCGAGGCCCTTGGCCCGCGCCGCGCCTTCGGGGTTGCCGCCGCGCTGATCGGAGCACTTATCATCATCCGCCCCGGCAGCGACGTGTTCCAGCCCGCCTCGTTCCTGCCGCTCGTCGCGGCTTGCGGGTATGGCGGTTTCGTACTGCTCACCCGCAAGGTCGGCCATGACGAGGACCCACGCACGTCGCTTTTCTATGCCGCCATGCTCGGCGCGCTTGTGACAAGCATTGTAGTGCCGTTCTTCTGGCAACGGCCAGAGCCCATGACGCTCGTCTTCATGCTGATGATCGGCGTGCTCGGTTCCTTCGGCCAGTTCTTCCTGATCAAGGCTGTGCAATTCGCCGAAGCGGGCGCGGTCGCGCCGTTTTCCTACCTTGGCCTGCTCATCGCGGCCTTCTGGGGCATGGTGATCTTTGGCGAGTTCCCCGATACCGCCACTTGGATCGGCGCGGCGATCATCGTGGCGGCGGGGCTTTATGTCTGGCACCGCGAGCGGGTAGCGGACCGAGCCTGACGCCCGCCACAAGACGCCCGACGTCAGACGCTGGTGATCAGGCTGAAGTCGGCCTCCGGCCCGTCCGATTTGCGATTGAACAACCGATCCAGCGCTTCTTGCGACGAGGCGCGGCGCGTGCGGTTGTTGCGCGGGTCGTATTCGGTGATCACCCGCTCGGTCATGCGAATGGCCGCCGGACGGTCCGCGATCCGGTTGCGCCAGCGCATGAGGTTCGGGAAATTCTCAGGCGCGAAGTTGTGGCGCTCGAGGTAGAGGATCCACGGCCATGTGGCGATATCGGCGATGGAATAGGCCCCGCCCGCGATCCCGTCCCGCGTGGCGAGACGGTCATCCAGCTGGCGGTAGACGGTTTCCGACTGGTTACGATAGCGCGCGGCGGAATAGGGTTCGGTGCCATGGGCCACGACGAGGTGATAGTGGTTGTATTGCCCGAGCATCGGCCCGACGAGGGCGGTCTGCACCATGAGCCAGCGCAGCACCTCGCGCCGTGCGGCCCCCTCGGCGGGCAGAACGTCGCCGCCGTAGGTCTCGGCCAGATAGATCAGAATGGCGTTCGATTCGAACAGCGGCTCCTCGGCTTCGGGATCGGTCAGCACCGGCACCTTGCCCAGCGGGTTCATGGCGAGGAACTCGGGCGTAAACTGCTCGGCGTCGAAGACGGCGACATGCTGCATCCGGTAGTCGAGGCCCAGCTCCTCGAGCAGGAGCGCAACCTTGCGCACGTTGGGGCTGCCGGTGCCGTAAAGGACGCGGTCGGGTCTGGTCATGTGGTTTCTCCCTTGTTCGCGCCAGACTGGCACGGGAGAGGGGCGCGATGAGCAATATGCGGCATCGACCAAGACTATGACAGGTCGGCGCGGGCCTCGGAGCTACTTCCCGAGCTTGTAGGCGGCGATCACTCGGCCCGGTCCCGGTTCCTGCAGGACAAGCGCATAGTGACCATCGGCATCGGCGGGGGCGTCCACGCTGATCTCGCCCTGCCCGTCCCAAGTCGCCACATGATCCCAGCTTTCGACAATATTGGCATAGGTCATGGTCATGCCAGCGTTTTCGCCATGCTTGATCTCGACCGTTTCCTGCGGGTCGTAGCGCACGAGGTCGATCAGGATCGTGGCGGGCAGCGGATTGTCCCCCATCGGCGCGCATCTGATCGACACCTTGCCACCCTCGAAGCGCGCATCGACATCGACGTCGGCAAGTCCGGCCTCGTGAACCTTCATATAATCCATGAGTTTCATGGGCTTGTAGCCGACCACGTGGTCTTGGCCGCCCACCACCATCTGCGGGGTGTAGATGGTCGAGGCGCCTGCGAGATGGGCATAGGCCTTTTGCCGGGTGGTGTGCTCGGGGCGCGCGAACACGTCCTTCCAGCCGATGTAGTCCCAGTAATCAACATGAAGCGCGAGGGGCAGAACATCGTCGCGGGCGGCAAGCTCGACCAGCAGTTCGTCGGCCGGCGGGCAGGAATTACACCCTTGCGAGGTAAAAAGTTCAACCAGAACGACGGGCTGTTCGTTCGCGGAACCCGTGCTGGCAAGCATAACCGCCAGGCCAAAGGCCCCTGCCCCGATCCATCCCTTCATCTGCCGTCTCCGATTTGTTTGTATCGGTGGTATACGACCCCCCCTTCACCGGCCAATCAAGGTTTTGAGAGTGTCGGGTAACGTGGCAACTGGGTCGTGTGGTGCATGGGAAACAGGCTGAAAGCGCGCTGACATCCCCTTGGCGCCGCGATTGTGTGCAATCGTATACGAAAAATGGCGGGAACCACTTGCACCTTGGCGCGTCAGGCAACACATGTTTGCAACACATGGAAACTGATACAAAGATGGTGCAGGCTGACTGTGCCAGAATGTCCAGCACAGGAGCCAGATATGCCAATCGAGGTCGGCAAAGACACATCCAAAACCCGCAAGCATCTGACCGTCGGCGACCAGAGTGTCGCCTATTATTCGATTCCGGCCGCCGAAGCCGCCGGGCTTGGCAACTTCGAGCGGCTCCCTGCCTCGCTCAAGGTCGTGCTCGAAAACATGCTGCGCTTCGAGGATGGCGGGCGCACGGTGTCGGTCGATGACATCAAGGCCTTCGGCGAATGGGCCGACAAGGGGGGCAAGAACCCGCGCGAGATAGCCTATCGCCCCGCCCGCGTGCTCATGCAGGATTTCACCGGCGTGCCCGCGGTCGTCGACCTTGCCGCGATGCGCGACGGCATTTTGGGGCTGGGCGGCGACGCAAAGAAGATCAACCCGCTGGTGCCCGTGGACCTCGTCATCGACCACTCGGTGATGATCGACGAATTCGGCAACCCCCGCGCCTTCCAGATGAACGTGGAGCGCGAATACGAGCGCAACATCGAGCGGTATCAGTTCCTGAAGTGGGGCCAGACCGCGTTCGAAAACTTCCGCGTGGTGCCGCCGGGCACAGGCATCTGCCACCAGGCGAACCTCGAATACCTCGCGCAGACGGTCTGGACCGACAAGGATCAGGCGGGCGAGATGGTCGCCTATCCCGACACGCTCGTCGGCACCGACAGCCACACGACCATGGTGAACGGCGCGGCCGTTCTGGGCTGGGGCGTCGGCGGGATCGAGGCAGAGGCGGCCATGCTCGGCCAGCCGATTTCCATGCTCATCCCCGAAGTCGTGGGCTTCAAGCTGACGGGCGCCATGGTCGAAGGCACGACGGGCACCGACCTCGTGCTCAAGGTCGTCGAGATGCTGCGCAAGCACGGCGTGGTCAGCAAATTCGTCGAATTCTACGGCGACGGTCTGGACAACCTGCCGCTCGCGCAGCGGGCCACGATCGCCAATATGGCGCCGGAATACGGCGCGACCTGCGGGTTCTTCCCGATCGACGCGGAAACCCTGCGCTACATGGAACAGACGGGCCGCGACAAGGACCGCATCGCGCTGGTCGAAGCCTACGCCAAGGAGAACGGCTTCTGGCGCGGCGCGGATTACGACCCGATCTATTCCTCGACGCTGGAACTCGACATGTCGACTATCGTGCCGGCAATTTCCGGCCCCAAGCGTCCGCAGGACTATGTGCCCCTGACCGCTGCCGCCGGTGCCTTTGAGGACGGGGTCATCGACTTCCGCGGCATCGACCAGTCGGAAGAAGCCCTTGACGGTCGAGGGCGAAGACTACGTGCTCAAGGACGGCAGCGTCGTGATCGCGTCGATCACCTCCTGCACCAACACCTCGAACCCCTACGTCATGATCGGCGCGGGTCTGGTGGCCCGCAAGGCGCGTGAGCTGGGCCTCAACCGCAAGCCCTGGGTCAAGACGTCGCTCGCACCGGGCTCGCAGGTGGTGACCGAATATCTCGAAGGTGCCGGGCTTCAGGACGATCTGGACGCCATCGGTTTCGACCTCGTGGGTTATGGCTGCACGACCTGTATCGGCAACTCCGGCCCGCTCCAACCCGAGATTTCCAAGGCCGTGAACGAAAACGATCTGATCGCGGTCTCGGTCCTGTCGGGCAACCGCAATTTCGAGGGCCGGATTTCCCCGGACGTGCGGGCGAACTACCTGGCTTCGCCGCCGCTGGTCGTGGCCTATGCGCTGGCCGGTGACATGAACATCGACATGGCGAACGACCCGATTGCCCAGACGCCTGACGGCAAGGATGTCTACCTCAAGGACATCTGGCCGACTGATCAGGAAATCTCGGATCTCGTCGACCGCGTCGTGACCCGCGAGGCGTTTCAGGAGAAATACGCCGACGTGTTCAAGGGCGACGACAAATGGCGCGCGGTCGAAGTGTCGGGGGGCGAAACCTACGACTGGCCGCCGACCTCGACCTACATCCAGAACCCGCCCTACTTCCAGGGCATGTCACCGGAGGCGGGCACGATCGAAAACGTCGAAGCCGCGCGGGTGCTCGCGGTCCTGGGCGACATGATCACGACCGACCACATCAGCCCGGCGGGGTCGTTCAAGCCGACCACGCCCGCAGGGAAATATCTGACCGAACGGCAGGTCGCGCCCAAGGACTTCAACAGCTATGGCTCGCGGCGCGGCAACCACGAGGTCATGATGCGCGGGACCTTCGCCAACATCCGTATCAAAAACGAGATGCTGGACGGCGTCGAAGGCGGCTACACCAAGGGGCCGGACGGCGAGCAGACCTCGATCTATGACGCCTCGATGGCCTATCAGGAGGCGGGCACGCCGCTCGTCATCTTCGGCGGCATCGAATACGGCGCCGGGTCGTCGCGCGACTGGGCGGCAAAGGGCACCAACCTTCTGGGCGTCAAGGCGGTCATCGCGGAGAGCTTCGAGCGCATCCACCGCTCGAACCTCGTCGGCATGGGGGTCATTCCCTTCGAGTTCACGAATGGCGACACGCGCAAGACGCTGGGGATCACCGGCGACGAGGTGGTGACGATCACGGGGCTTTCGGGCGACCTGCGACCGTTGGCGACCGTGCCCTGCAAGATCGAATATGCCGACGGATCGGTCAAGGAGATCGAGCTGAAGTGCCGGATCGATACCGAAGTCGAAATCGACTACGTGAAGAACGGCGGCGTGCTGCATTACGTGCTGCGCAACCTCGCGAAGTCGTAGCGCCGCTCGGAACGGAAAAGGGGCCCCGGTTCGCGCCGGGGCCTTTTCTTTTGCCGTTTGGGTGCGAGGAACCCCTTAGTCCAGCCGCCAGTGCCCGTCGGGATAGAGCGCGTGAAAAGCGAAGGCAAACATCACGTCGTGCGGGATGTCGCGGCCCTCGGGATCGCGGACACGGATCGCGGCCACGTCGGCGGCCTCTGCGATCGTCGGAGCGCCGAGCGCCGAGGCCATCCGGCCCTCCCAGGTGATCGTGTAGTGATCGTCGACGATGGGGGCGGACGGCGCCAGGCGGGCGAGTGGATAGGCGCGGTTTCCGACGCGGATCACACGGGCCAGAGCGGCTATGCCATGTGGCGGCATCTCGCCCTTGAAAAAGGGATAGGGACGGTCACGGCTGTCGTAGCCCGCATAGGGATTGACCCCGTATTGGCGTGACACGCGCGGGGCGGCCATCACCAGACCTTCGGGGTATTGCGACTCGAAATCGGCCATGGAGAGCGTCCATGAGGCGATCTGTTTCAAGCTGCCGCCAGTGTATTCACCAACGATTCCAACGCCAATCGCCTGTTGCCACCAGCTTTCGTTTTCGCGGTCATACATCACAATGTCCGAAGCGCGGAGCTTGCCGGTCACGCCAAAGGTAAGCACACGTCCCTTATGCCGCCGGTCAAACACCACGGCGGAATTGCAGAGCGGGCAGAAAGTCACGGCAACGGGCCGACCGGCCACGGTGTCATTCACGATCTCATGCCACAAGAGATAGCGCAGCGGATAGGCGCGCGCGGGCGCGCCTGGCAGGTCGAGCACCATGACCGGCTCGCGGTCGGGGATACCTGCCCCTGACACCGAAACGAAGGCAGGATGGTCGAGCGCGGGGATGCCGTCGCGCGGCGGTCCGCCCGAAAGAATCTCGGTCCAGGCCACGTCGCTCCGGCCGAAATCCGTCAAGGGAAACTCATGTTGCCAAAAGGCCGGGTCAGCCCGCAGAACGAGCGGGGCGATGACTAAGATCAGACAAACGAACAGGCGGCGCATGTCCGTCATGCTGCCGCCTGCGGCGTGTTCTGTCGAGCCTGTCATTCCTGAGCGATCAGTTCCACGTCGTCCTCGGTGATGTCATGTTCGCCGTCGAGGGTCGCCACGAGGCGTCCGTTCACCTCGATCCGCATGTTCTCGTTGTCGCCGTCCCAATTGACCGAGATCGTGGGCGGCAGGGCGTCGCCCGTGCCGGGGTCGGTATCGGGGATGTAATGGACCTGAAGACTGTCGGTCGCCTTGTCGAAGTCGGTAATGCGGGCCGCGTCCCTGTCGGGGTCAGTGACCTCGTAGATGTCGAAGGTATCTTCGCCCGCACCCCCGGTGCCCACGTCGCCGTCGCCCAGCCAGAGCCTGTCGTTGCCTTCGCCCCCGTCGAGCGTGTCTGCCCCGCGCCCAATCACGGCCGCCGAGAAACTGTCGCCCGACAGCACGTCATCGCCCGCTCCGCCGAAGATGTTGTCGTCGCCGTAGCCGCCTTCGATCCGGTCGTTGCCCAGCCCGCCAAAGATCGTGTCGTCGTCGCCGTGACCCTCGATGATGTCGTCGCCATCCTCGCCGTAGAGCCTGTCGTCACCCTCGCCGCCCCGGATCACGTCGTCGCCTGCGCCGCCGTGGGCGATGTCATCGCCGTCGCGCAGGGTCAGGACATCGTCGCCGTCGCCCCCGTCGGCGTAATCGTCGCCAGACGTGGCGATAAGCGTGTCTCCCCCGGCCCACATGAAATAGGCCAGCGCCGTATCGGCGGAGCTTGCCACCACGCTGTCTGCCCCCGTGGTGCCGAGCCGAACAGCGGAATAGTCCGCGGCCACGTAATCCCCGAGCGGCGCGAGATCGGACGTGTCGTCAAGGGCGTCGGAGGGATCCATCGGCCCCATGCCTTGCGGGTTCCCCTGCACCGTGTCCGCCACGGCATCCGCGCCCGATCCAAAGCCGAAAAGGGTGCCGAAATCAAAGAGCCCGGACTGCGCCATGAAGAAAAGCGCGATGAAACTGTAGAAGAGCATGTCGCCAACGAACATGGCATCACCGGATTGTTGCGTCCGTTGAAACGATGCCCCTCAATTCGGCGAAATTTATGAAAAACAAATGAAAAATTTCGGCGTATTCCGCCGTAATTCAATGAAAACGCTTTGTTTACCGCTCGGATGCGATGATACCTTTGCCCAATCTGGGGAGAAAAAATGAATAGCTCAATTCGGCGTCATGGCCTTCCGATTCTGGAATGGCTCGTATTCGGCGCGTTTATCCTGGCTTTCGCCACCTGAAAACAGAACTGGCCCGCTGGGGGGCGGGCCAGTTCACTTTGATCACAACGTCGATTTTCGAACCTGCGGGCCGATCCCTCCTATTCGGACAGGACCGTCACGCTTTCCATCATGTCGGGCTGGCCGACCACGGCGCCGTTCGGACCCGTGCCGCGCTTGATCTGGTTCACCACATCCATGCCCGAGGTCACCCGACCGACGACGGTGTATTGACCGTCCAGATGCGGGGCCGGTTCGAACATGATGAAGAACTGCGCGTTGGCGGAGTTCGGGTCCTGCGAGCGCGCCATGCCGACCACGCCGGGTTGGAAGCTCTCGGCCGAGAACTCGGCCGGCAGGTCCGGGTAGGACGAGCCACCCGTGCCTGCCATGGCCATGTTGCCGCCCATCTTGCCGTTCTCGACATCGCCCGTCTGGGCCATGAAGCCGTCGATCACCCGGTGGAACACGACGCCGTCATAGGCGCCTTCCTTGGCGAGCGTGACGATCCGTTCGGCGTGCTGCGGCGCGATATTGTCGCAGAGCTCGATCACGACCGGGCCGTTGGCCTCGCCCGTGACATTCACCTCGATCTGCGGGCCGCCCGCTTCGCAGGTGCCCGATTGGGCCTGCGCCACGCCGGTGGTCAGCGTGAGCGCGGCGGTAAAGGCAAGGATCTTACGCATCGGCGGCGACCTTGACCGAGATCATCTTGTCCGGGTTCGCCGGCGGCTCGCCGCGCACGATGGCGTCCACATGGTCCATGCCGGAAATCACACGGCCATAGACCGTGTATTGCCCGTTGAGGAAGTGGTTGTCGGAGAAGTTGATGAAGAACTGCGAGTTGGCGGAGTTCGGGTTGGACGAACGCGCGGCGCCCAGCGTGCCTCGGTCATGCGGCAGTTTGGAGAACTCTGCGGGCAGGTCCGGCAGGTCCGAGCCGCCCGTGCCGGCACGGCGCAGGTTGCCGCCGCCGTCCACGTTGCCGTGCTCCACGTCGCCCGTCTGGGCCATGAAGCCGTCGATCACCCGGTGGAACACGACGCCGTCGTATTTCCCGGCGCGGGCAAGTTCCTTCATCCGCTCGGCGTGCTTCGGTGCCACGTCGGGCAGAAGCTCGATATGCACCGGGCCGTCCTTGAGCTCGATGATGATCGTGTTTTCGGGGTCCTTGATGTCGGCCATGATGGCTCCTTTCCTCGTTTGGCGGGGAAACTAGGGGCCGCGCGTGCCCTGCACAAGTCAAATACCGCACGTGCCTCGGCGGTCCCCCGCGCGTGCTGGCACCTTGTATTCCCCGGCCCCACGGTGTTTGTCAGTATAAGGCAAGCAGGAGACCGATATGGGCTGGAAAACGCTGGATGACATGGATCTCGACGGCAAGACGGTGCTCGTCAGGGTGGACATCAACGTGCCGCTGGACGACGCGGGCAACGTGACGGATGCGACCCGGATCGAACGGATCGTGCCGACGGTGAGCGACATTCTGGCCAAGGGCGGCAAGCCCGTGCTCCTTGCCCATTTCGGTCGCCCCAAGGGGCAGGTCGTGCCCGAGATGTCCCTGCGCCCGCTGGTCCCGGCGTTGCAATCCGCCTTTGGCGTGCCGGTGAAATTCGCCGAGAACTGCATCGGCGGCCCGGCCAAGATCGCGGTATCCGAGCTTCAGCCCGGCGAGGTCCTCTTGCTCGAGAACACCCGCTTTCACGCGCAGGAGACCGAGAACGCGCCGCAATTCGCCGCGGCTCTCGGCGCGCTTGGCGAGGTCTATGTGAACGACGCCTTCTCTGCCGCGCACCGCGCCCATGCCTCGACCGAAGGTGTAGCGCATCTGCTCCCGTCCTGCGCCGGGCGGCTCATGGAGGCGGAGTTGAAGGCGCTCGAGGCGGCGCTGTCCGACCCGCTGCGCCCGCTCACCGCAGTTGTGGGTGGGGCCAAGGTGTCGACCAAGCTCGATCTTCTGGGCAACCTCGTCGAAAAGGTGAACTTCCTCGTGATCGGCGGCGGCATGGCCAACACCTTCCTCGCCGCCCAAGGCATCGACGTGGGCAAATCGCTCTGCGAGCACGAAATGGCCGACACGGCGCGCGAGATCCTCGCCAAGGCCGAGGCGGCAGGCTGCGAGATCGTGCTGCCGACCGATGTCGTCGTGGCACGGGAGTTCAAGGCGGGGGCCGAAAACGAAGTGGTGGCGGCGGATGCCTGCCCTGCCGACGCAATGATCCTCGACGCAGGTCCCGCGACGGTCGAAGCGGTGAGCGACGTGTTCGCCAAGTCCCGCACGCTGATCTGGAACGGCCCGCTCGGCGCCTTTGAAATCGTGCCCTTCGACGCGGCCACCGTGGCGGCGGCGCAGAAAGCGGCCGAGATGACCCGCGCGGGCACACTTGTCAGCGTGGCGGGCGGCGGCGATACGGTCGCGGCGCTCAATCACGCGGGCGTGGCCGACGACTTCACCTATATCTCCACCGCCGGGGGCGCCTTCCTTGAATGGATGGAGGGCAAGACCCTGCCCGGCGTCGCGGCTCTGGAGGGCTGAATGGAGCAACGCTGGGCACTGATCACCGGAGCCTCTGCCGGGCTGGGCGTGGAATTCGCGCGCCTCGCGGCGGCGGAGGGCTGGTCGCTCGTTCTCGCCGCGCGCCGCCGGTCCGAGATGGAGGCGCTCGCCGCCACCCTGCCCGTCACTTGCGTGGTGATCGACATCGACCTGTCGCAACCGCGCTCGGGCGACGTGCTTTGGGAGATGGCGAACGAGGGCCGCCAGATCGACCTACTGATCAACAACGCAGGGCTCGGTGCACATGGCCCCTTCGGCACCGGCGAAACGGACGAGCGCGAGGACACGAGCATCGCAGTCAACGTCGTGGCCTACACCGACCTTTTGCAACGCGCCGTGGCCGACTTCCGGCAACGCGGGATCAAGGGTCAGGTCCTGAACGTCGCCTCGCTCGCGGGCTACATGCCCGGCCCCGGCATGGCGGTCTATCACGCGACCAAGGCCTATGCCCTGTCGCTCTCGGACGCCGTCCATAGCGAAGCGAAGCGCGACGGGATCACCGTGACTGCGCTTTGTCCCGGTGCGACGCGGACCGAATTCTTCGATGCGGCCGAGGTCAAGCGCACCTGGCTCATGACCCTTTCCACCATGGGTGACGCGGCCTCGGTCGCGCGGGCCGGATGGGATGGACTGCGCGCCGGACGGCGCCGGGTCGTGCCGGGGATCATGAACAAATTCTCGATGATCTTCGCCCGCCTCCTGCCTTCGGCGGTCATGACGCCGCTCGTCGGACGACTGCTCGCCAAGAACCTGTAGACCGTTAGCGCAACCCGAATTGCCCTTCCCCCAAGGCTTTCGTAGGAACGTGGAAACCACGAAAATCCGGGGGAGTTTCCGATGACCAACGCGGCCATGCGCGCGCAGATGAAAACCGGCAAGGGCTTTATCGCGGCCCTCGACCAATCCGGCGGCTCGACGCCCAAGGCGCTCCGGCTCTACGGGATCGAGGAAAGCGAATACGGCTCCGAGGCCGAGATGTTCGACCTGATCCACGCCATGCGCTCGCGCATCGCGCAGGCCCCCGACTTCACCGGCGACAAGGTGATCGGCGCGATCCTGTTCGAGATGACCATGGACCGTGAGATCGGCGGCAAACCCGCCGCCGCCTACCTCTGGGAGGAACGCCGCGTGGTGCCCTTTCTCAAGGTCGACAAGGGGCTCGAGGCAGAAGAGAACGGCGTTCAACTGATGAAACCCATGCCCGGCCTCGACGATCTGCTCGACCGCGCCGTGGCGCAGGGTGTGTTCGGGACCAAGATGCGTTCGGTCGTCTCGGCGGCCAACGAGACCGGTATCGAGGCCATCGTCGCCCAGCAGTTTGATGTCGGCAACCAGATCCTCGCCAAGGGCCTCTGCCCGATCCTCGAACCCGAAGTGACCATCACCATCGCTGACAAGGCCGAGGCGGAAGACCTGCTCAAAGCCTCGATCCTTCGCCACCTCGACGCGCTGCCCGAGGGCACCGAGGTCATGCTGAAGCTCTCGCTCCCCACCAAGCCCGGCCAATACGCCGAATTGATCGCGCACCCGAAAGTGTTGCGCGTCGTGGCGCTGTCGGGCGGCTACGGTCGCGACGAGGCGAACGCGCTCCTGTCCAAGAACGAAGGCATGATAGCCAGCTTCTCGCGCGCGCTGACCGAAGGCCTGTCGGCCCAGCAGTCGGACGAGGACTTCAACGCGACGATCGGCACCGCCATCGACGGCATCTACCGCGCCTCGATCACCTGAGCCTTTCATCTTTCTGAAAATACGCAAGACCGGCCACGCCACCTGCGGCCGGTTTTCGTTTCAGAGCCGCGCCAACAAGGCCTCCGTATCCAGACCGGACACCGCCCCCGGCACCAGCCCGCGCTCCATCGCCACACGCGTCGCGACCCAGCCGTCCGCAACCGCAGGGTCGCCGGATCGGATCAGCACGCTTGCCACCAGGAGACCGGCGAGGCTTTCGGCAAACCACCGCGCCTCGGCCTCGTCAGGCAGGCCCGGCCAGCGGTCGAGATGCGATTTGAGCGCCGTATCGTAACGCCGGTCAGCCCCCGTCGCGGCCCGCAACTCGGCCACCAACGCCTCGCCCGCGAGCGGCTCGCGCGCCAGCGTGCGCAGGATATCGAGGCAAATGACGTTCCCCGACCCCTCCCATATCCCATTGAGCGGTGCTTCGCGGTAGAGCATGGGCATCGGCGTCTCTTCGACGTAGCCCATGCCGCCCAGACATTCCATCGCCTCGACGATCACCACGGGGGCGCGTTTGTTCGAAAGGAACTTGGCCAGCGCAACGGAAATCCGTGCAAAGGCCCGGTCGCCCTCGCCTTGCCCGTCAAAAGCCTGCGCGGCCCGCATCCCGACCGCCATCGCGCCCTCCCAGTCGAGCACCAGATCGGACACCACGGCCCGCATGAGCGGCTGGTCGATGAGGCGCTTCTGGAACGTCCGGCGCCCGGAAATCCAGTGGTTCACCTCGACCAGCGCCGCCCGCATGAGGCCGGCGGGCGCCATCGCGGTGTCCAGACGTGTGTGATGGACCATCTCGATGATCGTGGCGACCCCACGCCCTTCTTCGCCAAGACGATACGCGAGCGCATGGTCATATTCGATCTCGGAACTCGCATTGGCCCGGTTGCCCAATTTGTCCTTCAGCCGTTGCAGCCGGATGCCGTTACGCCCCACTTCGGTCCAGCGCGGCACGAGGAAACAGGTGAGGCCACCCTCGGCCTGCGCGAGGGTGAGAAACCCGTCGGACATCGGGGCCGAACAGAACCATTTGTGACCGGTCAAACGATAGGCGTCGCCATCACGCTCCGCTCGCGTCGTATTGGCTCGCACGTCCGAGCCGCCCTGTTTCTCGGTCATCGCCATGCCCAGCGTCGCCCCGCGCTTGTCAGTGATCGGCGCGACCCCCGGATCGTAGTCGGACGACACGAGTCTGGGCCGCCAGACTGCCTCGACCGCGGGCGCGGCGGCAAGCGCGGGCACGGCGGCATAGGTCATGGTCAGCGGACAACATACCCCCGGCTCGACCTGGCTCAGCATATAGACCATGGCCGCATGGGCCGCATGACCGCCGGGCCCACTGGACCAAGCCACATTCGCGTAACCCGCCGCCATGCCCGCCCGCATCACGTCATGGTAGCCGGGATGAAAGGCGACCTCGTCCAGCCGCCGCCCGCCCCGGTCAAAGAGCCGCAATTCCGGCGGATGCGCACGCGCCGCATGGCCTGCCTCGCGCAGCGCTTCGGTCCCGAAGGCTGCACCTGCTTTCGACGCGGCATCGGCGTTCCCGCCTGCGACCCCGGTCCAATGCCGCAAGGCGCCATCGCTTGCCCAGAGATCGCCTGCGGGTGGCGGCCCAGGCTGGTTCTCGACCTCATGTGTGCCAAGGCTGCTTCGCGGTGCGATCATGTCACGTCCTCCCTTCGTCCCGAGCCTACGCCCGCCTCCCGTCCCGACAAAGCCTGACGTCACGCGACGCCGGCCCGGCGGCATTATTTCGCAGACGTGATTCGAAGGGGGATTCACAGCGCGAATCGCTTGTGCCATAAGGGGACGAGGCACCCGTCAGAGGCGCCCGACCCAAGAGGCAGACGAAACCATGAGCGGCTTTCGCAAACAATCCGGCTTCGGCGGTATGCTCTATTTCCTCGGGCTGATCAGCGCGGGGACCTATTTCACCTTTGCCTCGGTGCAGGGGGACTATGGCCTCTTTCGCCGGATCGGCATCGACGCGGAAGCGCAGGCCCTGCGCGAGGAACGCGACAAGCTCGCCGCCGAGATCGCCACGCTCGAGAACAAGACGAGCCGCATGTCGGACGGTTACCTCGACCTCGACCTGCTCGATGAACAAGCGCGCCTGATGCTGGGCATGGTGCGCGCCGACGAAGTCGTGCTGCGCTAGGCGCTTCATCGCTTCATTCGCTTCTCAGATTGTTTGAGGGACAGCCCCCCTCGCCGTGGTATCGCCGACGGCGATGGCGCGGTTGACCCTGCGCGCGCAGCGCACAATTCACTTGAAAACCGGCATGAGCCTGCCCGATCCTGCGGGGGACAAATCCACACTCGCAAACGAATGGAATTTCGTTTAGAAGATAGTTTAACGTTAAACCAATTTTCGGAACGTGGAGGAGAGGCCCCATGGCGACCGCCAAAAGCGCCAAGAAATCAAACATATCCAAGGACGAACTGCTCGCTTACTACCGCGACATGCTGCTCATCCGTCGATTCGAGGAAAAGGCCGGCCAGCTTTATGGCATGGGACTCATCGGCGGGTTCTGTCACCTCTACATCGGGCAGGAAGCCGTCGTGGTGGGCCTCGAGGCCGCTGCGGACGAGGGCGACAAGCGCGTGACGTCCTACCGCGACCACGGTCATATGCTCGCTTGCGGCATGGACCCCAAGGGCGTGATGGCCGAGCTTACGGGACGCGAGGGCGGATATTCCAAGGGCAAGGGCGGCTCGATGCACATGTTCTCGACCGAACGCCATTTCTACGGCGGCCACGGGATCGTGGGCGCGCAGGTGCCGATTGGCGCAGGGCTTGCCTTCTCGGACATGTACAAAGGCACCGACCGCGTCACCTTCACCTATTTCGGGGACGGCGCCGCAAACCAGGGCCAGGTCTATGAGACCTACAATATGGCCGAGCTTTGGAACCTTCCGGTCGTCTTCGTGATCGAGAACAACCAATACGCCATGGGCACTTCGGTCAAACGGTCGACCAAGTCGCCGTCGCTCTGGGAACGGGGTGCGGCCTACGGGATCGAGGGCGAAGAGGTCGACGGCATGAGCGTGCTTGCCGTCAAGGAAGCGGGCGAAAAGGCGATCGCGCACTGCCGCGCGGGCAAAGGCCCCTACATCCTCGAGATGAAGACCTATCGCTACCGCGGCCACTCCATGTCGGACCCTGCGAAGTACCGCACCCGCGAAGAGGTGCAGAAAATGCGCGACGAAAAAGACCCGATCGAGAACATCCGCGAGATGCTGATCACCGGCAAACATGCCAGCGAAGAGGACCTCAAGGCGATCGACAAGGAGATCAAGGAAATCGTCAACGAAGCCGCGGACTTCTCCCGCGAAAGCCCGGAACCGGCGCTCGATGAGCTCTGGACCGATATTTACGCCTGAGTGACGAGGGAGAGAGACTGATGGCAACCGAAATTCTCATGCCCGCACTGAGCCCGACCATGGAAGAGGGCACGCTGGCCAAATGGCTGGTGAAAGAGGGCGACGAAGTGAAGAGCGGCGACATTCTCGCCGAGATCGAAACCGACAAGGCAACGATGGAATTCGAAGCCGTGGACGAAGGCATCGTGGGCAAGATCCTGATCGCCGAAGGCACGGAAGCGGTGAAGGTGAACACCCCCATCGCCGTCCTGATCGAAGAAGGTGAAAGCGCGGACGACATTGAGGCGTCCTCCGGCGGTGAAAGCTCCGGCGGGGACACGTCCGAGGCCAAGTCGGGCAACACCCCGTCCGACGAACCCGTCGCCTCGAATCCCGGCTCGGCCACGATGCCGGAGCCTGAGACCCCCGAGGATCCCGAAATCCCCGAGGGCACCGAGATGAAGACCCAGACCGTGCGCGAAGCGCTTCGCGACGCCATGGCCGAGGAAATGCGCACCGACGAGATGGTCTTCCTCATGGGCGAGGAAGTTGCCGAGTATCAGGGCGCCTACAAGGTGTCGCAGGGCCTGCTCGACGAGTTCGGATCGAAGCGCGTGATCGACACGCCGATCACCGAACACGGCTTTGCCGGTCTCGCCGCCGGTGCCGCGATGGGCGGACTTCGCCCCATCGTCGAATTCATGACCTTCAACTTCGCGATGCAGGCCATCGACCACATCATCAACACCGCCGCCAAGACGCGCTATATGTCCGGCGGCCAGATGAGCGTGCCGATCGTCTTCCGGGGTCCCAATGGTGCAGCCGCCCGCGTGGCCGCCCAGCACTCGCAGGACTACGCGGGCTGGTATGCGCAGATCCCCGGTCTCTGGGTGGCGATGCCCTACTCCGCCGCCGACGCCAAGGGTCTGATGAAATCCGCGATCAAGTCGGACAACCCGGTCGTGTTTCTTGAGAACGAACTGCTCTACGGGCAGTCCTTCGAGGTCCCGGTTCTTGACGACTACACGGTGCCCTTCGGCAAGGCGCGCGTCTGGCAGAAGGGCGACGATGTCACCATCGTGTCCTTCGGGATCGGCATGAAATACGCGCTGGAGGCGGCGGCGAAACTGGCCGAGGACGGCATTTCAGCCGAGGTCATCGACCTGCGCACCCTGCGCCCGATGGACACGAAGACCGTCATCGAAAGCGTCAAGAAAACGAACCGCTGCGTGACGGTGGAAGAAGGCTGGCCGGTGGCCTCCATCGGGTCCTACCTGTCGTCGGTGATCATGCAGGAGGCCTTCGATTACCTCGACGCGCCGGTGATCACGCTCACGGGCAAGGACGTGCCGATGCCCTATGCCTCGAACCTCGAGAAGCTCGCGCTCGTCACCACCGCCGAGGTCGTCGAAGCGGCCAAGTCGGTCTGCTACAAGTAAGGGGGAACGGATATGCCAACGGAAATCCTGATGCCCGCGCTTTCTCCGACGATGGAGGAAGGCACGCTGGCAAAATGGCTGGTGAAAGAGGGCGACGAAGTCAAATCGGGCGACATCCTCGCCGAGATCGAGACTGACAAGGCGACGATGGAATTCGAAGCCGTAGACGAGGGCGTGATCGGCAAGATCCTCATCGGTGACGCGACCGAGGGCGTGAAGGTGAACACGCCGATCGCCGTGCTGCTGGAAGAGGGTGAAAGCGCCGACGACATTGGAGACGTGGCGGCCAAACCCGCGCCGAAGGTCGAAGACAAATCTACTGACAAGGCCGAGGCGAAAACGGAGGCGCCCAAGTCCGAGACCAAGGCTCCTGCGGCAGGCAACGACGACAAGGGCGGGCGCATCTTCGCCTCGCCGCTTGCCCGCCGGATCGCGGCGGACAAGGGCATCGACCTGTCGGCGCTCAAAGGCTCCGGCCCCAAGGGCCGGATCGTGAAGGCCGACGTCGAGAACGCCAAACCCGGTCAAGCGCCCGCCAAGGCGGATGCGCCCAAAGCCGAGGCAGCCAAAGGTGCGGCCCCAGCCCTCGCCGCTGGTCCGTCAACCGATGCCGTCCTCAAGATGTATGAGGGTCGGCAGTTCGAAGAGGTCAAGCTCGACGGGATGCGCAAGACCATCGCGGCGCGTCTGACCGAGGCCAAGCAGACCATCCCGCATTTCTACCTGCGCCGCGACATCAAGCTCGACGCGCTGATGAAATTCCGCTCGCAGCTCAACAAGCAGCTCGAGGGTCGCGGAGTGAAGCTGTCGGTCAACGACTTCATCATCAAGGCCTGCGCGCTGGCCCTGCAATCCGTTCCGGACGCGAACGCGGTCTGGGCGGGCGACCGGTTGCTCAAGCTCAAGCCCTCGGACGTCGCCGTGGCGGTCGCCATCGAAGGCGGGCTGTTCACGCCGGTGCTGAAGGACGCCGACATGAAGTCGCTGTCGGCGCTCTCGGCCGAGATGAAGGACCTTGCAGCCCGTGCCCGCGACCGCAAATTGGCACCCCACGAATATCAGGGCGGTTCCTTTGCGGTTTCGAACCTTGGCATGTTCGGCATCGACAACTTCGACGCGGTGATCAACCCGCCGCACGGTGCGATCCTCGCGGTCGGGTCGGGCGTGAAGAAGCCGGTCGTGAACGAGGCGGGCGAAATCGAGGTGGCGACAGTGATGAGCGTGACCTTGTCGGTCGATCACCGGGTCATCGACGGGGCGCTCGGGGCGGAACTGCTCAAGGCCATCGTCGAAAACCTCGAAAACCCGATGGTGATGCTCGCCTGATCGGGCCGCGCACGAGTAAAGAAGGCCGTGCAGGACCCCTGCACGGCCTTTTCATTTTCGGCACGGAGACGCATTCCGATCTTGATATGTGTCAACGCCGATACACGCCGTGGATGGCACGAGGGGGAAACATCACAGGAGTTTCCCCATGGATTATGCACCCTACCTCGCCAACACGACCGCAAATCTCGACAAGATTCGCAAGATCGAACCCGACACAGCGTCGGGCTTTGCCGCCATGCACCGGGCAGCGTTCTATGACGGCGACGTATCGAAGAAACACAAGGAACTCATGGCGCTGGCGATTGCCGTGGCCAAGGGCTGCACCGATTGCATCGGGTTCCACGTGCGCGCGGCGATCAAGGCCGGTGTCACGCGCAAGGAGATGACCGAGATGATCGCGGTCGCCGTGTTGATGGGCGGTGGTCCCGCCTACATGTATGGCGCGCATGTGATCGAGGCCTACGACCAGATGGCGCAACCGGCCTGACAGGCCCGGACCCAGGCACAAAAGAAAAGAGCGCGGGGTCTGCCACCCGGCGCTCTTTCGTCTTTCGCTGATCTTTCGATCTTTGGTCTTTCGACCGGCAGTGGTTCGTCAGAGATACCGCCCTTTTGAACCGATGGTCTTTTCGACCTTATGGTCTGCCTACCTCAGTGCCGGTGTCGGGCGTCTTTGCGGCCCTCAGGCCGCGATTGCCACCGCGTAAAGTGCAGCGAAACCCAGAACTGTTGCAATCCACATGCGGAACATTGTGGCCCCCGTTTATCGTTTTTGGTGGCCACACTCTTGCTTATCGAAACGGGTTTGTCATTGCGTGAGATCAACCATGCGCGAGCTTTCGCTCATGAGACATGGCGGCTCAATTTTGATAGGGATTCCAAGGGACTTGCCGACGTTGGGAATGCTCTCGTTCCAGTTGAAACGATGGAAGAGAAGGAACCGTTTCGGTCGCATCCGGCAGAAACGAAAACGACCGAAACGAGACTCGTAAAGGGTCAGACGAGCAGCGCGAGGGCGGTGCTGGCGGCGACCCAACCGATGGCGATGAAGGTGAAGGGTTTCATGGCAGGCTCCAGTGTCTTTCGGTGCCCGCAGTCTTGCGGGCGGTTACCGAAGAAACGGTAAACGCAGCGCGAAAGTTCCAAGTCGTGCCGACAAGATGTTGTAAAAGTGAAAGCGGCCCCCACTAGGGAGCCGCTTGGCCATGTCCTATTTCGTCACGCGGCAGGCCCGCAGGACAGTGTCACTGGCCCTTGGACGGGTCGCGGAACATGTGGTTCATCGAGACCGAAGGATGGGCGCAGCCCGCCTCGCCCACGACCTTCGCGGGCACGCCCGCCACGGTCTTGCCGGGAGGCACATCGGCCAGCACCACCGACCCGGCGGCAATCCGCGAGCAACAACCCACGCGAATGTTGCCCAGCACCTTGGCCCCCGCGCCGATCAGGACCTCGTCCTCGATCTTGGGGTGTCGGTCCTCTTCTTCCTTGCCGGTTCCGCCCAGCGTGACCGAATGCAGCATCGAGACATTGTTGCCCACGACCGCCGTCTCGCCGATCACGATGGAATGGGCATGGTCGATCATGATGCCCTTGCCGATTCGTGCGGCTGGGTGAATGTCGATCCCGTAGACCTCGGAACACCGCATCTGCAGGAAATAGGCGAGGTCATGGCGACCCCGGTCCCAGAGCCAATGCGCAAGGCGATGCGCCTGCATCCCCTGGAAACCTTTGTAATACAGGATCGGCTGGAGAAGTCGGTGCGTGGCCGGGTCCCGCTCCATCACGGCGGACAGGTCGGCACGGGCGGCTTCGACCAGTTCGGGGGACAGCGCATAGGCTTCGTTCGCCACTTCGCGCAGCACCATCATCGACATTTCGTTCGACGACAGCTTGGCCGCGATCCGGTAGGACAGCGCCTTTTCCAGCGACTTGTGGTGCAGGATACAGGCGTGGATCAGGCCGCCCATGAGCGGCTCATGGGCGACGGCTTCATGCGCTTCCGAGGTGATCTGGTCCCAGACCGGATCAATGACACGCGGCTTCGGGTTACGTTCGGCCATGGGGGCCTCCATCCTGTTGCTGTTTCCCTATATGGCAGCTTGCCCGGAATTTCCAAATGCAAAGCGATGATGGGAGAAGTCACGGGGATGGATGACGTTCAGGACCGGGTTCAGGACAGGGTCGTTCGCGCCGCCGGTCCCGCCCCGAAGCTCATGGAAATCTGGGCCACTTCGACCGCAAAGCCGGTACCGACCCCATCCGCCAGACGCTCGGACTGGCTATAGGTCCAGCGGGGCGCGGTCACCGTCGCCTCGCGCTTGAGTGCGCCATCCGCGAACACCTTGACCTGATACATTTCGACCTCCTCGCCCAGCGGCACCTCGATCCCCGCCCAGCTGTCACCGTTGATCCGCGAGCGTCGGATCCAGTTCACTTCCACATCCGCGCCCGCCCAGCGCGCTTTGACATGGACCGGCGCATAGGGGCGCAGGCCAACTCCCGCGATCGTCTGCACCTCGTGGACATAGCTGTCGTCGTCGTAGGTCTGGCTCGCAGGCCCGGTGCGGTAGTGCCGTTCGAGCCCCCGCCAGGCGAGCGGCAAGGGGAGCTGCTTGACGCTCGCATCCATGAAGACGACCAGCGCGCCCACCGGCCATTCGCCCGGGACGAGGTGATCGCTGCCTGCCTGCCCCCGAAGCCGCGCGCGCAGTTCATAAAGGTTCTCGCCGACCAGCTCGGCCTCGGCGTACTGGAACACCTCCCAACCGTCCGGGCCGCCCAGCCCGATCACCGCGACGTTCGAGCCGTTGAGCATCGCAGGCTCGCCCGAGGACGACACCGTGCCGTGCGTGAGGCGCACACGCAGGGCAGGACCACGGTCGATGACGCCGGGGCGTGCATAGGGCAGGACGCTCTCGGTCACGCCAACCTTGGCGGGCGCGCGGAACACGGAACTGAGCCGGTAGCCGTTATCGGAGAAGGACGAAAACACCGCCGCAGCCCCCGGCCAAGGATCAGCGGTGACGGCAAGGTGGGCCTGATGCGGCGTTTCGTTACCAGTCAGCAGCGGCAGGTCGAGCCAGATGGGCAGCACCGGCACCACGGGCAAGAAATCGGTCTGCGCCACCTCGGCGTCGATACCCTCGGACGGCTCGAAAAGACCGGGTTCGACGCGCACCGCCTGCACGATCTGGACGCCGGCCTGTTCGACATGGTCGAGCCGGAAATGCCCGCGCCCCTCCGGCGTCTCGATCGCCACGACGTCGCCCGCGCGGTGGCCCAGCGCCGAGGGCGGCAGGGCAAAGCGGGCGGTATCGCGCGACACCCGCGCCTGCGCGAGCCAGCGTTCGGTCATCGCCGAGGCTTCGGCCTGCGTCAGCACGAGCGGCAGGTCCGATGTGGACACGCCCACCACCGGATCGTCGGCAAAGCGCGCCTCGGCGGCGCGGGTCTGGTAGTCGCCGGAAGCCTCGGTGTAATTCAGCCGCACCCGGCCTACCATGTCCGCCTCGGGGGCGCGGGTGAACTCCAAATCGCCCTCGATTTCGTCGGAAACCGCCATCTCATCAGGCGACAGCTCGCCATCGGGATCGCCGTAGCGCGAGAAGAACTCGATTCGCCCGTCCCGCTCCGCCGCCTCGAACCCATATGCCAGCATGAGCGGTTGCAGGGCCGAGCGGGCATCAGACACCTCGTTCACCGCATAGCCATGGACCACGCCGTAAAGGCGCGTGGTGTCGAACGCGGTCAGACCCGATCGCAGGCAGATCTCTTCGACCACGCTCGCGAGGCTCCGCGAGGTGGCACGACCGTTGAGCCAGTGTCCCTTGTTGTAATTGGCCCAGTCGCCCCAGAGCCTGCGCTTGTGCGGAAACCACGGAAAGGGCCGCGCGTCCCAGGCCCAGACATGGGCGCGGCGCATGTTTATCATCTGGACGCTGGTGGCCGGATGGGTCGGGTTGTTCGCCGGGTCCCCCCAGAACTCGCGCATCGCCTTGAGGTATTGCTTCTGGATAAAGTCGTCGCGCATCCCGTTGGAATAACGCGGCAGGGAACTTTCCGAGCTTTTGGGATCGAGAAACTTGTTGGGCTCGTTGGTGCCCTTGTCCACGGCGGCGCAGCCCATTTCGGTGAACCACACGGGTTTCATCCCCGGTTGCCAGTCGGTCGAAGTCGCGACCTTGACCCCGTTCGCGCGGTTGAAATGCGGGTTTTCCCACCACGAGCGGATGTCCTTGTAACGGTAGACCCAATCCTCGCCATAAGCGCCGTCCGTGATCGGGGAGCGCAGCTGGATGTCGCGGGCGCCGGGGCTCTGGTAATACCAGTCGTAGCCCTCGCCGCCGAGGATGTTCGCCTTGAGATAATCCGGGTTGTAGATCGACCCCCAATGCGCATCCGCATGGTCCGGCCCGTCGCGCCAGTCCGACAACGGCATGTAGTTGTCGAGCCCGATGAAGTCGATGTCCTCATCACACCAGAGCGGGTCGAGATGATAGTAAAGGTCGTTCGACCCGTCCTGCGGGTGGTAGCCGAAGTATTCCGACCAGTCGGCGGCATAGGACACCTTGGTCCCCGACCCGAGGATCGCCTTCACGTCCGAGGCGAGGCTGCGCAGCGCCGTGACGGCGGGAAAGCTCTTGTTCGCCCCCCGGATGGTCGTGAGCCCCCGCATTTCCGAGCCGATGAGAAAGGCATCGACCCCACCCGCCGCCTTGCACAGATGGGCGTAGTGCAGGATGAACCGGCGATAGCTCCATTGCGACGCGCCGGTGAAGTCCACGCCGTCGTCGGTCTCGTCAAACTGGCTGCGGGTGGCACTGCCGAAAAACGCCGCGACTTCCGCGGTCGCCGCCGAGGTTCCGTCCGGCGACCCGGCCCGCCCCGGCGCAACCGAGGTGGTGATCCGGCCCCGCCACGGCAGCGCCGGTTGGCCGGGATCATCGGAATAGGGGTTGGGCAGGCTGTTGGCGGCAAGCTGCTCCATCAGGATGAAGGGATAGAAGGTAACCGCCTTGCCCTTGGCCTTGAGCTTCCTTATCGCCTGAATGACGGACTTGTCCGACGGGGTGCCGCCATAGACCGCCTTGCCCCCCACCTTTGGGACGAGCGAAGCACCTGAGCGGCCAAGGCCCGATACCGACCAAGGCATCTCGACCCCATCCGCATCCTTCTGATCGACACGCGGCGCGATCTTGCAATTCCCGGCGCGCAGGTCGGTGCCGAACCAGCTGACCACCAGCGCGACGGCCTCGAGGTTGGGAAGCTCGTCGTCCATTTGGTTGACGGCCACCGTGAAATCGGTGCCGGGCAGCGGCGTGTTGCGGTTCACGGGCGTCTTTTTCCCCGGTGCGCCGCCGAAATGGACCTTCTGCGTGGCCAGCGCATATTCCCCGCAGCCGGGGATCAGCGCTACCGCCCTCGTGCCGCGCGCCACGTCCTTGACCTGGTCCTTCTGCTCGGGGCGGAAGACCTCGAAGTTCAGCACGGGAACGCGGTTGTTCCACTCGGTCAGGTCGAGGTTCTCGATCACCACATAGGCGGTGCCCCGAAAGGCCGGCGCGGCCCCTGCCCCCATCCGGGCCGAGATCGCCGGGTCGGGCTGCTGGGTTTCGTCCCCCGGATAGACGCGCATCGAGATGCTGTCGGACTTAATCTCTTTCCCGTCTGCCCAGATCCGCCCCACATGGGTGATCTCCCCTTCGCAGAGCGCAATGGCGAGCGTGATGGTGTAGGAATAGGTCGTCACGGTGGACCGGCTGCCCTGCGAGGTGCCCTTGCCGCCCGAGGCCTGTTCCTCCTGATCCTCGATCGTCTTGTGCTCGCGCACCTTGTCGGCCCAGATCACCTGTCCGCCGACGCGGTAGCGCCCGTAGACCTGATTGATCGGCGCACCTTCGGACACGCCGGTGATGCGCAGCCGGTCGACCTTGCTGGTCTCCACCGCTTCGGACCCCTGCCCGCCCATGAGCCGGTTGTCGATGGCCCGCCCGATGACGGCGCCCACGGCACGACCGATGACGACCGACGAGATGCCCAGAACCGACCCGCCGATGGACGAGCCGACGGCGGCGCCGACGGCGGAAAGAACGAGTGTGGCCATGACTTACCTCTTGTGCTGGGGATCGCGGGGGTTTGCCTGCGGGAACCGGAACGTCCCCACCACGCGGCGCTGCCACGGGGCGGAGAGCGGGCTTTCGACGACGGCATGGCCGGAGTAAGCATGGACGAAGGCGGGACTGTCGCTCGCCACCGACAGGATGCCCAGATGCTTGGCCACCGCCCCGTCGCGCATCCGAAAGAGAAGCACATCGCCCGGCTGCGCGTCGCTGACCGCATCGAGGTAGAGACCCGCCCCACGCAGGAGCGCCTCGTCCCGCGCCGCCTCGGACCAGTCGGGGGTATAGGCCGGCAGTTTCACGGGCTCCGGCCCCACCACCGCTCGCCAGACCCCGCGCACGAGGCCAAGACAATCCGCCCCGGCCCCCTTGCAGGACGCCTGATGGACATAGGGCGTGCCGATCCACGACCGCGCCTCGGCCACCACATCGGCGCAACCGGCCCGCGCGCTTGCCCCGGTCATTTCGCGTCGCTCGTATTGTCGGTCGTCGTGCCCCGCACCGGCACCGACAGCAGGCGATCCTCGCCCGGGATGGTCGGAAAGCCCCGGAAATTGAGCATGTTGCCGAACTTGTCCTCACAGGTCCCCGGCTGCTTGTCGCAGCCCGCCCGGATCCGCACCCGGTCCCCCGGCGCGATATCGGCGCGCAGTTCCTGCCACAGCGCCACGTCGCGCCCCGCCGAAGAACGGCGGTCGTTCTTGATCACGCCGGTCAGACCCGCCGCCGCGCCGGTGAGCACTGTCAGCATCCCGCGCTCGAACCAGCGGTCGGGCGGGTCCTGCGTCCCGGACAGGCTCAGCTTCGTGCCATACTCGACCGCGAGCACTTCGGCCTCGTCGGTAAAACCCAACTGGTCGAGGTCGAACCGGCATTTGCCATCTCCCAGCACCGCCGAGCAGCTTTTCTGATAGACCCGGCCCTGCGGCTGGTTGAGCGTCTCCGCCAAGCCCAGCAGTTCCGCCCGAAACGCCCCGCCTGCCCGCGTGATCTCGCCCAGATGCCCGCGAAAGAGCATCATGCGCTCGCTCACCTCGGCCCAGTTCACAAGCCAGACCTGCACCTCGGCGCCGTCGAACCGCCCCGCCCGGATGTCGGCCTCAGTGACCGAGACATCGGTCAGCGCGCCCAGCGCCTCGGAGTTGTCGATGGACAGGCCCGTGGTCTGCATGAGCGCACGGGCAGTGAGGCCGGTGTTGGCCACATAGGTCGCGCCGTCGAAGAGGAGGTCGCCGTCATGATCTGTGAACCCCCGGCTCCAGCCGTCGCGGCGGGTGAGCTGCCAGCAGCGCGCAAGCGTGGTGATGCCGCCCGCCAGATGATCGAGAAGCGCTTCCGAGACGGCCATCAGATCCGCACCTCCATCACCGGAACGCTGGGCACCTCGCCCGCCTGGAAACTGGCGACCGAGGTCTGGATGCGGTCCGTGTCGAAACGCACCGGCACGTCGAACTCGAACCCAGCCGTGACAATGGCCCCCGGACCGGGCGCATCGGCAAAGATCACCTCACCGGTCGCCGTGTCCACGGTATAGTCGATGGTCTCGATCTGCGGATCGCCCTGGATCGCGACCCGCAGGCTGCCCTCGACCGGCTTGCGGATTGGGCGCGTGTAGGAAAAGGTCCCGCTCTCATACGTTTTCTGCAGCCGATAGACCTTGGTGATCCCGTCGCCATCGCCCAGTTTCTGATCGACGTAATCCGGCGTCGCCGAGGGTGCGCAGGATTTGAAGTCCGACCAGTCCTTCCACCGAAACCCGAAAAGCTGCCCGCGCCGCGCCTCGAAAAAGGCGATGAGCACCTCCACATCGTCGAGCGAGCGCATCCCCAGCCCCGCGTCGTAGCGGCGCAACGAATGTTGCCAAGGCGTGTTGCGCTCCTCGAACCCGTTGGCGAGCGTCACCACCTCGGTGCGCCGTTCCGGCCCGCCCAGCGAGCCGAAACTCAGCGACGGCGGGAAGCGTATCTCGTGAAACGTCATCGTCCCCTCCTCAGGAATAGCGGCGACCCCGGCCCAGAACCCGGTTCACCTGCGCGGCGATCTGGCCCTGCGACCGGCGGAAGCTCTCGGCATCCGGCGTCTGGATGTTCATCACGACATTGACGGACCGTCCCCCCGAGGCCGTGACCCCCAGCCGTCCATCGGCCCCGCGCGTGAGCGGCATGATCGCCTCTGGCCCCGCCTCGCCCATGAGCCCCGTGCCGCCCCGCATCGGAAAGGTGACCGGCCCGTTGACCACACCGCCATTGGCAAAGGGCATGACGCGCCCCTGCGAAAAGGCACCGCCCTTGGCGTAGGGCACAAAGGCGTTCATCACGCTGCCCAGCCCCTGTCCGAGCAAGCTGCCCAGACCCGAGGTCAATGGGCTCACGGCGGTGTCATAGACCGTGTCGAGTATGGATTGGCCAAGGCTTTTCAATGCGTCCTGCACGTTCATCGAGCCATAGACGAGGCCATCGAGCGACTTGCGCAGCCCGCTCGTCATGCCCGAGGACAGGTTGGACACGTCGTCATTGATGTCGACAAAGACCGCGCCGACTCGTTCCAGCTCCATCTTGAACCCGGCGGCCAGCGCCGTGGCACCCTGAAGCGATCCCTCCAGCGCCGCGACCTGATCGTCGAATTCCGCGATCCCGTAGATCTCTGCCATGCTCAGTCTCCTTGAAATTCGTCACGGATTGTCGTCACGCGTCATATCTGGAAAGGCCCGCGCCAGATCGTCGAGCCGCGCCCGGTCGAGCGGCCCCTGCCCCCTCTCGTGCCCCAGGAGGAGCGTGAGCTCCGCGGGTGTGAGCGCCCAGAAGTCAGCGGGCCTCAACCCAAGCCCCCGCATGCCGAGCCGCATGAGCCCGGTCCAGTCGAACCCGCTCACCCGCCGCTCTCCGGCAACGAGAAGGCCCGCACGATCAGCTGCCCGGCCGCCTTGGCCGCCTGCATCGGGCCACCCTCGATCTCGGCCCGGCCCAGATCGACGGGAGCTCCGCCGCCACCCCGCAGCCCGGCAACCAGCACCGCGGCGACGTCACGCGCCGCGAACCGCCCGCTCTCGAACCGCTCGACCAGCGCGACGAGACTGTCAGTCCCGAGCGAGGCTTCGAGCTCCACGAGCGCCCCAAGCGTGAGCTTCAGCACCCGCGCCTCGCCGTCGATCACCAGCCCCACTTCCCCGGTCCATGGGTTGACCTGCGGATGGACCATGATCAGAGCGCCGTGAACGACAGCTGCCCGGCGGAGGCCAGCGACAGTTCGTAGGAGGCTTCGCCGTTGTAGGTGCCCGCATATTCGATCGAGGTGATCATGAAAGCGCCTTCGATCACCCCGAAGTCCGGCACGATCACCTGAAAATCCGGCACTTCGCCGTCGAAAAAGATCTGCCGGGCGCGTTCGTCGGTCGCCTCGTCCTTGAAGATCCCCGAGCCGGAGATGGAGGCGCTCTTGACGCCCGCGCCGCCCAGAAGCTCCCGCCAGCCGCCCGCGCTTTCCAGCGAGGTGACATCCACCGTCTCGGCGTTGAAGCTGATGCGCGAGGCGCGCAGCCCGGCGAGCGTGGAAAAGTTGCCCGTGTTGTCCATATCGAGCTTGATGAGAAGGTCCTTGCCGTTTTGTGCGGTCATGGCGGTCACTCCGTTGGTTAGCTGTCCTGCACTCGCGCGCGAAATGTCAGGTCAATGCGCCGCATGTCGGCGTCCTGCACCCGGCGAGCCCGGGCGCGATGAAAGATGAGCGAGATCAGATGACCACGCGCGAGGATCAGGGGGGCAGCGTCGAGCGTGTCGGAAATCACCACGGCAACCTCCTTGGCGGTGGCGAACCCCGCGGCGTCGCTCACCACGCTGATGGTCACGTCATGCAGCGCCCCCTGCCCGGTGGCATCCGCCGCCTCGCGCACGTCTTCGGAACCGAGAGCAACATACGTGCCTGTGGCGACGCCGGGCGGCACCGCGTCGTAGATCGCGGTTCCGACGAGACCCGAGAGCGGCGCGCTCGCGGTGAGCCGCTGGTAGATCGCCTGTTGCAGGGCAAGTGCGATGCCGTAGCTCATGACGAAACCTCCTCACGGGCAAAACAGGTGAGATAGCCAGCCGAAGGATCGGCATCAGCCACGGCCACGATGACAAAGACGCGTGTCCCGGTGCGAAACCGCTGGTCCGGCCGCGGACGGCGGGTCGATCCCATGGGGGCGGCGCGCAGCGTGATCCGCCAGGGGATCGTGGACAGCGTCATCGCCTCGACCGCGCGTTCGCGGCCCGTGCCTGCCTTGATCTCCGCCCAGAGGGTGCCGACCACGCGCCAGCCCGTCGTGTAGCCGCCCGCCCCGTCCGGGGTCAGCTCGCGCTCTTCGAGCAGGAGCTTGCGGTTGAGGACCGGCGACATCCGCGCGACAGCCATCAACGCATCCCCCGAAACACCCGCACGTCGCGGTAGCGTTGGATGAGCGCGTCCACCACCTTGGGCAGCGCCGCGCCGTCCTCGCTCTTGCCATGCCGGTCCTCGTAGTAGGACCCGGCGAGGTAGAGCACCGCCTGGGTGAGATCCGCGGGCAGGTCCTGCCAGCCGGCCCCCATCCCGGCGGAAAAGGTGACGAGCGCTTGACCCCCGACCGGGATCGCGGGCAGCATATAGCCCGTCGATACGAGGCGTGGGCGATGCGGGTCCGCGACAAGCCGCCAACGCGCGGCGTCGATCACTTCATCCACGCCGTCGGCATCCACGATTTCGAGCGTGTGAATGCCGGTCACCGGCGCGATGGGCAGCACCTGCTGGCCCAGATCGCGCCAGGCCGCGACGCTCCATTCAAAGGTGCGCTCGAAGATCGCCTTGCCGATCCGGCCCTCGATGGCCGCCAGCGCCGCACGCAGTTGTGCGGTCAGCAACCCGTCTTGCAGATCTTCCTCGTCAAAGCCCGTGCCGAGCCGCAGGTGATCCTCGAATTCCGAGACAGGAAGAGCGCCGTCCGGCACCTCTGTCAGCTCGACTAACATCATGGCTCTACTCCGAAATTTCGGCCCCATCTCCGTGGGATCGAGCGCGCGCCTCCGGGTCGTTCGGACGGAGGGGGGAGCAGCAGGACGACACGGGGGAAGTCAGGCGCGCGCTCACCCATGCACCCGCCCCGATCACCGGGGCGGAGCGAAGGTTCAGGCTCAGGAGGCCGCGAACTTCAGCAGCTTGATCGCGGCAAAGTCGCTCACGTCGCCGCCCACGCGCTTGGTCGCGTAGAACAGGACATGGGGCTTGGCCGAGAACGGATCGCGCAGGATGCGCACGTCGGGGCGTTCAGCCACGGTATAGCCGGCGGCGAAATCGCCAAAGGCGATGGCGAAAGCGCCCGCTGCAATGTCCGGCATGTCCTCGGCGATGACCACCGGATAGCCTGCGAGGCGCGCCGGCTGTTCGGCGGCGAGGCCATCGGTCCAGAGGAACCGGCCGTCACCGTCCTTGAGCTTGCGCAGCGCGCCCGCCGTCTTCGAGTTCATTACGAAGGTGCCATTGGCGCGATATTCCGCGTCGAGGCTGTAGACGAGATCGAAGATCACATCGGCGCTGTCGGTGCTGGCGAAATCGCCCGTGGCCCCGGTCGGGACATAGCCCAGATTGCCCCAGGTCCAGATGTCGTTGGCCACGGCGTTGTGGGTCAGAAAGCCCGTGGGTTTGTCCACCCCGTCACCGGTCACGAAGGCAGCCGCTTCGGCGCGGGCAAAGCGATCCGCGATCCGACCCGCGAGCCAGCTTTCGAGGTCGAAGGCAGCATCGTCGAGCAAACGCTGGCTCACCTTCGGCAACGCCGACAATTCATGCAACGGGATAGAGATCCGTTCGATGCCCGGGGTCGCGGTTTCGGCGGTGGCGCCGGTCTCGGTGGCCCAGCCATGGCCCAGATCGGCGTGATCGACCAGCACGTCGTATGAGGTCGCCTCAACGTGCACGATATTGGCCACCGTGCGCAGGGACGAGGACGAACGCAAGACGCTCTGGATCGTCGCCGCCGTCTGCGGATCGACGAGGTAACCACCATCCCCGGCCACTGCCGTGGACATCGCCTTGCCCTCGGGCACGATCCCGCGCAGGCCGTCATCGTCGCCCGACCGCAGGTAGGCGTCAAAGGCCTTCTGGTGCGGCGCGTCAAGGTCCGCATCACGGGACAGCTGAGGGCGCATCTGCTTTTGGGCAGGCGCGAAAGATTTACGATCCAGCATGGTCAGTCGCTCTTCCGTTTGTTGAAGTCTCATGTTGAGGCCGTCGTTCAACGACCTGATTTCGCTCACGAACCTTGTCAGGGCGGTCTTCACCTCCCCAACCGGACCCGCCGTGTCGGCAGGCTCCGCCAGGTCGCGAGATTTGGTCTCTTTCGTCATCACTTGATCCTGTTGCGAGAGAGGGTCGGATCGCCGTCCAGGTGGTCCCCGGCCAGCATCAGGCGCGCGTCGTCGATGACCCGTGCCAGAGAGCGCCATTCGGTATCCTCGGGCATGTCGCCCTTGGCCCCGATCCGCGCACTGGGCAGCATGGGAAAGGTCACGAGCGACACCTCCCAAAGCTCCAGTTCCTTGAGGAGCCGCTGGCCCCGGTCGTTCTTTGTTGCCCGCACGGTGCGGTAGCCGATGGACAGCCCGTCGATGGCTCCCGCCTCGATCAGCCGCGCCGCCTCGCGCCCCTTCGCGATGTCGGTGAGGATGCGCCCCTTGACGAAGAGGCCTCGCTTGTCCTCGCGCACCTCGTCCCAGACGCCAATGGGCTGGGCCGGGTCGTGTTGCCAGAGCATCTTGACCTGATTGCCGCGCCTCGCGACCTCGGCGAGCGACGCGGCATAGGCC
Organism: Maritimibacter sp. REDSEA-S28_B5; assembly: GCA_001626765.1. Taxonomy (GTDB): domain Bacteria; phylum Pseudomonadota; class Alphaproteobacteria; order Rhodobacterales; family Rhodobacteraceae; genus Maritimibacter. Next base: position 72,760 of record LUOO01000102.1, read on the forward strand.
CCGGCCTCGACGATGTCGCCGCCCCGGTCGGCCTCGCCGAAGAAACTCGCATAGCCCTCGATGGCGACGCCACCCTCGACCTCGCAGGTCTTGCCCAGCGCCACGAACTTGTGTTCCAGCCCAAAGGCTTCGGCATGAAAGCCCCCGCGCGAAGCTGGCGGCACATGATCGGTATGGTAATCAGGCATCGCCCGTCTCCTCTTCCCCGGTGACATCGAGCGGCGGCAGGCCGAGCAAGGCCCGTTTCTCCGCCTGCGTGAGGAAATCCGCCGCCGCGATCCGCGCCCACTGCGCGTCGCGTTCGGCGGCGAGCGCCGGCACCTGATCGAGGTCGGGCTTGAGCGTCACCGTCTCTTCGACAAAGGCCGACAGCCAGTGACCCAGCGCGGCGGCAACCTTGGTCGCGAGCGGCAGGACGGTGAGGCGATAGAAGGCGCGGTTCGCCTCCTGGTAATTCGCGTAGGTCGCATCACCGGGGATCCCCAGCATCATGGGAGGAACACCAAAGGCGGTCGCGATCTCGCGCGCTGCGGCCTCCTTGGTCTTCTGGAATTCCATGTCCGAGGGCGAGAAGCCCATCGGTTTCCAGTCAAGCCCGCCCTCGAGCAGCATCGGACGCCCGGCGTTGCGCGCCCCCACGTGATGTGCCTCCATCTCGTTCACGAGCCGATCGTATTGATCGGGAGACAGCATCCCCTGCCCCTCGCCGCCGGTGTAGACGATGGCGCCCGAAGGTCGCGCAGCATTGTCGAGCAGCGCCTTGGACCAGGCCGAGGCCGAGTTGTGAACGTCGAGCGCCTGCGCAGCGGACTGCATGGGCGAGAGACCATAGTGGTCGTCCTGGGGGTGAAACGTCCGGATATGACAGACCGGCGACGGCCCCTCGCCCACGTGGAACCGGTGCTTGCGCGCGCCCACTGTGTAGTCATAGGCCACCGGCCAGCCATCCGCGCCCGGCACCAGTGCCATCCGGTCCGAGCGCAGCACATGCAGTTCCAGGGGTGCGCCGTGGTCTCCCCCCACCGCCTCGACATAACCGTCGCCGGACAGAAGGATCTGGCCGAAAAGCGCCTCGAGCAGTTCCGCGCGCCCCTGCATGGGATTGGGCCGAGTGATGAGGTCCATCACCGGATGCGCGTCATAGCGCGTGGTGGCATCCTGCAAGACCAGCGGTAGCGCCGCGGCGGCCTCGGAAATGAGCTTGACGGCGCGGAACCCCACCGGGTTCGCGACAAAGCCGTTGCGGGTCAGGTTCACGGTGTCCCGCGGGCCCCAGACGACGCGGCCGGAACCGGAATAGGCGATCACCGGGCCGCTGGCCGAGGCCTTCACCTCGCGCACCGGCGCCGCTTCCGCCCGTTTCAGGAAATCAAACACCGCCATGCGCGCTCCTTTGACTGACCCTCGTCCGCTTGGGACGGTCGTGGCTGCTGCCCCGCAAGCCGGGGCAAATCTCGTCCGCCGCTCCGCCGGTATCCCCACGCAGAGCGATTGATTGTTCCGTTCTGTCAGGGACTTGCCGTCCCATCCCATCGGGAGAGACGCGCCTGTTTCTCGATGGACGCCGCCAAGGCATCGTCCCTCGCGTCCATGTCAGCACCCTGCCCGTCGGGGCGAGAAAATGATTTATCCCACCGTTCGCACCTTCGGGTTGCGGAAATGCTTGCCGGGCTCGATCATCAGGTCGGTGAGCGCCCAGACCAGCGCATCGACACGGTCCGGACTGCCCTTTCCCAGATATCCTCGCGTCGTCATCCGGCACATCTGGTCTTCCAGCGTCCCGAGGTGACGCAGGTGCGCGACGCGGCCCTGTTCGTAAAGCGCGGCGACCGGCTCGGCGCGCGCGGCCTTGGATGCGCTCGCCCGCACCGCCCGGTAGGACACCAGCGGATCGAGCTGACGCACGACGCTTTCCACGAGGTCTCCGCCTTGGTTCACTTCGGCGACAAGCCGATGGGCACCATGACGCTCCATCGCGACGATGGCGGCGGCGGCCCATTGGGTGGGCTTCGCGGCACTCAGGCTTTCGTCCGCCATCACCACTGCCCGCCAGGTGTCCGGCGGCCCGCTCGTCCTCGCCCCGGCAACGATGATTCCGCAGTCATCAGATCCCTTGTGCCCGGTCACGGGCGGATCCACGGCGACAACGATGCGGTCGACGGCGGGCATCTCGGAAAGCCGCCCGGCTTCCAGCTGGCCATGTGTCCATAGCGCGCCCTCTTCGTCCATCGACATGATCCCGTCGATCTCCTGCCGACCAAGATTGGTGCCGGCGAAGAGCGTTTCGATCTCCTCGATGAAACTGTCGGCGAGGTTCGCGCGGTTGGCTTGGGTCGAGCCATGGGTCACGACCGTCGAACGGCGCTCCAGAAGGTCGCGCAGCGTCTCCTGATCGCGGGGCGTCGTCGTCACCACCTGCCGCGGGTGCCGCCCGAGCCGCAAGGCGAACTGAAGCATGTTCCAGGCATCCTGTGCCCGCGACCACTTGCCCAGCTCATCGGCCCAGGCCGCATCGAATTGCGGCCCGCGCAGGTTCTCGGGTTCCGAAGCGGAAAACGCCGTCGCCGCCGCGCCGTTGGGCCAGACCAGTTTGCGTTTCGTCGCCTCCCAGACCGGGCGTCGATCCGGCGGCGAACAGGCGAGGATACCGCTGTCGCCAAAGACCATCACTTCGCGCACCTGATCAAAGGTCTCGCCGACCAGCGCGAGGCAGGACGACCGCCCCGCCGCGAGCGGGGTCGATCCCTCGACTTCGGACCGGACCCATTCCGATCCGGCCCGCGTCTTGCCCGCGCCCCGTCCACCCAGAATGACCCAGGTGCGCCAGTCGCCTTCGGGCGGGCGCTGGTGTGGCAGCGCCCAAAGCTCGAACAGGTAGGGAAGAAAACGCAATTCCGTCTCGCTCAGAGCGTCAAGGAACGTCCTCCTCTGTGCCCTTGTCATCGAGACGAGCGATGCGATCTGCAAGCCTCTGGCGGATGTCGTCGGCATCGAACACCTCTTCGCGCACATGCGCGCCGCGCGTTCGCGCGGACACGCTTTCGAGCCGGGATCGCTCTTCCGCCACCATCTGGTAGGTCTTGCGAAGCTCCGACGTCGTCTGCCGCAGATCCTTGCCCGTCGCGTCCTCTCCAGTCTCAAACCCCGCGAGCGCGTCGTTTACCGCTTTGAGAACGCGGAAGAAATGCGCCACGGTCATCACGTGGAAATCCACGTCCGCCGGGGTGTCGCCGGGATTGGTCGGTTGCTGCGTGTCGTGGGTCATCGTTCGCCTCATTCCTTGCGCGTGGCCCTGCGAACCCATCGGGTCCGCCGGCCCGACTGCCAGACTGCCCACTTCCGGCAAGCAGAGGCGGAAGCGGGCGCACCGCCCCGCAAGGCTTGGTTAAGGGTCGCGATCTGGTCGTCGACCGGGTCAAGCCCGAAACCGCGATTCCCCCGAAAACCAAAGTGCGGGCGGGACTTGCCGCTGACAGGTGGCCTCTTTCGGCGAAAAGCCGCGCTTCGGGGCGAAAGTGGCACCTATTCTCCCCTTTCGACTGCCGTTTCCCTTTCCTTGGCCCCGCGCCTGCGATAGTTTCCCAGAAACTTCCGGGACTTGTCCCGGTTTTTGACGTGGAAATGTTTCGGGCACCCATCACCAATGAAGCCGAATTGCGCGCTTGATCTCTCTCACGACGGCATCCGCCTTCTGATCCGTGACTCCTCGGGCTGGAAGTCGCTCGGAGAAGTTGCGCTCGACGATCCCGACATGATGAACCATCTGGCCGACCTGCGGCAGGTGGCCGAAGCGGCTGTCGGCACGATCTCGTCGAAACTCGTGATCCCCAACTCGCAGATCCTCTACACCACGCTCGACACGCCCGGTGCGGACGACGCGGAACGTGAGGTCCAGATCAGGTCGGGACTCGAGGGACTGACTCCGTACGACGTGCGCGACCTCGTCTTCGACTGGCGGATCGAGGGGCAGACGGCACGGGTCGCCGTGCTCGCCCGCGAAACGATGGACGAGGCCGAGGGGTTCGCCGACCAGTTCGGGTTCAACCCGGTCAGCTTCGTGGCCCGGCCCGAAACCGGCACCTTCTCGGGCGAGCCCTTCTTCGGCCAGACCCGCGCCGCGTCGCGCATCCTGTCCGGTGCGCGCGTCCAGCCTGATGCTGCCCCGGTGCCGCGCAACCCCAAGCCCTACGTTGCGGCGAGTGAAAGTGCCACCGGGACCCCGACACCACAAGCCAAGGCGCAGTCAGAACCCTCCGCCCGGTCAACCACGCTCGACCCCTTCCCCTCGCTTCCTGCCGAGGAACCAGCCCCGACCAAAGAGAGCGCCGAGAAACCGGCCAACGCGCCCGATCCCGTTCCCGGCCCGCCCCCGGTGCGCGCCGGAGTGGCCGAGGCAGGATTGCCGCGCGAGGACGATGTGCCAGCGGCCTCGGACCGTCTGACATGGCGGCGCCCGGACACAGCTTCCGCGTCCGATGCCACATCGAACACGGCTGACGACACGGATCAGGGCACGGCCCCCGACCGCACGCCGCCCCGCGACGTGGAAGCCGCGTCGATCTCGACCTCCGAAGCGGCCGAGGCGGATTCGCTGCCAGAGGCAAAGCCCGCAGCCGAGGCACCGGCGAAACCCGCCGCGCGGCGCGACCCGGCGGCCCGGCGCGCGACGCCGTCCGTCGCTCCGCCGACGCTCTCCCCCTTCCCACCCACGGCGGATGAACGGCTCGCGGCAGGCCCGCCCCTGCGCGCGCCGTCTAAGCCCGCCGTCGGCACCACCCCGCCTCTGCGCAACACCTCTGGCCCCAAGGCACCGGTCCCGGTGTCCGGCACCGCTCCGACGTCTACCCGCGATGGCGCGCCGAATACGCCATCCGGCCCCTCGAATGGCGCGGACGAAACCCCGGCTCCCTCTTTCGCCTCTCGCCGTGGCGCACCGGCGGCCGAGACGCCGACGACCGACGCAACGCCAACCGCAAGCGCCGTGTCCGCACCCCCGTCCCAATCTGAAGCACCGGAACCCGAGGCCAAAACGGCGCCCGCCCCCAAGCAGGTGATCGACGACCTCGCGCCCCTTCCGCGCCTGTCCGGCGAGGCCGAGCAACGCCGCCTGGCCATGGCACGCGCCTTGAGTCACACCCCGGGCGAGGCCCTGGAACCCGAGAAAAAGGGCTGGTTCAACCGCAAACCCAAAGAGGCGACCGCCAAGTCCGCGAGCGAGGCACAGGCGGCCAAGCCCGCGTCCCCGGCGACCGACGCTCCGCCTGCCAAGCGCGTGCTGCCCGGTGTCATCGCGCCGCTGCCCGAGGCTTTTGCCAAGCACGAAAGAGGCCGAGGCGATGACCGTCTTCGGCGCGCGCAAGTCTGCACCGACGCGTGGCAAGCCTCGGTATATGGGCCTCATCCTTACGCTCATCCTGGTCCTTCTCATGGCCATCGCGGCGATCTGGTCGACCCTGACCTCCGACGACGAGGTCGCGCTCTTCAATCCGGACCCCGCCTATACCCCGGTGGCCGAGAGCCCGGAGGACAGCGCCGAGCCGGTGACCGATGTGCCCTCGCCAGACCAGCCCGAGGATGCCCCGACCGCGCCGCCAACCGACACCGCCGCCGTGCTCTCGCCCGAAGCGGCCGAGGCGCGATATGCGGCAACCGGGGTCTGGCAACGCGCACCCGATCCGCTGACCGGACCGACCACGACGCCGTCCGAGGATGTCTATATCGCCTCGATCGACCCGGCGATTTCCGGAGCCGATGCGCTGTCTCTGCCGGAAGCGGCATCATCGGAGGCGCCGCCGCCGGTCACATCCGCGCCGCCGCCACCACCGGGAACCACCTTTGACCTTGGCGATGACGGTCTCGTCGTTCCGACCCCCGAGGGCGCCGTCACTCCGACGGGCGCCTTCGTCGTTCAAGGGCGTCCGCCCGTGGTGCCGCCCGCACGTCCCGAGGGGCTTGTGACCGAGCTGCCCCAGGACGACGCCGCCCTGGATCCCGCCACCACCGCCGATCCGACACCGGGTTTGGCCGACGTTCGGCCCAGGACCCGTCCCGAGAACCTCGCCGAATTGAACGAGCGCGCGCAGTTGGGCGGCCAGACGTTGGCCGAACTGGCCCAATCGCGCCCACGCGCCCGGCCCGAAAATCTCGATACCACTTTGCCCACAGCCCTTGCCGACGC
>LUOO01000103.1 GCA_001626765.1 Maritimibacter sp. REDSEA-S28_B5
GCTCTTCGAGCACGGACATCGGGATCAGCTCGTCCTTGAGGTGCCACTCATGCGCGAAGGGCACCACGTTCTCGTCGGCATAGCGGCGGAACTGGTCGCGGATCATCTCGAGCTCTTCGTCGAGCCCACTCGCGCCAAAGGTCGAATGCCCCGCGTTGTCCTGCATCAGCTCGACCAGCCGCATCCGGGCGGCCGTCGTGTTGCCCTCTGCCGTGATCGGAGCGGCGGCGTCGATCAGATCGCCAAGGTCGTGCGCGGTCAGAAACATATCGGCGGGCCGCACAATCTCGTTCTGCGACATCGGGATGCCGCCCGCTATCTGGAGGATGTATTCCCCAAAGGCGATCTGGAGGATCAGGCGCTCCATCTCGCCCAGACGGCCCTCGTCCACCAGTTTCTCGGCCCATTTCTGCATCTGGCGCAGGCTTTCCACATAGGTGGCGAGCCAGGACAAGCCGTGGGCGGCGGTCTGGTGAAGCTCGAGGAGCGCCGCGCTCACCCGTCCGTCCTCGGTCACCGTCTCGCGCACACGGGCGATTGCCGTCTCAAGCAGATGCTCGGCAGGGGCTATCGTCGCCCCCGTCTTCGTCAGCAGGTCGTCGAGCAGCGGCTGGGTCATGGCGGCATCCTTGGGCATGTCGGACTCCTTGATCGGGCATGAATCGGTCCCGAGAGTGATAGGTATTTTGCAGGTGCAGCGCAATATTAATTCGCAGTTGCGGCAACATGCGCACGAAAATGTCCCGCCCGATATGCGAGATTCGGGCTGCATCGCTCTCGCGGCGGGGGTAGGGAAGGGCATGGACCTGTCGCTCTTTTCCGATTTGCCGCTCTGGATGCTCGTTACCGGCTGCGCGGTGATGGTCTTTGCCGGCTTCGTCAAAGGGGCGGTGGGCTTTGCGCTTCCGATGATCACGATCTCGGGGCTGGGCAGCTTTCTGCCCGCGGAACTCGCACTCGCCGTCCTGATCCTGCCCACCTTTACGTCGAACGTCTGGCAATCCCTGCGGCAGGGCTGGCGGGCGGCGCTGGCGTCAGCGGGGCGGTTCCGACTTTACCTCGCCATGGTCGTGATCTTCATTGCGCTCTCGGCGCAGGTGGTGACACTCATCCCGCAAGAGCTGCTGTTTCTATTGATAGGTGGTCCGCTGGTGATCTTCGGCATCGTGCAGCTTGTCGGTCTGGACCTTCGGCTCAGGCCAGAGACGCGGGTGCGCGACGAGACGATCATCGGCGGTATTGCGGGGCTGATCGGGGGCGTGTCGGGGATCTGGGGGCCGCCGACGGTCATGTATCTGACCGCCATCGACGCGCCCAAGGCCGAGGCCATGCGGGTGCAGGGCGTGATCTACGGTGTCGGATCGGTGGCGCTCTTGCTCGCGCATCTGCGTTCAGGCGTGCTCGATGCCCAGACGATCCCGCTGTCCGCCGCGGCGGTGATCCCGGTGCTCGCCGGAATGGGGATCGGTTATCTCGTCCACGACCGGATGCCGCAGTCGACGTTCCGGCGCGCGATGCTCTTCGTTCTGGTGATCGCCGGGATGAACCTGATCCGGCGCGGCCTTTTCGCCTGATCACATCATCATCGCGGGACCCTTGCAGAGGCTGGGCGAGACGAGCGTGTCGCCCTCGGGCACAACGGTGAAGGTCTTGCGCAGGACCTCGACCCCGTCCATCTCGACCGCGAAGGACCATTCTCCCAGCACCACCTCGTAGGGATCGTCGAAGGTGAAGAGCGAGATCGAGGCGGAGAAGTCGTTCACGAGGCTGTCGTAGCGTTCCTCGGTCGTGCCGCGCGGCCCCATGGGCGGATGCGTCGTCACCACGTCCACCACCCGTTCGCCCTGACCGGGTTCCAGCATGAAGCGGATGCCAAAGCCGATGCCCAGCGTGCCGGGAACCACGTTGCCCGAGAAATCCGGGTGCACCTCGCCCTCGATCAGTTCGATGAAGCCGCGTTCGGTTCCCGGTGCTTCGCGCGTGCCGGAGGTTTCGCGGGGGCAGAAGATGCCGAAGTCTTCGAGGACGAGGGGCGGCGTCACGAAGTCTGCGGCGAGGGCGGGGAAGGGCAGAAGTGCGATTGCAAGCGTGCGGAAGAGATACATGAAACGGCCTTTGGGTTGTTTCGACCTTCCCCATTCACCGGGTGCCTGTCACCCCCAAAAAGCGAACGCCCCGCCGGATGGGCGGGGCGTTGCGGGTCAGTTTGTCGTGAGGCCTCAGCCGATCGCGGCGGCACGCACGTCGTCGTCGATATAGGCTTCGTACTTCTCGAAGTTCTTGGCGAACATCTGCACGAGCTTTTCGGCCTGCGCGTCATAGGCCGACTTGTCGTCCCAGGTGCGGCGCGGGTCGAGCAGGACTTCGGCCACGCCGTCCACTTGCACCGGAACCTCGAAGCCGAAGTTCGCATCCTTGCGGAACTCCACGTCCGAGAGCGAGCCGTCGAGGGCTGCGGCTAGGAGCGCGCGCGTCGCCTTGATCGGCATCCGCGAGCCGGTGCCATAGGCGCCGCCGGTCCAGCCGGTGTTCACGAGCCAGCAGGTCGCGCCGTGCTTGGCGATCTTGCCCTGCAGGAGCTTGCCGTATTCCTCGGGACGACGCGGCATGAAGGGCGCGCCGAAGCAGGTCGAGAAGGTCGGGATCGGCTCGGTCACGCCGACCTCGGTGCCCGGAGTCTTGGACGTGAAGCCCGAGAGGAAGTGATACATGGCCTGCGCGGGCGTCAGCCGCGCAATCGGCGGCAGAACGCCATAGGCGTCGCATGTGAGCATGATGATGTTCTTCGGATGACCGCCCAGCGAAGACGTCGAAGCGTTGGAAATGTATTCCAGCGGATAGGCGCAGCGCATGTTGTCGGTGATCGAGTTGTCTTCGAAGTCCAGTTCCTTGGTGTCTTCGTCGTAGACCATGTTCTCGATCACGGTGCCGAACATCGAACAGGTGTTGTAGATCTCGGGTTCGGCTTCGGCCGAGAGGTTGATCGTTTTCGCGTAGCAGCCACCTTCGAAGTTGAAGGTGCCGCGGTCCGACCAGCCGTGCTCGTCGTCACCGATGAGAACGCGCGACGGATCGGCCGAAAGCGTGGTCTTGCCGGTGCCCGACAGGCCGAAGAAGATCGCGGTATCGACAGGGTTGCCCGGCGCATGGTTGGCCGAGCAATGCATCGGCATGATGCCCCGTTCCGGCAGGATGTAGTTCAGGAGCGTGAAGACCGATTTCTTGTTCTCGCCCGCGTATTCGGTGCCGCCGATGAGGATGATCTTCTTCTCGAAGTTGAGCGCGATCACCGTTTCCGACCGGCAGCCGTGTTTCGCGGCGTCGGCTTTGAACGACGGGCAGTTGATGATAGTGAACTCGGGCACGAATTCGTCGAGCTCCGACCGCTCGGGGCGGCGCAGCATGTGACGGATGAAAAGGCTGTGCCAGGCCAGCTCGGTCACGAGGCGCACGTCGAGACGGTTGGCCGGATCGGCACCACCGAAGAGGTCCTGCACGAAATAGTCGCGGCCCTTCATGTGTTCGATCATGTCGGCATAGAGCACGTCGAATTTCGCGGGGTCCATCGGCGGATTGTTGTCCCACCAGATCGAGTCCTTCACGTTGTCGGTTTCGACGACGAACTTGTCCTTGGGCGAGCGCCCGGTGTGCTTGCCGGTCGAGACGAGCATGGTGCCGCCCTTGCCCAGGTGACCCTCGCCGCGCTTCAGTGCTTCTTCGATCAGCGCCGGCTCGATGAGGTTGTAGAAGACGTTGCCAAGTCCCGTGATGCCTTGTTCTTCCAAACGGTAAGAAGGGTTCACCCGTCCGATGGTCATCGCTGTGCTCCTCGCGCCGGGTCTGCCCGGCCAGATGTTTCCATAGACGCCCCGTTTCGCTGGACCGGCCCCCTTGGACACTCCTGGCCAGCGGAAACACCGGGACTCGCCCTTGCCCATCGGGCAAAGCGTGCGCTCCTATACCATGTCGTTTTTGTAACTGAACAGGGCGCATTGTCGCGTTAGCGATAGCAATTTGTCTGTTTGCGCAAACTGACGGGGGCAGCAGAGGGGCCGGGCCGCAATCAGGTCAAATTTAACACTTAGTGGTGCCTAATGGACTCACTGGTGGTGCCGATTCGCACTTGGTTATTGATTCCTGAGCAGGAATTGGATTCTATGAGTGCAAAAAAATTGGCAGAAAACGAGCAGCACAAGGATCCCTCTTTATGTCGAGGATTGCACTGGTTGACGACGACAGGAATATCCTGACGTCGGTTTCGATGACTTTGGAGGCCGAGGGTTTCGAGGTCGAAACTTATAACGACGGACAGCAGGCCCTGGATGCCTTTAACAAGAAGCTGCCCGACATGGCCGTTTTCGACATCAAGATGCCCCGCATGGACGGCATGGACCTTCTCCAGCGGGTGCGCCAGAAGACCAACATGCCGGTGATCTTCCTCACCTCGAAGGACGACGAGATCGACGAGGTGCTCGGGCTGCGCATGGGCGCGGACGACTACGTGAAGAAACCGTTTTCCCAGCGCCTTCTGGTCGAACGCATCCGCGCGCTTCTGCGCCGGCAGGAGGCGCTCGAAGGTGTGGTCATGCCCGACACCGAGGAAAACAAGGTCATGCAGCGCGGGCAGCTGACCATGGACCCGTTGCGTCACGCGGTGACGTGGAAGGGACGCGACGTGTCGCTCACTGTGACCGAGTTCCTGCTGCTTCAGGCGCTGGCGCAGCGTCCCGGCTTCGTCAAGTCGCGGGACCAGCTCATGGACGTGGCCTATGACGATCAGGTCTACGTGGACGACCGGACTATCGACAGCCACATCAAGCGGCTGCGCAAGAAGATGCGGACGGTGGACGACGAATTCTCGGCAATTGAGACGCTTTACGGCATCGGCTACCGTTATAACGAAGAATAAGCTGGCCGCGCGTTTGTAGGAGAAACCTTGGTGCGCGATACGCAAGGGAGCCATGACGGCGCCGATGTGGTGCTGGGCGAAGACTGGGTTGACCCCCAGTCCGGGGCCGATGGGGCTTTGATGGACCGGCGGTCGCGGCGGAAGATCGCGATCAACCGGTCCCCGCTGGCGCGCAAGATCATCACCTTCAACCTGCTGGGCCTCGTGGTTCTGGTCGCCGGGGTGCTTTACCTCAACCCGGTGCGCGACAGTCTTGTCGCGCAGCGCGAACGGGCCATGGTGGCGACCGCGGAACTGGTCGCGCAGGTCTTCGTGGTGCAGCAGACTGTGGACGGGCGGCCGCCCGCGACGCAGGTGCCGCAGCCCGACCTGGCCGAGGAACCGGTGGCCCCCAGCGCGATCGCGCCGGGCCTGACGCCGGACCTGGTGCGTGCCGTGCTGGCCGAGACCAGCATCCGCGACGGCGGCGCGGTCACGATCTTCGACGCCGAGGGCAATGTGCTCGGCACGAACGAGGGGCTGCAAAGCGCGCAGCCCGAGGTGCTGGGGCTGAAGGGCGACGACCGGTCTACCATCATCACCGATTTCCTCTCCAACATCTGGGAAGGCGTCGCGGGACTCATCGCGGCGCAGTCGAACGAGCCCCCGTTGCCAGTCGACAATGTCGCGCTCGCCCAAGAGCTTCTGCCGGATGTCTACGAGGGCAACACGCGGATCGCGGGCGGGCAGGACACCAGCGGCGCCACACGATTCACCGTGGTCACGCCGATAACCATCGACGGGGTGGTGCAGGGCGCGGTCGCGCTGACGTCGGTCGGGGGCGAGTTGGACGCGCTTGTGCGGGCCGAGCGCGAGCAGGTGCTCCAGATGTTCGTCATCGCCATCCTCGTCTCCATCGGCCTGTCGCTCGTGCTGGCCTCGACCATCGCCAATCCGCTCGCGGATCTGGCCGCCGCCGCCGAGATCGGGCGCGACCGCAATCATGGCCACGTGAACGCGGGCCGGGTGCGTATCCCTGACCTTTCGGGCCGTCCCGACGAGATCGGGCGGCTGTCCAAGGCGCTGCGCGGAATGGTGGCCGCACTCTACGACCGGATCGACGCGAACGAACAATTCGCCGCCGACGTGGCGCATGAGATCAAGAACCCGCTCGCTTCGCTCCGCTCTGCGGTGGGCACGCTGCGCGTTGCGAAAAAGGACGAACAGCGCGAACGCCTGCTCGACGTGATCGACCATGACGTGCGGCGTCTGGACCGTCTGGTCAGCGATATCTCGAACGCGAGCCGTCTGGATTCGGAACTGGTGAAGGAAGAGGAGGAGAGCTTCGACCTTCTCAAGATGATCCGCAACCTGACCGAATATCTGGGCGGCGAGGCGCAGACCAAGGGCGTCGACTTCATCTCGGACCTTCCCGCCGATCCCATCGTGATCGCGGGGCTCGAAGCGCGGCTGGCGCAGGTGTTCGTAAACCTCATCACCAACGCCCTGTCCTTCTGCGAAGAAGGCGATGCGATCCGGGTCTGGGCACGGCACCGCGACAACCGGGTGCTGGTCGTGGTCGAGGACACCGGGCCGGGCATTCCTGAAGAGGCGCTGACCAAGATCTTCAACCGCTTCTATTCCGAACGCCCCGAGGGCCAGTTCGGCAACAACTCCGGCCTCGGGCTCGCAATCTCCAAGCAGATCGTCGAGGCGCATGGCGGCGTGATCTGGGCCGAGAACATCCGCCCGACCGATGCCGACATCACCTCGGAACCGCTGGGCGCGCGTTTCGTGGTGGGTCTGCCGACTTGAGCCGGGAGGCAACCGGAGCGCTGAGGTTTCATGCGAGTTCGGTGGCCGTCGAGAAGCGGGGTCTCCTGATCCGCGGGGCGTCGGGGTCCGGCAAATCGAGCCTCGCGCTCGACCTCATCGCCCGCGGCGCGCGGCTCGTCTCCGATGACATCACCGAAGTCGTGACCGGGGCCGAGGACCTGCCGATCCTGTCCTCGCCGGGCAGGATGCAGGGGGTGATCGAAGCGCGGGGCGTCGGGCTGATCCGGGTGCCCCACCTGGGCCGGGCGCCGCTGACACTGGTCGTCGAGATGGACCTGGCCGAGACTGAGCGACTGCCGCCCCTGCGGACCGCGCAGATCGGACACCACACCGTTCCTTGCCTGCATCGGGTTGACAATCCTGCCTTCCCCGCCGCCATCTGGGCCCTGATGATCGGAGGCCGCGTGGCATGAACGGCGAGCATGATGGAAACGGGCCGCAGCGCTTTGCGAGCGGTCGCCCAAGCCACACGCCGGATGGCACGCAGCGTCTCGTCCTCGTCACCGGCCCGTCGGGTGCGGGGCGCACGACGGCGATCCGCGCACTCGAGGATGTGGGGTTCGAGGTGATCGACAACCTGCCCCTTTCGCTGATCCCGCGGCTTCTCGCCGATACCCATGACATGCCCCTCGCCCTGGGGATCGACGTGCGCAACCGGGATTTCTCGACCCATGCTGTGCTCGACCTGATCGACGGCGTCGAAGAAAGCCGGATGGACCGGGCCGAGGTGCTCTACCTCGATTGCCGGCCCGATGTGCTGGCCAACCGCTACTCCGAGACGCGCCGCCGCCATCCGCTCGCCCCGAACGAGACGCCCGAGGCGGGGATCGTGCGCGAGATCGACCTGCTCGCACCGATCAAGGCGCGCGCCGATGCGCTGCTCGACACCTCCGAGTTATCGCCCCACGACCTCAAGGCCGAGGTTCAGGCGCTATTCGCCGGTGGCGGCGCGGATCTGTCCGTCTCGCTTCAGAGCTTTTCCTACAAACGCGGGCTGCCAAGGGGGCTCGATCTTGCGTTTGACGTAAGGTTCCTGCGCAACCCCCATTGGGACGACCGGCTGCGCGGTCTTACCGGCTTGTCGGACGACGTTCAGGACTACGTGCGGGCGGACGACCGCTATCCGGCCTTCTTCGAAAAGACCCTCGATCTGATCACGTTCCTGCTGCCAGCCTATGCTGATGAAGGAAAATCGCATCTCTCGATCGGCTTTGGCTGCACCGGTGGCCGTCACCGTTCGGTTACCCTTGCGGAAACTATGGCCAAGGCCCTTGCGGACAAGGGTATGCAAGTGTCAATTAGGCACCGGGAGCTCGAACGCCAGGGTGCAAGCACAAAAAGCACGCCGGGAGGCAGTGGTGTATAGGGCAGGGTCCAGACGTCGAGGATTGAGCGCGTGATCGGAATCGTGATCGTAGCGCATGGCGGATTAGCCAGCGAATATCTGTCTGCCGTCGAGCATGTCGTCGGCAAGATGGATGGCGTGCGCGCGATCCGTATAGCGGCTGATTGTGACAGAACGACGAAGCGGGACGAAATCATGGCGGCCGCAGATGCGGTCGACAATGGCGATGGTGTGATCGTTGTGGTGGACATGTTCGGCGGCTCGCCCTCGAACCTGTCGTTGCCTGCCTGCACCGGGAAGAACCGCAAGATCCTGTACGGTGCCAACCTGCCCATGCTTGTCAAACTGGCGAAAACCCGCCATGGCACGGTCGAAGATGCGACCCGCGCTGCCTTGGCCGCCGGGCGCAAGTATATCGACGCCATAGACGGTGCTGCGTCCTGAGGGACAGGGTAGGAGACTGCGCGCATGACCACCTCGCTCGCTCGGAAGATGAAAATCGTGAACGAAAAAGGCCTGCATGCGCGGGCCAGCGCAAAATTTGTCGAGGTCGTGGAAAACCATGACGCCCGTGCGCGCGTGTCTAAGGATGGTATGGAAGCCGAAGGCGACTCGATCATGGGGCTGCTCATGCTCGCGGCCAGCCGAGGGAGCGAAATCGAGGTGGAAACCTCGGGCCCGGAGGCAGAGGCGCTCATATCCGCTCTGGATGCGCTGGTTGCTGACAAGTTCGGCGAAGGCATGTAGAACAGAGTGCCACGAGAGTCGAAACAACAAGGGGCATCCCTTTTGGAACAATCGGTCAAACCCATCGCACCCGGCACCGGTGTCGCGGCCCGTAATCGGGCGGCCCGGACCGGCAAGACGGTCGAGGTGGCGCATACGCCGGAACGGCCGGCAGGGAACCACACCTATTCCAAACGGGATCTGACCTACGCCAACACGTTCGACAACAAGTTTCAGGAACATCTGATCCGCTTCATGGAGATGCTGACGGGCAAGCTCCAGATCTTCGGCATGATCAAGAAGTTCGAGCGGCTGGGGGCGCCCACGGGCATTGATTTCTGGGCCGGCGCGCTTCAGGCCATGGGGATCGAGATCCGCACTCCCGAAGCGCAGTTCGCCAATATCCCCAAGACCGGGCCGGTGGTCGTGGTCGCCAACCATACGCATGGACTGGTCGACGGGATGATCATGGCGGAACTCATCGCCCGCGTTCGGCCCGATTTCCAGATCCTCACGCGCTCGGTCCTGACCGGGCTTGACGAGGTGGCGAGCTCGTTCCTGATCCCGGTGCCCTTTCCGCACGACCCGGAAGCGCAGGAAAAGGGCGTCGAGATGCGCAAGCTTGCCATGGACAGGCTCAAGTCCGGTGGCGTGATTGCCGTCTTCCCCTCGGGTGTGGTCGCGACATCGAAGACCTGGTTCGGCAAGCCCGAAGAGGCCGAGTGGAACCTATTCACTGCCCAGCTCATCCGTCGCTCCGGGGCCGAGGTCGTGCCGATCCATTTCCACGGCCACAACACGCGCGCCTACAACATCGCGAACAAGGTATCCGCGACCCTGCGGCAGGGCCTGCTCATCCACGAGATCGTGCGCGCCTGCAACATGGTGCATAGCCCGACAATCGGCGCGCCGCTGACCGACGCGCAGAAGGAACGGCTGACCAGCGACCCGCGCGGCTTCATCAGCTGGCTGCGCGACCATACGCTGGCGCTGAAGGACTGAAACGGGTGGTCTGACCCCTAGCGGGTCGGAACCGGCGTCTCGCCCCGGTAATCGTAAAACCCGCGTCCGGTCTTGCGCCCGAGCCAGCCGGCCTCGACATATTTCGTGAGCAGCGGGCAGGGCCGATACTTGGTATCCGCCAGCCCGTCATGGAGCACGTTCATGATGGCGAGGCAGGTGTCCAGACCGATGAAATCGGCCAGTTCCAGCGGCCCCATCGGGTGGTTGGCCCCGAGCTTCATGGATTCGTCGATGGACTTCACCGATCCGACTCCCTCGTAGAGCGTATAGACCGCTTCGTTGATCATGGGCATCAGGATGCGGTTTACGATGAAGGCCGGGAAATCCTCGGCACTCGCCGCCGTCTTGCCGATGCGTTTCACCACCTCGAAACAGGCGTCATAAGTCGGCTGGTCCGTGGCGATTCCACGGATCAGCTCCACGAGTTGCATGACGGGCACGGGATTCATGAAGTGAAATCCCATGAATTTCTCCGGTCGGTCGGTGCGCGAGGCGAGCCGGGTGATCGAGATCGAAGAAGTGTTCGAGGTCAGGATCGTGTGCGGCTTGAGATGCGGGATCAGGTCTTCGAAGATCGCCTGTTTCACGGTCTCACGTTCGGTCGCCGCCTCGATGATCAGATCGGTGGGGCCAAGGTCGGTGAGCGTGAGGGTCGTCCCGATCCGCGCCATCGCCTCGGACTTTTCCTCGGCGGTGATCTTTTCGCGTGATACCTGCCGTTCGAGGTTCTTGTCGATGATCGCGATGGCGGCGGTGAGCGCGTCCTGGTTCACGTCGGTGAGGAGCACCTCGTATCCCGCGAGCGCCAGCACATGCGCAATCCCGTTGCCCATCTGGCCCGCGCCGACAACGCCCACTTTCTCGATCGTCATGTGTCACCTCATGTTGGTCCCGGTGACAATAGGCCCCCCGCTTGCGTCGCCGCAAGGGCCGAACCCGTTAACCAGCCGGTTTGAAATGTCGCCCGGATATGAACGGTCGTGTCTCGACTTAGGGATTTGGCAATCCTTTGTGCGCAGTCTCGACGCCGGGTGAATGAAATGGAGTGGGCGGAATGGCCTATGAAAACCTCGGCGTCGCTGCCGTTGACTACATGCCGTGCAGATACGGCAAATCGAAACTTCTGTTCCGGGGACCGAAACGCAAGCTGGAACCGCCCTATGTCGCGGTGCTGGGCGGGACGGAAACGTATGGAAAGTTCGTCGAACTGCCCTATCCCGAATTGACCGAGGGCGTGCTCGACATGCCCGTGGTTAACCTCGGATGCATCAATGCGGGGATCGACGTCTTTTCCAATGACCGCACGGTCGTGGAGATCTGTTCCAAGGCCGAGGCGACGGTCATCCAGGTGACCGGGGCGCAGAACATGTCGAACCGGTTCTACGCCGTGCACCCCCGCCGCAATGATCGGTTCCTGCGCGCATCGAACCTGCTCAAGACGATCTACCGGGAAGTGGATTTTACCGAATTCCACTTCACGCGCCACCTGCTGACCACGCTGCGCGACGCGTCCGGGGATAAATTCGCCATGTTGGAACAAGAGTTGAAGGAAGCCTGGGTCGCCCGGATGAAGACGCTGGTGTCCAAGATCGACAGCCGCGTCGTGCTGCTCTGGCTGGGCGCGCACAGCCCGGATATCCCATCGACGGACACGTCGCATGGGTCGGATCCCCTCTTCGTGGACCGGGCCATGATGGACGAGGTGGCGCCCTTCGTCGAGGATGTGGTCGAGGTCATCGTGTCGCCGGATGAGATCGCGGAGGGCTTCGCGGGCCTTGCCTTCAACGAGTTCGAAGAGGCGCAGGCGCGCGAGATGCTGGGGACAGTGGCCCATGCGCGCGCCGCCTCGGCGCTGAACCGGGCGCTGCGCAACCTGTTGTAAGGCGCCTGAGCAGGACCAAGCAAAAGGCCCGCCGAACTGGCGGGCCTTTCGTGATGTCCCGGCAGAATGGGGTCCCACCCCGTCCTAGAGCTTCTCGATGAGTTCCGGCACGACGGTGAAGAGATCGCCCACGAGGCCGTAGTCGGCGACCTGGAAGATCGGGGCTTCTTCGTCCTTGTTGATCGCGACGATGATCTTCGAGTCCTTCATGCCCGCGAGGTGCTGGATCGCGCCCGAGATGCCGACGGCGACGTAGAGATCCGGCGCCACGACCTTGCCGGTCTGGCCGACTTGCCAGTCGTTCGGGGCAAAGCCCGAATCGACCGCGGCGCGGGAGGCGCCGACGGCGGCGCCCAGCTTGTCGGCCAGCTTCTCGATCAGCGCGAAGTCTTCTTGCGAGCCGACGCCACGCCCGCCCGACACGACGATACCCGCCGAGGTCAGTTCCGGACGATCGCTTTCGGCCACCTTGTCCTCGACCCAGGACGACAGGCCCGAGGCCGCCGGCGCGTCGATGGTTTCCACGCCCGCCGAACCGCCGTCACCCGCCGCGTCGAAGGTCGAGGTCCGGAAGGTGATAACCTTCTTTTCATCTTTCGACTTTACCGTCTGGATGGCGTTCCCGGCATAGACCGGACGCTCGAACGTATCGGCATCCACAACGGCGGAGACATCCGACAGCACCATCACATCCAGCAGGGCTGCGACACGCGGGAAGATGTTCTTGGCATCCGTCGTGGCCGGCGCGACGATGTGGGAATAATCCCCCGCCAGCGACACGATCAGATCGGCGGTGGCTTCGGCCAGACGATGACCGAGGCTGTCGCCTTCGGCCACGAGCACCTTGGCCACGCCGTCGATCTTGGCGGCGGCTTCACCGGCTTGAGCGGCGGACGACCCGGCGCAGAGCACGGTCACGTCGCCCAGCGACTTGGCGGCGGTCACGGCCTTTGCGGTCGCATCGAGCGACAGTTCGCCATTGTTGACTTCACCGAGGAGGAGAACAGCCATCAGATAGCCCCCGCTTCTTTGAGTTTCGACACAAGCTCATCGACGCTTTCGACCTTGATGCCCGCGGACCGGGTCGGCGGCTCGGAGGTCTTGACGATTTCCAGACGCGGGCTGACGTCGACGCCGTAATCGGCGGCGGTCTTCTCATCCAGCGGCTTTTTCTTGGCCTTCATGATGTTGGGCAAGCTCGCATAGCGCGGCTCGTTGAGGCGCAGGTCGGCGGTGACGATGCAGGGCAGCTTGACCTCGATGGTCTGCAGGCCGCCATCGACTTCGCGGGTCACTTTCGCGCTGTCGCCGTCGAGATCGAGGTCCGAGGCAAAGGTCGCCTGACCCCAGCCGAGGAGCGCCGACAGCATCTGGCCGGTCGCGTTCATGTCGTTGTCGATCGCCTGCTTGCCGGCGATGACGAGCTTGGGCTGTTCCTCGTCGACCACGGCCTTGAGGATCTTGGCCACCGCCAGCGGCTCGATGTCGGTGTGCACGTCGTCGGCAGCCACCACGAGGATCGCGCGGTCGGCCCCCATCGCGAGCGCCGTGCGCAGGGTTTCCTGCGCCTGCTTGACGCCAATGGAAACGACCACGACTTCCTCGGCCTTGCCCGCTTCCTTCAGCCGGATCGCCTCTTCCACGGCGATCTCGTCGAAGGGGTTCATCGACATCTTGACGTTAGCGAGATCGACACCCGAGCCATCGGACTTCACCTTGGCCTTCACGTTGTAGTCGATCACGCGCTTCACAGGCACCAGCACCTTCATGAGCGGTTTCTCCCAAATTGGCCCTTGGCTTGCGCCGGGGGCGTTCAAGTCTGGTGCATGGTGTAGCGGGTGGAGGTCCCGGTTCACAATGCCAAAGCGACATAAAATGACCCAGCGACGCCGCGTTTCCCCATGTTTCTGTATACTCTCGGCGGTTATCTGTATGCGAGATCGCTGTTAGCGCATGACACCCGAAAGCGTGACGCCAAGGGAGAGGTCAAGTAATCTCCCGGCCAGGAATCGCGATCGGAAAACTCGGTCAGGGATCCCGGACACCTCGGAGGAAGCCCACCATGACCACCTTGCCGGACCCCGACATCGTCGAGGTCGAGCCAAAGCGCCTCGCCGGAGTCGCGCAAGCCTACACGCTGGAGACACGTGGCGAGATTCCAAGCCTTTACAAAAAGTTCTTCGAGATCGAGGGAGAGTTGGAGGCGGTGGTCGAGCGCGTCCTCTATGGCGTATCGATGGATACACGGCCCGATGGTCGTTTCCGATACGGCGTCGGCTTCGAGGTGTCGCGCGAGATCGACCTCCCGGAGGGGGCCTGTTTCATGGCGCTGGGGGGCGGGGCATACGCTGTGTTCTCGCTCGACATCCTGCCCTCCGACCTGCCCCGACATTTCGATACGATCTTCTCGGATTGGCTGCCGGGGTCGTCGTTCCGCCAGCGCGAGGGCGCAGTGTTCGAGCGCTACGGGAGCGAACCGGATCCCCGGACGGGGGCGATGACGGTTGAAGTCTGGGTGCCGGTGACGGCGTGAGCTAGCCGTTCTGCTTGAGAAGCCGCTGCTTCTGGCGGTTCCAGTCGGATTTCGCCTCGTCGGCCCGTTTATCGTGCAATTTCTTACCCTTGGCGATGCCGATCTTGATCTTCGCGATGCCCTTGTGGTTGAAATAAAGCACCAGCGGCACAAGCGTCATGCCCTCGCGCTGGGTGGCTTTCCACATGCGGGCAAGCTCCTTGCGGTTGGCGAGCAGCTTGCGGCGGCGCCGTTCCTCGTGACCCCAGGTCTTGGCCTGTTCGTAGGGCGCGATGTGGGCGTTTACGAGCCAGAGTTCACCGTTCTCCACGGCGGCATAGCTTTCGGCGATATGGGTGCCGCCGATCCGCATGGATTTCACTTCGGACCCCATGAGCACGATGCCGCATTCGAGGTCCTCCTCGATCGCGTAGTCATGCCGCGCCCGTCGGTTCTCGGCGATCACCTTGTAGTTCTTGTCGTCGTCTTTTTTTGCCATGGTCCCCCCATATAGGCGGGCCGGGCGCTTCGGGAAAGGGGTCAGAGGGTTTTGGACATGGCCCAGTTGTGCAGCGCGACACCACTGCGGACGAAATCCCGGCGTTCACCGGTGACGAAGCCCTCACGCGCGAAAAAAGGGCGCGCGACTTCGCTCGCCTCGACATGGAGCCGGGACAGTCCGGCCTCGCGGGCCGCCGCGATGAGCATTGCTAAGAGCGCCCGGCCTGCCCCGCGCGGATGAACGTAGAAGCAGTCGATGTGGCCATCTGGTTCGAGCTCGATGAACCCGGTGACGCCCACCGCGCCCTCGGCCACCCAGACACTGCGCCCATCCGCCTCGCGGTCCGAGAATTTGGCCACATCCGGTGCCGGACTCCAGACCGCGCATTGTTCGGGGGAATAGAACAACGCGGCGGTCTCGTGGACCGCCGCGTGAAAGATCTGGGCCAATGCGCCGGCGTCCTCGGGACGGTAGCGCCGGATCTGCATCAGTTGAGCAAGCCCGCGTGGCGCATGGCGGCATCCATGGCCGCCTTGGTTTCGTCCGTGAGCGGCATGAGCGGCAGGCGCACGTCCTCCTCGATCAGCCCCAGCTGCGACATGCCGTATTTCGCGCCCGACACGCCTGGCTCCATGAACACGGCGCGGTGCAGCGGCATGAGACGGTCCTGCACTTCGAGCGCCCCCGCATAATCGCCCGCGAGGCACAGCTCCTGCACCTGAGCGCAAAGCTTCGGCGCGATGTTGGCGGTGACCGAGATGCAGCCGACGCCGCCCATGGCGTTGAACCCATGTGCTGTGGCGTCTTCGCCCGATAGCTGCACGAAATCCTTGCCGCAGGTGTCGCGCTGCCAAGCCACGCGGGCGAGGTCGCCGGTCGCGTCCTTCACGCCCACGATCATCTCGTGCTTGGCAAGCTCGCCCATGGTCGCGGGCGACATGTCCACGACCGAGCGGCCGGGGATGTTGTAGATCACGATGGGCAGGCCGATGTCGGCCACGGCGAGGAAATGGGCCAGTAGCCCTGCCTGAGTCGGCTTGTTGTAATAGGGCGTCACGACGAGCGCGGCATCGGCACCGACGTCCTTGGCATGTTGGACATGGTGCAGCGCCTCGACCGTATTGTTGGACCCGGCGCCCGCGATCACCTGAAGCCGGCCGGCGGCGTGATTGACCACGGTCTCGACCACCATCTCGTGCTCTTCGTGGAGCAGTGTGGGGCTTTCGCCCGTGGTGCCGACGGGGACGAGACCGTGCGACCCTTGGTCCACATGCCAGTCGACGAGGCGTTTGAGCGCATCGGTATCCACCGCGCCGTCCTTGAACGGCGTGACAAGGGCCGGATAGGATCCTTTGAACATGACACGCTCCTTTTATGTGCTGGCCGGGTTTGGCCATGACGGGCTGACTCGCCCCGGTTAAAACGCGGCGGAAACTAGCCGCGATACGGGGAAATGCCAAGAATGTGTGTTGAGGGCACGGCGCGTCACGCTAGAGGTATCGCTATGACGACATTTGCCATCCGACAAATCCGCCTGATCTTTCTTTGTTTCCTTGGGCTTGCCAACCCTGCGCTGGCGCAGGACCCAGCAAGCGTCGAGGCGCTGAAACGTGCCGTGGCGCTCGAGGCCGAGGGGAAATGGACCGAGGCGCTCGAGGCCGCCGGTGCGCCGGGGTCGGTGTCGCGCGACATCGTGGAATGGCAGCGGCTGCGCGCAGGCAACGGCACATTTGCCCAAACCGTCGATTTTCTCGAACGGCGTGGGGATTGGCCGGGGCTCGACCTGCTTCGGTCACGATCCGAGAAAAACATTCCGGCGGATGCGATACGGGGCGACGTGCTCAGGTTCTTTGCCGAAGTAAAGCCCGAAACCGGCACTGGCGCGTTGCGCTACGCCCGCGCCCTTTGGGAGACGGATCAGCGCGAGGCGGCGATGGCCGAGGCCAAGCGGGCCTGGACCACCATGTCGCTTACCGCCTCGGAGGAAGAGCAGTTCATGCACGACTGGCCCAAGACGTTGGGCGAGTTGCATTGGGAACGGATGGACATGCTTTTGTGGCGGGGGCTCACGTCTCAGGCCGAGCGTCACATGGCGAGGGTGGACAGCGAACATCAGGCGCTCGCCCGCGCGCGGATCGGGCTGCGCGAGGCGGCCGCGGGGGTCGACGGGCTGATCGAACGCGTGCCCGCCGCGCTCGCAGATGATCCCGGGCTGGCCTACGAGCGGTTTCTCTGGCGGGCCAACAAGGGCCGCAATGAGGATGCCATCGCGCTTCTGTCCGAACGGTCGGTGTCGGAGGCGGCGCTAGGGCGGCCCGACGACTGGGGCCGGTGGCGGCGCACCTATGCGCGGCAGCTGATGCGGGCGGGCGAATATCAGACTGCCTATGACATCGCCGCGAACCATTTCATGACCGAAGGCTGGAATGGCGCGGACAGCGAATGGCTCGCCGGTTATCTGGCGCTGCGGTTCCTTGATCAGCCGGAACAGGCGCTCGCCCATTTCCAGAAATTCCGCACCATGGTCGACACGCCCATCAGCCTGTCGCGGGCCGGGTATTTCGAGGGTCGTGCGCTGGAGGCTCTGGGTCGCGATGACGAGGCGCAGGCGGCCTATGCCTTTGGCGGCGGGCATCAGACGGCTTTTTATGGTCTTTTGGCGGCGGAAAAGGCCGGGATGCCGCTCGATCCTGCGCTGGCCGGGACCGAAGATTTCTCGGGCTTCGAGAGCGCGAGTTTCTGGGATCTTCCGATCATGGAGGCTGCGCGGCTGGCGCAGGCGGTGGGCGACACCTATCTTGCCGAACGGTTCGTCATCCACCTGTCCGAGCGGCTCGACCGCCACGAAACGGGGCAGCTTGCGGCCTGGGCTGAAAGCGTCGATGCCCATTACATCGCGCTCAAGATCGCTAAATATAACGCGGGCTTCGGCAAGGTGCTCGAAGCCGCCTATTTCCCGGTGCCCGAGATCGGCAAGGGCAATCCCACCGTGCCGCGGGCGCTCGAGCTGTCGATTGCGCGACGCGAGAGCGAGTTCAACCACGTGGTCAAATCACCCGCCGGGGCGCTTGGTCTCATGCAGCTCATGCCGGGCACGGCCAAGGACATGGCGACGCGGATCGGCATCCCCTATGAGCCGGCCAAGCTGACCACCGATCCCGGCTACAATACGCGGCTGGGGTCGGAATACCTCGCTCATCTGATGGAGCGCTACGGCAGCAATCCGGTGCTGATCGCGGTCGGCTACAACGCGGGACCGGGGCGGGCCAATTCGTGGAGCGACTTGAACGGTGACCCGCGCGACCCCTCGGTCGACATCGTCGACTGGATCGAGATGATCCCTTTTGAGGAAACCCAGACCTATGTCATGCGCGTGTCCGAGAGCCTGCCGATCTACGAGGCGCGGCTCACGGGCAAGGTGCCCGAGGGACCGCTCGACTTCACGAGTCTGCTGAAACGGAAGTGATCCGTCGCGCGACCTGCCGGGCCTTCTGACGTTCGCGCCAGACGGTGAAGACGCCCGCGCTGACGACGATGGCAGCGCCGAGCGCGACGTGCAGTTCTATCGTCTCGCCAAAGAAGCTGACGGCAAGGATCGAGACGAAGACGAGCTGGAAATAGGCAAAGGGCTGCACCGCGCTCGCCTCGGCGACCTCGTAGCAGCGGATGAGCAGGTAGTGACCGAGCGCACCGGTGACGCAGAGTGCGGCCATCCAGATCCAGTCGGTTGGCGCCATTGGCTCCCAGAAGAAAACGCCGCCCAGCGTCGCGACGACCACGCCCGAAATGCCGGTCCAGAAGAACGAGGTCGCGGCACTGTCCACCCGCGACACATAGCGCGTGGCAAGGCCGTAGATCGCAAAGAGCAGGGCAGCGCCAAGCGCGATGAGGGCGTTCGGTGAAAAGACGGCGAAGCCCGGTTGCAGGATCACGAGGATGCCGATGAAGCCGGCCCCGATGGCCGCCCAGCGGCGCGGCCCGACCTTTTCCCCCAGCACCGGGCCAGAAAGCGCGGCGATCATCAGCGGGTAGGACGCGAAAAGCGCGTGGGTGGCGATGAGGCCGAGTTTGACGAAGGCGAGGATGGTGACCCAGATCTCGAACACGAGCAGAACGCCGCGTCCGATCTGAAGCCATGGCATGCCGGTGGCGGCGGCGGGCCGGATGCCGCCTGCGCTGCGCGAGGCGATGACGGTCACGAAGGCTGCGAAGAACCAGTAGCGGATCATCACGATCAGGAGCACGCTGTATTTGTCCGCGAGAAACCGCGACACGCCGTCCTGCGCCGCAAAGACGAAGACGGCGCCGAGCATCAGAAGGATGCCGGTGCGGTTGTCCTGCGTCTTCATGGCATCATCCGGGCGACGGTCATGTGGCGTTTACCGGCAAAGCCCGCGCGGCGTTCGACGGTGAAGCCCGCATCGGCCAGACTTCGCCTCACGAAACCCGCGGCGGTATAGGTGGCGGCGGTGCCCTGCGGCGCCGTATGGTCAGCGACCTGGGCCATGAGGTCGGGCGACCAAAGCTCGGGGTTCTTGGCTGGGGAGAAGCCGTCGAGGAACCATGCGTCGGCCGTGCCCTGCCATGTCGGCAGCAGGCCACGGGCATCCCCGATCAAGACTTTGACATCGAGCGGACCAAGGGTGAACCGTCGATCCCCTCGCGACCAGGCGGCAAGGAAGGGGTCGGCAATGGCGCGCGCCTCCGGAAAGTGGTCGAGCGCTCGGGCGATGTCGGCGGCAGTCATCGGGTAGGCTTCGAACGAGGTGAAGCGGACCGGGCCGGTGTCTTTCGCAGCGAGTGCCAAGGCCAGCATGTTGAGCCCGGTGCCGAATCCAAGCTCGGCCACGTGAAACCCCGGACGCAGGCGCGCGGGCAAGTCGTTGCCTGCAAGGAAGACATGCCGCGTCTCCTCCAGCCCGCCGTTCAAGCTGAAATAGGGGTCGTCGAAACGCGTCGAGACCGGGATCACCCCGTCGCGCCAATCGAGCATCGCTGTCTGGTCGTCCTGCATCGCGTCCCCTAGAAGATCGTCAAAGGCATGACCGAGGGCAGGGAGCTTGGCAATGGTGGACGTGACGGTTCTGGGGGCGGGGGCCTTTGGCCTCTCTTGCGCCTATGCCTGCGCCACGCGGGGCGCGCGCGTGCGAGTGATCGACCCGGCTGGCGTGGGCGGTGGTGCTTCGGGCGGCGTGGTCGGCGCGCTCGCCCCCCATGTGCCAGAGAACTGGAACCCTAAGAAAGCGTTCCAGTTCGAGGCGCTGGATCAGGGCGCGACGTTCTGGGGCGGGGTCGAGGCGATAGGCGGTGTAGCCGCGGGATATGCGCGCACAGGACGGCTGCAACCGATTGCGGATCAGAGGGCGTTGGAGCTTGCGCGGGCACGTGCTGTGACGGCGAGAGAGTTCTGGCAGGGGCAATATGTTTGGGAGGTCGTGGCGGCCCACGACTGGGGGCCGGTCTCGGCGACGGGGCTTTGGGTCCACGACACGCTCACCGCCCGAATTGCACCCCATCGCGCTTGTGCGGCGCTGGCGGCGGCAGTGATCGCGCTGGGAGGCGAGGTTGTTCGCGAAGGGGTGCAAGAGGGCGCGGTCATCCATGCGACGGGCGCAGCGGGACTTGCGGCACTGGGCGCGCACTTCGGTAAACCGGTCGGGGCGGCGGTCAAGGGTCAGGCGGCAGTGTTGGCCTATGACGCGCGGGACTTGCCGCAGATCTTTGCGGAGACCGTGCATGTCATTCCCCATGCTGACGGGACGGTGGCGATAGGCTCGACCAGCGAGCGCGACTTTGCCGACCCGGCGACGACGGATGGACAGCTCGACGAAGTCATCGCGCGGGCGCGGGCGGCGGTGCCCGCGCTGGCGGAGGCGCCGGTGGTCCGGCGCTGGGCGGGGCTGCGGCCACGCGCCCGGACACGATCCCCGATCTTGGGAGCATGGCCGGATCGACCTGGGCATTTCGTGGCGAACGGCGGGTTCAAGATCGGCTTCGGGATCGCGCCGAAGGTGGGCGCGGTGCTGGCGGATCTCGTCTTGGATGGCTTGGACCGGGTACCCGATGGCTTTCGGGTCGAGGACAACCTGTGAGCCGCTATCGGGTTTGGGCAGAGCAAGGATTCCGGGATTCTAGAATTCTGGAATCCTGAAATGGCCAAGGTCCTGAGCTGGCTCGTCAAAAGTATTGCGAAACCTTTAACCCTGCGCGGGCGGCGCTAGAGGTCCACGCGCCGGACAGCCGATCACGTGATCGTTGACCAGTCCGCAGGCCTGCATCCAGGCATAGACGATGGTCGGGCCGCAGAACCTGAACCCGGCCTTCTTGAGGTCCCTGGACACCTGCGTCGATAGTGGCGTCGCGGCGGGGACCTGGGCCAGCGTCGCGAAATCGTTCACAATCGGTGCGCCACCGACATAGCTCCACATCCGGCCGGAAAACGCATCGGCCCCGCCCATGTCGAGATAGGCCTGCGCATTGCCTATGGTCGCCTCGATCTTGCCCCGGTGCCGGATGATGCCCTCGTCGCCCAGCAGGCGCAGGACCTCGGGTTCGTCCCATGTGGCGATGCGTTCAGGTTCGAACCCCTCGAAGGCCGCCCGGAAATTGTCGCGTTTGCGCAGGATCGTGATCCAGCTCAGACCGGCCTGAAACCCGTCAAGAATGAGCTTTTCCCAAAGCGCGCGGCCGTCCCGCTCCGGCACACCCCATTCGGTGTCGTGATAGGCCACATAAAGCGGATCGTCGCCGCACCAACCGCATCTTTCACCCATCTTTCCACCCCTCGAATACTGCCGACAATTTACCAGAAATGCGGAATTTTACAGCTTCTTAGCAGGTTAGCCGCAAAGATGTCGGGACTTCAAATGCATGAGGGCGTCATGGCGAATCCGCATCTTCTCGATCCCGTCGATCCTGACCTCGAACTGTCGTCGCCGCTCACCATGGCGATTGCGCGGCGCGATCAGGATACGATGTCCATGGTGCGCCGGGCCGTCAAGGCGCGGCAGGTCATGCTCGCTTTCCAGCCGATCATGCAGGGACGGCATCCCGACCGCGTCGCCTTTCACGAAGGGCTGATCCGGGTCGTCGACCAGACAGGGCGGATAATCCCGGCCAAGGATTTCATTGACGTGGTCGAGCGTGAGGAACTGGGGCGGGTTCTCGACACGCTCGCCATTGACCTCGGGATGCAGGCGCTGGCGCAGGAGCCGTCGCTGCGCCTGTCGATCAACCTCTCGGCGCGGTCCATCGGCTATTCGAAATGGAAGCAGACTCTCCTGCGCTGGCTGCAAAGCGACCCGATGCTGGGCGAGCGTCTGATCCTCGAAATCACCGAACGGACCGCGATTGTTCTGCCCGAGCTTGTCCAGCACTTCATGTCGGAAATGCAGGGCTACGGCATATCCTTCGCCCTCGACGATTTCGGCGCGGGCTATACCGCCTTCCGCTATCTTCGGGATTTCTACTTCGACATCCTCAAGATCGACGGCGAGTTCACCAGGGACATCGCCAACAACCCCGACAATCAGGTGATCTGTCAGGCCATGCTGTCGGTCGCACAGCATTTCGACATGATGACCGTGGCCGAGAACGTCGAGAACCGTGACGACGCGCTTTTTCTTGCCGAGGCGGGCTGCGATTTCCTGCAGGGGTTCTTTTTCGGTATGCCCACGGTCAAGCCCGCTTGGAAGCAGTCGGCGGAAAAGCGGCGCGCCTGAACCTGTTTGGACCGGCCGGCCTTTCCGAACCATGTCGTCCGACGCGCCGCTTGATTCGTTCTGCGTTGCGGCATAGTCCTTTCGTCCAGTGGATGCAGGGAGGAGAATCGTGCGACGGGCACGGTGCATCCCATTGACCAATGTGGCGCGCCTTCCCACACTCGGCCCAAGCGTCACGTAACGAGGAGAGGACATCCCATGACGAACGTCGTTATCGCCTCTGCTGCCCGCACCGCGGTCGGCAGTTTCAACGGTTCCTTTGCGGACACCCCGGCCCATGACCTTGGCGCAACCGTGCTCGAGGCGCTGGTGGACCGCGCCGGGATCGAAAAGGCCGACGTGGATGAAACCATCCTCGGGCAGGTCCTGACCGGTGGCCAGGGCCAGAACCCGGCGCGCCAGGCGCATATCAACGCGGGCCTGCCCAAGGAAAGCGCCGCTTGGGGCATCAACCAAGTGTGCGGTTCGGGCCTGCGCGCCGTTGCGCTTGCTGCCCAGCACATCCAGCTTGGCGATGCGGGCATCGTCGCGGCCGGCGGTCAGGAAAACATGTCGCTGTCTCCCCACGTTGCGCACCTGCGGGCGGGTCACAAAATGGGCGACATGAAGTTCATCGACTCCATGATCAAGGATGGCCTTTGGGATGCTTTCAACGGCTACCACATGGGCCAGACCGCCGAGAATGTCGCCGAGCAATGGCAGATCACCCGCGACATGCAGGACGAATTCGCCGTTGCTTCGCAGAACAAGGCGGAAGCGGCGCTAAAGGCGGGCAAGTTCGCGGACGAGATTGTCCCTTTCACCGTCAAGACCCGCAAGGGCGAGACCATCGTTGATGCCGACGAATACATCCGGCATGGCGCGACCATCGAAGCCATGCAAAAGCTCCGCCCGGCTTTCACCAAGGACGGTTCGGTAACGGCGGCCAATGCGTCGGGCATCAACGACGGTGCTGCCGCTGCGCTGCTCATGTCGGCGGACGAGGCCGAGCGTCGCGGAATTGAGCCGCTCGCCCGCATCGCCTCCTACGCCACCGCCGGTCTCGACCCGTCAATCATGGGTGTCGGGCCGATCTTCGCCTCGCGCAAGGCACTGGAAAAGGCGGGCTGGAAAGCCTCGGACCTCGACCTCGTCGAGGCGAACGAAGCCTTCGCCGCTCAGGCCTGCGCGGTGAACAAGGACATGGATTGGGATCCGGCGATCGTGAACGTGAACGGCGGCGCCATCGCGATTGGTCACCCGATCGGCGCCTCGGGTGCCCGCATCCTCAACACCCTGCTCTTCGAAATGAAGCGGCGCGGTGCGAAAAAGGGGCTCGCCACCCTCTGCATCGGCGGCGGAATGGGCGTGGCCATGTGCCTCGAACGTCCGTGACGACCTTAACGAAAGGGCGCTTCGGCGCCCTTTTTTGTGCTGCAACCGCAGAATTATTGCGCAATAATATTGCGTGCATGCAGCGTTCAAGGTAACAGAGTTACCTAAGTGAATCAAAGACGGGAGGATACACCATGGCACGAGTGGCACTGGTGACAGGCGGATCACGCGGTATCGGGGAAGCGATTTCCAAGGCGCTCAAGTCGGCGGGCTATGAGGTTGCGGCGACCTATGCCGGCAACGACGAGGCAGCGAAGAAGTTCACCGAGGAAACCGGCATCAAGACCTACAAATGGAACGTGGCCGACTACGACTCGTCAAAGGCGGGAATCGAACAGGTCGAGGCCGATCTGGGTCCCATCGACGTCGTTGTGGCGAACGCTGGCATCACCCGTGACGCGCCGTTCCACAAGATGACGCCCGAGCAGTGGCACCAGGTGATCGACACGAACCTCACGGGCGTGTTCAACACTGTGCACCCGGTGTGGCCGGGGATGCGTGAGCGCAAGTTCGGCCGCGTGATCGTCATTTCGTCGATCAACGGCCAGAAGGGCCAGTTCGGCCAGGTGAACTATGCCGCGACCAAGGCGGGCGACCTGGGCATCGTCAAATCGCTCGCGCAGGAAGGTGCGCGTGCGGGCATCACCGCCAACGCGATCTGCCCGGGCTACATCGCGACCGAGATGGTGATGGCTATGCCGGAAAAAGTGCGCGAGAGCATCGTCGGCGGCATTCCCGCCGGTCGCCTGGGCGAACCCGAGGAGATCGCGCGCTGCGTCGTCTTCCTCGCCGGCGAGGATGCGGGCTTCATCAACGGGTCCACGATCACGGCGAACGGCGCGCAACATCTCGTTTGACGCGGCCTCGGCCTGAACACGCGGCCTGAACACAAGAAACCGGCCTTTCGGGGCCGGTTTTTTCATGCCATGAGCGCGTATGATCCATCGCGCGACACTCATCGGTTTCACCGCCGTCCTGCTCTGGGCGCTGTTGGCGCTGTTCACCGTCGGGACCGCCCCGGTGCCGCCCTTGCAACTGAACGCGATCTGCTTTGCCATCGGCGGCGGGATCGGCGTGGTCTGGGTCAGTGCGACAGGCGGTTGGGCGCGCCTGCGCGGCGTGTCCGTCTGGGTCTACCTGTTCGGCACGGTCGGTCTGTTCGGCTACCATTTCCTATATTTCTCGGCGCTGCGGAATGCGCCCGCGGCGGAAGCGGGGCTCATCGCCTATCTCTGGCCGCTGCTCATCGTACTTTTCTCGGGCCTCTTGCCGGGCGAGCGTCTGAGTGCAGGGCATCTGGTCGGTGCAGTGGTGAGCTTTGTCGGGGCGGCGCTGTTGCTCGCCCGAGGGGAGGTTGGGTTCTCGAGCCACTATACGCTCGGGTATGTTCTGGCCGGGCTTTGCGCGCTGACATGGTCGAGCTATTCGGTGCTGTCACGCAGGCTCGGGACTGTGCCCACCGATGTGGTCGCGGTCTACTGCTTGGCGACGGCGATCCTGTCGCTCGTCGCTCACCTCGCGGTCGAGGTTACGGCTTGGCCGTCCACCGCACTGGGATGGGCGTCAATCATCGGACTGGGCCTGGGCCCGGTCGGGATCGCCTTTTATACATGGGACATCGGCGTCAAGCGCGGGAATATCCAGTTGCTCGGCACCGCGAGCTATGCCGCACCGCTTTTGTCCACTGTCGTATTGATCTTGGCCGGGATTGCCCGGCCAAGCGCAGTGCTCATTCTCGCGGCCATACTGATCACGGCGGGTGCTGTCATCGCAGCGCTCGCGGGACGTAGAACCGGCGATGTGGGATAGGCTCTGAAATCAGGTCATTGCCAGGCGCTCGATCTCATCCTTGAGACGGAGCTTCTGTTTTTTCAGAGCTTTGATTTCTGTGTCCGGAACGCTCGGGCTGCGCTGGGCGGCTTCGACCTTGTCCGAAAGGGCTGCGTGTTTACGACGGAGTTCCTGCAAGCGGGAGCTCAAGTCCATGACATCCTCCTTTTCTGAAATCGCAGGTTGATTGCAGCATGAAATTCGAGTCGTGTCATCAAATCGTTGCAAATACGTTGGTCGTGGCAAACAAATGCCTAAGAGCCGCGGTCCTTCGCGCAGGATTATTTCAACGCGCTTCACGCCTTCATACCCGGCCGTCCGGGGCCTGGGACACCTGTACGGGCATCGAGCGGTCTATGGGCCTACCACAGCGGTAGATGGGCACCGTCGCGCAGGATCGCGGAAACTTCGCGCCGGTAGCTTTCCACGTCGCCCACGTGTTCGGCTCCATCATGCAGGATGAGCGGCGCGGCGAGACGAAACGCCCCGCGTCCGCCCTTGCGCGCCGTGACCAGCACCAGCACGGCGGCGCGCCCCTCGCGCGGGAGGAGCGGTTTGACGAGAACCGATCCGAGGCGGTCGTCCATCGCGCCCAGAATCTCGGGCAAGCGTTCGGCCTTCTGGATCAAGGTCAGATATCCGCGAGGTTTGAGGCGCTTCGTGGCGACGTCGATCCAGACCGCGAGCGGCGTATCCTCGAACAGCGCCGCCTCGCGTCCCGGATCGTCCGACGGGGTCGAGCGTTCGCGCAAATGGTAGGGCGGGTTCATGATGACGTGATCGAAACTTTCCTCCTTCACCTCGGCGGGGAGGGTGGCAAGATCGGCCGCGACCACATCCATCTCGATGTTGTTGTCGAATGCGTTGATGCGGGCGAGATCCGCGTAGTCCTGCTGCCGTTCCACGCCCACGACCCGTAACCCCTTGACCCGGGTGGCCAGACAGAGCGCGGCGGCACCTGCGCCACAGCCGAGATCAAGCACGCTTTCCCCCGAATGGGCAGAAATCGAGGCGGCAAGAAATACGGGGTCCACCCCGGCGCGGTAGCCGTCGCGTGGTTGTTTCAATTTCAACTGGCCGCCCAGAAACTTGTCTTCCGTCACCACGCTGCGGGCAAATCCCATGCTCATGTCTCCTCGACGTCGATACCCAGATCACGCAGGATTCTTACGGCCCGCGCATATTCATCGGAAGCGACCATAAGACGACGAGGTAAAATTCCTATTGATCCCTCAAGGGCGCTCATGTGGACGTCCAAAGGAATAGCCTCTATACCTTCTCCGTCCAGCATGGCGCTGGCAAAGGCGATGACGGTCGGGTCATTCGTGCGCAGAACCTCTTTCATGCTGAGGGTTTACGGCGTATCCCGGCCCGGTGTCGAGACATCTGTCGAGAGGGGCGGGGGCTTCCGCCGACGGGGCAAGCAGGATCATGAACATGCTGGATCAGAAATCGCACAAGCCGCACGAACGGCTCGCAGAGTATTTGCGCGAGGACCTGAAGGCCGTGGACGCGATGATTCGCGCCCGCATGGCATCGGAACATGCGCCCCGGATTCCCGAGGTGACGGCCCATCTGATCGAGGCGGGTGGCAAGCGCCTGCGCCCCATGCTCACGCTCGCCGCCGCGCGGATGTGCGGCTACGAGGGCAACAAGCACGTGACGCTGGCAACCGCGATCGAGTTCATTCACACCGCCACGCTTCTGCATGACGACGTCGTGGACGAAAGCGCGCAGCGGCGTGGGCGACCCACGGCGAACCTGCTTTGGGATAACAAGTCGAGCGTTCTGGTGGGGGACTATCTGCTCGCCCGTGCGTTCCAGCTGATGACCGAGACCGGGAGCCTGCGCATCCTCGCCGTGCTGTCCAATGCCTCGGCCACGATCACCGAGGGCGAGGTGCTGCAACTCACGGCGGCGCAGGACATCGGCACCAGCGAAGAAATCTACTTCAAGGTCGTGCGCGGCAAGACGGCGGCGCTGTTTTCGGCGGCGACCGAGGCGTCGGGCATCCTCGCCGGCGTGTCCGAAGAGCAGATCAAGGCGCTCTTCGACTATGGCGATGCACTGGGCATTGCGTTCCAGGTGGTCGATGACCTGCTCGATTTCTGGGGTGGCGATGCCATCGGCAAGAATGTCGGTGACGATTTCCGCGACCGCAAGATCACGCTTCCGTTGATCAAGGCGATTGCGGCGGCGGACGACGAGGAACGGTTGTTCTGGAAGCGGACGCTGGAAAAGAACGACCAGCGCGACGGCGATCTGGAGCATGCGCTGGAGCTCATGAACCGCCATGGTGCGCTCGAGGCGACACGGGCGGCGGCGATCGACTGGGCGGACAAGGCCAAGGCCGCGCTCGTCGTGTTGCCTGAACACCCGATCCGCGACATGCTCGACGACATCGCCGATTACGTGGTCGCGCGGATCAACTGAGCGTCGCTGACGTCACCCACCAGTCAGTATTCGCGGCAGCCAGCGCCTGAGCTGCCGCATCAGCGACCTCGCGTGTGTCGAACAGCGCAAAGCACGTCGCGCCGGAGCCCGACATCCGGGCGAGCCTTGCGCCGGGGAGGGCGGTGAGGGCGGTGAGCACATCCGCGATGACAGGCTGTGCCGCGATGGCGGGCGCCTCCAGATCATTGCGTTGCGCGGCCAGCCAGTCGATGAGCGCCTTGGCGCCGGGCCAATTGGGCAGCTTCTTCGCCATCGGCGGGTTGGTCTTGGTCGACAGCGCGTTGAAGACGGCGGGGGTCGGCACAGCGACGCGCGGATTGGCGAGCACGGCGAAGAGCGCGGGCAGGTTGCCCACCGGCTCGACCAGATCGCCGATGCCCTGCATCCGGCTGGCTCGACGCATGAGGCAAACGCGGACGTCCGCCCCAAGTTCGACTGACCCGGCGGGCAGACGGGTTTCACCGGTCAGGTCTGACAGCGCGAGGATCGTTGCGGCGGCGTCCGATGATCCGCCGCCGATCCCGGCAGCGGCAGGCAGATGCTTGGACAGGTGGATCGCGACGGGCGTCTGAAACAGCGCGGCAGCGCGCCAGACGAGATTCGTGGCATCCGTCGGCACGCCCTCGGCCATTGGCCCCGTCATGTCGAGCGACATCTCCTCGGCCGCACGCACGGACACGCGGTCGCCCACGT
Source organism: Maritimibacter sp. REDSEA-S28_B5 (assembly GCA_001626765.1). Lineage (GTDB taxonomy): Bacteria > Pseudomonadota > Alphaproteobacteria > Rhodobacterales > Rhodobacteraceae > Maritimibacter. The sequence continues at coordinate 28,787 of LUOO01000103.1, forward strand.
CGGCAAAGACGACGAGACTGTCGAGCAGGTGATAGCCGTCCTTGCGCTGACCCGTGACATGCAGGGTCAGGTTCACCTTGGCGGGGGCAAAGACCTTAGTCAGCAGCGGCGCGTTCCTGCGTCAGGAGCGGCTCGGCACCCTCTTCCTCGAGGACCTCGTCGAGACCAACCTCGAGCTTGCGTCGGATGCGGTCCGGCTTGACCTCGTCAAGGTCGCTGTCCTCGGTGACGAAACTGAGCGCACGGTGCCACTGGAATTCGGCCTCGCGCACCCTTCCCACGGCCCAGTAGACGTCGCCAAGGTGGTCGTTCACCACCGGGTCCACGGGCATGAGCGCCACGGCCTTTTCCATCTGGACCACCGCCTCTTCGTAGCGCCCGAGCCGGTAGTAGACCCAGCCGAGGCTGTCGACGATATAGCCCTCGTTCGGGCGGGCATCGACGGCCTCGCGGATCATGCCCAGCGCCTCGTCCAGGTTCTCGCCCTTTTCCACGTAAGAATAGCCGAGGTAGTTCAGCACCGAGGGCTGGCCCGGTTGCAGCTCGAGCGCCTTGCGGAAATCGGCCTCGGCCTCGGTCCAGAGGTCCTGACGCTCGGTCACGATGCCGCGGGCGAAATAGACGGCCCATTGCGCGGGGTTCTCTTCGGGATAAAGCGCGATGGCGGCGTCATAGGCGGCCTTGGCGTCCACCCATTGTTCCTCGTAGCGGTGGAAATCCCCAAGCGCCACATGGATGGGTGCAAAGGCGGGGAAACGGTCGGCCACCTCGGTAAGGGTGGCAATCGCTTCTTGCGTCTTCTCGTCCCGGCGCAGCGCGTTGGCCTTGCCCATCATCGCGGCGGGCCAGGCGGCATTGTCGGCGGGAATCTGGTCGTAGGTTTCCACGGCCAGCACGTTGTTCCCCATGGTTTCGAAGACCGAGGCGGTGAGCAGCGTCGCGCCCACGTTGTCGGGGTTGAGATGCTGGGACAGCCGCGCATAGATCAGGACGAGGCTCGGCGAGGCCTCGTTGGCGAGCGCTTCGCCCACGTTGTAAAACAGCCCCGACAGCCCGTCCTTGGGCGAACGGACCTGCGTGAACTCGATAGGCTTGCCTGCCTCGAGCTCGGCACGCAGCGTCATCATCTCGTCGTCGTTCGTGTCCGGCCATTCTTCGTCGATGAGCGCCACCGCGTCCAGGTTGCGTTCAAGCTGGCTCAGAATCTGGGCGTAGGCGATGATGCCCGCGCGGTTCAGGGTGACCGGAATCTCGTCGCCTGACAGGATTTCCGCCGCTCCTTCGTAGTCCCCCACAAAGGCGAGGGCCTGCGCTTTTTGGAAGGCGGAGACCTGGGCCGCGACTTCGTCCTCGGCAAGTTCGTCAAAGATCGCGATGGCCTCGGACATCTTGCCTTCGCCGATGGCGGCCCAGGCGCGGATCAGCGGGTCCATGAGACCGCCGACGCTGAAGCCGTCGGCAAGGATGCCGTCCACCGCCGCCCAGTCTTCGCGCGACATGGCGTCACCCAGAAGCACCAGTTGCCCAAGCTCGTTGTCGGGCGTGAGGTCGGTCAGGCGGCGCGCGACCGGCACGGCGTCGTCGATCTGGCCCAGGCCGATGTTGGCGACGAGAAGCCCCTCCATGATCCCGGTGTTGTCCGGGCGATCTGCGAGCGCCTGACTGCCATATTCAACCAGCGCCTTGAAGTCGGCGTTGGCATCGGCAGAGCGCGCCGCAAGATAGGCGCCGGTGAACCCGTCCATGTCCTGTGCGGCTGCGGGCAGGGCGGTTGAGCCGAGCAGGGCGGCAAGCGCGGCGAAACGGATGAAGCGGAAGGATGTGGGCAAAGCGACCTCTCCTGATCGTGGTTGCCTGAGCGTAGCGCCGAGATTCGAGGGGTTCAATGGAAGGGGCCGCACAATGGCGGCCCCGTCGGTCACTTTTGCATGTGCGGCTGCACTTACATGTTCGGATAGTTCGGTCCGTCGCCCCCCTGCGGCACCGTCCAGTTGATGTTCTGCGAGGGGTCCTTGATATCGCAGGTCTTGCAGTGGACGCAGTTCTGAAAGTTGATCTGAAACTTCGGGCCATTGTCGCCCTCGACCACCTCGTAGACGCCCGCCGGGCAATACCGCTGTGCAGGCTCGGCGTATTTCGGCAGGTTCACATCGATCGGGACCTTCGGGTCCTTGAGCTTGAGGTGGCAGGGCTGGCTTTCCTCGTGGTTCGTGTTCGAGAAGGACACGTTGGTCAGCCGGTCGAAGGACAGAACACCATCGGGTTTCGGATAAGCGATTTCCTTGTAGTTCTTGGCAAGCCCCGTCGCTTCGGCGTCGGTCTTGCCGTGCTTGATCGTGCCGAAGAGCGAGAAGCCGAAGAGCGACTGCCACCACATGTCGAACCCGCCGAGGCCCAGCGATGCCATGAGACCACGCTTGGCCCAGAGCGGTTTCACGTTGCGCACGGGCTTGAGGTCCTTGGCGATCTCGCCGGTGCGGATTTCTGTCTCGTAGGCGTCGAGCGTGTCGCCCGAGCGGCCGGCCTTGAGCGCCTCGTGGGCGGCTTCGGCGGCGGCGATGCCCGAGAGCATGGCGTTGTGGTTGCCCTTGATCCGGGGCACGTTCACGAGGCCGATGGAGCAACCCAATAGCGCACCGCCGGGAAACACCGACTTCGGCATGGACTGATAACCGCCCTCGGTGATCGCGCGCGCACCATAGGCCACGCGCTTGCCGCCCTTGAGCAGATCGGCCACCACCGGGTGATGCTTGAACTGCTGGAACTCCATGTAGGGATAGACATAGGGGTTCGCATAGTTGAGGTGCACGACAAAGCCCACGACCACCTGGTTGTTTTCCATGTGGTAGATGAAGCTGCCGCCGCCCGCGTTCTTGCCTAGGGGCCAGCCCATCGTGTGGGTCACGGTGCCTTCGCGATGCTTTTCGGGGTCGATGTCCCAGATTTCCTTCATCCCGATACCGAACTTCTGCACGTCGCGGTCCTTGGACAGCTCGTATTTCGCGATCAGCTCCTTGGCGAGCGAGCCGCGCACACCTTCGCCGATGAGGACATATTTGCCCAGAAGCTCCATCCCCGGCTCGTAGCCGTCGCCCGGCGTGCCGTCGGGGTTCTTGCCGAACTCGCCCGCGACCACGCCCTTGACCTCGCCGCCCTCGCCGTAGATCAGCTCGGACGCGGCCATGCCGGGATAAACCTCGACCCCCAGCGCCTCGGCCTGTTCGGCCATCCAGCGGGTGACGTTGCCCATCGAGACGATGTAATTTCCGTGGTTCGACATGAGCTTGGGCATCGGCCAGTTCGGCACGCGGATCTTGCCGGCCGGGCCGAGCAGGTAGAAGTTGTCCTTCTTCACCTCGGTGTTGATCGGGGCACCCATCGTGCGCCAGTCGGGCAAGAGCTTGTCCAGACCGATGGGGTCGAGAACGGCCCCCGACAGGATGTGCGCGCCGACTTCCGAGCCCTTTTCGAGCACGACGACCATGAGCTCGGGGTCGAGTTGTTTGAGACGGATCGCAGCCGAAAGACCGGCCGGGCCTGCGCCCACGATCACAACATCGACTTCCATGGACTCGCGTTCGATATCTGCCATTGCAGGCTCCCCAGACGAAATTTTGTTTCGTCTTGCCTAGCGAATGGTCAGGTGAGGGTCAATTGGGCCGCGACGTTATGTGAAGGCTTCCATCGCTTCATCCAGGCCCAGGCGCTCAGAACGACAGCCATCGAGGCATAGCCGTCCACGGCATAGTGCCAGCCAAGGTAAACCGAGAAGAACAGGTAGGTCGCGACGATGAGAACCGAGAGCGGCAGGAACCGGGGCGACAGCTCATAGACATAGACCGCAATGAGCGTCGCCATGGCGATATGGACCGAGGGGAAAGCCGAGATGCCGGACCCGGCCTCGTGTTCTTGGTTCACATAAGCGGCCCAGAGGCCCTCGTGCAGTCGACCGGCAAAACTTTCGGCAATGCCGCGTTCGGCGAGCGTGGCGTGCAGCCCCGCGAAATCCGTCCCGCCCATAATGTAGTCGTGATAGATCGGCCCGCCCGACATGAAGATGCCCGCGAGCACGAGGCCAATGAGGGACAGGTTCATCAGATACAGCATTGAAAACCGCGTCCGCCGGTCCTCGTTCTCGTCGAAGAAGGCGAGGAGAAAGGGGAAATAGATTGCCGGGATCATCCAGAGCAGAACATAGACGATGTCGGCCGTGAAAAACGAAATCCGGATCGGGTCGGCGAGCACAATCTTCCACGGGTCTACCCCGAAGTGAAGCGCCCGGTCGATCTCGGCAAGGATACCGTCGGCCCAGAAAGGGTTCACGTAAGGCAGTGTCGTCTTGGCCATCGGAAAGACGACCGCGATGGCCGAACAGGCGAGGAAGGCACCGACGATCTGCGGCAGCCTGTCGCCGAAGCCGCGTTTCCAACGCGTGATCGCGAAGGCGACAAAGGGAATGAGGACCCAGAATGAAAACATGCCGATGCGCGTCATCTGATGCGGGATCGACTTGGCCATCTGAAGAAGCATTGCGCCGGGGTCGTCGCGAAACAGCACGATCAGAGCGACACAGGCGAGGAGATAGACCACCGTGGCTTTGAAAAATATCTTCATTGCAATGCGCCCGATCTTGCTTTCTGTTTGTGCGGACGATAGCGCAGCCCAACGCCGCGCCCCCGTGTCCCATCGCGTATCCGGACTTGGTCCTGATCGTTAAATTTGGTGACAATGGGGCAATCAGACGGAAAATTGTAAGGCCAATGGAAAAGATTCTACTGACCCGCGCGGGTTACACCGCGCTGAACGACGAACTGAAACAGCTCAAGTCGGTGGAGCGTCCCGCCGTCATCGCCGCCATTTCCGAGGCGCGCGAGCATGGCGACCTGTCGGAGAACGCAGAATACCACGCCGCCCGCGAGAAGCAGAGTTTCATCGAGGGCCGGGTGAAGGAGCTCGAGGGCATCATCGGGCTGGCCGAGGTCGTGGACACCGGGAAACTGTCCGGCTCGGTCAAGTTCGGTGCGACCGTGAAGCTCGTCGACGAGGATACCGACGAGGAAAAGACCTATCAGATCGTGGGCGAGCCGGAAGCCGACCTTGAGAAGGGCAAGCTCAACATCAAGTCGCCGCTCGCGCGCGCGCTCATCGGCAAAGACGAGGGCGACAGCGTCGAAGTGCGCACGCCCGGCGGCGAAAAAAGCTACGAAATCCTGAGCATCGACTATATCTGATAGCATTGGCCCGACGCGGGCCTTATGGTCTCGAATAGCGTGATCGGGCGCGCCGAGGGTGCGATGGCAGACGGGAAACCGGCGGAAAACATGGACTTCGGGGTTCTTGGGCGAACCCCGGCCCGGCGGCGCGGTCTGGGACCGGGCGGGGTTATCGCGCTTGTTCTGTCGCTCGTGTGGATCGCAGGGTGCGGGGTGTTTTTCCTCGTGCTCAAGGCCGATCTGACCGGTGGTGGCGCGGGCAACCTGATCCTGACGCTTCTTGCGATCTTTCTGCCGGTGGCGATCATCTGGCTCGCGGCGTCAGCGGCGGCCTCGGCACAGGTGATGCGCGAAGAGACGGTGCGCCTTCAGGCCACCATCGACGCGATGCGCCAGAACTACCTGACCCAGACGCAGGTCGCACCGGATCGGTCGCCCGAGGTCGAGGAGAAACTCCGCAAGCTCGAAGAGGCACAGCGCCAGACCGAACAGGCGATGGCGACCTTTTCGACCAAGCGCACCCTGCCGCGCCCCGAACACGAGCCGGAGGTCAAGCCGCGCCTCCCCCAAGGACCGTTCGAGGTGCAGGCGGCGCTGGCCTTTGATCCGCAACCGACCGACTCGGCGCCGCCCCTGTCACTCGATGATTTCATCCGCGCCATGCATTTCCCCGAGAACGCGCAGGACGAGGTGGGTTTCGCCGCCCTGCGCCGGGCGCTCAAAGACCGGAAAACGGCGCGGCTCGTGCAGGCGGCGCAGGACGTGCTGACGCTCTTGTCGCAGGACGGGATCTACATGGACGATCTGCGCCCTGACCGGGCACGGCCCGAGATCTGGCGGCGCTTTGCCAATGGCGCGCGCGGGCGCGAGGTGGCGGCGCTGGGCGGTATCCGGGATCGCTCGTCGCTCGCGCTCACCGCGGGCCGGATGAAGGCCGATCCGATCTTTCGCGACGCCGCGCACCATTTCCTGCGTCGTTTCGACGAGGGCTTTTCCGACTTTGCCGAGACGGCGAGCGACGAGGACATCGCGCGTATGGGCGACACGCGGACGGCGCGGGCCTTCATGCTTCTGGGCCGCGTGACCGGGACGTTCAACTAGGACCCCGTCATGCTCCGGGCGGACCCACCGTGTCCTGATCGCCCGCGAGCGGTATAGGCACGGCGGCGCAGATATGGCGCAGGGCGCCCTTCAGGCCCTCTTCCAGCGTCGGGTGATAGTAGGGCATCGCGAGCAACTCGGTCGCGGTCATCCCGCTCTGGATTGCCCAGGCGAGCATGTGGCCCAGATGATCCGCGCCTGGGCAGCAAAGGTCAGCGCCGATCAGGCAACCCTCGGGCGCAGAGGCATAGATCCGGACGATGCCCTCGTTCACCCCGTCCACCCGCGCGCGGCCCTGATCGGCGTAATCCGACGTGCCGGTCACGGCGCTTTCATCCGGCGCGGCCCCGATCGAGACGAGCGGCGGGTCGGTGAAGGTGACGGTGAAGGCAACCTTGCGCTCGGACCGGATGAGTGCCGGATAGGCGACCGCATTGCGCCCGGCGATGGACCCCTCGTCGGATGCCTCATGCAGCACCGGGCGGTCCCCGTTCACGTCACCCACCATGAAGATCGGCGCCGCGCCGCATTGCAGGGTGTTGGGATTGACCGCGGGCATCCCGTGGTCATCCAGGGAAAGGCCGGTCGCTTCGAGGTTCAGGTCCTTCACGTTGGGCGGGCGGCCGGTGGCGACGAGCACCTTGTCAAACTGCTCCTCATGTCCCTCCCATCGAATCGTGACGCCGCCCTCTGTCGCCTCGGGTTCCGGCTTTATACCCAGATGCAGTGTCAGGTCGCGTTCCAACGCCGCTTTCAACGCCGCTTCGGTCCGGTCGCAGCGGATGCCTGCAAGTGTGTCAGACATGTCGAGCACGGTAACCTCGACCCCGAGCCGCGCCATCGCCTGCGCCAGTTCCAGCCCGATCACCCCGGCCCCGATCACCGCAAGACGCCGCGGAAGGTCGGGCAGGTCGAAGATATTGTCGTTGGTCAAAAGCGCGTCGCCCAGATCGCGGTAGGGCGGGGGGACCATAGGGGAGGACCCGGTCGCGATGATCACCGCTTTCGCCTCGACCGTCCGCCCATCGTCGAGGGCGAGCGTCGTGGGGCCGGTGAAACGCGCGCGGGCCTTGACCATCGTGCCGTCGGGGAGCTTGGCGAAGCTGTCACGCACGCCGCCCGCGAACCGGTCGCGCAGCGCGCGGACACGGTCCATGACCTTGGCGCCGTCCACCGTCACCTCGCCCGTGGTCACGCCGAAAGGTTCGGCCTGACGCGCCCCGTGGGCCACGCGGGCAGAGGCGATGAGCACTTTCGAAGGCATGCAGCCGACGGTCGCACAGGTCGTGCCGTTGAAGGCGGGGTCGATCAGCAGCGTGGTCGCGCCATGTTTGCGCGCGTTTCGTTCCGCGGCGAGACCCGCGGTCCCCGCACCGATGACAGCCACGTCACAGGTCAAATCTGCCATGTCATCCTTCCCTCCCGCGTCCCGCAGGTGTCGATCGTTACGACACCCAACGGGGGGCAGGGGCGGATGTTCCTAGAGCCCCGCCTCTTTGGCGATCTCGGCCTTGGACTTGCGCGCCCGCTCGGTCGCGGACTTGAGCTGCCCGCAGGCCGCCATGATGTCCTCGCCACGGGGCGTGCGGATCGGGCTGGCATAGCCCGCCTGATAGATGATGTTGGCGAAGGCGCGGATGCGGTTGTTGGACGACCGCTTGTAGGGTGCTCCGGGCCATTCGTTGAAGGGGATCAGGTTGATCTTGGCCGGGATGCCCTTGATCAGCTCGAGCAGGCGATAGGCGTCTTCATCGCTGTCGTTGACCCCTGCGAGCATCACGTATTCAAACGTGATCCGCTCGGAGTTGGACAGCTTCGGATAGTCGCGCAGCGATTGCAGCAGCGTCTCTATGTTCCAGCGTTTGTTGATCGGCACCAACTTGTCGCGCGTCTCGTCGGTGGTGGCGTGGAAGCTGATGGCGAGCATGCAACCGATTTCCTCGCCCGCCCGCGCGATCTCGGGCACGACGCCCGAGGTGGAGAGCGTGATCCGGCGGCGGCTGAGCGAAATGCCTTCGCCATCCATCGCGATCTTCATCGCGTCGCGCACGGCGTCGAAGTTGTAAAGCGGCTCGCCCATGCCCATGAGCACGATGTTCGAGACAAGGCGCGGCTGTTCGCCCATGCCCTTGCCCGCCGGCACCCAGTCGCCCAGATCGTCGCGCGCCATCATGATCTGGCCGACGATCTCGCCCGCCGTCAGGTTGCGCACGAGCTTTTGCGTGCCGGTGTGGCAGAAGGAACAGGTGAGCGTGCAGCCGACCTGCGACGAAACACAGAGCGTGCCGCGATCCTCTTCGGGGATATAGACGACTTCGACCTCGTGCCCGCCAGCGATGCGCACGAGATACTTGCGCGTTCCATCGGTCGAGACCTGCTTCGACACCACCTCGGGCACCCGGATCTCGAAATTCTCCGACAGGAGTGCGCGGTAGTCCTTGGCGAGGTTCGTCATCTCGTCAAAGTCCCGCACGCCCTTCTGATAGACCCATTGCCAGACTTGGCCCATCCGCATCTTGGCCTGTTTCTCGGGAGTCCCGGCGGCGATCAGCGCCTCGCGCATCCCGTCGCGGGTGAGGCCGACGAGGTTCACCTTTCCCGTGCCCTCCGCATCCTTGCGAGGGATCGTCAGCACGTCCTGCGTGATCGGGGCTGATGCGGTCATCTGTCAAAGCTCCAGTGGGATGAGGGGCTATATAGGGAAACCCTAGCACAAATCAAAAGAAAACGCCCCGGTGTGGACCGGGGCGCGGTTATTCACTATCGCGTGGTTTACTGGCAGCGCGCGCCCGCGTCATCCACGGCGGCGGTGAAGCCCATCAGGCTGAAGGTGTCCTCGGTCCGCGTGCCGCGGCTCGAATTGCCGACGAGGACCGCATTCGCGCCGCCCTTGAGCGCGGCGACGATCTTGGCGTCCTCCTCCGGCCCGCCAGACCAAGCCCATTCGCCATCCGTGAAGAGGTTGAACGTCTCGTCGCCCACGGTCAGCGTCACGGTCGATCCGCCCGCGAAGGGGTAGCCGCCGGTAAAGCTCACGACGCCGTTGGCGCCCTGACGGTAGCTCACAAAGAGCAGGATGTCGCCCCGGTTCACCGCGACCGAGCGGCCGTCCTTGGTGTTCACCGTCTGCTTGGGTTTTGAAACGCTCCAGCATTCCTGCGGATCGCCCTCGACGAAAACGGACCAATCGGTGTTTGCCGCGACGCGGTTGGTGCTCTCCTGGGCTACCGCTGCTCCAGCGCCGACGCCCATGGCGACCGCCGCGAAGCACAGGCCCTGTGCAATGCGTGATGTCATGTCTAACACAGCCTCCAGACTGCCTCTGCCTCTTGGACCTGACAAGGACCCTCGCGGGTCCCGTTGCCCTACCATCTGACGTGGTGTTTCACGGCTTGGGGTCCGACTTCAACTCATGGGCGGAATTGTAACGCGTTTTCGCCGGTTTTTGAAAGCCCTGTCGGCGGAAAATCGCACGAATACGGGGGATTGCGTGTCGGCGGAGGGCTGCCGACGAACCGTCACCCCGCGCTGGGCCTATTGACCCCGCGTTGCGTTGGCGTCCGTGACAAAGTCCGCGCGGGCGTAGCCTTGCAGATAAAGCAATGCGGTCAGGTCGCCGTGATTCACCCGGATGTCGCATTCCGCCGCCACCGAAGGCTTGGCGTGAAGAGCGACCCCCGCACCCGCGAGCGACAGCATCCCGAGGTCGTTGGCCCCATCCCCGACGGCGATCACATCGTCGTGCGCGATGCCCAGGCGGGCACTGATGTCTTCCAGCGCGGCAACCTTGGCGGCGCGGCCGAGAATCGGCTCGCCCACGGTGCCGTCGAGCGCCCCGTCCACGATGGTGAGCGTGTTGGCGCGGTTCTCGTCAAAGCCGAGATGCGTGGCCACCTGCGCGGTGAAGGCGGTGAAGCCGCCCGACACGAGCGCGGCATAGCCACCGTTCGCCCGCATGGTCGCAACGAGTTCCCTGCCGCCGGGCATGTAGGTGATCCGTTCCGCCAGCACCTTGTCGATCACGCTGGCAGGGAGCCCCTTGAGCAGGCCGACCCGTTCCCGGAGTGCGCCCTCGAAATCCAGTTCGCCGTTCATTGCGCGGGCGGTGATCCCCGCGACACGTTCGCCCACGCCCGCCTCGGCGGCCAACTCGTCGATACATTCCTGCTGGATCATCGTGCTGTCCATATCGGCCAGAAGCATCTTCTTGCGGCGACCCTCGGTCTGCTGCACGATCAGGTCGACGCCGCGGGCCTGAAGATCCTCCCACACCGACCAGCGATTGTCGGGCATCGCGGGCAGGTCGAACTCGGCGGCCTCATCGGGGGCCAGCCAACGGGCATCGGTCCCGCCCCAGGCATTGCGCAGGGTCTCGACAAGGGTCGTGTCGGTGGCACCGGTGCCCGGCGCCGAGATGAGCGTGGTGGTGAACATGGGCGGCTCCTTTTGCGGGAGCGATACCCAGTCGGGGTCGAAAGTGCCAGACGGTTGTTGACCGGATCACGATTGCGGGGCGCGCAGGGCGTCGACCTCGGTCGCGGCGATCTCGTCGCCGGAGGCGAGGATAAGGACGGTGCGCCCGCCCTCGACCTTGGCCTCGACCACTTCGGAATAGATCGACATCTGTTTCTCGGACATGACACCGTTGGCGTTGTAGCTTTGCAGGTGGAAACTGTAGTCGCCCTCGGGCATGAGCTGTCCCGTGGTGTCGAGACCCGCCCATTGCGTGCTGTCGTCGGCGACCGAGACCTCGAAGCGGTCGACCAGATCGCCCGCAGCATCGCGCACCACGACGAAGGCGCGCGCGGTGGTGGTCGCCCGCGCCTCCATCCCGACCCAGCCGACCAGATCGGACATGGACAGAAGGCCCAGCTGGGATTGCACCTCTTTCAGAAGATCGTTGGTGCGCACCTGCTGTTCGACGCCCGAGAAGGTGGCGAGTTGCACTGCGTAATCCGAGCTTTCGATGGGATTGAGCGGGTCCTGATTTTCCATTTGGACCGTGAGCATCTTGAGGAACGTCTCGAAATCCGACGAGATCATCGTGCCCTGCTGCGTGGCGTCCCCGGCGGCAGAGGCGGAGGCGCCGTAGGCAGTGTTGGTGTAGTTGGTTGAGGTGACGTCCATCATGGCTCCTTACAGGCGAAGGTCGAGCGCGCCGCTGCCCAAGGTTTGCTGCGGCGGAAGGGCGAGGGGTCCGGGCGATCCGACGGTGTCGGCCCGGGCGCCGGCCCGGGGGTCCGGGGACCCGCCGCCGCCCTGCCGGGTGCCTCCCGAGGACCCGCCGCCGAAGCTGAAGTTCAGGTGCGAATAGCCAAGGTTTCTCAGGTCCGTCTCGAGCAGCCCGATGTTGCGCCGGATGAGGTCGAGCGTTTCGGGCCGTTCGGCGGCGAGCGTCACGGTCAACCCGCCCGCGTCCGGGGAGAAACCTAGCGTCAGCCGGCCCAGTTCGGCCGGGCGCAGCGATACCTCGAGCGCGTCGTCGCTGCCGGCCCGTATGATGTCGGCGATTTGCGCCGAGACGTGACGCCCGGTTTCGGGTTGGGCGAAAATCGAGGTGTCCAGGGACGTGACCGGCGCGCGGGCGGTCCGCAAAGTATCCGGGAAAGCCACAGTCTCGGTCGGGAAGGCCGACAGATCGGACAAGACCGAAGGGCTGTCGACGCTGCCGGCCTGAGTAGCCGCGGACGGGGGAGGCGAGGTCCCAGCGGCGCCCGTGGGTTGCGTGGTCTCCGCGCGTGTTGCGGCGAGGTCGGACGAAGCGGTCGTGACGGCGTCAATCGTCCCGACTGTGTTCACCTCGCCTTCGCCGTCCATGTTCTCGGTCCGTGTTGAGGAAACGGCGAACGCCGCCCCCGGCCCCGGTGCGGTGGTCGTCGGCTGGGTCGCGGCAGGTTTCCACCGGGCTTGTTGAACCGGGCTATCGGTCCGCACGTCCTGTGGCCGGGCATCATCAGAGACTCGAGTGACTCCCCTGGACCCGGACGGGGCCCCGGCTGCCGCAAGCGCGTCCGACCCGGCCCGCGACGTGCCTTGGTGCGCTGGATCTGATGCGGTCCCATCCTTGGCACCCGCCAAGGGCAGATCAGTAGTTTCAGCCAGGTTTGCTTGCGGGGCGGGATCTGCGCCGTTCCGCCCGGCCTGTCCTTCCGGTGGGGCGGCGGGCTGGCTGACGTTGACGATATGACTTGCCTCAAGGTCCTGCCTGGTGGCGGCGGTGTAGCCGGGCGTTTCCAAAGATTGTCTCAGGCGAGATCACCACAGCCTCGCTCGGCTCCGCGCTGAAATCGCTTGTGTCCTGCGAAGCACCTGGTCCTTGGTCATACCCACCAGTCGTTTCGGTGCCGTGAGGTGTTTGCGTCGCGGTGTCCGTGCGCGGAATGTCTGGCATCCGCCCGGCGTTTCGATCCGTTCCATCCTGCCGACTTCGGTTTCCGTCGCCTGTCTGCACCGTATCCCGGCCCGACGCAGTCGACGAATTGTAGCGCGTGTCCGGCCCGGTTTCCGTCTCGCGCGGCACCGAGTTGTCATAGGTCGACGAAAAGTCATCTGCGGACCCGGCATCCGCACGCGGTTTCGATCCAGTCGCATCCCTCTGCAAAGAAGGAGCCAATCCGACGAAAGGCAGTTCCATGTGAGCTCCGGGTATTCTGACACCTTGAGGTGGTTTTATCGGTGAGGGATTACCGATTCTTTACCGGTGCCGGCTCATGGTCGAAAAAATCTCTCAATTCGAAGGGTTCGACATGGACGTCTCATTGCCAATCCGCCCGGACACGGGCCGCGCGCCATTGCCGCTTTCTCCCACCACGCACACCGATCAGAAGCTGCGCGATGCCGCGAAAGAACTTGAGGCAACCTTTCTCGCGGAAATGCTGAAATCGGCGGGCCTCGGCGAGTTGCCAGAGACCTTCGGCGGCGGGGCAGGAGAAGAGCAGTTCAGTTCTTTTCTGCGTCTGGAACAGGCCCGCGACATGGTGGCGGCGGGCGGGATCGGACTAGCCGAAACACTGTTCAACGCGATGAAGGACCAATCCCATGGGGTTGTTTGACGGCAAGAGCCTTGGCCAATCGCTGTCCGCGCTCCTGGACCGGGAAAAGGCGATGATCCTGCGCGGCGACCTCGTTTCGGTCCATAAGCTGGCCGCCGAGAAGGAACGACTTCTCAAGCGGCTCGCGCGCTCGCCGCTGCAACGTGCGACCCTTGCCGACCTGCGCCGCCGCGCGTCGCGCAACAATGACCTGCTTGCGGCCTCCGCGCGCGGCTTTCAGGCGGTGATCGACCATCTGCGCCAGGCGCCAGCCGCCGAGGATCACCTGAAGACATACGGAAAAAACGGTCAGTCTGACGTTCTGGGCAAGCGAAATCCGGGGTTCAACCGGCGCGCGTGACCGGGCGCATATAGAAGCGAAATGTCCCGTCTCGCGACCGGTTCTTGCCTAAAATACGACACATTCGCCCGGGATACGTTCACCGTTCTTTTAGCACTCCCGGCGCAGGTTGCCCCTGCATCCTGAGGGGGTGGCACGAGCGGCGAAGTCAATCGCTCGTAGAGGTCAGAACGACTCTGGAACCCGCCCTGAGCGGGCGGACCTCTAACTGGCGCGAAACATGCGCCGCTGACTAAAGGAACTTTACGAATGTCCAGCATTCTCACGAACTCCAGCGCCATGGTCGCGCTGCAAACACTGAAGTCGATCAACTCGAACCTCCAGTCCACGCAGGCAGAGATCTCGACCGGGAAATCGGTCGCGACAGCCAAGGACAACTCGGCCGTCTGGGCGATTTCCAAGGTGATGGAGGCCGACGTGAACGGCTTCTCGGCGATCTCGGACTCGCTCTCGCTGGGTGAATCCACCGTCGCCGTGGCCCGACAGGCGTCCGAAACCGTGACCGACCTTCTCACCCAGATGAAGGGCAAGATCGTCGCGGCGCAGGAACAGAACGTCGATCGGGACAAGATCCAGACCGACATCGACGCACTGCGCAACCAGATCAACTCGGTGGTTGGCGCGGCCCAGTTCAACGGGCTGAACATGGTCTCGGGCAGCGACACGGTGAACATCCTGTCTTCGCTCGACCGCGCGTCGGGCGGCACGGTGACGGCGTCGCATATCGCGGTGGCGAGCCAGGATCTGACCACAGCGGCGGGTTCGGTCGGTTCGACTGCCGTGTCCTCGGTCACGGCCTACGGTGGCGTGACGGCCCCCGGCGGTTCGATCTCGGCAACCGGCACGACCACGGCGGCGGCGGGCGTATCGGCAGAGGTGACCTTCGGCGTCGGGTCCCTTGCTGATGGCGACGTCTACGAGATGAACGTCGACGGCCACACGCTGACCTATACCGCGGTCGGCACCTCGGCGACGGCGGACGACATCGGTGCCTGGTTCGAGGCCGAGATCAACGCGCTCGGGATCGAGGGCGTGACGGCGTCCAACTCGTCGGGCGTGCTCGATGTGTCCAACACCAACGCCTTTGAATCGGTCTCGATCACGCTGTCGTCCACGCAGGACGCCAACCTCGAGATGACCGACATCAACGGTTCGGGTTCTGCCCCCACCGATCCGGATTCGGCCACGATCCAGCAGCGGGCCGAAACCATCGACTTCTCGACCACTGCCGGCGTGAACGATGGCGACTCCTTTGTCGTGACGGTCGGCTCGCAGTCCTTTTCCTACATCGCCGGTGCGGGCGAAACGATGGAGGACGTGGCGCGCGGTCTGAAGACGGCGATCGACGGCGGCAACATGGACGGCGTGTCTACCAAGGTGCAGCAGGACGCCACGACCGGCCAATGGTCGCTTGCGGTCGATGATGACACCGGCGGCCGGTCGCTGAACCTCTCGGTGACTACGGGCGGTACGGCCTCGGGCGGGCTCTTCGGCCTCGACAACATCGACGTGACGTCGGACGAAGGTGCCGCGGCCGCGCTCGACAACATCGAAACTATGATCGACACTGCGATCGACGCCTCGGCGTCCTTCGGCTCGGCCGCCGGCCGGATCGAGACGCAGTCGGACTTCATCAGCGGCCTGACGGACTCGCTCAAGAACGGCATCGGGTCGCTGGTCGACGCGGATATGGAAGCCGCCTCGGCCCGCCTGCAAGCGCTTCAGGTGCAGCAGCAGCTTGGCACACAGGCGCTGTCGATCGCCAACCAGGCGCCGCAGAACATCCTGTCGCTGTTCCGCTGATCCACGCCCTACGGGGGGCCAAAAGGCCCCTCGTAACCCAGTTTCGTGATCCCTCGTGTCCGGAAGGAAATTCCCGTGAACGCAATGAACATGGCCAAAATGGCCTATACCACGAACCAGGCCCCGATCCGGACCCCGCGCGGGACGGAATACGAGGCCTTTGCCCGCGTCACCCGGCGACTGAAAGCCGCCGCCGAACAGGGCACCGCCGGTTTCGTTCAACTGGCCCAGGCCATCCACACCAACCGACAGCTCTGGACGATGCTCGCCGCAGATGTGGCCGAAGCCGACAATGGCCTGCCGCGCGACCTGCGCGCGCGCATCTTCTACCTCGCCGAATTCACCGCCCAGCACAGCCGCAAGATCCTGCGCGGCGAAGACAGCGTCGACGTGCTGGTCGAGATCAACACCGCCATCATGCGTGGCCTGCGCAACACGGTGGAAGCGGCATGAGCGGTCTGGTTCTCAAGCTCGGTCCCAAGGAACGCGTCCTGATCAACGGGGCGGTCATCGAGAACGGCGACCGGAGATCCCGCCTGTCGATCCTCACGCAGGGCGCCAACATCCTGCGCCTGCGCGACGCAATCCACCCCGAGGAGGTCAACACCCCGGTCAGGCGCGTCTGCTACATCGCGCAGCTAGTCCTTTCGGGCGATGCGGACCCGGACGAGGCGAAACTGCAGCTCTTTCGCGGGATCGAACAGCTGTCGCAGGTGCTCACCGACCATGACAGCCGCACGCAACTGGCACAGGCGACCGAGGCGATCGCGGAGGGCCAATTCTATCAGGCGCTGAAATCGCTGCGCGCCCTTTTGCCGCGCGAAGAACGGCTGATGGCGAGCGCGAGATGAGCTTTCAGCCCGTCATACCCTTTGGCGGGACGGCGGGCTGGGCGTTCCTGCAACGCACGAAGGACGCCCAGCAGGCCGCCTTTGCGAAGTCGCCGGTGATCCAGCGCGATGCCGATTACTTTCGCGAAAACATCGGCAAGATCGACAGCGCGCGTGAACTGGTCGACGATTATCGCCTGATGAAAGTGGCGCTGGGTGCCTTTGGCCTCGACGACGACCTGCCCAACAAGGCCTATATCGAAAAGGTTCTATCGGAGGGGTCCCTCGCGCCCGACGCCTTTGCCAACAAGCTCGTGGATAAACGCTATCTCGCGCTGACTCAGGCCTTCAACTTCGACCTCGGCACGCCGAGTTCCAAGCTGTCGGACTTCGCTGACAAGATCCTCGCGAGCTATGAGGAACGCCAGTTTGAAATCGCGGTGGGCAACCAGAACCCGTCCATGCGAGTCTCGCTCGCGCTGGAACGCGACCTGTCTGCCGTCGTGGAGGGCGAGAATTCCAACGATGGGCGCTGGTATGCCGTGATGGGCAATCCGCCCTTGAGACAGGTCTTTGAAAAGGCGCTCGGGCTTCCCGCATCCTTCGGCACCATCGACCTCGACCTGCAGATGAAGGGCTTTCGCGACCGAACTCAGACGGTTTTCGGCGTGTCGGAAGTGAAGGACTTCGGCGACCCCAAGATGATGGACGAGCTTAATCGCATGTATCTTGTCCGTTCGCAGATCGACGAATTCGCCTCGGTCCAGTCGGCGGCCTGGATCGCGCTCACCCTTCTGCAGAATATGGGGCGCTAGCCAGCCTCTGGTTCCGGCTTCAGGATCATCGCCAGTTTGCGAAAGCTCGAGGCGATCCCATCGCGTTCGTCCTCTGCCAGAAACGCATCGAGCGCCGGCCAGCAGGTGATCGCCTGGTCGAGGTCAGGATCGGTGCCCTTGGCGTAAAGCCCCGCCCGGATCATCATTTCCGAGCGGTCATAGGCCCCCAGCCGTCGGCGGGCGGCGGAAATGAGCGTGTTTTCCGCGTCGCTCGCGCAGTCGGGCAGCGACCGGGACACGGACCGCAAGAGGTCGATGGCGGGAAAACGCCCCCGTTCCGCGATCTGCCGGTCGAGCACGACATGGCCGTCGAGCACCCCGCGCAGGATATCGGCCACGGGCTCTTCCATGTCGGACCCGGCGACGAGGACCGAAAACACGCCGGTGATGTCGCCCTGTTGTCCCGAACCGGGACCCGCGCGTTCGCACAGGCGCATGATCTGACCGGCGGTCGAGGGCGGGAAACCCCGCAGGCTCGCCGCCTCGCCCGAGGCGAGCGCGATTTCGCGGTGCGCCTCGGCAAACCGGGTGACGCTGTCGGCGAGATAGAGCACGTGCTGGCCCTTGTCGCGGAAATGTTCGGCCACTGCCATGGCGGCAAGACCACAGCGGCGCCGCACGAGCGGCGACATGTCCGAGGTCGCCGCCACGACAACGGCGCGGCTCATGCCCTCGGCCCCCAGCACGCGCTCGACGAATTCCCGCACCTCGCGCCCGCGTTCGCCGATCAGCGCGATGACCGCGAGATCGGCGTGAATCCCGCGCGCGAGCTTGGCCAAGAGCGTCGATTTCCCGACGCCCGACCCGGCGAAGAGCCCGATCCGCTGCCCGCGCACGATGGGCAACAGGGTGTTGAACACGGCGAGCCCGGTTTCGAGCCGCTGCCCGAGCACCCGGCGTTCCGTCGGGTTGGGCGGGGCGGCGCGCAGGGGACGGGCGCGGGGGCCGCGAAAGATCGGTCGCCCGTCAAGCGCGTTTCCGAATGGGTCGATCACCCGACCCACCCAGGTGTCGTCCGGCGCGATCTGGCTCGGCCCGACGAGCGACACGGCCGCACCGATCTGCAGCCCCTCGATGTCGCCATCGGGCAGCACGACGATCTTGTCCGGGTCAAGCCCGAGAACCTCGCCCCGACGATGGGTCTGGCCGGGCGTGTCGATTTCGACCATGTCCCCCTGCGCAGCTTCGGTCGACAGCCCCGAGACGAGGAGCGTGCCGCGCCCGATCTCGGCCACACGACCGATATGGGTGAGCGCACGGGCCGCCCGAACTTCGGCGGTCAGATGTTCAAAGCCGATGTGGGACATTCACCACGTCTCCAGATTCCCTGTTCTGAAAACCATTCCTAAAGGAATCAGGGTTAAGCCTCGGTTTAAGCAAATCGAGGGAGAAGCCCCGATGTTCGACAAACTGGAAATCTTTCGCATGGCGCAGGGGCTCGCGTTGCACTCGGCTGCGCGCACGGCGGCGATTGCCGAGAATATCGCCAACGCGGATACGCCCGGTTACCGCGCGCACGACTTGAAGTCCTTTGCCGACACGTTCGAGGTCGGCGGTCGGCCAGACATGCGCGCGACGCGCAACGGGCATCTGGGCGGCGGCGGGGCGACATTCGACGCGGATGAGCAGCGGGTCGACCGCCCCGGCGCCATGTCCCCCAGTGGCAACAACGTGTCGCTCGAGACCGAGATGATGCAATCGGTGCAGGCGAAGGGCGCCCATGACCGGGCGCTCGCCATCTACAAGTCCGCGCTCACCATCATGCGCACCTCGATCAACGGGGGGCGCTAGGCGATGTCGGATCTTCTGGGCACGATCATGGCGGCCTCGTCCGGGATGCAGGCGCAAGCCAACCGCCTTCGGCATGTGGCCGAGAACATCGCCAACACCGACACGCCCGGCTACCGGCGAAAGATCGTGGCCTTCGAAGAAGAAATCGAGGGCGGCCGCCACACCGGCCGGGTCGAAACCGGTCCCGTGCGGCTCGACCAGACCGAGCTGCCCATGGTCTTTGACCCGTCCCATCCGATGGCGGACGACAACGGATATTACGCGGGATCGAACGTCGATCTCGTGGTCGAGATTGCCGACTCGCGCGAGGCGCAGCGCAGCTACGAGGCGAATCTCAAGGTATTTGATCAGGCCCGGCAAATGTCGCGGGGCCTGCTCGATCTGCTCCGGAAATAGGAGGGTCCAGAATGGACATGAAGACGACACTGGCGACCCAGGGCTATGCGGCCATCCGACCCGCGACCCAGCCCAACGGCGGCGCAGGGCGGGCCGCGGGACAATCGAGTTTCGGGCAGGTCGCCGCGGACCTCGAGGCCACGATCCGGCACGGCGAGGCGACATCGCTCGACGCGATGACCGGCAAGGCCGATCCCCATGCCCTCGTCACCGCGCTGGCCCAGACGGAACTGGCGGTCGAAACCGCGGTGACCGTGCGCAACAAGGTGGTCGAGGCCTATCAGGAAATTCTGAGGATGCCGATATGACCGGGCCTCTCGCGATCCGCCTCGCCATGTCCGAAACCGCGTTCTTCGACGTGCTGCGCGAGGGTCTGTGGGACGCGGTGGTCATTTCGACCCCGATCCTCGCCGTAGCACTGGCCGCCGGTCTGGTCGTCGGCTTGTTTCAGGCGCTGACCTCGATCCAGGAAATGACCATGACCTTCGTGCCCAAGGTCGCGGCGATCCTCGCCGTCTTCTGGGTCTCGATGAGCTTCATGTCGAGCACGCTGGTGAGCTTTTTCCACACCTCCATCATCCCCATGATCGCGGGGTATTGAGATGGACAATCCGGGCTACACGACCCTCACGCGGCAATCGGGCCTCATGGCGGAAATGCAGGCGGTCGCGAACAACATCGCGAACGCCTCGACCACCGGGTTTCGGCGCGAGGGGGTGATCTTCTCCGAATTCGTCGCGGCGCTCGACGGCAACGACCCCTCGTTGTCCATGGCCACGGCGAACGTGCGCGACACCCGGATGGAGCAGGGGCCGCTCACCCAGACCGGGGGAACCTTTGACCTCGCTATCGAGGGCGAGGGGTTTTTCCTCGTGCAGGGGCCGACCGGGCCGATGCTGACGCGGGCCGGGCATTTTACACCCAATCAGGCGGGCGAGCTGGTCACGCCCGACGGCTACCAACTGCTCGACGCGGGGGGCGCGCCGGTCTTTGCCCCGCCCGATGCCGCCAACATCGCGGTCGCCGCGGACGGCACCCTCTCGGCGGATGGCGAGCCCATCGGTCAGCTCGGGCTCTATCTGCCCGCCGATCCGCTCGACATCCGGCACCGCGACGGCGTCCGGTTCGAAGTGCCCGGCGGCACGGTTCCGGTCATCGACGGAGTCGTGATCCTGCAAGGGTATCTCGAGAATTCGAACGTCAATCCGATCGGCGAGATCGCCCGGATGATCGAGATCCAGCGCGCCTACGAACAGGGGCAGGCGTTCCTGCAACAAGAGGACGATCGCATTCGCGGCGTCCTGCAGACACTCGGCGGTTAAGGAGGACAGGACATGCGTGCACTCAAGATCGCGGCGACCGGCATGCTGGCGCAACAGATGCGGGTCGAGACGATTTCGAACAACCTCGCGAACATGTCGACCACCGGCTACAATGCCCGGAGGGCCGAATTCGCCGACCTGCATTATCAGCAGATGGTGCGGCCGGGCACGGTCAATGCGACCGACGGCACGGTGCTGCCCACCGGGGTTCAGCTGGGCCTTGGCGTGCGGCCCGCGGCGGTCACCATGATGGTGCAGCAGGGCGCGTCCATCCAGACCAACGGCAACCTCGACCTCGCGATCGAGGGGAAGGGATACCTCGAAGTGACGCTGCCCTCGGGCGCCTCGGCCTATACCCGCGATGGGGGGCTGAAGCTCACCGGCGACGGGCTCATCGTCACGTCCGAGGGCTTTCCGGTGGTGCCCGAGATCACCATTCCCATCGAGGCGCGGCAGGTGACGATCAACGCGGACGGCGAGGTCTATGCCTATTTCAACGACCAGGTGCAGGCCCAGCTTCTGGGCCAGTTCACACTGGCGCAGTTCACCAACGACAAGGGGCTCGAGGCCATCGGGTCGAACAACTTTCTCGAAACCGAGGCCTCGGGTCCGCCGCTCGTCGGCGTGCCGGGCGAGGATGGGCTGGGCACGGTGCGGCAGGGCTATCTCGAACAAAGCTCGGTCGACGCGGTGCGCGAGATCACGGAGCTGATCGAGGCGCAGCGCGGATACGAACTCAACTCCAAGGTCATCACGGCAGCCGACCAGATGCTTGCCGCGACGACGCAGGTGCGGTGATGCTGCGGGTCCTGATCACTGTCTTGATGGCGGCGATCCCGGCGCAGGCCGAGACGCTGATCGCGGCTCGCAACGTCCGCGCCCAGCAGATCATCGGGCCCGGCGATCTGACCGTGATCGAGGGCGATGTCATCGGCACCTACGCCACGCTTGACGAGGCGATGGGACTCGAGGCGCGAAATGTGCTCTACGCCGGGCGCCCGGTCCGGATCGAGGATCTGGGTCCGCCCGCCATCGTCGATCGCAACCAGATCGTCACCATCGTCTACGAGGTCGGCGCGATGCAGATCGCGGCCGAGGGCAGGGCGCTGGCCCGTGGCGGCATCGGCGATTTGCTGCGCGTCATGAACCTGAGCTCGCACGCGGTGATTTCCGGCCGCGTGCTCCCGAACGGCGCCGTCACGGTCAGCCCGACAACACTTCCGATGAATTGAACCACCAAGGACCACATGATGCGGACACTCGTCCTGATACCCCTTTTCCTTGCGGCGGCCTGCGACCGGATCGAGCATCTCGGCCAGACCCCCGATTTCACGCCGGTCGAAATGTCTCCCGAGGCCCGCGCTATGACCGCCGCGGCGCTGCCGCAGGACAGCACGACCAGGCGCGATGTCGATCAGGCCTCTCTCTGGTCTGGCAACCAACATTCTCTTCTGGGCGACCGGCGCGCGCAGAAGACCGGCGACATCATGACCGTGGTGATCGAGATCGACGACAAGGCCGAGTTCTCCAACTCGAGCCAGCGCGGGCGCAGCGGATCGGAAAGCATGGCCGTCACGCAATACCTCGGTGTTCTGGAAAGCCAGGCCTTCGAGTCGTCGCGGATCGACCCGAACGTGACGACCAATTCGTCCTCGGCCAGTGCCGGCGACGGGACGATCAGCCGCAAGGAAAAGCTGACGCTGAGGGTCGCCGCCACCGTGGTCGGGCAATTGCCCAACGGTGTGCTCCAGATCCAGGGCAGTCAGGAGGTGCGGGTGAACTTCGAGATGCGCGAGCTTCTCGTCACCGGCTACGTGCGGCCCGAGGACATCTCGCGACAGAACGAGATCGACTACGACAAGATCGCCTCGGCCCGCATTTCATACGGCGGCCGCGGTCACATCTCGGACGTCCAGCAGCCACGCATCGGCCAGCAGATCACGGATATCATCCTCCCGTTCTAGGAGCGTTCATGGGCAAGATCCTTCCCATTCTTCTGGCCCTGATCGGCCTTGGCGGCGGCGTCGGCGCGGGCATCCTGCTCCGGCCCGCCCCCGAGGAGGTCGTGTTGTCACCCTGCGGCGACGGCACGGCCCCAGCCCCTGTCCAGGCCGCGCCGGACGAGGGGGAAGAGGCCGAGCCGACCACGGCCTTTGTCAAGATCAACAACCAGTTCGTCGTGCCCGTCGTTGCGGGCGACCGGGTCACCGCGCTCGTCGTCATGTCGATCTCGCTCGAGGTGAAGGCCGGTCAGACCGAGGGCATCTATGCCCGCGAACCCAAGGTGCGCGACGTGTTCCTTCAGGTGCTCTTTGACCACGCCAACGCGGGCGGCTTCGACGGCGCATTTACCTCGGGTCCAAAGATGACGACGCTGCGCGGCGGCCTGACCGAGGCGGCACGGATCGTTCTGGGGGACAATATCGTCGACGTCCTGATCACAGACATCGCTCGCCAGGACGTGTGATCCCTAGCCGCTCCGGGACGACCGTGCGCGCTCTTGCCGCGCTCGGTCTTTCGCTTCCGCCATCAGGTCGGACAGCACCTGCGTGCGGCCGAAAGACTTCCGCGCGGCTTCATTCCTGACCTCGAGCATCGCGCGGCGCCGCGCCAGCTCCTCGTTCAGTGTCCGCCGGCGCCGCGTGGCCCAGACGAGCCAACCCTCATATTGCAGTCCAAGATCGGTGGAATAGGCCTGTTGCGCGATCATCTCGCTTTCCAGTGCCGCAATCTCGGCCCGGACCGCGTTCACCTCGCGCGCCACTGCCCGCAGCTCGGCCAAATCGCGGTCGAGCCCGGTCTGCGAAATTCGATGAAGATCGTCGAAACCGCCCGTGGTCATCGGTTTTTCAGCCTCACGGCGCCCTCGCGCCGCGCCGCTTTGTCTCGCATCGTCTCGGCAAAGCGGATGGCGACGGCGACCGCCTGATACTGTTCCGGCAGGATTTCCTGTCCGATGTCCACCGTGGCATAGACCGCGCGGGTCGTGGGCGGGTCGCTGTGGATCGGCACGCCATGTTCGGCCGCGATTTCGCGGATATTGAAGGCCACCTCGTCCACGCCCTTGGCCACGCAGACCGGCGCCGCGCCGCTCGCCCGCGACCAGGTCAGCGCGACTGCGTAGTGCGTCGGGTTCACGATGACCACGTCGGCCCCGGGCACATCGGCGAGCATCTGGCGCATCGCGATGTCGTAGCCGCGCTGCCGGCGCTGTTGTTTGACATGGGGGTCGCCCTCGTTGGCCTTGTGTTCGTCCATCACCTCCTTGCGCGTCATCCGGTTCTTGCGCAGGTGCTCATGCCGTTGCCAGAAAACGTCGAGAAGCCCGACGAGGGCCGCGACGATGCAGACGATGCCGACGATACGGGCGGAGAGGTCGAGCAGGAGGACCGTTGACAACTCGGGCGTGAGCCGGACCGACAGGAAGAGGTCGCCGGCGGTGCGGGTCAGGAAGATGGACAGGATGAGAGAGTAGATCACGAGCTTGGCAAAGCTCTTGGCGAATTCGAAAAGCCCCGCGCGCCCGAACTTGTTCTTTGCGTTCCCGATCAGCGAGATGCGCTGGAGCTTCGGGGCCAGCTTGTCGGGTGCAAAGACGAAGCCGCGTTGCAGGAGAAGCGACAGGATCACGGCGGCGGCGGGCAGAAGCAGGAATGGCCCAACGTCGCGCAGGAGCCGCGCGAGCGTCGCGCCGAGGAAAGCGCTGCCCCCGCCGGTGAACATATCCTGCGCGATCACGTCCGCCTCGCCGATCATCCGGGACAAGACGCGCCCAAGATCCATGAACATGCCGGGCGCCACCGTCATGCCCGCGATGAAGAGCCCCGCGTAACCGGCGGCGGTGTTGAGGTCGGTCGACCGCGCGATTTCGCCCTTCTTGCGCGCATCGTCCAGTTTTTTCTGTGTCGGCTCATGTTCCTTGTCGGAGGGGGCTGTATCGTCGCTCACGGTGCGCCACCGAAGGGCGCGCTCAGCACCTGGGTGAGGGCGTCGTTCCAGATTTCCAGAAGCAGCGGCGTGATGAGGGCGAGCAGGAGGAGCCCGCCGAAGGTGATCGCAGGCGCGCCTACGAAGGACACCATGAGTTGCGGCATCGCACGGTTTATGACGCCCATCACGATGTTGTAGATCAGGGATGCGATCACAAAGGGCGCGGCCAGGGCGAAGGCGAGCGCGAAGGACTGCAGAAACAGCGGAAGCACCCAGTCGTAGGTCGCGCTGGCCGTTGGCAGGGTCCCTGCTGGGATGGCTCCGTAGGATTGGATGAAGACCGACGCAACCTGCACGTGCAGGTCGGTGAGCGTGGCGAGCGCGAGCCCGGCGATGAGCAGCAAATGCCCGATGGCCGGTGCCGGTTCCGCCACCGCGTTTCCGAGAATTTGCGACAGCGACGTGGACTGCGCGATGATCGCCCCGGCGGTTTGCAACGCGAGGGTGTAGAGCCGGACCATGATGCCGATGAGCAAGCCGGCCAGCACCTCGGCCCCGAGCCAGAGGGGCAGGCCGGGCGTCGTGGCCGCCCTCGCGAAACCGTCCGACACCGCGGGCGCCACGATCGCGGTGAAACAGAGCGCGAGGGTCAGGCGCACCCGGGCCGGAACCACGCGTTCGCCAAAGACTGGCAGCAGGGCCATCGCGCTCCCCACCCGCAGGAAAACTCCGAGCGCGGGCAGCGAGACAAGCGCGACGAGGTCGAGAAAGCGCGTGACGATCTCGGTCATGCCGGGACCATGGCAACGAGCGACGGCCGCGCGTCCGTCCCGATTTCCTCGAACGACAGGACCGGGTTCTGCAGGCCCTTGGCGGTCAGCACGGTCTGCAGGAACCGCCGCCGCCGGGTCGAGGTCACGACGGCCGGATAGACGCCGCGTTCGCCGGCCGAGGCGATCTTTTCGGCTAGCCCCGAGGCAAGCCGGTTGAAGGCGTCGGGGGGCAAGGCGACGTCCTTGGTTCCGAAATCACCGTCCACCTGGTAGCTCATGAACCGTTCCTCCCACTCGGGGGCAAGCTGGACGAGCGGGATGGTGCCGTCGGAGCGCTTGAGCTCGGACACGAGTTGGAAGCCCAGTCGCTGGCGCACATGTTCACAGATCGCGAGGGGCGAATTCATCGACGGCCGGGCCTCGGAAATCGCCTCGAGAATCAGAGGCAGGTTCCGGATCGACACCCGTTCGGCAAGAAGCAGGCGCAGCACCGACAGGAGCAGGTCGACAGGCACCTTGTCCGGCACCAGTTCGTCCAGCAGCCGCTGGTTGGCCGCCGCGCGGTCCGGGTCGGTCAGGTTGGTGAATTCCGCCAGCAACCTGCGCAGGGACTTGAGCGTCAGGATCCGCGGGAAATTTCGCTTGATCACCTCGAGCAGATGGGTGGCGAGCACCTCGGTTGGGGACACGACCGTGCAACCCTGCAGCGAGGCCTCTTCCTGATCGGCAGAGGCGATCCACATCGCGGGGGCGCCGTAGACCGGTTCGCTGACCCGCTCGCCGTCCAGAAGCGGGGCGTCCTGGCTTGCCAGAATGGCAAGATGGCGCCCCGGATGCAGCCTGTCATGGGCCTGTTCCACGCCCTGAACCCGGATGACGTAGTCGCCATGCGGGAGTGTCGGGTCGTCGGTCAGCCGGATCTCGGGCAAGATCACACCATAGGTCGTCGCGATGTGGTTGCGCATGTTGTCGATGCGCGCGTCGAGGCCGCTGGTCGCATCCAGCACCATGGTCACGAGGTTCGAGGAAAACTCGACATGGATGTCGTCGAGGTCGAGCATGTCGCCGATCTGGTTGCGCCGTGCCTCGGCCGGGGGGGCGATCTGCGGCAACTGCGCCGCTTCGGCTTGGGTCGCCTGCTTCTTTCTGACTTGCCACGCTGCATAGCCCAGCGCCGCCGCGCCGAGCGTAAAGGGCAGGAAGGGCAGGCCCGGAACGAGTCCGAAGAGCGCGAGAAGCACGGCGACCGTGGCGAGCGCCGACGGGTATTTGCCCAGTTGGGAAAACATGGCGAGATCAGTTGACCCCTGAGCGCCCCCCCGCGCGAGAAGCAGTGCGGAAGCGATCGAAATGATCACGGCGGGGATCTGGCCGACGAGGCCATCGCCCACGGTCAGGATCGCATAGGTCTGAAACGCATGGCCCAGGTCCATGCCATGCACCGCCACTCCCATGATCAGACCCATCACGATGTTCATGAGCGTGATCAAGAGACCCGCGACCGCATCGCCCTTGACGAATTTCGAAGCCCCATCGAGCGATCCGAAGAAGGTGGTTTCCTGCTGTTCGAGGTTGCGGCGCGCCTTAGCCTCTTCATGGGTGATCGCGCCCGCGGCGACATCGGCGTCGATGGCCAGCTGTTTGCCCGGCATCCCGTCGAGCGCGAAGCGCGCGCCAACTTCGGCCATCCGCGCGGCGCCTTTGGCGATCACCATGAAGTTCACGATGAGGAGCACCGCAAAAACCACGAGGCCGAGGAACACGCTGCCTGACATGACGAAATTCGCGAAACCTTCGATCACATGGCCCGCTGCCGCGGTGCCCGTGTGCCCGTTGCCGATGATCAGTTTCGTGGACGAAACGTTGAGCGACAGGCGTAGCATGAGAGAGGCGAGCAGGATCGTCGGAAAGGCCGAGAAATCGAGGGGCCGCTCGATGAAGAGCGTGATCGTGAAAATCAGGATCGCCAGCGCAAAGGACACGGCGAGGCCCGCGTCGAGGATCCACGAGGGCATCGGCAGGATCATCATGACGATGACCGTCATGAGCGCGATGGCGAGGAGCACCGTGGGTTGGAAAGCCATGCTCGGCAGCCGCATCATGATCACCCCTCCGTGGCGTTGAAGTCGATGAGCCTGCCGGGCGATGCGGCCGCGCCCAAGGGCACCAGCGACCCGTTGGCCGAGGCGGTTTGCCCGGATTTTCGAAAGAAGGGAAAGGTGTTCACGCGCGGCTCTGGAACCGGCACGTCCACCAGAATGACCGGTGGGGCCTGGGCCGCGGCGTCGGCCATGAAGGGCACGTCCCCGATCCCCTCACGGTAATCCGAGAAGGTCGCCATATACCGTTCCGCGTGTTCCGGGGTGCGGGAATGATAGGCCCCTGCGGCGGTTTCCCACGTGCCCGTTTCCGCCTTCAGGTCCATCAGGAACCGCGCGGCGTAGAGCGCGCCGGCCAGCGGGTCGAACATCTGGTCGAGGGAGTCGAATTCCTGATGGTGCCACTTGTAGTTGATCTGGAAACAGCCGACGTCGAAACTTCGCGCCCCCAGTTTGAAATGTTCGTAGACATAGGCGCGTGCGTCATCGGCCGTGTCGAACCAATGGCCCACGCCTTCCATGTTGACCGTCCAGGGCCAGACGGTCACTTGGCCATTCATGTTGCGTCCGGTTTCGGTCAGCGAGATTGCCATGAGGACATCGAAGGGCACACCGCTTTGCTGTGAGGCCGTCTGGGCTGCCATGACGCAGAGGTCCGGTGGTGCGGGCGGCGCGGCGAGACCCTGCGTGGTCAATCCGAGACACAGAATACCGACGAAAGCGCGAAATGAACGTGGGACATAGTGATGTGTTTCGCGCATTCGTGGACTCCCCGGGCAGTTCTTGCCTGTCGCGAGCAGTGTGAGGGGAAAGGATTGATATCCGGTTATCGTGATAGCGGCTGAGTCGAGGGCGGGTCCTGCGACCCCGTGTCGTCGCCGAGCAGGCTCTCGATGAGCGTGCGGGTTCGCTCCGCCTGCGCCACAAGGTCCCGGTCGCGGGCGAGGCCGGAGGATTCCGTCGGCTGGTTTTCGGACGGGGCCGACAGAAGGCGCGCGATCTCGCCCCGAGGACCCGTGTCCTGGGTCGCCACGTAGTCCCAGAGGCCACCGGTCCAGGCTTCGCGCCGCGCCGCCTCGGCGTCGCCAATCACGTCATACACCTCGCGCGCGGCTTCCCGGTCCTGCGCAGCGGAATAGGCATCCGCCCGGAGCCGCATGGCGTCGGGATCGTCGAGACCGGCGAGATACCCTATCGCCGCGCCGGGGTTGGCCTGAGCCAATGCGATCCGGGCCAGCAGCAGGCGTTCCTCCTGCGTCGGAACGGCACCCTTTGACGTGAGCACGAAACGGGCGTCGGCCGGGAATCCGAGTTGTACGAGCCGATCCGCAATCCGGCTGCGCATTGGACCCGAGAGGAGCGTGGTTTCGTCCATGCGGTCGAAGGTGAAGGTGAGAAAAGCGTCGTCCTTGCCCTGAAGGATGAGAAAAGAAAAGATTTCTTCACTGAGCGGGATCAACGTTTCGCCTGCGACAGTGCCGTCCGCTACGGCCGCATCCAGCCGTTCAAAAGCCGCGCCGAACTGCGATGCCGAGGCCTGCGCCCTTATTTCAGCGAGGGCCAGTTCCACGCCGATCGCGGTCCCACGGTGTTCGAAACCGACGCTTTGAATGAGTGAGATCAGATCCTCCGGTACTGCCCCGCCGGCCGCCAGTGTCGTCTCGACTCGTTCGATCAGCAGTGGAGGCAGGATGTCGTCGGCCGTTGGTACAAGCGCGTCGAGCTGGTTGACCGCCTCCTCCATGCGGCCGTCCGTCGCAGCCGTTTTCGCGTCCAGAAGCGCGATCCCGGCACTCTTTTCCTCAAGAATACGAAGGGTCGCGTCCTTGATTGCGCGCGCCGTATCGACATCACCAAGGTCCTGGAACTTGGTCGCCAGGATCGGGCCAAGGTGCCTGCGCAGATGTGCAGGGAGTGCCGAGAACGCCAGTTTCACGGCGCCGGTATTGATCTCCTGGTAGCGGAAGAGACGCGGTTGCGCGGCGACCGCCCAGAGCGCGACCTTTCCCTCGCAGGAGAGCTGATCGACGAGAAGCGCGGCGGCCGACGCATGGCCGTCGTCCATCACCTCCGCCATGCTGGCCAGCAGATCGGGGCGTGTGATATCATCCGCGTATCGGTTGATGGCCGATAGCGCCTCGGCGCCGAAGGTGATGTAGAGGTAATGCCGCACGAGTGCGGTCAGACCCTCACCGTCGATCTCATCGAATTCGCCAACGAGATCAGAGCGGTAGGAACCGATATCCCCGGAACCGCCCGGCTCGTCGCCCCAAGCGGAAATATCGAACAGATAGTCCGGCAGGCAGTCTTTCCCGGCGCTTGTGCGCGGGGCCTGATGCTCGTGCGTCGCCTCGTCAACGCTGGTCGTGATCGACACATGGCTTCCGTCCGCAATCGGCTCTGCCGCGGGTGGCAGGGGCGGCGGCGGGTCAGGGTGCGCGGACGTCTCGACCATATCCTCGGGTGCAGCGGGTTCTCTTGGCGAGTTGCCGAACACCAGCGGCAGCGGGTGGCGTGACGGAAGCAAAGGGAGGCTGAAGGGCGGCTCCTCCGGCGCGTCGGCGGGCGTGGACGCAGCTCTTGCGCCAGATGCGCCGGACTGTGCCGTCCTCTCCCCGATCATCTCGTTGAAGTGCGCGGTTTCGGGGCTCGGCGGGCCGTCCACGATATCGACGGCGAGGATGTCTGTCCCGACAACGAGAAGCTCGAGGTGACAGTCGCAGGTCGAAAGGATGCGCAGCCTGCCCTCGCCTGCGGCAACGACGTCTTCGATGCGCGTTCTCGGAATGCGATCAAAAGCCGACGACAGGTCGAAGCTGTCGTCGGGATTCGGAGAGCGGACCTCGTAGCCGCCCCCGACACGGCCAGAGACCCAGTCCTGCGGCGCACTCACACGCAGGGCAAGACGGGAAAAGCCGCGGTGTTCGCCAGAGGAAACGGTCACCACTTCGGCCGGCAAGGGATGCGCGGCGAGCAACCAGATCAGAGCTGCGGCAAGGCCCCTCATGCTGCGTCCTTCTTGACCTCCTTCAATGCGTCTTCGAGGTCCGCGAAGCTGGGGCGGATATGGCTCGGCGTATTCTGGCGACCCACTTCAATGCAGATGTTCGTCGAATGGTTGTGAAGGTTTGCGACCAGGACTTCCCGGATGAGCTGATAGAAATGCGCATCCTCTTCGACCACCGTCTTGACCTTGGCCGCAAACGGCCCGACCAGGCCATAGGCCAGGAACACGCCCATGAAGGTGCCGACCAGCGCGCCGCCGATGAGTTTTCCCAGAATTTCTGGCGGTTGGTCGATCGATCCCATCGTCTTGATGACCCCCAGAACAGCCGCGACGATTCCGAGTGCCGGAAGCCCGTCCGCGACGGCCTGCAGCGCATGGCTCGAATGCTGGGCATGGTGCAGGTTCGCTTCCATCCGTTTTTCGAGCACCTCCTCAACCTGGTGGGGGTCGTCATAATTCATCGAGGCGGACCGCAGCGTGTCGCAGATCAGGTCGATGGCTTCGTCGTCTTCGAGGATCTTGGGGTATTTCTGGAAGATCACGCTGTCGGCGGGCGCCTCGATATGTTCCTCGAGCGCGACGGCGTTCTGCCGGGCTTGTCGGATCAGCGCGAAGAGCAGGCACAGGAGGTCCTTGTAGTCCTCCGGTTTCCATTTCGGACCCTTGAAGACCTTTCCAACATCCTTCAGCGTATGTTTGATTGCCGCCATGTCATTCGAAATCACGAAAGCGCCGGCCGCGGCCCCCCCGATCATGGTAAATTCAAACGGCAGGGATTTCAGGATGATCCCCATCTTGCCGCCGGCGGCCAGGTAGCCGCCGAAGACCATGACAAAGATCATTCCAATTCCGACAAAGCCCAGCATCATTTTCTCCGACGTTTCGTCCCTGCGCGAGTCTTCTCACGTTGGGGTTAAGAAAGTGTCTGCCGGGTCATTGTGTGGGCGCGTTCGCGTTCCGCCCGGCGAGGATCACGCTGATCGCATAGGCCTGTTCAGGGTCCAGCCCGGCAAGGATCGCGGCCGCGGCATCGGATCGCATCCGCCCCAGAAAACCGGCGGCGAAGTTCGGTTCCATCGCGGCAAAGACAGCGACGGCTTCCTTGGGTTTCATGTTCTCGTAAAGCGACGTGAGCTTCTCGATGTCGTTCTCTGCCGCCTCCGCCGACAGGGCGATCATACTTTTCAGGTCGGCCTCAGCCTGTTCGAGGGCCTCAAGGTTCTTGCGGATCTGATCCTCCGCGATGGCCAGGGTTTGCGCCCGTTCCTCCAGCGCAGCCTCCCGTTCCGCGATTAGGTCTTCGCGTTCCTTCAGCGACTGGACGAGCCGCGCGATATCGGTGACCGGAGTCTGGGTCGCAGCGGGCTCGTCGCCGGTCTCGGCTGCCAGGGCCATCCCGGTTTCCGCGGCCACGCGCACGACAAATGACCCCATGAAACACATTGCAATGAGGGTGAGCGCACTTCGCCCGACGATGCCGCGCCGCCGTGCGCGACGATCATGACCTTTGCCCTCCCGTGGCGTCTTCGGCGCACTCATTGCTCTGCCTCTGCGTGTCTGCGTTTCGTCGAGAAGCGAGGCCCGGCTTCTTCGGCGTCGCGCCATGTCTCGTCCATGGTGCGCTCACGGGCTGCTGGCGCATCCGGAAGATCGTGGAGCGAGGCCATCATGAGTTCGAGCTTGCGGGCTGCGCTTTCCGCGCGGTCGGTGAGGTCAGTCAAGGAGACCGAGCTTTGCATCGCGGCCTTGCGTGCCTTTTCCAGTGTTTTCGTCATGTCGTCGACCTGCGCCGACAGCACCGCCACCGCGCCGCCCACGCCATTTTCCAGATTGTTGAACCGCCTGAGCCTGCGCGACAGGACGAAGCAATAGATCCCCGCACCCAATGCCCCTATGGCCAGCAGAATGTCGGAGGCCGCCCCGGCGAGCGGGGTCAGGTCGATAGGAAAAGGCATCCAATGTTTTCCTTCAATTCAACACGAATTCCATGACCAGCAGATCCCGAACGCGGCCCTCGCCGGTCACGAGCTGCACCCGCCGCAACATCTGTGCCCGAAGGCTCACCAACGCGCCGGGGTCCTCGATATCTGCCAGCGAAACCGCCCGCAGGTAGGAGTTGAGCACGTCCATCACCCGCGGAATGAGCTTGGTCACATCCTCCACATACTGGGGCGACACCTCCAGCTGGGCGCTGAACCGCAGGAAGCGCCAGCACGAGGCCGATCAACAGCCCCTTCTTTCCCTTTTTTTTCGGGGCCTCTTCCGTGCCCCCGGCGGTATCTGTCGTATCGTCAGCCATGGTCGCCATGCCGGTTCGTTTCGTCGGTTATAATCCGGCAGGAGCTAACCGATTGTTAATTGGGATCAGCGAAATTCGGGGGGCGAACGCAGAAGGTGTTCGGGAATCGGAGGTCGCGTTGGAACAGCTGCTGTCGGTCTGGACGTCGTTGGAAACACGGAGAAAAGCGGTCGTCGCCTTGGCGACGGTGGCTGTTCTGGTGACCGTGCTCGCGCTCGCCCGGATGGCCGCGGCACCGAACCTGACGCTGCTCTATTCCGGGCTCGAGCCAGACGCGGCGGGCGAGGTTGTGGCGGCGCTGGACGCGCGCGGCGTGACATACGACGTGCGTTCAGGCGCGATCTATGTCGATGCGCGCGACCGCGACGCCCTGCGCATGACGCTGGCTGCCGAGGGGCTCCCGGCGAATTCGACCAAAGGTTATGAACTGCTCGACACGCTGTCCGGGTTCGGAACGACGGCGCAGATGTTCGATGCGGCCTACTGGCGTGCGAAAGAGGGCGAGCTTGCGCGCACGATCATGTCGGCGCCGCATATCGCATCCGCCCGTGTGCACATCGGGACGCCGGTTGCCCAGGGTCTCAGGCTTCGCAATCAGCCGACTGCCTCGGTCACGGTCACGACGCGGGACGGCACGCTGTCAGGGCCGCATGCAAAGGCCCTGAAATTCCTTGTTGCATCGGCAGTTCCTGGACTCGCGCCCGACGATGTCTCGGTGATTGACGCGCGCGGGGGACTGATTCTTTCTAGCGATGCGGCGACCACCGGGA
>LUOO01000104.1 GCA_001626765.1 Maritimibacter sp. REDSEA-S28_B5
ATGGCAAAGGCAAAGTTTGAACGCTCCAAACCGCACGTGAACGTGGGCACGATCGGCCACGTTGACCACGGCAAGACCACTCTGACGGCTGCGATCACCAAGTATTTCGGTGACTTCCGGGCCTACGACCAGATCGACGGCGCGCCGGAAGAGAAAGCCCGCGGGATCACGATCTCGACCGCGCACGTGGAATACGAGACGGACGCCCGTCACTACGCCCACGTCGACTGCCCCGGCCACGCCGACTACGTGAAGAACATGATCACGGGTGCCGCGCAGATGGACGGCGGCATCCTCGTCGTGAACGCCGCCGACGGCCCGATGCCGCAGACCCGCGAGCACATCCTGCTCGCCCGTCAGGTCGGTGTGCCCGCGCTCGTCGTGTTCATGAACAAGGTGGACCAGGTGGACGACCCGGAACTTCTCGAGCTCGTCGAGATGGAAATCCGCGAGCTGCTGTCGGCCTACGACTTCCCCGGCGACGACATTCCGATCATCGCGGGCTCGGCTCTGGCCGCGATGGAAGGCCGTGACCCGGAAATCGGCGAGAACAAGATCCGCGAACTGATGGCGGCCGTCGACGAGTTCATCCCGACGCCGGCGCGTGCTGTCGACCAGCCGTTCCTGATGCCGATCGAAGACGTGTTCTCGATCTCGGGCCGCGGCACGGTTGTGACCGGTCGTGTGGAACGTGGCGTGATCAACGTGGGCGACGAGCTTGAAATCGTCGGCATCAAGGACACGCAGAAGACCACCTGCACGGGCGTCGAAATGTTCCGCAAGCTGCTTGACCGCGGGGAAGCCGGCGACAACATCGGTGCGCTGCTGCGTGGTATCGACCGCGACAAGGTCGAGCGTGGCCAGGTGCTCTGCAAGCCGGGTTCGGTGAAGCCGCACACCAAGTTCGAGTCGGAAGTCTACATTCTGACGAAAGAAGAAGGTGGCCGTCACACCCCGTTCTTCGCGAACTACCGCCCGCAGTTCTACTTCCGCACGACGGACGTGACCGGCACGGTCGAGCTTCCCTCGGGCACCGAGATGGTGATGCCCGGCGACAACCTGAAGTTCGTCGTCGAGCTGATCGCCCCGATCGCCATGGAAGAGGGCCTGCGCTTCGCCATCCGCGAAGGCGGCCGCACCGTGGGTTCGGGCGTCGTCTCGAAAATCCTCGCGTAATCGACCGGATTTCCGGCAGGCGACTTACCCACGTCTGCCGGAAACACGATTGTAACTGGGTTCGACGAGGCCTCCCGGAATGAGCCGGGGGTCCTCCTCTCAACTGAAAGGAATGACTATGGCCGCTCAAAGCCAGAACATCCGGATCCGCCTCAAGGCGTTCGACTACCGCGTGCTGGACGCCAGCACCGCGGAGATCGTTTCGACCGCGAAGCGCACCGGTGCAACCGTTCGTGGGCCGATCCCGCTCCCGAACAAGATCGAGAAGTTCACGGTTCTCCGTGGGCCGCACATCGACAAGAAATCGCGCGATCAGTTCGAGATCCGGACGCACAAGCGTCTGCTCGACATCGTGGACCCGACGCCGCAGACTGTGGACGCGCTCATGAAGCTCGACCTCGCCGCCGGCGTTGACGTGCAGATTTCGGTCTAAGGAGGGCATGACATGATGCGCTCTGGCGTAATCGCGAAAAAGGTCGGCATGACCCGTCTCTTCATGGAAGACGGCAAGCAGATCCCCGTCACCGTTCTTCAGCTCGACGGCCTTCAGGTCGTCGCGCAACGCACCGCGGAAAAGGACGGCTACACCGCCGTTCAACTCGGCGCCGGCTCGGCGAAAGCCAAGCGGACGTCGCAGGCGATGCGTGGCGTGTTCTCGGCGGCCAATGTGGCCCCGAAGCGCAAGCTGGCTGAATTCCGCGTGGACCCCGAGAACCTCATCGAGGTTGGCGAGGAGATCACCGCGAACCACTACTTCGAAGGTCAGTTCGTCGACGTGTCCGGCACCTCGATCGGTAAAGGTTTTGCCGGTGCGATGAAGCGGCACAACTTCGGCGGTCTGCGTGCCTCGCACGGCGTCTCGATCTCTCACCGTTCGCATGGTTCGACCGGTCAGTGTCAGGATCCGGGCAAGGTCTTCAAAGGCAAGAAGATGGCCGGTCACATGGGCGCCGTCCGCGTGACCACGCAGAACCTCCAGGTTGTCCGCACGGACGCCGACCGTGGCCTGATCATGGTCAAGGGCGCCGTCCCCGGCAACAAGGGCGGCTGGGTCACCATCAAGGACGCCGTCAAGAAGCCGGTTCCCGAGAACGTGATTCTCCCCGCCGCCCTGGCGTCTGCCGCCAAGGAAGCCGCGCGTCTGGCTGAAGAAGCCGCCGCTGCTGCCGCCGCCGAGGCCGAAGCCGAAGCCAAGCGTCTGGCCGAAGAAGCCGCCGCCGCGGAAGAAGCTGCGCTCAAGGAAGCGGAAGCCGACATTGCTGCCGACAAAGCCGACGATGCCGGCTCGGACGCTGAGAAGAAGGAAGGCGACGAATGAAACTCGACGTGATCAAACTCGACGGCGGCAAGGCCGGCTCGATCGATCTCGGCGACGAGATCTTCGGTCTGGAACCGCGCGCCGACATCCTGCACCGCGTTGTCCGCTGGCAGCGCAACAAGGCGCAGGCCGGCACGCATTCGACGCTCGGTCGTTCGGAAGTGTCCTACTCGACCAAGAAGATCTATCGCCAGAAGGGCACCGGCGGCGCACGCCACGGCTCCCGCAAGGCGCCGATCTTCCGCAAGGGTGGTGTCTACAAGGGCCCGACCCCGCGGTCGCACGAGCACGACCTGCCGAAAAAGTTCCGCAAGCTTGGTCTCAAGCACGCTCTCTCCGCCAAGGTCAAAGAGGGTTCGCTGGTGATCATCGACACCGCGGAAGCCGATGGCAAAACCGCCGCGCTGGCAAAACAGGTCAAGAACCTGGGCTGGAAGCGCGCGCTGATCATCGACGGTGCCACGGTGAACGAAGGGTTCGCCAAGGCCGCGCGTAACATCGAGGGTCTCGATGTTCTGCCGTCGATGGGTGCGAACGTTTATGACATCCTCCGCCGTGACACGCTCGTGCTCACCAAGGCGGCTGTCGAAGCTCTGGAGGCTCGTCTGAAATGACCGATAAAGCCGCACTCTACGACGTGATCCGCAAGCCGATCATCACCGAGAAATCCACGATGGCCTCTGAGGCCAACGCCGTGGTGTTCGAAGTGTCGATCGACGCGAACAAGCCGCTGATCAAGGAAGCCGTCGAAACGCTCTTCGGCGTCAAGGTGAAGGCCGTGAACACGACCGTCACCAAAGGCAAGGTGAAGCGCTTCCGGGGTAAGATCGGCACGCGCAAGGACGTCAAGAAAGCCTACGTGACCCTCGAAGAGGGCAACACGATCGACGTGTCGACCGGGTTGTAAGGTCTTCGCGCCCCAGTGGTGCAATGGATAACGAAAGGCCCCCGGAGCGATCCGGGGGCCTTTTGTATTGAAGGTGCGCATGAATGCGCACCCTACGGGCTCTCACTTCTCGGCATGTGCCTTGAAGTTGTCGAGGATCGCCTGCCAGCCGCCGCGCTGCATATCGAGGTCGTTCTCGGTTTCGGCATCGAACACGGTGGTCACTTCGGTCCGATCCGCCCCCAGATCGGTGAAGTTCGTGGTGACCGCGCGGCCGTCTTCCATCACGTAGGTCATGGATTTCCCCGGTTCGAGATCCGTATAGGTGCCCTCGAAATCAAAGCCGAAGCTGCCGTCCTTTGCCTCCATTCTGGACTTCATCTTGCCACCCACGCGCAGATCGTTGGAGGCGGAGGGGCAGCACCAGTCGTCACTGGCAAAGTTCCACTGGGTGATATCCTCGGGGGTGGTATAGGCCGCCCAGACCTTGTCCGACGGAGCGTCGACAGTTGCGGTTATGGTGATCTTTTCGAATGCCATGAGTGCGTTCTCCTATCTGGTCAGGTCTGAAAGCAGTTCGTCGAGCTTTTCATATGTGGTGGTCATGCCCTCTTGCATCTGCATGTCGATGACGGTTTGCAGTGCCTCGGGCGACCCGTAGTCGATGATGTTCTCGACGAGCGTTCCCTTGTCGGTGTCGGTAAAGGAGGTCCGCCAATGGGACACCGGCATATCGGTGTCGGGAACCCCCGTCTCGTCGGTAAAGGCGTCGCGGGTGGTATAGCCCGTCTTGGGCGTAATCGTGACGTAGTCGAGCCGTCCCCAGTACTGCGTTCCGTCGGTGTCGATCATCGCATGGTGCCAATGTCCGCCTTCGCGGAAATCCATGCTCTTGGTCATGGTCGTCATGGGCTTCGGCGCGAACCATTGGTCGAGCAGGTCGGATTTCGTGTGGCAATCCCAGACGAGGTCGCGGTGGGCAGCGAACTCCCGCCGCACGGTCAGCACGCCGGTCGTCGTATCGCCCGAGAACTGAAAGCGAAGGTCAGGTTTCATGCTCATCTCCCTTGAGAGCGGTAAGAAGGTGATCGAGGCCGTCGTAACGCCCCCGCCAGAACGCCCGCTGGGTCTCGAACCAACGCTCGGCGGCGGTGAGTGTTTCCGGCTGAATCCGGCAGGTCCGGGTTCGGCCGATTTTCTCTGATGACACGAGGCCCGCTTCTTCCAGCACGCCCAGGTGCTTCATGAACGCGGGCAGTCCCATGTCGAAGGGACGGGCGAGGTCCGAGACGCTCGCCTCGCCCTTCACGAGCCG
This sequence comes from Maritimibacter sp. REDSEA-S28_B5, assembly GCA_001626765.1. Lineage (GTDB taxonomy): Bacteria > Pseudomonadota > Alphaproteobacteria > Rhodobacterales > Rhodobacteraceae > Maritimibacter. Next base: position 4,696 of record LUOO01000104.1, read on the forward strand.
CTGGACCACGGCCCGGCGGGTCGGATCGCCCAGGGCGTGAAAGACAGCGTCGAGACCGGCATCATTGTTTTCCATGTGGTGAACTATCTGCTGAGTCTAATAGTTCTGTCAATGGTAAAGTATTCTGCACCGCACCTGCGCGGGAACGCGCAGATACAAAACCTCAAGAAATTTTGGGTTGTAAGTGGAACGACGAAGGTTCTTAAGGTGTCTATTCCATGCCCTGAGAAGCAAGTGAGTCTGCCAATGTTGACCCGTCGCCATTTCATCATGACCTCCACGGCCCTGTTTTCGGCCCCTATCGCCTATGCGCAGGATGCCGACGCGCCGATCACGGCGGAGGAGTTGAACAGTGCGCTTGGGCAGGACCCGGCGGCGGGGCCCATCGCAGAGGAACCGCTCGTGCAGGTCCCGAACGAGACCGAGCCTGCCGCCGCGCCCGGACAGCGTCCGGTGTCGAACCCGGCGAACTGGGACCGCTGGGATGCACAGGTGACGCCCGCAGGCTACGATCCGGCCACGTCGAACCCCTGGGGCCTGCCGCGCCGGTTCCTGCCGCAACGGGTCGAAGCCAATCCGGGTCTCATCGTCGGTGACATCCACGTGGACGCGGTCGCGCGCTACCTCTACCACATCGAGGAAGGTGGCACGGCCATGCGCTACGGCGTCGCCATCGCGCGTGGCAACCTCTACGAGCCGGGAACCTACACGATCAAACGCAAGGCCAAATGGCCGACCTGGACGCCGACGCAGTCGATGATCAAGCGCGATCCGCACCTCTACGCGGGTAAAGAGAACGGCGTGAACGGGGGCCCGACCAACCCGTTGGGGTCCCGCGCGTTCTACCTTTACCAGGGAAGTCGCGACACCTACCTGCGCATCCACGGCAGCCCTGCGCCCAAATCCATCGGTGGTCGCGCCAGCTCGGGCTGCGTGCGCATGGTCATGGCGCATATCAACGACCTTTATCCGAACGTCTCGACCGGCTCGACCGCGATCCTCTACCCGCCAGAGGACATGCTCGGCTCGGCGACCTGACCGGTCACCTATGACGAAAACGAAACGGCCGCCCCTCGGGACGGCCGTTCTGCTTGGGGGTCTGCGTGTGGCTCAGTTCGCCATCGCGATGTCTTCGGGCTGACGCGCGCAGATCGGGCGGCCATCCACGGTGCGCAGCGGCAGATAGGTGCTCTCGACCGGGCCGCGGTGCAGGTAGTTGTAACACCCCGACACCTCGTCCAGCACGGCGGAGTTCACGTCCTGATAAGGCGCGGCGAGCGCCAGCACGTTCTCGGGCAGCGCACCGGGCAGGGCGGCAGGCGGCGAGGTCATCGTGCCCGTCTCGCAGGCGGCGAGGAACAGGGGCAGGGCGGCAAGGGCAAGGGTAAGTCTCATAAGGGGGAATCTTTCGCTTGTGGCGTGTGTTGCGGGCGAGCATGGGGTATGTGAGCGTGGAATGCCAGAGGCGGGCCATCGAAGGCCCAGCCCTTCAGGCGAAATCCTCAGTCTTTGCGGGCTTTCCCCTAGACACCCAGCCCCATCTCCCCTATAGCGCAGCAATCCAGAAGCCCCGGGATTCGTTCCGGGGTCTTTGGTTTATGAAGATCGGGCACCTGCGGGCGGCGACGCCGAGGGGCCTACACCGGGTCGACAAGACCCATCACAGAGACTGGCGGGTTCCAACTCGCCGCAAAACGGAAGACAGAAAGCATGGCACTCAAGTCGTATAAACCGACGACGCCGGGCCAGCGTGGGCTGGTTCTGATCGACCGTTCGGAGCTGTGGAAAGGACGTCCCGTCAAGTCCCTCACCGAGGGTCTGACGAAGTCGGGCGGCCGGAACAACACCGGACGGATTACTGCACGCCGCCGTGGTGGCGGGGCCAAGCGCCTCTACCGCGTCGTCGATTTCAAGCGGAACAAATTCGACGTGGTCGCCACGGTCGAGCGGATCGAATACGACCCGAACCGGACCGCGTTCATCGCCCTCGTGCGGTACACCGACGGTGAGCAGGCCTATATCCTCGCTCCCCAGCGCCTTGGCGTTGGCGATCAGGTGGTCGCGGGCTCGAAGGTCGACATCAAGCCGGGCAACGCGATGCCGTTCTCGGGCATGCCGATCGGTACCATCGTTCACAACATCGAACTGAAGCCCGGCAAAGGCGGCCAGATGGCTCGCGCTGCTGGCACCTACGCCCAGTTCGTCGGGCGTGACGGTGGCTACGCGCAGATCCGCCTCTCGTCGGGTGAACTGCGCCTCGTCCGTCAGGAATGCATGGCCACCGTCGGTGCCGTGTCCAACCCCGACAACTCGAACCAGAACCTCGGTAAAGCCGGTCGTGTCCGCCACATGGGCAAGCGTCCGTCGGTCCGCGGTGTCGCGATGAACCCGATCGACCACCCGCATGGTGGTGGTGAAGGCCGGACCTCTGGTGGTCGGACCCCGGTTACCCCGTGGGGCAAGGACACCAAGGGCAAGCGCACCCGCAACAAGAACAAGGCGTCGCAGAACCTCATCATCCGTTCGCGTCACGCCAAGAAGAAGGGCCGCTAAGATATGGCACGTTCCGTCTGGAAAGGTCCGTTCGTCGACTCCTACGTCCTGAAAAAGGCCGAGAAGTCGCGCGAGTCCGGCAAAAACGAAGTTATCAAGATCTGGTCGCGCCGCTCGACGATCCTGCCCCAATTCGTGGGTCTGACGTTTGGCGTCTACAACGGTCAGAAGCATATCCCCGTCAACGTGACGGAAGATATGATCGGTCAGAAATTCGGTGAATACGCGCCGACCCGTACCTACTACGGTCACGCTGCCGACAAGAAAGCGAAGCGGAAGTAAGTCATGGGCAAGGAAAAGAACCCCCGCCGCGTGGCTGACAACGAAGCTATGGCGAAACTCCGCATGCTTCGCACCAGCCCGCAGAAACTCAACCTCGTGGCGCAGATGATCCGCGGCAAGAAGGTGGAAAAGGCTCTGGCCGATCTGACCTTCTCGAACAAGCGGATCGCGGTGGACGTGAAGAAATGCCTTCAGTCGGCCATCGCCAATGCCGAGAACAACCACAACCTCGACGTCGATGAACTGGTCGTCGCCGAAGCCTATGTGGGCAAGAACCTGATCATGAAGCGTGGCCGTCCGCGGGCACGTGGCCGTTACGGCAAGATCATCAAGCCGTTCTCGGAAATCACGATCAAGGTGCGTCAAGTCGAGGAGCAAGCCTGATGGGTCAGAAAGTCAATCCGATCGGTATGCGCCTGCAGGTGAACCGCACCTGGGACAGCCGCTGGTACGCCGATACCAACGAATACGGTGATCTCCTTCTTGAGGACCTCAAGATCCGTGAGTTCATCAAAGAAGAGTGCAAGCAGGCCGGCGTCAGCCGTGTGATCATCGAGCGTCCGCACAAGAAGTGCCGCGTCACGATCCACACCGCCCGTCCGGGTGTCATCATCGGCAAGAAAGGCGCGGACATCGAGACGCTGCGCAAGAAGATCGCCAAGATGACCGACAGCGAGCTTCACCTCAACATCGTCGAAGTGCGCAAGCCGGAAATCGACGCCCAGCTGGTGGCCGAGTCCATCGCCCAGCAGCTCGAGCGTCGTGTGTCCTTCCGTCGTGCGATGAAACGGTCGGCTCAGAACGCCATGCGCATGGGTGCCTTGGGCATCCGGATCAACTGCGCCGGTCGTCTGGGTGGCGCCGAAATCGCCCGCACCGAATGGCTGCGCGAAGGCCGTGTGCCCCTGCACACCCTGCGCGCCGACATCGATTACGCCCTCGCCGAAGCCTCGACCGCCTATGGTATCATCGGTATCAAGGTCTGGATCTTCAAAGGCGAGATCATGGAGCATGACCCGGCTGCGCGCGACCGTCGCCAGCAGGAGCTTCAGGACGGCCCGGCGCCCCGTGGTGCCATGGGCGGCGACCGTCGCCGGTAAGGAGAGCTAGAAAATGCTGCAACCGAAGCGTACGAAATTCCGCAAGATGCACAAAGGCCGGATTTCCGGCCAGGCAAAAGGCGGGTCCGACCTGAACTTTGGCACCTATGGCCTGAAAGCTGTCGAACCTGAGCGTGTGACCGCGCGCCAGATCGAAGCCGCCCGTCGTGCCATGACGCGCCACATGAAGCGTCAGGGCCGTGTCTGGATCCGTATTTTCCCGGACGTGCCCGTGTCGGCCAAACCGATCGAAGTTCGGATGGGTAAAGGTAAAGGCTCGGTCGACCGTTGGGTCGCCAAGGTCAAACCCGGCCGCGTGATGTTCGAAATCGACGGCGTGAACGAGGAGATCGCTCGCGAAGCCCTCCGCCTCGCCGCGATGAAACTCCCGGTCAAGACCCGCACCGTGGTCCGCGAGGACTGGTAAGGGTGGTGCCGGGGTGAACCCTGGCCTACGGAAAAAGAGACCCCCGGTGGCGACACCGGGGGTTTTGCGTTTCAGGGTAGGATGGGGTTGAACCCCAACCTACGGATCCACCCATTTGTAATTGAAACTCACCGAAATCCGTTCTTCGTCGTCGGCCATGTTCATGGGCACCTCGTGGCGCAGCCAGGATTCCCACAGGAGCACGTCGCCCACCGTGGGTTTCGCGTAGATGAAGGTGCGAAGCTCTTCCCGCGCGTTCTTGCGGCGGGGGGGGGCGGCCATCATGCGGGCGGAACGGGGGTCTTCCAGTTTGAGCGCGGAGGCGCCTTCGGGCATCGCCACATATGTCGTGCCGGAGATCACCGCATGGGGGTGCAGGTGCGAGGAATGCGTGCCGCCTTCGGGGAGGATGTTGATCCAGATGTCCTCAAGCACGAGCTTCCCGTCGCCCAGATCGAACTCGAGGTCCTCGGCAAAGGCCGCGACATGGGCATCCAGCGCCTTGACCAGATCGGCGAAGATCGGGAAGCGCCACGGAAGGTCGGTGAGCGAGGCATAGGACGTGTAGCCCGGATACCCCTCCGTTTCGCACCATTCCTGTCCGGCCTCGTCGTCCTCGTAGATCGCGTAGCAGGAGGCTTCGAGCTCCGAGCTGTCGATGGCGGGGGCGTGTTCGTCGAGCCGGGCGCGGTAGAGGCGGGTGACGAAGAGCGATGAAATCTGTGGCATGAGCGGTCCTTTGTGGTCTCGCGCGGTCGTCAAAGCCATGGCCGAGCGGGCGCGGGCTTGCAAGCCTCTGGACCGCGCCTTAGCAGGGACGGGGGTATTTCAGCGGGAGATCGCCTTGGATTTCGGGGCCGCGTTCCACTTCATTTCGGACGGCTTCTTCGGCCATCTGTCCTATCTGCTGCTCATCGTGTCGATGATGATGCGGCGGATGATGATGCTGCGGCTTTTCGTACTGGCCTCGGCCATCGCCGGGATCATCTTCGATTTCTTCTTCCTGTCCAACTACGTGGGCGTATTCTGGCAGGCGCTGCTGGTCGCCGTGAACCTGTTCCAGATCGTCATGCTCTGGCTGCGCGACCATCGCGCGCGGTTTCGCGACGAGGAACAGGCGCTTATCAACCGCTTCATTCACGGCGGCACGCCGGGGAGCCGCCGGATGTTGCTCGACTTCGGCCATTGGGCGGACCTCGATCCCGGCGAAGTGCTGACGGTCGAGGGCGCGCGGCCCCGGCATCTGACCTACCTCGCGGCGGGCGAGGTGGCGATCAGGCACGGGGCGCGCGATATCGCCCATATGGGGGCAGGGCATTTCATCGGTGAAATGAGCCTCATGGGCGAGGGCAAGGCGAGCGCGGATGTGGTGGTGAGCCAGCCTGCCCGCGTCTGGCAGATCGAACGCGGCAAGCTCGACCGGATGAAGGTGAACCAGCCCCATCTCTTTGCACTGATCGAGGGCGCCATCTCGCTGGGCCTGCGCGAGAAGCTGATCGACGGGAACCGGCGGAAAACAGGGCAGGGGGTGACAGCGGGGTAGCGCGGCGTTTTTGCCAATCCGCGGAAATCCCGCAAGTTTCCCTTGCTGCACACCCCCACCACGTCTATAGAGCCACATCTCACGATTCCCGCCTACGGGATTCGTGTGTTTTGCATTGAACCCACCGGACCACGGGTCACCCAAACAAGGGGCCTGCCGGTGATTGGAAAGGACAAGGCGATGAACGCCAACGAACTCCGTGACAAGAGCGCGGATCAGCTGAAAGACCAGCTGGCCGATCTCAAGAAGGAAGCCTTCAACCTGCGTTTCCAACAGGCCACCGGCCAGATGGAAAGCACCGCGCGCATGCGTCAGGTTCGCCGTGACGTGGCCCGCGTGAAGACCATCCTGAACCAAAAAGCCGCGGCTGCGGCCGGCAACTGAGAGGAAGCCTAGAGATGCCCAAACGTATCCTGCAAGGCACCGTGACCTCGGACGCCAACGCCCAGACCGTCACCGTGCTCGTCGAGCGGCGCTTCAAGCACCCGCTCCTCAAGAAGACCGTCCGTTCTTCCAAGAAGTACCGGGCCCACGATGAGAACAATACGTTCAAAATCGGCGACTCCGTGCGCATTCAGGAATGTGCCCCGAAGTCGAAAACCAAGCGCTGGGAAGTCGTGACTGCCTAAGGGCGACGACTTCTCCAGATCGATCGAAACCATGGGGACTGAGTGAGCCCCAAAGGTCAGGAGAAACCTTATGATCCAGATGCAGACCAATCTGGATGTCGCTGACAACTCCGGCGCTCGCCGGGTGCAGTGCATCAAGGTCCTGGGTGGTTCCAAGCGTAAATACGCCTCCGTCGGCGACATCATTGTCGTCTCGGTGAAGGAAGCCATCCCGCGCGGCCGCGTGAAGAAAGGTGACGTCCGCAAGGCCGTCGTCGTGCGCACCGCCAAGGAAGTCCGTCGTGAAGACGGCACCGCGATCCGCTTTGATCGCAACGCCGCCGTCATCCTCAACAACAACAACGAGCCGGTCGGCACCCGTATCTTCGGGCCGGTGGTTCGTGAGCTTCGCGCGAAGAACTTCATGAAGATCATCTCGCTCGCTCCGGAGGTGCTGTAAGATGGCTGCCAAGCTGAAAAAAGGCGACAAGGTCGTCGTTCTCGCCGGCAAGGACAAGGGCAAGCAGGGTGAAATCACCCAGGTGCTCCCCGCCGCGAACAAAGCTGTCGTGGAAGGCGTGAACATGGCCATCCGCCACACCCGCCAGACCCAGAACGCACAGGGCGGCCGCCTGCCGAAGGCGCTGCCGATCGACCTGTCGAATCTGGCTCTTCTCGATGCCGATGGCAAAGCGACCCGCGTCGGCTTCCGCATGGACGGCGACAAGAAAGTCCGCTTCGCCAAGACCACTGGGGACGTGATCTGATGCTCGACACTGCAACTTACACACCGCGCCTCAAAACGGTCTACAAGGACACGATCCGGGCCGCGATGAAGGAAGAGTTCGGCTACAAGAACGACATGCAGATCCCGCGTCTGGACAAGATCGTTCTGAACATCGGCTGTGGCGCCGAGGCCGTTCGTGACTCGAAGAAAGCCAAATCGGCACAGGAAGACCTGACCAAGATCGCCGGCCAGAAGGCCGTCGTGACCAAGGCCAAGAAATCCATCGCCGGTTTCCGCGTCCGCGAAGACATGCCGCTCGGTGCGAAAGTCACCCTGCGTGGCGACCGGATGTATGAATTCCTCGACCGTCTGATCACCATTGCGATGCCCCGCATCCGCGACTTCCGCGGCGTTCCGGGCACCTCTTTCGACGGCCGTGGCAACTATGCCATGGGCATGAAAGAGCACATCGTGTTCCCCGAAATCGACTTCGACAAGGTCGACGAGGTTTGGGGTATGGACATCGTGATCACCACCACCGCGGCAACTGACGCGGAAGCCAAGGCGCTGTTGAAGCATTTCAACATGCCCTTCAACAGCTGATCGGCGGAGGAACTTACATATGGCTAAGAAATCCATGGTCGCGCGTGAGGAGAAGCGTCAGAAGCTGGTCGCTAAATACGCCGACAAGCGCGCTGCGCTCAAAGAAATCATCAACGACGAGTCCAAGCCGATGGAAGAGCGTTTCCGCGCCTCCCTGAAACTTGCGAAACTGCCGCGGAACTCCTCGGCAACCCGTCTTCACAATCGTTGCCAGCTGACCGGGCGTCCCCACGCCTACTATCGCAAGCTGAAGCTCTCGCGGATCATGCTCCGCGAGCTTGGCTCGATGGGTCAGATCCCCGGCCTCGTGAAATCGAGCTGGTAAGGAGAGATTACGATGAACGATCCTATCGGCGATATGCTCACCCGCATCCGCAACGCCCAAATGCGCGGCAAGTCCACGGTTTCGACCCCGGCTTCCAAACTGCGCGCCTGGGTCCTCGATGTGCTTTCCGACGAAGGCTACATCCGCGGCTACGAAAAAGGTACTGACGTGAATGGCCACGCCACTCTCGAAATCAGCCTGAAATACTTCGACGGCACCCCCGTCATTCGCGAATTGAAGCGGGTCTCCAAACCCGGTCGTCGCGTCTACATGGGTGCCAAAGAGATCCCCGCCGTCCGCCAGGGCCTGGGTGTCTCGATCGTCTCCACGCCGAAAGGCGTCATGTCCGATGCAAACGCTCGCGCCCAGAATGTTGGTGGCGAAGTGCTTTGCACCGTCTTCTAAGGAGGTTCTGGAATGTCTCGTATTGGTAAGAAACCGGTCGAGCTCCCTTCGGGCGTCACCGCGTCCGTCTCGGGCCAGACCGTCGAAGTGAAGGGTTCCAAGGGGACCCGCAGCTTCACCGCCACGGATGACGTGTCGATCTCGGTCGATGACAACGTCGTCAAGATCGAGCCGCGCGGCAAATCCAAGCGCGCTCGTCAGCAGTGGGGCATGTCGCGCACGATGGTGGCCAACATGGTCCAGGGCGTGAACGAAGGCTTCAAGAAAGAGCTTGAAATTCAGGGTGTGGGTTACCGCGCCACGATGCAGGGCAACACGCTGAAGCTCAACCTCGGCTACTCGCACGAAGTCGATTTCCAGGTGCCGGAGGGCGTCACCGTGACGGCCCCCAAGGTCACCGAGATCATCGTGGAAGGCATCGACCAGCAGCTCGTTGGTCAGGTCGCCGCGAACATTCGTGAATGGCGCGCGCCGGAGCCCTACAAGGGCAAGGGCATTCGCTATAAGGGCGAGTATATCTTCCGCAAGGAAGGCAAGAAGAAGTAAGGACGCGATAAATGGCACTCAGCAAACGAGAATTGTTCTTGAAGCGCCGCCAGCGCGTTCGGAACAAACAGCGGAAAGTGAACGTCGGCAAGATCCGTCTGTCGGTTCACCGTTCCTCGAAGAACATCAGCGTGCAGCTGATCGACGACGTGAAGGGCGTGACGCTCGCCTCGGCTTCTTCCCTCGAGAAGGATCTGGGCATCGTCGGCAAGAACAACGTCGAAGCCGCTGCCAAGGTGGGTTCGGTCATTGCCGAACGCGCGAAGAAAGCCGGCGTGGAAGAAGTCTACTTCGACCGTGGTGGTTTCCTCTTCCACGGCAAGGTCAAGGCGCTCGCCGATGCCGCCCGTGAAGGTGGCCTGAAGTTCTGAGGTTGCGGTGCGCAGTCAATGCGCACCCTACCCGCAGCACGTAGGGTGCGCACTTGTGGCGCATCTGTCTGAGAGGGGCGGGACACTCGCCCCTCCGATGATCCGGGAGTTTGGCGCTTGGTTCAAAGCGGCCCTCACTTGGATTGAGTTCAGTCGGCCCGCGACGGTTGTGAAACCTGACCGCGTGCCACCCAGATAAGGAAATGCCAGATGGCAGAACGTGATAACCGCCGGGGCAACCGTCGCGACCGTGAGGAAGCAACGCCCGAATTCGCCGATCGCTTGGTTGCGATCAACCGTGTGTCCAAGACCGTCAAGGGTGGTAAGCGCTTCGGCTTCGCAGCCCTCGTTGTCGTCGGCGACCAGAAGGGCCGCGTCGGCTTTGGCAAAGGTAAAGCCAAGGAAGTGCCGGAAGCGATCCGCAAGGCCACCGAAGCCGCCAAGCGCAACATGGTCCGCATTCCGCTCAAGGAAGGCCGGACCCTGCACCACGACATCGAGGGCCGTCATGGCGCTGGTCGCGTCGTGATGCGCACCGCCCCGCAAGGTACCGGGATCATCGCCGGTGGTCCGATGCGCGCCGTGTTCGAAATGCTCGGCGTTCAGGACGTGGTCGCCAAGTCGATTGGGTCGCAGAACCCCTACAACATGATCCGCGCCACGCTCGAAGGTTTGTCCAAGATGGCCTCGCCGCGTGCCGTGGCCCAGCGTCGTGGGAAAAAAGTGGCCGAGATCCTCGGCGCCAAGGCTGACGAAGCCGAAACCGCTGACGCGTAAGGAGATACGGACATGGCAACCATCGTCGTGAAACAGATCGGCTCGCCGATCCGCCGCCCCGCCAAGCAGCGCGAAACGCTGATCGGCCTCGGCCTCAACAAGATGCACAAGACCCGCGAACTGGAGGACACCCCCTCCGTGCGTGGCATGGTGAACTCCATCCCGCACCTCGTGGAAATCGTCGAAGAGCGCAAGTAAGCGTTCGGGCAATGGGGTGACCCCCATCCTGCGAATATGCACCCCGGTCAGAGATGGCCGGGGTGTTTTCTTTTGCGGTTCGCCTCGCACCACCCCAGCGGCGTTGTGATCTGTCGCCCCTTTCCGCCCGGCACCCGATGGGGCAGGGTCGTGCAAACCAAAAGCGAGAGACCATGCCAAGACCCGCCTACGATTGGACCCCCGCCGATATCCCCGACCTTACGGGCAAAACCGCCTTTGTTACCGGCACAACGGGCCTCTGCGTGGCGATTGTCGAGGGTCTCGCGCGGGCCGGGGCCTCGGTTACCATGTGTGGGCGAACGGAGGCGCGGGCGCAGCCCGTGCTGGACGGGATCCGAAGTCGCGTCCCGGGGGCCGAGCTTCATTTCCGGCAGGTCGACCTCGCCGATCAGGCCAGCATCCGCGCCTTCACCGCAAAGACCCTCGCCGAAGTCCCCCGCATCGACATCCTGATCCTCAACGCCGCTGTCATGGCCGAGCGCGGCCGGTCGGAGACGAAGGACCGGCACGAGATGATGTTCGGGGTCAATCACCTTGGCCATTTCGCCCTCGTCGCCGGTCTCCAGCGCGTCCTCATCGCGTCGAACGCCCGTGTTGTCAGCCTGTCCTCCGGCGCGCATCATTACGGCGAGTTCGACTTCGACGACCTGATGAGCAGGCAGCGCTTCAAGCCGATGGTCGCTTACGGCAAGACCAAGCTCGCCTGCCTCATGTTCGCCAAGGAACTGGACCGCCGGTCGAAAGCCGCCGGCTGGGGCATCACCAGCGTCGCCGCGCATCCCGGTTTTGCCCGCACCGATGGTGTCTTTGCCCGGCTGGCCACCATTCCCGTCGCCGGACCGATCATCGGCAAGACCATCGTCCCGCTCCTGTCGCATCCGCCGGACAAGGCAGCCTGGGCCATCCTCTATGCCGCGACCTCGCCCGATGTGGTGGGTGGCGGCAATTATGGCCCGGTCGGCTTTCGCGAACTCAAGGGGCCGGTCGGGCCCGCCTCGACCGCCCTGTAAGGCGACCGCATGGTAGTTGATCTGGTCATCGAAGACGAACGGTGGGAGGCCTTTGGCCTCGAGGCGCTGGCGGAGCGTGCGGTAAGCGCGACGCTCGCGGACAGGGCGGTCGAGGGTGAGGTGGCGCTTCTTGCTTGCGACGACACGCGGATAGCGGACCTGAACAGCGAGTTCCGGCAGAAAGGCCAGCCCACCAACGTCCTCTCATGGCCGTCCGAGGAACGCGGCGCGGTGGCACCGGGCGGCGCGCCCTATCCCCCGACCGACGAGGAACTGGGCGACATCGCGATTGCCTATGACACCTGCGAACGCGAGGCCAGCGAACAGGGCAAGTCGATGGAGCATCACGTGACCCATCTTCTGGTCCACGGGACCCTGCATCTGTTGGGATATGATCACATCGACGACAAAGACGCCGACCTCATGGAAAATTTGGAAGTCGAAATACTTGGCAAACTCGGGATTGCCGACCCATATGGGGAGGCGGAGTCCTGAACTCCGGCCTGATGGAAAGGATCAATGGGCGAGAACGGCGAAGGGTCTTCTAACGCGGCGCAGAGCGCGCAGACGGAAGACGAAAGTCAGAGACCGGGTTTCTTCGGTCGGATCATCGAGGCGTTGAGCCCCTCGGACACGGGGGAAGAGACGACCGAGAAGCAACAGGCCAGGGGAGACGCCCCGCGCGCCGTTCCCTTGGGCATGATGAACCTGCGGCGGATGCGTGTACTTGATGTCGCGATCCCCAAGGCGGATGTGGTCGCGGTCTCGGTGGACACGTCCAAGGACGATCTGGTCGAGGTGTTCCGGGACTCAGGCCTGACCCGACTGCCGGTGTTCCGAGGCACGCTGGACACGCCCGTCGGCCTCATCCACCTCAAGGATTTCGCGCTGAAATACGGCTTCAATGGCGGTGGCCCGGAGTATGACCTCGAGGCCATGCTGCGCCCACTGATCTATGCGCCGCCCTCGATGCCCATCGGGGTGCTCCTGCAGAAGATGCAGAGCGAGCGGATGCACATGGCGCTCGTCATCGACGAATATGGCGGGGTCGACGGGCTCGTCACGCTCGAGGACCTCGTGGAAACCGTGATCGGCGAGATCGAGGATGAGCATGACCTCGAAGAGGGCGCGCTCTGGATGAAAGAGGCGACGGGATCCTGGCTGGTCGAAGCGAAAGCCCCGCTGTCCGATTTTGAACAGGCCTCGGGCCTCAAGCTTGCCACCGAGGACAGCGAGGACGAAGAGATCGACACGCTGGGCGGTCTCGTCTTTCTCGAGGCGGGTCGCGTGCCTGCCCGGGGCGAGGTGATCGAACACCCCACGGGCACGGAGTTCGAGGTGGTCGATGCCGACCCGCGCCGGATCAAGCGTCTGCGTGTGCGCCTGCCCGATGCGGCCAAGCGCGATGGCGACGGAAGCAACGCGTGACCTCAGCGGAAACGAGACGTCATGGCGACTGATTACGTCGGCCGCCCCGGGATGCGCGACAGCATGGCATGGGTTCATGCCTGCTGGCCGCGCGTCTTTGCCGTGGCGCTTTCCGGCGGGCTGATCGCCGGTTTCGGGCAACGCCCCATCGACTTCTGGCCCTTCACGCTCATGGGCCTTGCCCTTGGCGCTGGCCTCATCGCCTCGGCCCCCACGTGGAAACGCGCGGCGCTTTCTGGCTGGGCGCTGGGGACGGGCTACTTCGGCCTCACGTTTTCATGGGTGGTGAACCCCTTCCTTGTCGAACCCGAGGTCTATGGTTGGATGGCCCCCTTTGGCGTCTTTTTCCTCGCCGCGGGCATGGCGCTCTACTGGGGGATCGCGGGGGCGGTGGTCCACGCCCTGAGCCCGGGACGCTGGCTCTGGCTCGCGCTCGCCGCGGCCTTTGCGCTGGCCGAGATCCTGCGCGGCTGGCTTTTCACCGGCTTTCCCTGGGGCGGTCCGGGGATGATCTGGATCGACCTGCCCGTGGCGCAATATGCACGGCTTGTCGGGGTCTACGGCCTTAATGCCGTGACCTTTGCGCTTGGCTTCGGGGTCTGGCAGGCGATCATCGGCCTGCGCGGGCGGCTTGTCTGGGTTGCGTGCGTCCTTGTCCTCGCCCTAGGCGGCCTCATCCTCGAACGCCCCGCGCTCGCGCCCAGGGAGGCCATCGTCCGCCTCGTCCAGCCCAATGCGCCGCAAAAGCTCAAGTGGGACCCCGAATGGGTCCAGACCTTTTTCGACCGGTCCAAGGCGCTCTCGGCCAGCGAGGGATCGCCCGATCTCGTCATCTGGCCGGAAACCACGATCCCCGCCCTGCAGGGACAGGCCCCGTGGCTCGAGGCTGAAGCCGCCGCCTCCGCCGCGCCAGCGCCCCTGATCGCGGGCATCCAGCGCCGCAACGGGGCGAGCTATTTCAACACGCTCGTGCTCTATGACGGCGACGAGAACCCGGTCTGGCTCTACGACAAGCACCACCTCGTGCCCTTCGGCGAGTTCGTCCCCTTCGGCAACGTGTTGGCCAAGGTCGGCATCCACGGCCTCGCCCAACGCGAAGGCATGGGGTTTTCCTCCGGTGTCGGGGCCGAGGTCCTGCCGCTGCCGCGCGAGCTTGGAAACATCCTGCCGCTCATCTGTTACGAGATGATCTTTCCGCGCGACATCCGTTCGGCGCCCGTGCGCCCCGACTGGATCGTGCAGTCAACGAACGACGCATGGTTCGGCACCTTCTCCGGCCCGCAGCAGCACCTCGTGCAGGCGCGGTTCCGTGCGATCGAGTTCGGCCTGCCGGTGGCGCGCGCCGCCAATACCGGCGTGTCGGCGGTCATCGACGCGACCGGCGCGGTGATCGCGAGCCTCGGGCTGGACGAGGCCGGGGTCGTGGATGCGCCTATTCCGACGGCATTTCCGGCGACACTATATGCGAGACTGGCGGATTGGCCGCTGATCGTCGTGGCTTTGGGCCTGTTGGCCTTCCTGGGCGTGCGCCGCCGCCGGATTGCGATTGACCCCCCAACCGTCCCTCGGTAATGCCTTGAGGACAACCGCCACAACGGCTTCCTGACGTGGCGGGTTTAGCACAACGGAGCACTTTTCATGTCACGTAGCGAATACACGTTCACCTCGGAATCCGTTTCCGAGGGGCACCCGGACAAGGTCTGCGACCGGATTTCGGATGCGGTTCTCGATGCCTTTCTGACCGAAGACCCCTACGCGCGGGTCGCCTGCGAAACCTTTGCCACCACGGACCGGGTGGTCATCGGGGGCGAGGTGCGGGGACCTGCCTCGGTCATCAAGCGGGTAGAAGAGATCGCGCGGGAGTGCGTGCGTGACATCGGCTACGAGCAAAAGGGCTTCCACTGGGCCAACATGACCGTGGACAATTTCCTTCATGCCCAATCCGCCGACATCGCCCAGGGCGTCGACGCGGCGGGCGAAAAGGACGAGGGCGCCGGCGATCAGGGCATCATGTTCGGCTATGCGACGGACGAGACGACCGCGCTCATGCCCGCCCCGATCCTCTATGCCCACAAGATGCTCAAGCGTCTGGCCGAGGTCCGCAAGGACGGTACCGAGCCGCGCCTTGGCCCAGACGCGAAAAGCCAGCTTTCAGTGCGCTACGAGAACGGCGTGCCGGTCGAGATCACCTCTCTCGTGCTCTCGACCCAGCACCTCGACGGCTCGATGACCTCGGCCGACGTGCGCGCGCTGGTCGAACCCTATATCCGCGAGGTTCTGCCCGAGGAATGGCTGCGCGACACCACCGAATGGCATGTGAACCCCACGGGCAAATTCGTGATCGGCGGACCGGATGGCGACGCGGGCCTCACGGGCCGCAAGATCATCGTGGACACCTACGGCGGTGCTGCGCCCCATGGCGGCGGCGCGTTCTCCGGCAAGGACCCGACCAAGGTGGACCGTTCCGCGGCCTATGCCGCGCGTTACCTCGCCAAGAACGTGGTGGCCGCAGGCCTTGCCAAACGCTGCACGTTGCAGCTGTCCTACGCCATCGGCGTGTCCAAGCCCCTGTCGATCTACATCGACACCCACGGCACCGGCGAAGTGGACGAAGCCCGCATCGAGAAAGCCGTGGCCGAGGTCATGAACCTGACCCCGCGCGGTATTCGCGAGCATCTGGGCATGAACAAGCCGATCTACCAGCGCACTGCGGCCTACGGCCACTTCGGCCGCGATCCCGAGGACGACGGAGGCTTCTCTTGGGAGAAAACCGACCTCGTGGACGCGCTCAAGTCCGCCGTCTGACGCGACGTCCCAAGTCAGAAGGAAAAAGGCCCCGGCAGACGCGCGGGGCCTTTTGCTTCACTGCTTCAAAAATACTTCGGAGGGGTCTGGGGAGGCCGCCATTGTTGCGCCATTGGTCCGAGCGACAATGGCGGCGCCTCCCCAGCTGGTCGTCCCATGCGCAGCATGGGGCGAAACCTTATTCCGCCGGAACCGCCAGCGCGTCCTTCGACTTCACCGACCATGCGCCGGTACCAAAGGCCACAACCATGAGCATCCCGCCCGCGATTGTCATGTTCTTCATGAAACCGATCATCTCCGCCTGCGCGGCCATCGCGTCTTCCATTCCGAAGGACGGCACGAGGTGGAACAGGATGCCCGAGACGATCGAGAAACCGGCGAGCAGGATCGCCGCGATGCGGGCCTGAAAGCCGACCAGAAGGGCAATGCCACCCACGACTTCCACGAGGATCACGATGGGGAGGAGACCGCCGGGAACCCCCATCATCTCCATATAACCTTGGGTGCCGGCGTAGCCGGTAATCTTCTGGATTCCGGACATGATGAACATGAAGGAGAGGAGGAGGCGTCCGAGCGGGGCGGCGTAGGCGAGTGCGTTCATTTTGGCGTTCCTGTGACTGGCGCGGTGTTGCGCGATGCCTACCACAATGCTCCTACACGTTTACGCACTCAATCCAGATAATCGAGAGAGGTTCTGTGCGAAAAAGCGCGGGCGTTGATCGGGCGCTTCGGCTCGGGTAGAGGGGCGCATGACCCGCGATACCCGATCCGACTCCCACGCCTCTGGCGCACCATGGCGCAATTTCTACGGGCGCATCCACGGCAAGACCCTGAAGCCGAACCAACAGCAGTGGCTGGAGGAGGATCTTCCGCGCCTCGCTCCCGGCATGGTAGGGTGGGAGGAAAACCCGGATCGCATCCCTCTCGACACGGAAGCGATGTCTGGGCAAGGTGAAGAAGCGCAAGCTAGACAATGTGCGCATCCACGCGGGCGACGCGCGCGATCTTTTCGACGTGCTGCCCGAGGCGTCGCTCGACAAGGCGTTCCTGCTCTATCCCGATCCCTGGCCCAAGGCGCGACATCATCGCCGCCGCTTCGTGACGGAGGATCACCTCGAACCGCTCCACCGCGCGCTGAAGCCGGGGGCCGCGTTCCGGGTCGCGACCGACATTCCCGACTACGTGCGCCAGACCTTGGAAGAGGTGCCCAAGGCCGGTTTCGAATGGCTCGTGGAAGGCCCCGAGGATTGGCGGCGTCCGTGGTCCGACTGGTATTCCACCCGTTACGAGCAAAAGGCCCTGCGCGAAGGCCGCGTGCCGCATTACCTGACATTCCGGCGCCTGTAGGCGTCGGAAATTTTGCGTATTTATGGAAAGATGAAAAGGCGGGCGTGGACCTGTTCCTCTAGCTGCGCTATCAGCGCGTGACCTGAATTCTGGAGACGTGCATGTCCGGCCACGGCGACCCCATTCCGATGATTTCGCACAAATGCGGCCCGCTTACGGGCGTGGCGCATGTGCCAGGCGACAAGTCGATATCGCACCGCTCGATGCTGCTTGGCGCGATGACGGTGGGCGAGACGCGGATCACCGGGCTGCTCGAGGGCGAGGACGTGCTGGCCACGGCGAGCGCCATGCGCGCTTTCGGGGCGGACGTCGAGCGGCTGGGTGACGGCGATTGGCGCATTTACGGCTTCGGCGTGGGCGGCTTTGCCGAACCCGAGGATGTGATCGACTGCGGCAATGCGGGCACCGGCGTGCGGCTCATCATGGGCTGCATGGCGACCTCGCCGATCACCGCGACCTTCACGGGCGATGCGTCGCTCCGCTCGCGGCCCATGGGGCGGGTGACCGACCCGATTTCGCTCTTCGGTGCGGCGGCCTATGGTAGGTCCAAGGGGCGTCTGCCCATGACCGTCGTGGGTGCGCGCAACCCGGTGCCGGTGCGCTACACGACGCCGATGGCGAGCGCGCAGGTGAAAAGCGCGGTGCTGCTCGCGGGCCTGAACGCGCCGGGCGAGACGGTGGTGATCGAGGCGGAAGCGACGCGTGACCATACCGAGCGGATGCTCGCAGGCTTCGGCGCCGAGGTCGATGTGCAGGTGACAGGTGAGGGCCGGGTGATCACGCTCGTCGGTCAGCCGGAGTTGAAGCCTCAGACCATCGCCGTCCCGCGTGACCCGTCTTCGGCGGCCTTTCCGGTCTGCGCGGCGCTGATCGTCGAAGGCTCGGACGTGCTGGTGCCCAACATCGGCCTCAACCCGACTCGTGCGGGCCTGTTTGAAACCCTGCGCGAGATGCGCGCGGACCTGACCTACGAGAACGAACGCGAAGAGGGCGGCGAGCCGGTCGCCGACCTGCGCGCGCGGTTCTCGCCCGAGATGAAGGGCATCCGGGTGCCAGAAGACCGGGCGGCGAGCATGATCGACGAATACCCGGTGCTCTCGGTCGTCGCGGCATTTGCCGAGGGCAAGACCGAGTTCGTGGGCGTCCATGAGCTGCGGGTCAAGGAAAGCGACCGGATCGACGCGATGGCGCGCGGGCTCGAGGCCAACGGTGTGTGCGTCGATGAGGGCGAGGACTGGATGACGGTCCATGGCATGGGGCCAGACGGCGTGCCCGGGGGCGGAACGGCGGATGCACGGCTCGACCACCGGATCGCGATGAGCTTCATGGTGCTGGGCATGGCGGCGCGCATGCCGGTCAGAGTGGATGACGGATCGCCCATCGCGACCTCTTTCCCGATTTTCGAGAACCTCATGGCCGGGCTGGGCGCCCGGATCGAGCGGTCGAACCGGTGAGACGCGGACCGCTCCGTTTACTCCTGTTCGTCGCCTGGGTCGGGCTGCTGATCTACATGGTGGTCGTGATCCAGACCCGGATCGTACCCGTGACCGGCATGGCGCTGCAACCGCGCTGGACGGGCTATACCTATGCCGAAGTGACTCATTTCGGCGTGCAGCTCATGCGCTCGGGGCTGGGTGAGGTCTATCGCAACGTGCTCGTCTATGCCGACAGCGCCTTCGTGCTGGCCTTTGGCCTGTGGGTCGCGCTCGATTTCCGGCGCTGGCCCTGGTTCGGGGTGATCCTCGCGGTCGTCTACGCGGGCGCCGATCTAGGGGAGAACATCCTTCTTTACCGCGAGCTGAGCTGGTCCTGGGGCGTCACGAGCGAGGCGGTCGGCTGGATCCTGTTCCCGCCGGCCTCCGAGGGCGGCACGCCGATCGCGGCGGCCTTTACGGTCGTCAAACTGGTGCTGTTTTGTGTGCTCACCTTGGGTATCCTCGCGCGTGACTGGGTGCGCTGGAGGCGCGGATGACACCTGAGGGCTGGAATCAGATTTTCGCGAATGCGGGGGCGCTTGCACAGGTCGCTTTGGGCGGGGACGGCGCCATACGGTCGGTTGCACCAGACGCAGTCGCGGTCGCCTATCCCGCTTATCGGTCGATGAGCTACGGCGTCGGCCCGCGCAAGAACACGGAAGGTGCTGTCTACCTCTCGCTCCAATCGAACTGGGTGAACCTCGGGTTTTATCGCGGCACATCGCTCGTAGATCCGGAAAGGCTGCTTGAGGGGACGGGCAAGGCGTTGCGTCATGTGAAACTCACAGCTTGGCCGGAAGAGGACAAAGCGTTGCGCGATCTGATAAATGCGGCCTTCGACGAGCGGCGAAAGGCGGTCAAAGCATGACTTACCAGATACAGATGCGATGGTTCTGGTTGACTACGGCGGTTTTCTTCTTGGTCTACGGGCTGCTTGTGGGTTGGGTTGGGCCGTGGCTCACCGAACTGGCGGGGGGGCTTCCGGTGCTCGACACCCGGCCCATGGGATACACGCTGGACGACGTTCGCGGGCTGTTGAATGCCGCGCAACCGGGGTTCGTCGAAGCCTACGGCCATGTCGCGACCACCTGGGACCGG
The DNA here is from genome assembly GCA_001626765.1 of Maritimibacter sp. REDSEA-S28_B5. Classification (GTDB taxonomy): domain Bacteria; phylum Pseudomonadota; class Alphaproteobacteria; order Rhodobacterales; family Rhodobacteraceae; genus Maritimibacter. The sequence goes on from LUOO01000104.1 coordinate 24,345, forward strand.
GCGGTCCCGGTGCTCGCAGGTGCGATGTTCACGCTGGGTCTGTGGACCGGGGGCGGGATCTGGCGGCTTCTCGCCGTGCTGGGCGTGGCCTACGGGATTGCCGACCTGACTGAGAACGCGCTGGTCCTGCGGCTCATGCGGACGATGCCCGACGAGATCACGGTGGACGCGGTGGCACGGGCTTCGGCGGTTTCGGTCACGAAATGGGTTCTGGTCGGCCTGTGTTTCGTCTCGTTGATCGGCCGCTTCGTCGCAGGACTATTCGGAAAAACACGGGGACAGGCGTGAGATTTACGGTCGCGATAGACGGACCCGCAGCCGCGGGTAAAGGAACGATTTCCCGCGTGCTGGCGCGGAGGTTCGGCTTTGCCCATCTGGATACGGGGCTGCTTTATCGTGCCGTGGGCAAACGGGTGATGGGCGGGGACGACCCGCTGGTGGCCGCGCGCAGTCTGACCGCGGCCGATCTGGCCGCGCCTGGGTTGCGTGATCCCGAGGTGGCGCAAGCGGCGAGCCGGGTGGCGGTGATCCCCGAGGTGCGCGCTGCGCTCGTCGATTTCCAGCGCGCTTTCGCCCGGACCGAAGGCGGCGCGGTGCTTGACGGGCGTGACATCGGGACGGTCATCTGCCCCGGCGCCGAGGTGAAGCTCTTCGTCACCGCGAGCGCCGAGGTCCGTGCGCGGCGCCGCTATGACGAGGATATGGCGGCGGGCCACGCGCTGTCCTACGACGATGTCCTGGCCGAGGTGCGCGCGCGCGACGACCGCGACACGAACCGCGCCGATGCGCCCCTGCGCCCGGCAGAGGACGCGGTGATCGTGGATACCTCGCAGATGAGCGTGGACGAGGCGGTCGCCGAGGCGGTCCGGTTGGTCGAGGCGCGGCTTTAGGGCGTGTCGGGCCAGCGCGCGCGGATCAGCGGCTCATAGGCCCGCCATCCCCCCGCGATGCGCGGGTCGATGCCTTGGCGCACCTGCCATTTCGATAGCGTCGGCATGTCGCCGCCCGCGGTTTCCGGCGCGGCGAGGGCGGGATCCCAATCGAGACCGAGGTTTCGCAGCACGGGCGAAAGCGTGGCGCGAGGGTCGCGGGTCAGGTCCTCGAGCCGGACCCTATGCCAGTTGTCGCCCGCCCGCGCACGGGCAAGGTCCGTCAGAGCAAGGTGGCGGTCGTAGTGGTTCTGGAGCGTTGTCCAGTCATAGGAATAGGCGTGGCCTTCGCGGAAGTCATTCTTGAAACAGGACCAGCAGGTCGCGGTCCGGTCCCGGGTCAGGTGCAGGATCTGGGCATCGGGAAACAGCATCGGGATCGCCCAGGCGAAGACGTAGTTCTCGGGCATCTTGTCGAGCGCGATGGTGTCGGTCGGCAGACCTTCGAGATACGTGGTCTGCGCGCGTTTCAGGCTGGCATGCGAGAGGGTTTCGAGAAATGCGAGGTGGGGCTGGCGGTCGGCGGGCAGGGGCCGCGCCAGCGCGGAGCCGAGCGCCGTGCGTTCGCCCATGTTGGTGATCGCAGGATGCGCCCCCAGCATCTGCGCGGTGAGCGAAGTGCCCGAGCGCGGCATCCCGATGACGAAGATCATACGGGGGCGGGCCGGGGACAATTGGACAAGCGGCGTCGCGCGGACCCTTTCGATGAGCGCCGCAGTCAGCCGCTCGGTGCCGGCATCGTCGAAGCGCGTCTCGTGCAGCCGGTTCGCGGTCAGAACGGAGTCGAAGCTCTCGCACGTCTTGCCCATGTCGTCGTAGGCCTTGGCCAGCATGAAATGGAGTTGCGAGCGCAAGGGATCTGGAAGCCGGGTGTTCGCGGCGAAGGTGACAAGGCGGGACAGGACCGGGTCGCCCTCCCGGTAGGGGGTTGCATGGGTGTAGAGCCAGAGCGCGGCCAGCGACCCGGGGTCAATGGCGAAGGCGGCATCAAGGGCGACATGGCAGTCATCAAAGTCACCGGCGTTGAGCGCGGCTTCGGCACGGGCCAGGTGGGATCGAAGGTCGGTCTGCGTCATGTGCTGCCCTTTTTGCCGCGACGCTGCACGGTCGGGGGCGGGTTGTCAAAAGGCGGGCCGTGCTTCGGCTGCATTTTGGGGTAAGGATTTCGGGATTCCAAGATTCCGGAATTCTAGAAAACCGGAATCTTGAATGTGACGGTAACGTGATGATCCGAAGCCAATATTCTCGCACACCCTCGGTTATTGCGATCAGCCGAGCTGCCCCAGCCCGACGGCAAGACACAGTCCTAATGCCACAGCGATCCCGGTCCACTTCGCGTCTTCCTTGAAGGCTTTCGGGAAAACCTCGGTCGCGAGCGAAGCGACGACCGCACCGGCCGCAAAGCACTTGATGGTGGCGATCAGTTCCTCGGGGGCGTCCTCAAGGCCGAAATATCCCCCCAGCGCCGCCGCAGACAAAAGCGCCGCGACCGCGGCCCAGAGCGCGATGGTCTGCATCTTGGAACGGCCATCTTCGACCATGCGTTTCGCGCCCCCCGCGGCCTCGGGCAGGTTCGACAAAAAGATCGACCCGGCGAGCGCGGCTACGGCCAGCGGCTCGGCCCCGATCAGCGCCGTGCCGAGCGCGAGGTTTTCAGGCACCCCGTCCAGCGTCACGGCCAAGAGTAAACCCGCACCGCCGGCGTTCTGGAGCTTGGCATCCACAAGCGCGTCGAGGCCGGTAAAAACCACGGCCCCGCCCAGAACGGCAGCCATCACGCCCCAGAGCGGCATCGCGTTCACCGACTGCCGGATGAGCTCGTCCATCACCGAAACGATGAGGGCCCCGCCCGCGAGCGCCACGATGAACCCCTCGGTCCGGTCCGACAGGCCCCGGTTCGCACCCCAGACCGCGCCGGCGAGTAGCGCGAAGGATGTGACGAGGATGACGGCGACAACGATCATGGTTCTGATCTACGCCGCCCGGTGCCGTCTGGTTCCCGGCTCAGAGGCCCCGCGCGACGGGAAACAGCGCGCGCAGCCGGGGCGAGCGCAGCCAGAGACCGCCCCAGAGGAACAGTCCGAGATAGACTGAGAACAGCTGGTTCGACAGCATCGGCGTGCCCGCCCGGATCTGCGTCACCATCGCGCCGCCCAGCACCGCCATGGATAGCACAGCCCCCAAGACGGCGGTGGGCGGGAAGGCATAGAGCAGCACACAGATCAGTTCGATGACGCCGATCAGCAGCACAGGGCTGTCCGCCCAGCCAAGGCCCACCATGGTCTGGTCCGCGACGTCGAGCCCCGCGAGTTTCGGAAAGACCGAAGCGCCGAGGGTGAAGAGAATATAAAGGCCCGAGAGCACCCAGCCGACAAGGCTCATGGTCTTCTGCGACACGATCGTCTCTCCTGATCCGGCGCCAAGGCCGCTGTCCCATCCGTGTGGATCAGGCACCGCGTTTCATATCCTGTCAACGGCGAACGCGCGGGCTTTCGCCGGAAACGCGCTTGCCGATGGCTGCCCCTTGCCGGGCGTCGGTGCGCATGGTCTTTCGAAATCCAAGAGCCGGGACCCATGCGCCACTGGCCGAGACAGAGACATGAGGCCCCGATGCGATTGACCCTTTGCCTGACCGCCATTCTTGCCCTCTCCGCGTGCGAGATGTCCTCGCTCGGGGGTATCGGCGGCAGCGGCGGCTACGGTACCTCCGTGGGAAACGGCACGTCCACAGGCCCGCTCGCAGACGCGACCGCCCCTGGCATCGGCGGCGGGCTGGGCCAGCTCGGCGCCGCGGCGCTCCTCGGCGGTGCCCTGCGCCCGGACGCGCGCGGCGTGCTCGCGCCCGTCATGCCCGCCTGCCTTGGTGCCACCTCCGGCATCGCGCCCAGCCCGGCGCAGATGGCCGCGCAGGGGTTCATGCCGGTCGCCTCTAACGGGGGATCGGGCTACCGCTACGACCTGTCGGGCGGCGCGATCGGTGCGATGGCCAATACCTTTGTGCTCATGAACGCGAACCCGGCGGAGCGTAACTGTTCGCTCACCGTGCGGGGCGGCGGCTTTGGCGGCCTGTCCTCCACGGCGGTCCTGCAGGCGTTGATGGCGCAGGCGGGCTTTGCCGTTGCCGGGGGCGGTGCGGGCGGCAGCGCGTCGGACGCGCTCTTCACCCGGAACGGGCAGCGGGTCGCCGTGGCGGGCGACACGTCTGCAAATGCGTCGACATTCACCTTCCGGGGCCTTCCGTAGCGGCGAAAACCGGCTCAAACCCCTTGCCAACAAGGGCCGGACGCCGTATAGCCCCCGCAAGACAGGCGATGAACGCCGCGAAACCGAGAGCGAGCAGGGTCGGGGAACCGGCCCTCTTTGTTTTGCGGAGCGCCCAAGCGCCGACGGTGCAAGGGATATTCGGCCTGTCCGACCGAAACCAAAAGACCCGCGGAGACAACCGTGTGGCCCGAAAATCGACCATAAAGGAACTGATACGCTTATGAGCGCCAATGCGACGATGGAGGAATTCGAGGCCCTCCTTAATGAAAGCCTCGAAATGGACACTCCGGACGAAGGTTCGGTTGTCAAAGGCAAGGTCATCG
>LUOO01000105.1 GCA_001626765.1 Maritimibacter sp. REDSEA-S28_B5
GGGTCCGGGGGAGGCAGAGCCTCCCCCGGTTCCGCAGGTCAGGGCAAGTCGATCGCCTCGAGTTTCGCCAGGTCGAAGCCCTTGCCCGGCGTCAGATCCACGCCGTCCTTGGACATCTTGACCTCGACCCCCGCCGCGACCAGTGCGGACTTAAGCAAATCGACTGCGGAGAAGTCCTTGGTTTCCATGGCGTTGGCGCGGAGTGTGTTGAGCCGCGAGCCTAGCGCAGTGAGCAAATCGTCCAGTCCAATTGCATCCTCCCCGAAAGACACCAATCTTTGGCTAGAACCTAGTTCGTTCTGACGCGTCGAGTATTGAAAACTCGCAAATTTCTCCACGATCAGCTCGGGCACGAACCCTAGAAGCCGAAGCGACGCCAACAATGGCCCCTCGCGACCGTCTTTCAGATATTTGCCCAGCAGAGTTAGCGCCAAAGACGTATTGAGATCATTTGCCAGTGCTTCAATGAACTCTTCGGGCGGCTTGGCGACCTGCCTATTGATCCAGGGCTTTGTGAGCGGATCGCTACCCAAGAAGAGTGAGATTTTCCGCAACGTCGCCTCGGCCTCCTCCCGCTTCTTCTCGGTCCAATCCATCGGCTTGCGATAATGCGTGCCCAGAAACACCATCCGGATCACTTCCCCCGGCACGCCTTGATCGAGCAAATCCCGTACGGTAAAGAAGTTCCCCAGCGACTTGGACATCTTCTTGCCCTCGACCTGCAACATCTCGTTGTGTAGCCAATACCGCGCAAACCCCGCCCCCGCGTGGGCGCATTTCGACTGGGCGATTTCGTTCTCGTGGTGCGGGAACATCAGGTCGTTGCCGCCACCGTGGATGTCGAAGCTCTCGCCCAGCAACTCATACGACATCGCAGAGCACTCGATATGCCAGCCGGGCCGACCGCGCCCCCAGGGGCTGTCCCATCCGGGCTGGTCCTCGCTCGACGGCTTCCACAGCACGAAATCCATCGGATCGCGCTTGTAGGGCGCGACCTCGACCCGGGCACCGGCGATCATGTCGTCGACGGACCGCCCCGACAGCGCGCCATAGTCGGCATAGCTCGACACGGAAAAAAGAACGTGCCCTTCCGCCTCGTAAGCATGGCCGCGTTCGATCAGGTCCGAGATCATCGCGACCATATCCCCGATATGCGCCGTCGCGCGGGGCATCAGGTCGGGCTCCAACGCGCCGATGGCGGCCATGTCGTCGAGATACCATTGCGTGGTCTCGGTCGTGATCTCGGAAATCTCCCGCCCGTCGCGGGCCGCGCGGTCGATGATCTTGTCGTCCACGTCGGTGAAGTTGCGGGCATAGGTCACATGCTCGGCGCCGTAGACATGGCGCAAGAGCCGGTAGAGCACGTCAAAGACCACCACGGGCCGCGCGTTGCCCAGATGCGCCCGGTCATAGACCGTGGGGCCGCAGACATACATGCGCACGTTGTTCGGATCGAGAGGCGTAAACACCTCCTTCTTCCGTGTCGCCGTATTCGTCAGCTTGATCTCGACCATGACTTTTCCTCACACGCGTCCCCGCGGCGGGCTTTAGCAACTTCGGTCTGGTTGTGAAACAGAAGAACGGCCCGCCGACGATGTCAGCAGGTAATGCAGCAAATGATGATTGCGGTTTTCTTCATGCGGCAGGGGTAGCAGCCTTCGCTCGCCCTGCCAAGCGTGATAACGTCGCGCCATGTCACGCGAGATCGTCAATGCCATATGTGCGGCCTACCCCGGCGCCGAAGTCTCGGACCCCTGGGGCGGCGGGCATGACGCGTGGAAAGTGGGCGGCAAGATGTTCGCCTCGGTCGGTGCGATGGGCACCGGGGTCGCGGTGAAATGCCCCGACGTGGAAACCGCGGATATGCTCAAGGATGCGGGCGTGGCGCAGAAGGCACCGTATTTCCACAAGTCGTGGGTGCTCCTGCCCTTTGGTCCGACCTCCGAGGAGGAATACGCCCACCGCCTGCGCGTGAGCTATGACACGATCCGCGCGAGCCTGCCGAAAAAGGCGCAAGCGGCCCTGGGACCCGTCGACTAGGCCTGCGCGGCGTTGGTCTTGACCGCGAGCAGTCCCTTGGCCCAAAGCTGGATCACTTTCCACATCACCACCGGACTGCCCATGCTGGCGAGCACGAGGACGAGTGCGCCGAGATAGCGGAACGCCTCGCCCATGCCTGCCGCGGCGAGCAGAAGCATGAGCGCGGCAAAGGCGGCTGCGGGAAAGGTGAAGGCGCCCCAGAGCGGCGAGAACCCGGCCTCGGTCAGCCACAGGACGCGAGCGACAAGCAAGGTGACCATCGCCGCCGCGAAAAGACCCAGCCCGAACGCGAGCATGTCGTAGCCCAGAAGCAGCGCGACCGACCCCAGCACGCTTGCCGGCGCCACGTGGATCGCAAGCAGCGGACGCAGGGGCGCGGGCACATCCCGGCGGGCGAACTGCACGGCGGAGGCGATCCAGATGATGACCGCCATCGCGAGAGTGACCCAGAGGATAACCGTGGACAGTGTCATCCAGCCCAAAGGCACGGCAGCGACCGGCGCGATGATGAACCCGACGAAAGTCAGGTGCCAGACCGGCGTGACACTGCGCGATTCGGCTGGGCCGGTGATCAGGCCGCGGACGACCAATGCGAGCAGAAGGGCATGGACCGCCAGTGCGACGATCAGCACGGCGGCAGCGAGCGTTTCGGACAGCGGGATCAGTCCCGCCGCCATCAGCATTCCCGACAGCGACATCGCGGCAAGCCCCGCCCGGCCCGGCAACACGCGCAGATCCTCGACCACCACGCCGGGACGCCGCGCGACTTTGGTGAGATAGGCCGCCAGCACGAAGAGATAGAGCAGCGATACCGCGCCGAAGATGACCTCGCTCACGGCAAGGGGCGCGGCCCAGGCATCCACCGCACGACGCCACGCGATACCGAGGCCGAAGAGCCCGAAGATCGGCGTAAACAGCGCGGGCGGCGTGCGCGACCATATCCTTGGTTTGGGCATGGCGGGGGTCAGAAAAGGCGGTTGCATGGCGGGTCTCCGATCGGGTCTGTCTCATGCAGTACCACGAATGTCTGCGCCATGCGCCCCGGTGTCGCGCCCCTACTCTGCCGCCTTCGCCCCGACGGCATCGCCCGCGCTGAACGCCGCCAGCAACTCTTCCCGCCGCAGCGCGGCCTTGGCCGCATTCGCCGCTTTCACCGGCCCGAAGCCGCGAATGTCGAGGGGCAGCCGCGCCAGCGCCTCGCCCGCCGCGTGGTTGCCGGTCGCCCAGCCGTCGCGCAGGACCGCCATGTCGGCCTCGTATTGCGCGATGAGCGCCCGCTCCATCCGCCGTTCGTCGCTCCGGCCAAAGGGGTCGAGCACGGTGCCCCGCAGGACCTTGAGCCGGGGCAGCACGGCCGACATGAGCTTTTGCACACCCTCGCCGAAGGCGCGTTTCTGCGGGCGGCCATCCGGCCCCTCGGTGCCCAGAACCGGCGGTGCGAGGTGGACCGAGAGCTTGAGGTCGCCCTCGAAGGCCGCCTCAGCCTTGGCGCGCGTGTCGCGCATGAGGCGCGAGACCTCGTATTCGTCCTTGTAGGCCAAGAGCTTGTGGTAGCCGAGCGCGACTGCTTCCCGCAGCTCGCCCGGCATCGCGTCAACCAGAGCGCGGTACTTCCGCGCGAGCCGGGCGTTCTGATATGCCGTCAGTTGACGTTCGCGGAAGGCGATTTTCTCGTCGAGCGACAGCGGTTTCTCCACCACCTTCGACCCCGCCGCCCGATGCGCGGCCTCGGGGTCGGCGGCGATCCAGCGCCCGACCTCGAAGGCGCGGATGTTCTTCTCCGGTGCCTGACCATTCAGTTCAATCGCCCGGTGCAACGCCTCGCGGGTGAGTGGCACGAGGCCCTTTTGCCAGGCCGCGCCCAGCACCATCATGTTGGAGTAGATCGAATCGCCCAGCAGAGCCTCGGCCAGATCCGTCGCGTCGAACATCGTCAGCCGGTCACGCAGCCGCGCCTCGAGCGACAGGCCAAGCCGGTCGCCGGGGATGCGAAACTCGGTGTTGCGGGTGAAGTCGCCGGTGATCGTCTCGTGGCTGTCCACCACAGCACCGGTGCGGCCCGTGGTGGTGAGGCCCAGCGTCGCGGGCGCGGCTGAGACGACGAGTTCGCCCCCGATCAGCGCGTCGCATTCGCCGGTGGCCACACGGATCGCGGAGATGTCCTCGGGTTTTTGCGCGATGCGAAGATGCACGAGCACCGCGCCTCCCTTTTGCGCAAGCCCTGCCATTTCCATCATCCCCGCGCCCTTGCCGTCCAGATGCGCAGCCTGCGCCATGATCGCGCCGATGGTCACGACCCCGGTGCCGCCGACGCCGGTGATGACGGTGTTGTGGGTGCCGAGGATCGCGGGCAGTTCAGGTTTGGGCAAGACCGGCAGGTCAAAGTCCGCCGCGACCTTCTTTTTGGGCTTGCCGCCCTCGACCGTCACGAAGCTGGGGCAGAAGCCGTTGAGGCAGGAGAAATCCTTGTTGCAGGACGACTGGTCGATGGCACGTTTGCGGCCCAGTTCGGTGTCCAACGGCACGATCGAGACGCAGTTCGACTGCACCCCGCAATCGCCGCAGCCCTCGCAGATATCGGTGTTGATCATCACCCGTTTGTCAGGGTCGGGGAATTTTCCGCGCTTCCTTCGCCGCCGTTTCTCGGCCGCGCAGGTCTGCACGTAAAGAAGAACCGTCACACCCTTGATATCACGCAATTCTTCTTCGACCGCGAGCAATTCGTCGCGGGTCCGACGCTCGACCTCGCGCGGAAAGGCGTCGACGTCCAATTCCTCTTTCGGATCATGGACAAGCACGAGTTTCTTCACCCCGGCTGCGAGCATTTCGCGCGCAATCCGCAGGCTGTCCAGCCCGCCCTCGTTCGTCTGCCCGCCGGTCATGGCCACGGCGTCGTTGTAGAGGATCTTGAAAGTGATGTTGGTGTCCGCCGCAATGGCCGCGCGCACGGCCTGGATGCCCGAATGGTTATAGGTCCCGTCGCCAAGGTTCTGAAACACATGATCGCGGGTCGAGAACGGCGCCTCGCCGATCCAGTTTGCGCCCTCGCCACCCATATGGGTGAACCCCGTGGTCGAGCGGTCCATCCACTGCACCATGTAGTGACAGCCGATCCCGGCATAGGCGCGCGAGCCTTCGGGCAGTTTGGTCGAGGTGTTGTGCGGACAGCCCGAGCAGAAATAGGGCAGCCGCGCCGCGATGGGTTCGGCATTGTCGGCCTTGCGCGCCGCGTCAATCTTGGCGAGCCCCGCGCTGATCGCCTCGGTGTCGCGACCCTCTTCGATGAAGATGTCGCCCAGCTTCTGCGCGATAAAGGTCGGGTCCAGAGCATAGCGCGTCGGGAAAAGTTCGAGCTTGCGCCCGTTCTCCCACGTATCGCCCTTGTGCCAGCCGTAGACACGGCGACCCCGGCGGTCGTCGAAGATCGCCTCCTTGATCTGCACCTCGATGAGCTTGCGCTTCTCCTCGACCACGATCACAAGATCGAGGCCCTCGGCAAACTCGTGAAAGCTCTCCATGTCGAGCGGCCAGGTCTGCGCGACCTTGTAGGTGGTGATGCCCAGCCGCTCTGCCTCGGCCTCGTTGATCCCAAGCAACGACAGCGCATGGATGAGGTCGAGCCAGTTCTTGCCCGCCGCCACGAGGCCGATCTTGGCCCCTGGCTTGCCCCACATCCGTCTGTCGATCCGGTTCGCGCGGGCGTAAGCCTCGGCGGCGAAGCGCTTGTAGTCGATCATCCGCGCTTCCTGCGGGATGCGGTCATCGACGAGCCGGATGTTGAGCCCGCCCTCGGGCATAGCGAAGTCCGGAGTCACAAGCGATACTCGGTCCCAACGACCATCGACGACGCTCGTCGCCTCGACAGTGTCCTTCATAAGCTTGAGTCCCGCCCAGACGCCCGCAAACCGGGACAGGCCGTAACCGTAGATCCCGAGATCGAGGATTTCCTGAACGCCAGCAGGTGACAGGACCGGCATATAGGCATCGACCATGGCCCAGTCGGACTGATGCAGCACGGTCGAGCTTTCCCCGGTGTGGTCGTCGCCCATCGCCATCAATACGCCGCCATGTTTCGACGACCCGGCCATATTGGCATGACGCATCACGTCGCCGGTCCGGTCCACCCCCGGCCCCTTGCCATACCACAGGCCGAAGACGCCGTCATACCGCCCCTCGCCGCGCAACTCCGCCTGCTGGGACCCCCATAGCGCGGTGGCCGCGAGGTCCTCGTTCAAACCGGGTTGAAACACCACATCGGCGGCGGACAGGTCCTTGACCGCCCTCTGCATCCACATATCGACCGCCCCCAGGGGCGAACCACGGTAGCCGGTGACCAGTCCGGCGGTATCGAGACCCGCTGCCCTGTCTCGCGCCTTCTGCATGAGCATGAGCCGCACAAGCGCCTGCGTGCCGTTCAAGAGAACGGGCGATTTTTCCAGATCGAAACGGTCGTGTAGGGATACATCCTGCCGCATTTGCGTGCTCCTCCAGCTTGCTGATGCGCCCCATCAGGGTAGGTCAAAAAAACTGACCTGTAAAATGTAACATCACCGGATAGAGACTTGGCTTTTCACGCAATCTTGAGGATAACAACCTATCTTCAAAACGGTTCGGACACGCTAGTTAGTTACGCTATGGATTGGGATAAGCTCAGAATATTTCACGCCGTGGCGGATGCCGGGTCGCTCACCCATGCGGGTGACACGCTCAACCTGTCTCAGTCGGCGGTCAGCCGCCAGATCAGGGGGCTCGAGGAGAGCCTCAACGCCACCCTGTTCCACCGTCATGCGCGCGGACTGATTCTCACCGAACAGGGCGAGTTGCTGTTCGACGCGACCCGGTCGATGACCCAGCGGCTCGACGCGGCCGAGGCCCGCATCCGGGATTCGAAGGAAGAGGTGTTCGGCGAGCTGCGCGTGACGACAACCACGGGCTTTGGCTCGCTCTGGCTCGCCCCGCGCCTCAACAAGCTTTACGAGAAGTATCCCGAACTGCGCATCGACCTCATGCTCGAGGAACGTGTCCTCGACCTTCCCATGCGCGAGGCCGATGTCGCGATCCGGCTCAAGGAGCCGTCGCAGGCCGACCTGATCCGCAAGCGGCTCATGGGCGTGAACATGCGGCTTTATGCGTCCAAGGGCTATCTCGACGAACGCGGTCGCCCCGAAAAGATGGAGGATCTGTCGGATCACCGGCTGATCTGCCAGAACGTGAACTCCGCCCAGGTCAGCGCCGGCTCGACCTATACGCAGGAGCTTCTGACCTACAACATCCCCTCGCTGCTGACGGTGAACAACTATTTCGGCGTGTTGCAGGCGGTGCTGAACGGTCTCGGCATCGGGGTGCTGCCCGACTACATCCTCGCCGACTTCCCCGAGATCGAACGGGTGCTGCCGCCGTCGGAAAGCCGCGAGATCCCGGTGTTCCTCGCCTATCCCGAGGAACTGCGCCACTCCAAGCGCATCGGCGCCTTCCGCGATTTCGTGACGGAAGAGATTTTCGAGCACCGCAAGGTGCTCCAGGGCTCGGGCGATAGCTGAGGCGGACGGGCCGGACCAATACCGCCCACGCGACCTATGCACCTTGCGCATAGCAGGATTGTTCACACTCTGCTTGTTTCATAAGCACTCTGACAATAAATCACCCCTCGAAGGCGGTCGTAGAGACCTTCTCCGACCACCTTCACCTCCCTGTTGGACTTAGGCCGGGCCCTGTGCCCGGTCTTTTTTTTGGCCAAGCGTTTACCTCCACATCTGCACCTCGTGCTTTTTTCGCCCTCTCCACAGTCCAGCGATGCCCGAGGCCCTTCCCTGTCGCGCGCCCGTGCCTTATGACGCGCGCAAACAGCGCACCAAGGGGAGTTGGCTATGCAAGAGCCCGAAATCACCGAAGACCTGATTGCGGCCCACGGGATCAAGCCCGACGAATACGCCAACATCCTGCGCATCCTGAACCGCGCGCCGAATTTCACGGAGCTCGGCATCTTTTCGGCGATGTGGAACGAACACTGCTCCTACAAATCGTCCAAGAAGTGGCTGCGCACCCTGCCCACCACCGGTCCGCAGGTCATCTGTGGCCCGGGTGAAAACGCGGGCGTCGTGGACATCGGGGACGGGCAAGCCATCGTCTTCAAGATGGAAAGCCACAACCACCCGTCCTACATCGAACCCTACCAGGGCGCCGCGACCGGCGTGGGCGGCATCCTGCGTGACGTCTTCACCATGGGGGCCCGGCCCATCGCGGCAATGAACTCGCTGTCCTTCGGCGAGGTCGATCACCCCAAGACCAAGCGCCTCGTTCATGGTGTGGTCGAGGGCATCGGTGGCTACGGCAACTGTTTTGGCGTGCCCAATGTCGGCGGCGAAGTGCGCTTTCATGCCGCCTACAACGGCAACTGCCTCGTGAACGCCTTTGCCGCGGGTCTCGCGGATGCGGACAAGATCTTCTACTCGGCCGCCTCCGGCGTCGGAATGCCCGTCGTCTACCTTGGCGCGAAAACCGGTCGTGACGGCGTCGGCGGGGCCACCATGGCCTCGGCCGAGTTCGACGACACCATCGAGGAAAAACGCCCGACGGTGCAGGTCGGCGACCCCTTCACGGAAAAGCGCCTGATGGAAGCGACGCTCGAGCTGATGAAAACCGGCGCGGTGATTTCCATCCAGGACATGGGCGCGGCGGGCCTCACCTGCTCCGCCGTCGAAATGGGTGACAAGGGCGAGCTTGGCATTCGCCTCAACCTCGACGACGTGCCGCAGCGCGAAGTGAACATGACCGCCTACGAGATGATGCTCTCGGAGTCTCAGGAGCGGATGCTCATGGTCCTCAACCCCGAGAAAGAGGCCGAGGCGCGTGCGGTGTTTGACAAATGGGACCTCGATTTCGCTATCGTGGGCGAGACGATCCCCGAGGACCGCTTCGTCATCATGCACCGGGGCGAATGCAAGGCCGACCTGCCGCTCCGGGCCCTTTCGGGCAATGCCCCCGAATACGACCGCCCTTGGGTCGCGACGCCCGAGGCCGCACCGCTGGCCGATGTGCCGCAGATCGACCCCATCGACGGGCTCAAGGGTCTGATCTCGTCCCCCAACTATGCCGCCAAACAATGGGTCTACGAGCAATACGACCACATGGTCATGGCCGACACCGTGCGCCGCCCCGGACTTGGCGCCGGGATCGTGCGCGTCCATGGCACCGACAAGGCCATTGCCTTTACCTCTGACGTGACGCCCCGCTACGTGCGCGCGAACCCGGTCGAAGGCGGCAAGCAGGCGGTCGCGGAAGCCTACCGCAACCTGACCGCAGTTGGCGCGCTGCCCTTGGCCACCACCGACAACCTGAACTTCGGAAACCCGGAAAAACCCGAGATCATGGGGCAGTTCGTTGGCGCGCTGAAGGGGATCGGCGAGGCCGTATCGGCGCTCGACATGCCCATCGTTTCGGGCAACGTGTCGCTCTACAACGAAACCGACGGCAAGGGCATCCTGCCCACGCCCACCATCGGCGCGATCGGGCTTCTGAAGAACCTCGAGACCGACCTCATCGGTGGCCTGGCCCGCGAAGGTCATGTGGCCCTTCTGGTGGGCGAGACGACCGGCCACCTCGGCCAGTCGGCCCTCCTCGCGGAAGTGTTCAACCGCGAAGACGGCGATGCGCCCCATGTCGACCTCGCCGTCGAGAAACGCAATGGCGACTTCGTCCGCGAGAACCGCGCGAACATCACGGCCTGCACCGACCTGTCGGACGGCGGCCTCGCGCTCGCCGCCTTCGAGATGGCCGAAGCGGCGGGCGTGGGCGTATCGCTCGACACCAGCGACACCGCGACGCTCTTTGGCGAAGATCAGGCCCGTTACCTCATCGCCTGCGACATGGACCAGGCCGAGGCGCTCATGGTGTCTGCGGGTCAGGCCGGGGTCGCCATTGCGACCGTGGGCAAGTTCACCGGCAGCAGCGTGAAATTCGGCGCGAGCGACGCCCCGCTCGCCGATCTGGCCACGATCTATCGGTCGGCCTTTGCCGAGAAGGCCGCCTGATCCACCGAAATGGTGCGCGGTGGACCGCGCACCCTACTCGCCCGCGCTTTTGCCTCGTGCTAGGATAGAAACGAAAGAGGAGTGCCCAGCCAGTGACCAACTAAGTCCGACCTGACAACAGCCCGCGTGCCAGCCACGCGCGCATCGGACTTACCCTCATTGCAAGGCACCCTCATGCAACCTCTCATCTACGACGTGGCGGTCTCCGCCGACGGCTTCATTGCCGACACAAACGGTGACGCTTCCCGCTTTCCACACCCAGGCCAATGGGTCGACGCCTACCTTGCGCGACTCGCAACCTACGGCACGGCGATCATGGGGCGCGCGACCTATACCTTCGGCTATGACTTCGGCATGGCGCCGGGCGACAATCCCTACCCGATGATGGAAACGCACATCATCTCCGACAGCCTCAAGCTCCCCATAGGGTCGGTCACGATCCATCCTCGGGCAGAGGCGCGCGACCAGATCCGGGGGCTCAAGTCCAGCGCCGACAAACCGCTCTACCTCTGCGGTGGCGGCAGGCTGGCCGGCTGGGCGCTCTCCCATGGCCTCATCGACCGGCTCAGGCTCAAGCGCGCTCCGATCTTTCTCGGCTCCGGCGTCCCGCTCTTCTCAGGCGCGCCCGCTCCCTTCGCCGCGACGCTCACCGACCAGATCGCCTATCCCGAGGGCGTGATCTATCAGGAATGGGCCCTCTGACGCATGGACCACGAAAGGCGGCGGGCCTCCCCGCCCCTTTCATCTTTCCCAAAATACGCCTACCACGACACCCACAAGGCACCCGAGACGAGGTCCAGAATGGCCCATATCCCCGAGATGGAAAGCGACTGCCAGTCCTGCGCGGCGCTGTGCTGCATCGCCCTGGCCTTCGACGAGGGCGAGGATTTCGCCTTCGACAAACCGGCGGGGCTGCCCTGCCCCAACCTCGACGAGAACCTCGCCTGCCAGCACTACAATCACCTCGAAGACGCGGGCTTCCCGGGATGCGTGCGCTACGAATGCCGTGGCGCGGGCCAGCGCGTGACGCAGGAGGTCTTTGACGGCGACACATGGCGCGCCACCCCCGCGATCACCGGTCCGATGCTCGAGGCTTTCGCCACCATGCGCCGCATCCATGATGGCATCGAGCTGCTGCTCGTGGCCGAACGGCTCGACCTGCCCGACAGTTACGAAGAAGAGCGGGAAATCCTGCTCGAACTCTATGCGCCCGAAGAGAAATGGACCGAGGACAGCCTCGCCGCCTTCGCCACCTCCGAGGCGCCTGGCAGACTCGCGAAATTCCTGCCCCGGCTGCGCGACTTCGTGTGACAGCGCACAGGTCTTGGCCCCCGCACCACAGCCACACACCCTTGCAGCCCGCGCCCGCCCTCTCTACATCTGGGGTCAGGACATATCAGGGAGACGCGCGCCTCATGGCCATGGAAGGATCGGAAATCGAAGCTCTCATCCGCGAGAGCTTTCCGAATGCGAAAATCACCATCACCGACCTCGCCGGGGACGGCAACCACTGGTCGGCCGAGGTGATCGACGAGAGCTTCAAGGGCCTGAACCGCGTCCAGCAGCAGCGGGCAGTCTATGCCTCGCTCAAGGGCAAGATGGACGGGCCGAACGGCGCGCTTCACGCCCTTGCCCTCACGACGAAAGCACCCGCGTAAACCGCGGGTCACAGCCACCGCCGCTGGGCGGAGCAAAAGGACAGACAGAATGAGCGCCACGGACACCATCAAATCGACCGTCACCTCGAACGACGTCGTGCTCTACATGAAGGGCACCAAGGAAATGCCGCAATGCGGGTTCTCGAGCCGCGTTGCGGGCGTGCTCAACTTCATGGGCGTCGACTTCAAGGACGTGAACGTCCTCGCCGATGACGAGATCCGTCAGGGGATCAAGGACTACTCGGACTGGCCGACCATCCCGCAACTTTATGTCAAAGGCGAATTTGTCGGCGGCTGCGATATCGTCACCGAGATGACGCTCTCGGGCGAGCTGGACCAGCTCTTCGATCAGGAAGGCATCACCTACAACAAGGATGCCGCCGAAAAGATCCGCGAAGCCAACGCCTGAACCGAAGGCGCCCGAACCAAAGAAAAACGCCCCGCGGCCACTGGCGCGCGGGGCGTTCTCTTTTCTGCCGACACCACGGGCGGCAACCGCGCACTGTCACCGCAGGCGAAGGGGCGCAAGACCTGCGCGGGCGTCAGCCCGCACCGCTTGATCATCTGGGCCTAGCCGACCTTCGCCTCGACGTGCTGGGCGATGTATTCGGCCCGCGCCACGAGGTTCGACAGGCTGTCGGTCAGCGCCTCGGGCACGGTGCCCGCGCGCTCCGCCGCCTCGAGCGCGGCTTCCAGTTCCGCGATCCGGCGCTCGGCTATCTTCACGCTGTCTTCGAGGCCGGCGGTCTTGTCCGCAAGCATGAGCCCGGCCATGAGCAGCATCCGGCTCTCGGTCAGGTGCCGGATCTGGCTCACCATGGAGGCAGCTTCATTGTCCAGCATCGCCGCCGCCGAGCGCAGGAAATGCTCCTCGCCCTCGGCACAGGCAACCTCGAATTCGCGGCCACCGATCGTCACCACTACGTCAGGCATGTTCCGTCTCCCCTTCGGCGGCGTCCAGCATCGCCTCGATCTCGCCCAGAAGCCCGTCGAGCTCGGCACGGTCCGCACCCTGCGCCGCGCGCAGCCCGTCCAGTTCCGCCATCATCGCCTTGTTGACCAGATGCGGTTCGGCCACGCCGTCCTGAATGGCCTGCCGAAGTGCGGCGTTGTTCGACCGCAGTTCGGCATTGGCGCGCGCGAGCTTGGCCGCCGCCTCTTCCTGCGCAGCGAGCGCGGCCGTCAGCCGCTCCACCTCGGCGCTTAGCCGTCCCACCGTCGTGTCCTGTTTCTCGCGGATCGAGCGCACCCGTTCCTCGAGCTGCGCATTGGCCGTGCGCTCTTCGTCGAGTTGGGCGCGCAGCGCCTCGACCTCGCCCGTGTCGTTACCGCCCACACCGCCGTCACCGAGGGCCTCGACCCCCGTGCCGATCCGGTCGAGCGCCGCCGCGAGGCGTGCCTGAAGCTCGGAAATGTCCGTCATGTTGTGCTGCCCATTTCTCGTCCCCGTCGGGTGCACGGCGTTGCGCCACCCGATCTGTCTCTTGCGGTCCGGGGCGCGGCATTCCCGCACCGGACCCTCTGTATCCTTTGCGCGAAACCATGACGGGTCTTTGGCCCCTCTGCAACCAAGCCGCGAATCGCGTGGCAAGGCTTCGCTGACCCGACTTTACCGCAACCCTCCGCCGAATGTCCCGCATTTGCGGCCAAGGTCTTGGGCGTCGTGCTTGATCTTGCGCCTTAGACTGTTAAGAGGAACCCGACTTCGCACTCACCGTCAAAGGATCTGCCCCGTGGACATTCCCGCCCTTCGCGAAAAACACCCCGACCATTGGATGAAGGCCGCCGCCATCCGGATGCTGGCCGTCGACGCGGTGCAGGCCGCGAACTCGGGCCATCCGGGGATGCCGATGGGCATGGCAGACGTGGCCACGGTGCTCTTCGAGAAGCACCTGAAATTCGACGCCTCCCGCCCCGACTGGCCGGACCGCGACCGGTTTGTCCTGTCGGCAGGCCATGGCTCGATGCTGATCTACGCGCTTCTGCACCTCACCGGCTACAGCGACATGACGATCGAGCAGATCAGGAACTTCCGTCAGTGGGGCGCCAAGACCGCCGGTCACCCGGAATACGGCCACGCCCAAGGGATCGAGACGACGACCGGTCCGCTGGGTCAGGGGATCTCGACCGCCGTCGGTTTCGCCATGGCCGAGGAAATGCTGCGCGCCCGCTTCGGCGCCAAGGTGCAGGACCACTACACCTATGTGATCGCGGGCGACGGTTGCCTCATGGAGGGTATCAGCCAGGAGGCAATCGGGCTTGCCGGCAAGCAGAAGCTCTCGAAGCTCATCGTGCTCTGGGACAACAACAACATCTCGATCGACGGCGAGATTTCGATGTCCGACATCACCGACCAGCGCGCGCGCTTCAAGGCGTCGGGCTGGCAGGTCATCGCCTGTGACGGCCATGACCCCGACGACATCGACGCGGCGCTGACCGAGGCGAAGAAGTCGAAGAAGCCGACGCTCATCGACTGCAAGACCCACATCGGCTTCGGTTCGTCCAAGCAGGACAGCGCCAAGGCGCATGGCTCGCCGCTGGGTGACGCCGAGATCGCCAAGCTGCGCGAAACCTACGGCTGGAACGCCGCCGCCTTCGACATTCCCGACAACGTGGCCAACGACTGGAAAGCCATCGGCTCGCGCGGGGTCGAGGAACGTCAGGCGTGGGAGGGCCGTCTGGCCGAGCTGTCCGAGCAGCGGCAGAAAGAATTCGCCCGCGTCTTCGCGCTCGAAGCGCCGTCCAAGCTCTCGGCCCGCATCAAGGCGTTGAAGAAGCAGATTTCCGACGAAAAACCGAAGGTTGCGACCCGGAAGGCATCCGAAATGGTGCTCGAGATCGTGAACCCGATCATGCCGGAAAACATCGGCGGCTCCGCTGACCTCACCGGCTCCAACAACACGCTGACCGGCGATCTGGGCATCTTCGAACCGAAGAACCGCAAGGGGCGCTACGTCCACTACGGCATCCGTGAACACGGCATGGCAGCGGCGATGAACGGTCTCGTGCTCCACGGTGGCATCCGCCCCTATGGCGGCACCTTCATGGCCTTTACCGACTACGCGCGTGGCGCGATCCGCCTGTCGTCGCTCATGGGCATCCCGGTCACCTACGTGATGACCCACGACTCCATCGGTCTTGGCGAAGACGGCCCGACGCACCAGCCGGTCGAACACCTCGCCATCTGGCGCGCGACGCCCAACACATGGACCTTCCGTCCCTGTGACACGGTGGAAACCGCCGAGGCCTGGGAACTCGCCCTCACGTCGAAATCGACGCCCTCCTGCATGGCGCTGTCGCGGCAAAACCTGCCGACGCTGCGCACCGAACACAAGATGTCGAACCTCACCGCGAAAGGCGCCTATGTGCTGGCCGAGGCCGAGGGCAAGCGCCAGGCGATCCTCATGGCCACGGGGTCGGAGGTCGAGATCGCCATGACCGCGCGAGACCTGCTCCAGACCTCCGGCATCGGCACGCGCGTCGTCTCCATGCCCTGCATGGAGCTTTTCGCCCAGCAGGACGAGGCCTACCGCCGCAAGGTCCTTCCCCCCGGCCCGGTCCGTGTGGGTGTCGAGGCCGCACTGCGGGCGGGCGGCTGGGACCGCTGGCTGCTTGGTGAGCGTGGCTCCGAGAAGAAGGCGGCCTTCGTGGGCATGGAGGGCTTCGGTGCCTCGGCCCCCGCGCCCGAGCTTTACGAACATTTTGGGATCACCGCCGAAAACATCGCGGCGCAGGTCAAGAAATTGATCGGCTGAGGCTCGCAAGCCCTTGATATGAAACGCCCCCGTGTTCCGGCACGGGGGCGTTTTTCGTCAGATGAGCTGTGGCGCTGACGTGAAGCGATCCGGCGCCTTCGAGGGAAGCACGATCACATCCGCGCCGTGCACCGCCTTTGCGTGCAAGTGGATGACGTCCTGGTTAAGCATCCGGATACAGCCTGACGACACCGCCTGCCCAAGTTCCCGCGCCGAGGCGTCGCCGTGGATGCGGTAGAGCGTGTCGACCCCACCCGAGAAGAGGTAGAGCGCCCGCGCGCCCATCGGATTGCCCGGCCCCGGTGCCATGCCGCCCTTGCGCCATGAGAACTCCTCCAGCTCCGGGTGCCGTTCGATCATCGCGTCTGGCACCTTCCACCGGGGCCAGTCCCGGCAGAATTGCAGCCGCGCGGTGCCTTCCCAGGCAAAGCCATCCGCCCCGACGCTCACGCCATAGCGCGTGGCTGCCTCGGGGCTGTCGACGAAATGAAGGAGGGCTGCGTCAGGGTCAACGACAATGGTGCCCCGTCGCTTTTCCGGCCAGGGGTTCGGCACCGTCTGGCGCCACAGGCGCGGGTCGATGACGCCCTCTTCCACGGCGGGGATGGGAAAGGGCTCGTCCGTTACCGCGCCGTAGAAGGCGGGCAACGGCGGGATGACCGGTTCGGCGGGGGTGAGCATGGCGTCGTTCGGCCGGGCGCAGGCCGCGAGCAGCCCAAGCGCCCCGCCCGCAACGACTGTGCGGCGTGTAAGCATGTGAAATCTCCGTTTGATCGTAGGATGGCGCCGTGCGCCGGTCAGGCGATCAAACGAAACGGGGAGGTCCGGTATCCGGCGCCGGCTCGAACCGGCTCACATCCGTGGTGCTGGTGACTGGCGTCAGACGCACCTGCCCTTCGGGACGCTGCGCGGTGGCATCCACCGGCAAGAGCGCGTTGAAGCTGCAGATCGCACCGGGAAAAACCGCGGTGCGGCATTTGTGACCCGACACCCGCATGACCTGCGCCGGGTCCGCGCGCACCTGCGCCTCGACCGACACGACCGGGGATAGGGGTTGCGCAGGCCCGGCCTCCGCAACGCGCAGCACGGCCCCCCAGGGCAGCGTGAGCACGACCAGGACGGCGATAAGGATATGTCGGGCGACGATCATGGGTCCTTCATCGGGCGCAGGTCGACGCGAGTCCACAGGCGCACCGCGGCCTCACGCAAACTTGCGCGCGCTCAATGCGCCTCGGCCTCGGCCTTGTTGCCCGTCACCGCAGCGATCGCGGGGCCGACGATCCAGGTGGCGACCGGGATCAGGACCAGCCCCCAAAGAAGGCCAAAGACCCCGTCCATGAAGGCGGTGACCACCCATTTGGCCACCGGCGCAAAGCCGTCGCTCACCGCGTGTGCAGCCTCGTCTGCCATGTGGTGGATAAAGTCGTAAAGCGGCGGCCAGCCCAGTTCGTAAAGCCCGTGAATGACGATATTGCCCCCGACCCAGAGCATCGCAGCCGTGCCGACGGTGGTGAGGATGCGCATGAAGACCGGCATTGCCTTCACGATCCAGCGCCCCAGCGCCTGCGTCAGACCCAGACGCCCGCGCGTCGCCATGGCGAGGCCAAGGTCGTCGGCCTTCACGATCAATGCGACCGAACCGTAGACCGCCACGGTGATCCCGATGGCCACCATGGCCAGAACGGCGGCCTCGGTCCAGATGTTCGACTCCGGAATCGCCGCGAGCGCGATGGTCATGATCTCGGCGGACAGGATGAAGTCTGTCTTGATCGCGCCAGAGACCTTTTGCTGCTCGAGCTTCGCGGGGTCCTTGTTCTCGTGCATCTTGGGGTCGTGGACGATGTGCTCGCCGGGGAAGAGCCCGTGCCAGACCTTCTCCGCCCCTTCGAAACACAGGTAACTGCCACCGATCATCAAGAGAGGCGTGATCGCCCATGGCGCGAAGTTCGCCAGGATCAGGCCCAGCGGCAAGAGGATGAGCAGCTTGTTGCGGATCGACCCCAGCGCGATCTTCCCGACGATGGGGATCTCCCGGCTCGCATCGAACCCCGACACGTATTTCGGGGTCACGGCCGCGTCGTCGATCACCGCCCCCGCCGCCTTGGACCCCGCCTTGAACGCCTGCGTCGCCACGTCATCGACCGAAGCCGCCGCAACCTTGGCGATGCCCGCCACGTCATCGAGTAGTGCCAGAAGTCCGCTCATACTGTCCCCTCACAACTTCGCGCCAGCCTATCCCAAGGCCCGCCAAGGGCAAGCCGCGAATCCCCGTAAAGGTTCCCGCCCCTGCAGCGACGCCGCTGCATCCCATGGCACACAATCGACGCCCAGAGGCCCCGGACCGTTTGCGTTAACGGTCCCGCTAACACAACATCTCGCCCTCATGTTTTCGCTAACATATTGCCAGATAATGGGAATTTCAGTGGCCTGCTGGAACCCCGGCCTGTATATCAGCGTCAGTCCCATGCGCGACCCACGCGCGCGGCAGCTGCATATCGAGAGGGGAAATGGACATGACGGTCACCGTCGGCATCAACGGTTTCGGACGCATCGGGCGCTGCACGCTCTCTCACATCGCGCAGTCGGGCCGCAATGACATCCAGGTGGTCAAGGTCAACGCGACCGGCCCGCTCGAGACCGCCGCACATCTTCTGAAGTACGACAGCGTCCATGGCCGCTACCCCGACGAGATCCGCGTCGCGGGCAACACCATGGACATCGGCCGTGGCCCGATGGAGATGATGTCGACCTACGACATGGACGCACTCGACTGGTCGGGCTGCGATGTCGTGCTGGAATGCACCGGGAACTTCAACGACGGCGAAAAGGCCAAGGCCCATATCGCCCGTGGCGCGAAGAAGGTGCTGATCTCGGCCCCGGCCAAAAACGTTCAGAAGACCATCGTCTTTGGTGTGAACGACGAACTGCTCGCTTCATCTGACTACATGATCTCGAACGGCTCCTGCACGACGAACGGTCTCGCCCCGCTCGCCAAGGTCCTGAATGACGCCATCGGTATCGAGCGTGGCGTGATGACAACGATCCACAGCTACACCGGCGATCAGCCGACGCTCGATCGTCGCCACTCGGACCTCTACCGCGCCCGCGCCGCCGCCATGGCGATGATCCCGACCACCACGGGTGCGGCCAAGGCACTGGGCGAAGTGCTCCCGGAACTGGCCGGCAAGCTCGACGGCACCGCGCTGCGCGTGCCCACGCCCAATGTCTCCTGCATCGACCTGACCTTCGAGGCGGGCAAGGACGTGACCGTGGACGACGTGAACGAGGTGGTGCGCGAAGCCGCCGCAGGCAATATGAAAAAGGTTCTGGCCTACGATCCCGAACCCAAGGTCTCGGTCGATTTCAACCACACCGAATATTCCTCGATCTTCGCGCCAGATCAGACCCGCGTTGTCGGCCGCACCGTGCGCGTGCTCGCCTGGTATGACAACGAATGGGGCTTCTCGGCCCGTATGGCGGACGTGGCCGCGGCGATGGGCCGGCTCTGACAGGACGGCCTTTCGGACAGATCGAACCCCGGCCAAACAGGCCGGGGTTTTCGTTTGCAGATCGCCTCCACGGCTTCGCCTCCTCGCATGGGCCCGGGGCGTGGCACGCCGCAGGGGCGTCACGGACCCCCTTGCCGTGAGCACGCCTCTGGGTCAGAACCTTGGCATGACAAACCGGCTCGCCCTTATCCTCTTCGTCCTGCTGGCGCTCGCCTTCCTCGGCGATTTCACCCTGAACGGCGGCGATGCCTCGCTTTTTCTGGCCAAGGAGCTTTATGAGTTCCTTGACTGGCTGGCCTTCTGGCGCTGATTTTCCGGGCAACATCGCCCGTTCCCTTGTCCGCACCCCCTTGACCTCGGGCGCGATCTGGCGATGTTAGCGATAACGTCACGCCTGTCCCGCGACGAACCTCCTATTCTGACAGGGCAAGCGACCCACTCCAGACCTCCAAGGAGCCACCATGACCACCAAAGTCGCCATCAACGGATTTGGCCGCATCGGCCGCAACGTGCTGCGGGCGCTGATCGAACAGGGTCGGACCGACATAGAAGTCATCGCGATCAACGATCTGGGCTCGGTCGAAACGAACGCCCATCTGCTCGAATTCGACTCGGTTCACGGCAGGCTCAGGAACGAGGTCACGGTCAAGGGTTCGACCATCGACGCAGGTCTCGGCCCCATCGAGGTGACCGCGATCCGCGATCCCAAGGAGCTGCCCTGGGCCGACGTGGATGTGGTCATGGAATGCACCGGCATCTTCACCGGCGACAAGGCGACCGTTCATCTCGAGAACGGCGCCTCGCGCGTGCTCGTCTCGGCGCCGTCTTCGGGCGCGGACAAGACCATCGTCTACGGCGTAAACCACGACACGCTGACCTCGACGGACGTGCATGTGTCGAACGCGTCTTGCACCACGAACTGTCTCGCCCCCGTGGCCAAGGTTCTCAACGACACCTTCGGCATCAAGCGCGGCTTCATGACGACGGTGCACAGCTACACCGGCGACCAGCCGACGCTCGACACCTACCACAAGGATCTCTACCGCGCCCGCGCGGCGGCGATGAACATGATCCCGACCTCGACGGGGGCTGCCAAGGCGGTGGGTCTCGTGCTTCCCGAGCTCAAGGGCATCCTCGACGGCGTCGCGATCCGCGTACCCACGCCTAACGTGTCCTGCGTGGACCTGACGTTTGAAGCGGAGCGCGACGTGACGGCCGAGGAGATCAACGAGGCGATCCGTTCAGCCGCCAACGGCGCCCTGAAAGGCGTCCTGGGCTACACCGACAAGCCGCTCGTCTCGACCGACTTCAACCACAACCCCAATTCGTCGACCTTCGCCACGGACCAGACCAAGGTGCTCGACGGCAACTTCGTGCGCATCCTGACCTGGTATGACAACGAATGGGGCTTTTCGAACCGGATGCTCGATACGGCGGCGGAGATCGGCAAACATATCTGACCGACCCGGCGATCCCCCGCCGAAGGGGACGGATGACGCAACGCCCCGGCTTCCCACGGCCGGGGCGTTTTCGTTAGGCTCGCCCCTCAAGGAAAGAGGACCCCATGAGCACCACGATCGCCATCCTGTCCGCCGTCGCGGGCCTCGTCGTCATCGCCCTGCTCGGCGTGGCGCTCTATCTCATGTCCCAGGCCAAGAAGACCCGGATCATGGCGCAACAGGTCGAAGCGGCCGTGCCGCCGCAGGGCCAGTATATCCAGATCTCGACCGGACGGCTGCATTACACCGACATCGGCACGGGCCGTCCGGTGCTGCTCATCCATGGGCTCGGCGGCCAGCTTCGTACGATGACGCTGTTTCTGACGGCGGCGCTCGGGCGCAAGTTCCGGGTGATCGCGGTGGACCGCCCCGGCATGGGCTATTCGGACCGGCCCGAGGAGATGCCGGCCACCATCGACGCGCAGGCCGGATACATGGAAGAGGTCATCGACCGTCTCAACCTGCAAAAGCCCATCGTGGTGGGCCATTCCCTAGGCGGCGCCATTGCCGCCGCGCTTGCGCTTCGTGCCCCGGAGAAAGTCGCCGGTCTTGCCCTCATTGCGCCGCTACTGCGCCCGTCGTCGAAGTCCACCACCGCCTTTGCCGCGCTCGGGGTGACGAACCCCCGCACCCGCCGCTTGCTTGCCCGAACCCTCGCCGTGCCTGGCATGGTCAAGAACCAGGACGTCACGCGAACCGAGATTTTCGGCCCCGACCCGGTCCCCGCCGCCTATACCAAGGAAGGCGGCGGGCTTCTTTCTCTACGCCCGAAGAGCTTTCTCAACACCTCGCGCGACTACTGCGCGGTGGGCGAGACCATAGGCAGCCAATGGCAGGCATACGGCGATCTGAGGATGCCGGTCCGCATCCTCTATGGCACCGAGGACCGGATCCTCGATCATACCGAACAGGGCATCGAGGTTGCCGAGCGCTACCCTCACATGCAGCTCGAACTCCTGCCCAACGCGGGCCACATGCTGGTGACCAATCATGTCGACGCGGTGGTGCGCACGGTCGAGGCGGTCGCGGCCGATCTCGGCCCGAAACTGGTCACGCCCGGACCACCCCGCGCCGATGTGATCGCCTGATCCGCCGACAGGCCGCCCCTGCGCCGGCGGGGACTTGTGATCACCGCCGCGAAGCCTTAGGGCACGGTTGATCCCCTCGAACACCCGAGACCACCGTGCCCAGCTTTTCCCTGATCCTGCAGGAATTCATTACGCTGTGGGTCGTCATCGACCCGATCGGCACGCTCCCGGTCTTTCTCGCCGTCACGGCGCGGATGACCCCCAAGGGGCGGCGTTCGGTCGCAGTCCGTTCCGTGATCGTCGCCTTCGCCGTGCTGCTGGCCTTCATCGTCTTCGGTCAACTGGTGCTGGACGCGCTCGGCCTCGACCTCCGGTCGTTCCAGATCGCGGGCGGGATCGTTCTGTTCCTCTTCGCGCTGACCATGATCTTCGGGCCCTCAAAGCCGGAAAACGAGATCAACGAGGCGGAGGCGGCCAAGAACGCCGCTGTCTTCCCCATCGCCATGCCCTCCATCGCCTCGCCCGGCGCGATGCTCGCCGTGGTGATCCTCACCGACAACGACCGTTTCGCGGTGACCCATCAGGTCATGACCTCTGCGCTCATGGCCATCGTTCTGGCCATCACACTCGCGATCCTCCTGCTCGCAGGCCCGATCCACAAGGTGCTCGGCCAGACCGGCGCCGCCGTCATCAGCCGCGTGATGGGCATGATCCTCGCCGCCGTCGCGGTCGACGCGATCCTGCGTGCGCTTGCCGCCATGGGTGCGCTGCCGGGGTTCTGAGAGCCGGGTTCTGAGGCCAGACACTCGGCGGTCCCGCTCACCACGGTCCTTCTCTGGTTCATAAATATCCCGGGGGTTCGGGGGCAGAGCCCCCGAAAATTGCGTGGTTCGGGAGCAGAGCACCCGATGCGGTGGGGGTCCGGGGGAGGCAACGCCTCCCCCGGCACCGCGACGCGGGCGCAGCCCGCGGCGCAACACCATCCAGCAACGGCGACAGATCAGCCGCGACCGAGCTTCTCGTAGAGCTTCGCCTTGACCTCGGGCGTGACGAACTTGGTCACGTCGCCGTCGAGACGCGCAATTTCCTTGACCAGCTTCGACGCGATGGCTTGATGCTTGAGATCGGCCATGAGGAACACGGTCTCGACGGTGTCGTCCATCGCCCGGTTCATGCCCACCATCTGGTATTCGTATTCGAAATCCGTCACCGCACGCAGACCGCGCACGATCATGCTCGCGCCCACGTCCTTGGCCGCGTGGATGAGCAGGTTTTCGAAAGGATGCGCGACGATCTCGGTCCCCGTCACCTCGGACAGCTTGGCACATTCCGCTTCGACCATTGCGACCCGCTCCTCGAGCGAGAACATCGGTCCCTTGTCGCGGTTGATCGCGACGCCGATGACCAGCCGGTCGACGAGCACGCAGGCTCGTTTGATGATGTCTATGTGCCCAATGGTGATGGGATCGAACGTCCCCGGATAAAGCGCCACGCGCATTAAAGCCCCTCCCCTTCAGGCCTCGCACCTCTGTCGAGGTCACGCAACATTATTACCCAAGGGATTGCAACCCGCTTTCGCATATGCAGAAAGCAGGCCGACCTCGGAGCGCGCGATCCGCAGTTCAGTATCCCATGATCAGCGATTTCAGGCTTTCGGCCTGGTTGGCAAGCTCCTCGAGGCGCGCCTTGACCACGTCGCCGATGGACACGAGGCCGATCATCTTGCCGTCCTCGAGCACCGGCATGTGGCGAAACCGGCCCTCGGTCATCATCTGAAGCACGGCGATGGCACGGTCGCCCGAGGCGCATCCCTTGACCTTCTCGGTCATGATGGTCGAGATCGGATCGGACAGCACCGAAGGCCCCCGTGCGCCCAGTTCGCGCACGATGTCGCGTTCGGACAAGATGCCCTCGGGCGTGACCCCGTCCTCGGACACCATCACCGCCCCGATACGCTCGCGGGAAAGGATCGCTGCAGCCTCCGCCACGCTCGTCGATTTCGAGACAGTCAACACGCCCTGCGTGGCCTTGTCCTTGAGAATCTGGCTGACAAGCATTGCGTCTCCTCCCGTAGTGGCGCTGCGTCCTCCCCCGCGTCCTTTCACCTTCGAAGGGGTGCGACATTTTGTCAAGTAAGTGCTTCTAGTCGCGCAACTTCTGCCCTCAGACCGCTCAACAGAAGCTCACCCACTCTGGCCATCCGCTCGATCCGCGCATCGCCCGCGTGGCGCACGAGATAGAAGGTCCGGGTCAGCGAAATAAAATCCGTCAGGATCTTGGTCAGATTGGGCGCGAAGGGCAGCGCGAAATCATGCGCGATGCCAAGGCCCCCACCCTCACGCAGAAAACCAAGCTGCACCGAGACCGAGTTCGAGCCGAGCGTGACCCGGTCGGCCCCGGTCTCGGACAGATAGTCCAGTTCTTTATCGAAGATCATGTCGGGGATGTAGCCCACGACCGGATGCGCCGCGACGTCCTCGAGGCTCCGGATCGGCGGATGGGCGGCGAGGTAGTCGCGATCTCCGACCAGATGCAGATGATAATCGGTGATCTTCTGCACCGTGAGCCGCCCCGTCGCCGGCGGCGACACCGCGATGGCCAGATCCGCCTCGCGCTTGGACAGGTTGATGATCCGGGGCAGCGCCACGATCTGCAATTCTATCTCTGGATGCTCGCGAGCAATCGCGGCGCAGACGCGGGGCAGAAGGAAATTCGCGCAGCCGTCCGGGGCGCCGATCCGGATCTGCCCCGACAGCCCGCTGGTCGTGCCCGCCAACGCCTCGGTCCCGCGCGTCACGGCCTGCTCTGCCTCTTCGGCATGGACGACAAGC
>LUOO01000106.1 GCA_001626765.1 Maritimibacter sp. REDSEA-S28_B5
CGACCGGTGCCCGTCCGCGCTCGCTGCCGGGCATCGAACCGGATGGCAAGCTGATCTGGACCTATTTCGAGGCGCTGGTCCCGACTGAGGTGCCGAAGTCGCTGGTAATCGTGGGCTCCGGTGCCATCGGGATCGAGTTCGCGAGTTTCTATGCCGCGATGGGGACCGAGGTCTCCGTGGTCGAAATGCAACCGCGCATCCTGCCGGTCGAGGACGAAGAGGTCTCGGCTTTCGTCGCCAAGGCGCTGACCAAACGAGGGATCACCTTGCGCACGGGCCTGGGTGTCGAGGGCGTCGTGACCGGCAAAAAGGACGTGACCGTGACCCTTGCGGGTGGCGAGACGATCAAGGCCGAGCGGCTTTTGTCCGCCGCCGGGGTCGTCGCCAATACCGAGGGGCTGGGGCTCGAGGCGCTTGGCGTCACGATGGAGCGCGGCGTGATCGCGGTGGACGGGGCGGGGCGCACGTCGGTCCCTGGCGTCTGGGCCATCGGTGACATCACGGGTGCCCCGATGCTGGCCCACAAGGCCGAACACGAGGCGGTCATCTGTGTCGAGGCGATCGCGGGGAATCATCCCCACGCGATGCGGCGCGAGCGCATTCCCGGCTGCACCTATTCCGACCCGCAGGTGGCGAGTGTGGGCTTGACCGGATTTTTGACGCGGAGACCGGTGAACTTCTCGGCGCGCATCTGGCGGGTCCGGAGGTCACGGAACTCATCGCGGGTTTCGTCACGGCTATGGAGCTTGAGGCGACCGAGGCCGAGATGTCCGACATCGTTTTCCCGCATCCCACGATTTCCGAGGTTGTGAAAGAGGCGGCGTTGGCGGCCTATGGCCGGGCCATCAATATCTGAGGAGGACGGCGCATGGAGTATCGCAATCTCGGGCGGTCGGGGTTGAAGGTTTCGGCGGTCAGGCTGGGCTGCAACAACTTCGGCTGGACCATCGACGAGGCGCAGAGCCGCGCCGTTGTGGATGCCGCCATCGACGCCGGTGTGACGTTTCTGGACACCGCCAATGTCTATGGCGGCGGGGGCGCGTCTGAGACGATGTTGGGCAATATTCTGGGGGACAAGCGGCAGAAGGTCATCCTCTCCAGCAAGGTCGGGCTGGAGATGCCGGACGGCACCAGGGGCGGGAGCCGCTGGAACATCGTGTCAGGCGTCGAGGACAGTCTGCGTCGGCTCAAGACGGATTACATTGACCTCTACCAGCTTCATTGGTCCGACCCGACGACGCCCATCGACGAGACGCTCCGCGCTTTCGACGACCTGATCCGGGCGGGCAAGGTGCGCTATATCGGGGCCTGTAACCTCGCTGCCTGGGAGGTGGTCGAAGCGGAGTATCTGGCGCGCGAACTTGGCACGCATCGGTTCGTATCCATTCAGGACGAACTGAGCCTGCTCGTGCGCGGTAAGGAAAAGACTCTGCTGCCCGCGCTCGAGCGTTACGGCGTGGGGTTCCTGCCCTATTTCCCGCTGGCCTCGGGTCTGCTCACCGGCAAATACAGACGCGACGAGGGCGCGCCGGAAGGCAGCCGCTTCGCCAAGCTCGATCGTATGGCGACGCGCTATCTGACCGAGGCGAACTGGGACAAGACCGAGGCGCTCAAGGCGTTCTGCGAGGCGCGGGGGCGGACGCTGGTGGAACTTGCCTTCTCCTGGCTTCTGACCCGTCCGATGGTCGCCAGCGTCATGGCCGGGGCCACGAAGCCCGAGCAGGTCACAGCCAATGTGGCGGCGACCGACTGGCAGCTCACCCCGGAGGATCTGGAAGAGATCGACCGGGTCACGGGCGATGCCTGACCCTTACGACTATATCGTCGTGGGGGCGGGATCTGCGGGCTGCGTGGTTGCCGCGCGGCTCTCAGAGAACCTGAACGCGCGGGTGCTGATCCTCGAGGCCGGGCCGGAGGACAAGGCGTTCTGGATCACGCCGCCGATGGGCTATCCGATGCTCTTCACCGATCCGCGCGTGAACTGGATGTTCGAAGGCGAGCCTGAGCCGGAATTGAAGAACCGCAAGATGTATCATCCGCGCGGCAAGGTTCTGGGCGGGTCGAGCGCGATCAACGGGATGCTTTATATCCGTGGGCACCGCGAGGATTACGACCTCTGGCGACAGATGGGCAACACCGGCTGGGGCTGGGAGGATGTCCTGCCCTACTTCAAGAAGGCCGAGGACAACACGCGCGGCGCCGACGATTTCCACGGCGTCGGCGGGCCGCTTCGGGTGTCAGATCAGGCGGGCGGATCGCCCGTGGCCGATGCCATCGTCGCGGCGGCGGTCGAGGCGGGCATCCCGCGCAACCCGGATTTCAACGGGGCAGAGCAGGAAGGTGCGGGGTATTTCCAGACCACGACCAAGGACCGGCGGCGCTGGTCCTCGGCCCATGCGTATTTGCATCCGGCGCGGCGGCGGTCCAATCTGAGCGTGGTGACGGGCGGGCATCTGACGCGGGTGCTTTTGGATGGCCGACGCGCGGTGGGGATCGCGTATCGGACCGCTCGCGGGATCGAGACCGCGCGGCTGTCGGAGCGGGGCGAGGTGGTGCTGACGGGCGGGGCCTTCGGCTCGCCGCAGATGTTGCAGCTGTCTGGCATCGGTCCGGCGGGACATTTGGCCGAGATGGGCGTGCCTGTGGTGCACGACGTGCCGGGTGTGGGCGAAAACCTACGCGATCATTTCTACTGCTCGCTGATGTTCAAATGCCGCGAGCCGATCACGATCAACGAGCTTGCGAACTCCAGGATCAGGCAGGTGATCGCCGGGGCACAGTATGTGCTGGCCAAGCGCGGGCCACTGGCATCTAACGGCATTTTTGCGGGGATCTTCATGCGCTCGTCGCCGGACAAGCATCGCCCTGACATTCAGGTGAACACCAACATGTGGACGGTGGCGAGTCGGACGAAATCCGGGATGAAGGCGCATGATCATCCTGGCTTCACGATGAGCCCCGTGCACCTCGACCCCCGCGCGGTCGGCACTGTGCGTCTGGCAAGCGCCGACCCGATGGCCGCGCCCGCGATCCGGCAGAATTTCTTTGAGGACGCGGTGGACCGGGCGACGATGGTGCGGGCGGTCGAATTGATCCGCGACATCGCGCGGCAACCGGCGCTGGCGTGTTATATGGAAGAAGAGATCGCGCCCGGGCCGGGCATCGACGGACCGGAGGCGATCGAGGACTGGCTGCGTGGCGCAGCGATCGCCAATCTGCATCCGGTGGGGTCCTGCATGATGGGACCGGACGCGGGGCAGGGGGCGGTGGTCGACGACCGCCTCCGGGTCCACGGGATCTCGGGGCTGCGCGTGACGGACGCCTCGATCATGCCGCGTGTGCCGGCGGGCAACACCAATGCGCCCTGCATCATGATCGGCGAGAAATGCGCCGACATGATCAAGGCGGACGCGAGATAGGAGACCCCGATGGTCGAGACGGATTTCGACGTGATCGTGATCGGCGCGGGCGGCGCAGGGCTGGCTGCCGCCTCCGAGGCGACGGCGAGAGGGGCGCGCGTGCTGCCTCTCGAAGCGGGCGCACGG
This sequence comes from Maritimibacter sp. REDSEA-S28_B5, assembly GCA_001626765.1. GTDB lineage: Bacteria > Pseudomonadota > Alphaproteobacteria > Rhodobacterales > Rhodobacteraceae > Maritimibacter. The sequence goes on from LUOO01000106.1 coordinate 3,546, forward strand.
ACCGGTGGCTCGACCCGGCTGTCGGGCGGCGTGTTCTGGGCGTCGAACACCTCGCTCCAGAAGAAGGCCGGGATCGAGGACAATCCGGATGATCAGTTCCACTACTAAATGACGGTCAATCAATACAAAGTGGAGCCGTCGCTGGTGCGGCGCTACTGCGATCTGTCCGGGCCGACCTTTGAATGGCTCGTCGGCATGGGCGCAAGTTTTCCGCTGGAGAACCTCTATGTCTCGGGCGTCGACAAGCTGCCGCGCGGGCATCGGGCGGAACGGCATGGCGAGGATATCGCTGACGCGCTGGAGGGGTCACTGTCGGGGCGGTCGGTGGACCTCGCCACCCACACCCGCGTCGAGGGTCTCGTGATGCGCGACGGTCGCTGCGTCGGCGTGCGCGTGGGGGGTGAGGCAGTCACGGCGGGCGCGGTGGTCATCGCCTCGGGCGGGTTCGGCAACAACCGACGGATGTGGGCCGAGCTGTATCCCAGTGCCGCCAAACAGGGGGCGCTCGCGTGGTATATCGGGGCCGACGAATGTCGGGGCGACGGGATCGAGATGGCGCGGGGGATCGGGGCCGACATCACCGGTCTGAACCGCGGGCTGCTCCTCATGACGCCTGGGTTCGCCGAGGATCTGGAACCTTACCTTCCGCCGTGGCTCATGCATGTGAACCACGAGGGGCGGCGGTTCATCGATGAATCGACCGAATATTCGGTGCTGTCGGAGGTGCTGGGCGAACAGACTGCCGGCGAGTGTTTCGCGATCTTCGACGAAGCCGCGCGGGCCGAGGCCAAGGCGCATCCGGCGCCCAACTGGTCGGCGGACCGGCTCGCGGCGTTTGCGGCGAATGGCAAATTGCAGTCGGCCGACACGCTGGCGGAATTGGCGGATGAGCTGGGGGTGCGGGCCGAGGCGCTGGTCGCCACCGCCGAGCGTTATTCCGAGGATGCACGTGCGGGATTGGACAGCCAGTTCTTCAAGGCGGGCGGGCATTTGCGGCCCGTCGAAACGGGGCCGTTTTATGGTGCGCGCATCCGGCCCGCGGTGGTTTGCTGGACCGGAACGGGGCTGCGCATCGACGCCGAGGCGCGGGTGCTCGGGATGAACAACCGGGCCATACCGGGGCTTTTTGCGGCCGGCGAAACCACGGGTGGCTTCGCCGGACCCTGCTACGCGGGCGGCGGTGCCTCGGTCGGCAGCGCGGTGATCTTTGGCCGGGTGGCGGGCGGCAACGCGGCGGCGCTGGCGCGGGGGTAAGGCGGGCCGCGAATGGTGGTCAGTTTCGCGGGAAAGACTCCGGGATTCTAGAATCCTGGACTCTTTGATCCGTTAATATGATCGCGTTATCAGACGGATATGCGACCGCCCGCGACCTGAAAGGTTAACGCACGTCCTCGCCGGCCCGCGTCGCCTCGACAATAAGACCCGCCACATGCCGCGCCGCGCGGAAGGCAAAGGTCATCCCCGGTCCCAGCGTGCCACCGGCGCCCGGATAGCTGCCCCCGAACACATTCGCCATGTCGTTCCCGACCGCATAGAGTCCCGGGATCACCTGCCCGGCGTGGTCGAGCACCTGCGCGTTCTCGTCCGTCGCGATGCCTTTGAAGTTCCCGATCTCGCCCACGTGCAGCTTGACCGCATACCATGGCCCGCGGGTGAGCGGACCCAGCGCCGGATTCGGGCCGTGATCCGGGTCGCCATGATAGCGATCATAGGGCGCGCGGCCGCGGTGGAACTCCGGATCCTGCCCCCGCGCGGCACCTTCGTTGAACCGCGCCACCGTTTCGGCCAACACGCCCGCGTCCACCCGGATCGCATCCGCCAGCGCGGCGAGCGTCGGGGCCTTGCGCAGGTAGCCATTCGCGATGAGCCGCCGCTGTGACATGGGCCAAGGCTTTTGAAACCCGATGCCCCATCGCCGGACCGCAGGTCCATCACCGATGATCCAGCCGTGCTCGGCTCCACGCGCGGCCATCGCGGCGATCATGTCCTCGCCGATGTCGTTGTAGCTTGCGCTTTCGTTGACGCAGCGCTTGCCGTCGGGCAGCACGATGATGAAACCGGGCTTATAGCGGTCCACGAGATGCGGCCAGATGCCCGTAAAGTCGCTCACCCCAGGCATTTTCGACACCGGCATCCAGGCGCCAGCATTCGCACCGTCGGAGCCGAACCGCGCCCCCACCGCCTCGGCCATATTCGCCGCGTCGCCGGTGTTGCCCATGGGCAAGGGCGACAGGACGGGCAGGCGATTGACCGGCTCGGGATGTTCGGCACGTCGCCGATCCACGTCACGCGCATAGCCGCCCGCGGCGAGGATCACGGCGCGCGCCTCGATCCGGAGCGGTCCCTCGGGCGTGTCGAGCCATGCGCCCGTCACCGCGTCACCGTCCCGGATGAGGGACCGCGCGGGCGAGGACAAAAGCATCGGGATGCCCAGTTCGTCCACCGTCTTGCCCAGCCGCGCCACCAGCGCCCGCCCGGTGGTCAGGCTCTGGCTCTCGCCATGTCGCGCCATATCCACCAGATGCCGCGCCATCCGCCCCGCGACGTGGCGAAACGCCGGCCACGACCGCGTGGCGGCAAAGAACAGCTTCACTTCGGCGCCCGAACGCATGGTCATGCCCAGAAACGACGTCTGCGGTAATTCTCGTTTGAGCGTGGACATCACCGTCCCGACCTCGCTCGCCGTGATCGGGACGGAAAAGATTGACCGGATCATCGACGCGCCCTCTTGTTCCGAGTGATAATCGGGAAAGGCGGCGGGGGCGAAGCGGACATGGCTTTCGGTTTCCAGAAACTCGACCATGCGGGGGCCGTCATTGAGAAAGGCGTCGATCTTGGCCCGGTCGGCGCGATTGCCACCTTCGATCTCGAGGTGGCGAGTCACCGCTTCGCGGGTATCGGTCTCGCCCGTCGCCTCGCCCAAGGCGCGGGACTGGTGGCTCAAGGGCACCCAAAGCCCGCCGCCGGAGGTCGCCGTGGTGCCGCCGAAGACGGCGTCCTTTTCGGCGATGATGACCGACAGCCCCGCCTTGGCCGCCGTGATCGCGGCGGTCAGCCCGGCGCCGCCGGTGCCGATGACGAGGACATCGCAGGAACGGGCGGGATCGGCCATGTCGCGCATCAATCCGCCGCCAGTCGTTCGGTTTCGCCGGTCACGCCCGGCAGGGACTTGCCCGCGACTTCCGCCAGATGCTTGCCCGCCCGCCAGCCAAAGACCATGCCCGGCCCGATGGTCGCGCCCGCGCCGGGATAGGCCCCTCCAAAGACGTTGGCCTGATCGTTGCCCACGGCATAAAGCCCGGCGATGGGCTGGTCGTCATGGCCCAGAACCCGCGCGTGGATGTCGGTCGCCATGCCTTTGTAGCTCGTGATCTCGCCCGGATAGATCCGCACCGAAAAAAATGGCCCGACCTCGAGCGGACCGAGTGACGGGTTCGGCGTGTTCTCGTCATCGCCGTGATGGCGGTCGTATTTCGTGCGGCCCCGGTGATAGTCGAGGTCATCGCCCGATCGCGCAAAGCCGTTGAACCGCTCGAACGTGGCCACCAGTTCCGGCCCGTCGATTCCACAGACCCGTGCGAGGTCTTCGAGCATGGCTGGGATCAGGTCGCGGTAGTTCTGGCTTTCGTTGACCAGCCGCCGCCCGTCCGGGGTGACCATGATGAAGCCGGGTTTGGTGCGGTCTACGAGGTGCGGCCAGACCCCGGTGAAATCCGTGGCACCGGGGAGTTTTGAGGTCGGCATCCACGCCGCCGCGGTCGAGACATGGCCGTTCCAGCGCCCGCCCACCGCTTCGGCCAGACGCGATCCGTCGCCGGTGTTGGTCATGGGCACCGGCAGCACCGGCTCCATCGTCGCGGTGACGCCGGGGTGATTTTCGCGGCGCCGCTCGCGGTCGCGGGGATAGCCACCCGCCGCCAAGACGACGCCGTAGGTGGCCCGGATCGTCACGGTGCCGTCGGGTGTGGCGAGCCGCGCACCGGTGACGCGCCCGTTTTCGGTCGTGAGTTCCGTCGCGGGGCTGTCGGTCCAGATTTCGACCCCCGCCTCGTCCAGTGTTTTGGCTAGCCGCGCAATCAGCGCGCGGCCACGCACGATATTCTGCGACGAGCCGTGAAGCGCGAGGTCGCGGAAATGTCGGAGCATCCGTTTGACGACAAAGCCCATCGCGGTGATCGAACGCCCGGCCTTCAAAAAGTTCTTCATCTCGAGCGATGAGCCAAGCGCCAGCCCCATGAACAGCGTCTGGGGCAACTCGCCCTTCAATCGTTTCATCAGCGGACCCATCTGGCCCGCGTCGTAGGGCAGGGTGCCGAGCGAGCGGATGGTCGAGGCGCCGGGTTCGTCGGAATGGTAGTCGGGAAACTCCATGGAATGAAACTTGACCTCGGTCTCGCGCTCCATGAAGTCGACCATCACCGGGCCGGAGGCGAGGTAGGCCTCGATCCGGTCGCGGTCGATATATTGGCCGGTCTCGTTTTCGAGATAGTGCCGGGCGTTGGCGATTGTGTCCTCGACCCCGATCTCGGCCCCGAGCTTTTGCGCGTGCCGGTTCATAGGAATCCAGATCACGCCGCCCGAGGTGGCCGTGGTGCCGCCAAAGACGCTGTCCTTTTCCGCGACCAGAACCGATAGCCCGGCAGCCCGTGAGGTTGCCGCGGCGGTCAGTCCCGCGCCGCCCGATCCGATGACCAGAACGTCAACCGTGCGATCCGTCTTGCTGCCCATGAGTACCTCCCGTCGCTCTCGTGCCACGGCAGTGTATCTGATGGATAAGATCTTCGTATACATAAATATGATGTATTGGATACGCCAAATTCCCTAGTCCTCGGGCTCGATATGGAGCGCCTCTTCCTCGGTCCGGGGGAGCACGAGGCGGCCTTCGCTGTCGAGGTATCCAAGCACCCCCGTGCGCAGGAAATGGCCCTGTTCGAAAGGCGCGATCCCGTTCGCATATCCCGCAATGAGGCCCGGACCGCGCAGCCAGACTTCGCCGGTCTGGTAGAGAAGCATGTCCATGCCGGTGCGGGGATCGACGATCATCACCTGCGTGTCGGCCAGCGGTCGGCCCACCGTGGCGGGCACGGTTTCAGGCGGATCGCGGGGGTCGGAGGTAAGCGGCAGGCCCCCGGCTTCCGGCAGGGCAAAACCATTTACGACGGTCAGGCCGGGGTGCGCGGACTGTAGTGCGGCAAGCGCCTCGCGGGGGGCGCGCAGGTGGACGAGGCGCAGGTCGGGGCTGTCGGGCTCATCGCCGTCGCTCAGGAGCCATGCGACCGTTACGTCCGTTTTCTGCAAGGAAATATGGGCACCGACCGACAGCGCGGCAATGGCGATCATCCATGTCGCGGGGTCGGTGACGCTGCCGTCGATCCAGATGCGGTCGCGCGCGGACAGGTCGAACCGCGTGGCGAGCGCCCGCGCCATGCGGATGAGGGCGGACTGCGTATGGCGGGCGAGGTCGTCGTCGCCGTCCTCGCGCCGGATGGGCAGGATCAGCTCGCCGGGATGCGACCGTTTCACCAGTCCCTCTATCCCCACGGCGACCGCCGAGCGGGCGAGACCCCCGACCACCTCGGGCAGGAGCTTGTCGAGGTCTGACTTGGCCAGCGTGACGACAGGATCATCGCCGCGCGGCATGACGAGTTCCGCGAGGGCGCGGTAGTCTAGCGACCCGAGGGCGGGGGCATACGGGGTCTGCCTCGCCTGCTGCGCGATCAGCCCGGCGAGGGTGTCGAGGTCGTCCTGGCCTGTCTCGTGGTCTGTCACACGCATCTTTGGACTTCCTCCGCCGCTGGTTTTGTGTTCGTTATAAGCATCTATAGTATACAAGGGAGGGTATCAATGGCACTGGCTTTCATCACGGGTGGCACGGTGGGGCTTGGCGCGGAAACTGCGCGCAGGGCGCTTGCCGCCGGATACGAGGTGGCCGTGCTCGACCTCTCCTCTGACAGGGTGCCCGAGGACCTCAAGGGCGTCCAGTTCTTCGAGGGCGACGTAACGCGGGAGGAGACGGTCACCGCGGCGCTCGATGGGATGGGGGCGGTGCCCGATCTGGTGGTGAACAACGCGGGCATCGTGACCTTCATGCCGCTCATCGAGACGACTCAGGCGGATTTCGAGCGGGTGATCGCGATCAACCTCACCGGGGCGGTGTCGGTGTCGCGGCTGGCCGCCGAGCGGATGATCCCGCGCGGGTCAGGGTCGATCGTGAACATCACCTCGACCGGCGGCATCTGCACCTCGCCCGGCACCCATGCCTATGCGGCGGCCAAGCGCGGCCTTGCCGCGATGACGGAGCTCATGGCGCAGGAATGGGGGCCACTGGGGCTGCGCATCAACGCGGTCGCGCCGGGGATGATCCACGGCGGCATGTCGACGACGGTCTATGACGATCCCGAGGTGGTGGAGCGACGGCGGACGGGGGTTCCGTCCCGGCGGCTTGGAACCGAGAGCGATATCGCTGAGGCGGTGATGTGGCTCGCCTCGGACGCCGCCAGTTACGTGAACGGGCACGAGCTGGTGGTGGATGGCGGGTTGACCAAGAACATGATGTCGATGATCCCGCGGTAGCAGGTGGGGGGCGCCTCGAGCGCCCCCTTCTTCGGTCAGTAGACCTGAAATTCTTCCGGCACGCCCGCCGGCCAGACCGTGCCCCACATGCGCATCCCCCCGTCGATGGTCAGCACTTCGCCCGTGATGAAATTGCCGGACGGCGCGGACATGTAGACGACGCCTTCGGCCACGTCCCATGAATTGCCCATGCGCCGCATCGGGTTCACGTTGTTGAAGCGTTTGGTCGCCTCGGGCGGATAGGCTGACAGCCCCTCGGTCGCAATCGCGCCGGGGGCGACGCAGTTCACCCGGATGCCGAGCGGTGCCCATTCCGTGGCCACGGTGCGCGACATGTAGATCACACCCGCCCGCGCGGCACAGGTGTGGGCCGCCTGCGGCATCCCGCGTTCGACATGGGCCACGTTCGAGATGATGTGACCGCCTTCGCCCCGGTCACGCCAGCGTTGCGCTGCGCCCTGCATCATCCACCATGTGCCGTTGAGGTTGAGGTCGATCACCGCGCTCCAGCCCTTGCGGGAAAAGTCGATGGCGTTTTGCGGAAACTGCCCGCCCGCGTTGTTGACGAGGGTGTCGAGTCCGCCGAATTCGTCAAAGGTATCGTCGAGCAGCGCGTCCACCTGATCCACGTCGCGGATCGACATGGGGCGGTAGGAGATGTCGGCGCCCACAAGATCCTTCACCTCTTTCTGAGTCTGGACGAGCTTGTCCTCGGTCCGGCCGCAGATCATCACCTTGGCCCCGAGGCGGGCGAGGAGGAAGACCATCGCTTTGCCCATGCCTTGCGAGCCGCCGGTGACGAGGAACCGTTGGCCTGCTAACAGGTCGGGCGCGAACACCGTGGGGAGCGTCGCCATTTCGTCGGGCGTGAGGCCCCATTTCTCGGGTGTCTGGTCGGTCATGCTTGCTCTTTCTTGAAATCGGCATCGCGTTTTTCGGCATAAGCCGCGATGCCCTCGCGTTCGTTCATGGCGTGGTTGAAAAGCTCTTTGCCAAAAGCGATGGCTTTCCAAGAATTGGCGAGCAAATCGTCGGCGAGCGCGAGCGCGGCGGGCAGCACGTCATGCTGCGGGACCACCCGATTCACGACGCCCAGTTCATACATCCGCTCGGCGGGGATGAGGCTGCCCATGCAGATGATCTCCATCGCGATCTGGCGGGAGAGTTGCGTCGACAGCCGCTGCACGCCGCCGGTAAAGGCGACCATGCCGCGCTTGACCTCGGGCAGGCTAAAGACGACGCCCGACCCCGCCACCAGCATGTCGCAGGCGAGCGATATTTCGAGACCCCCGGCCACCGCCGCGCCGTTGACCGCGCCGATCACCGGTTTCGCGATGACCCGTTCCGTCACGCCGCAGAACCCGGCGCCTGGGACGAGGCCATGGCCCGCGCCGCGTGCGGCGGCTTCCTTGAGGTCCATCCCGGCGCAGAATGCGCGCTCGCCAGCGCCGGTCAGGATGATCGCGCCCACCTCGGGGTCGGCCTCGGCCTCGCGCACATGCTTGTCAACGAGACAGGAACCTTCCGCGTTCATCGCATTGGAGACATGGGGACGATTGAGGGTGATCACGCAGACCACCTCATGCGCGCCCTCATGCCGCGCGGCGATGACCGGCGGTTCTGTGACGTCCGTGTTCATGGAAACCTCAGGTCTCGGCTGGTTCGGCGGGGACGGGCGCGGGCGATTCGTCCGTCACCCAGTCGGCCAGCCGCTCGGGCACCTGAAGACGCTCGGCCACGTCGGATTTGCCGATCCGGCGGTCAAGCTCCTCATGCCAGTGGTTGATGCGGCGTTCCTGATAGTTCAGCGGGAAGCCCCGCAGCCCTTTGCTTTCCACCGACTTCTGGATCTTGTCCGCAAATTGCAGGTCTTCGTCCAGAATGATGAGAAAGTTCTTGAGCCGGGTGTCCTAGATCTCGGGCCGCTCGCCATCGCCCCAAGAGGGCGCGAACCAATGCACTTCGATGGTCATCGTGTCGATGGTGTCGGGCCAGAAGCACAGGAGCGGGATACCGGCGGTCGGGATGGGCGAGACGAAGTTGGGGTAGGCGAGGACCGAGTAGTTGGTGTCGCGGAACCACGGCTCCATCCCTTCGACCTCCGGCAGACCCTTGACCCCCGGATCGCGCCAGCCCTCGCGTTTGTAGGGCGTGACCATGCGGCTGTGACCATTGGGCCAGAGCGTGATGGCGCTACCGCGATGGTCGAGGAACCGGTCCACGGTGTTCTGGTGGATCGACTTGAGGTGATAGACCTCCATGAACGCATCCAGAAGGATTTTCACGTTGCAATCGACCTTGATGGCGGTCTTGTCGACGAGCATCAGCGTGTCGGGCTTGCATTCGTCAAGGTTCGTGGCGACCGGACCCAGATAATCGCGCAGGGGCTCGGCGTCGTTGTCGAGGTTGACCCAATAGAGGTTTCCGATGTTCTCGCAGCGCACTTCGATCAGCGAGCGGCAGGACATGTCGAGGTCCACGAAATCGCGGCGGTCGCGCAGATTGATCAGTTCGCCGCGCGTGTTGTAGGTCCAGCCGTGGTATTTGCAGGACACGCCGCGGGACTTGCCCGATTCTTCGGTGACGACCGGCGCGCCGCGATGGCGGCAGGTGTTGTAGAAACAGCGGACGCGCTCGTCCTCGCCCCAGATGAAGAAGAGCGGCTCGCCCAGCCGGGTCCATTGCACGTAGGAGCCGACCTCGGGCACCTCGTCGGCATGGATCGCATAGACCCAGGTCTTGTGCCACATGCGTTCGATTTCCAGCCGGTTGAATTCGGGATCGACGTAGCGGTCGCCGGGGATGTCGGCCAGTTGCGGGAACCCCTCGGGCGGGCCGCCGCGCTTGGATTCGAACGCCTGCTGGTCGAGGATCTGCTGGATGTCGGAGTGTTTCATAGGTGCCTCCCTTGGATGCCGGAATCGTCTGGACCCCGGCTCCGCGTTTCTTGTATTTTATCGGGGCCTCTCGTATATGCAAACCCTAAGTTCTGTATTTTTTGGGAGAAGCGGATGCCAGCCGGATTCGGAGAGATTTGCCAGTTGGGCTATGTGGTCCCCGACCTGGACGCCGCCGTGGATCATTGGGCGCGGGTGTTCGGCGTGGGTCCGTTCTTCGTGTCGTCGCGGGTGCCCTATGCCCAGGTTCATTACAAAGGCGCGCCCAGCGATGTCGAGATTTCCGTCGCGCTCGCGTCGCATCGGGGGATGCAGATCGAGATCATCCAGCAGGTCGCCGGGGGTCCATCCATGTTTTCGGCCTTTGTCGATCGCACGGGGGGTGGACTGCATCATGTCTGCTCGTTGACCGACGATCTGGAGGCTGATGTCGCCGCATGGCAAGCGCGCGGCGTCGGGGTGCTCATGGGCGGGACGACCACGGCGGGCGTTCCCTTTGCCTATCTCGACACCGATCCGATGGATCAGGGGCGGGTGCTGGAACTGGTCCAGCCCTCGCCGGGGCTCAAGCGGTTTTTCGACAAGATCGACGCGGCGGGGGCCGAATGGGACGGGAAAACCGCGCGCATCGACCTCGGATGAGGTGCAAATTGTATGCGATGACCGTCACATTTGGATACAATAACCTCACGGTCAAACCAGGAGGATGCCATGCCCAAGATCAACGCCACCGACCGTGACGGGACCCAGTTGGAGATCGACGCCGATCCCGGCCTGTCGCTGATGCTGAACCTGCGCGACAAGGGCGGGCTCGACATCGCGTCGATCTGCGGTGGCATGTGTTCCTGTGCGACCTGCCATGTCTATGTCGATCCGGCGTGGATGGACAAGCTCGAGCCGCAATCGCCGGACGAGTTCGAACTGGTCGAGTTTTCGCCGCACTACAAGGATACGTCGCGCCTGTCCTGTCAGATCGAGATGAGCGAGGATCTGGACGGGATAAAGGTGACGCTCGCGCCCGAGGATTGAGCCGTAGGGTGCGTAGTCTTGCGCACCGCACGTCAAATCATGAAACAGGCAAAGGTGCGCAGTGAATGCGCACCCTACAACGGGCGCAGGTCGTATCGGCGGATTAGCCCATCTGTCAGCGCGAACCAGACCATGAAGGGTTTTTTCGTCCCGTCGGGTCCGGTGACTGCGCCCAGAAACGCGCCCCGACCGTCCTCGAGCACCATATCCTCGATGGCATGGGTGATCTGCGCCTCGCGCAGTTGGTCGACCCGCGCGGCGAGAAAATCATGGACCGCCTGCCGGCCCTTCACGCCCGACGGCTCGGCACGGACAAAGCCGTGATGCGCCCAGACCTGGGCGTGGCTCCAGTCGATGTCGGGGTTCAGCGCGGTGGCGGCGCGTGCCATGTCGCCCGCGTCGATGCCATCGTAATAGGTCGACTGGATCAGGTGGATGGCGTTGTCGCGGGTGCTCATGCCTCGAGCATCTCCTTAAGTTTGAACTTCTGGATCTTGGACGACGACATCGGCCATTCGGTGATGAAGCGCACGTCGCGAGGCACCTTGAAGCTCGCGATCTTGCCCTTGCAGAAAGACATGATCTCGTCCGGCGTCGCTGTCGCGCCCGGCTTCAACTCGACAAAGGCCACGGGGACCTCTTGGAGGCGCGCGTCGGGGCGGCCGACGACCTGACAGAGCTTGACCGCATCATGGCCGCAGACGAGCGTCTCGATCTCCTGCGCCGCGACGTTTTCGCCGCCGACCTTAAGCATGTCCTTCAGTCGTCCGTGGAACATGAGGGTGCCGTCCGCGTCGAGCGAGCCAAGGTCGCCGGTGTGGAACCAGCCGTTCTTTTTCGCCTCCGCGGTCTTGACCGGGTCCTTGTAGTATTCGGTGAAGATCGAAAAGCCGCGCACGCAGATCTCGCCCACCTCGTCCACGCCGCACTCGGTCCCATCGGGCCGGGTGATGCGCACCTTCAGCCCGTCGAAGGGTTTGCCAAGCCGCCCGGTCCGCGCCTCGAAGCTGTCGGTCGGGAAGCTCGTGGTCACCGTGCCCGAAGTTTCGGTCATGCCGTAGGTGCCGACCTGTATGATGTTCGGGATCTTGTCCTGAATGGCGCGGGCAAAGCTCGGCGGCTGCATCGCCATGTTGGAGTTCATGATGCGGATGGACGAAAGGTCGCGCTTCTCGAAATCCGGGTGATAGATCATGTCGGCGATGAAGGTGCCGAAGCTCGGATAAGTCACGGTTGCGCGGTCGCGTTCGATCATTTCGAGCGCCACGCCCGCGTCGAAATACTGCATGGACAGGTAGGAGGCACCCACGCTCCACGCCGCGCAGAGCGGGAACATCGCGCCGATGTGGTAGAGCGGCAGGGGCGACCAGAACACGTCCGCCTCGGTCATCTCGTAGCGTTTGGCCATCGCCTGACCCGTGCGCACCAGCGCCTCGTGGCTGATGAGGCAGCCCTTGGGGTCCGAAGTGGTGCCGGAGGTGTAGAGGATGAGCGCCGTATCTGACACGCGCACGTGGGCGCGCAGGTTGAGGATCGTCTCGTCGAGAATCGTGTCGGCGGCGGCGGAAAAGCTCGCGGCATCGGTGAAGCCCGGCGCGTGGTCGTCGGAGACGAGGATCACGCGTTTGAGCTTGGGCGCGCGGGCGATGGACAGGTCGGCGTTCTCGGGCGCGTCGACCAGTTCCGGAAAGATCTCGGTCAGGCGGTCGATGAAGTTCAGCCCCTCGGACACCTTGCCCGAGGTCAGGATCGTGACGAGGTCGGCGTTTTCCGTGATATAGGTCAGTTCGCGCGCCCGGAAGCGGGCGTTGATCGGAACGGAAATCGCGCCGATGAGGGCGAGACCGAAGAAGGCCTCGACCGTTTCGGGCGACGAGGGCAGCAGCACCCCGACATGATCGCCGGGTTGAACCCCCATAGCCAGAAACCCGCGCGCCATGCGCAGCGCGCCCGCGCGGACCTCGGAAAAGGATTGCCGGCGGTCGGGAAAGACAAGTCCATCCTTGTCCGGCAGCGCGGCGGCGGTATGCATGAGCAGGTCACCAACGGTGGTGACGGCGGTGAACTCCTGAAACGCGAGCATGTGTTCCTCCCTTGGCCGCGCTCCGGGGTCGGTGGGATGACCCGATGCGACGCGGCGCTGTCGCGGTGAATATGAAAAACATGCGTTCCGTATACAAGCAAAAAGCTCATGCCGCAGGGCAGAGATGGCAATACTTGCCTTGAAGTCCTTATTAATAAGGGTCTTGGTTGTGTCGTGGCACAGGATGTGCAGATACGGGACGGACAAATCAGGTGTTGTGTATATTTATGAACCTATCTACCATACAAAAACGAGAGGCGGGGCTTGCCGTGGCCGCGTCCGGGAGGAAAATCGGTTCAACCGAACGGCAGAGTTCAGGGAGGAAAACATGAAAATCCAGAAACTTGGCATGTCCGCAATCGCCTTTGCTGCCGCGATGGCCGCGTCTGGCGCAGCCGTGGCGGAAGAATACAAGGTGGTGATTCTGCAGTCGCTCACCGGTGGCGCGGCCTTCATTGGCAAGAACGTGGCCGACGGTGCCGCGATGGCGGCGGAAGAGATGAACGCGAACGGGTTCTTCGGCGAGGGCAATTCCCTCGCCGTCGAGGTGGCGGATGACGCGACCGACCGCACCCAGACCCTGTCGCTCATTACGCGGATGGCGGCGGACGAGGACGTGCTGCTCGTCATGGGTCCGACCTCGGGCTCAGTGGCGCTGGCCGGTGCGAGCGTGGCGAACGAGCGGGAATTCCCGGTGATGACCACCACCAACTCGATGGAAGTGATCGAGAACGGACCCTGGTCCTTCATCCTGACCCAGCCCGCCGATGTCACGATGCCCTATATCGCGAACTTCACCGCCGAGACGCTGGGCGCGAAGAACTGCGCGATCATCGGGGTGAAGGACAACGAAGCCTATGTGGCGCTGCAGAAGAAGTACGAGGCGCTCATTCAAGAAGCCGGTGTGAACATCGCCTCCGAGGATGGCGTGGCGCTGGCCGATAGCGATTTCTCGGCGCTGGCGACCAAGATCGCCACGGCGGATCAGGACTGCGTCTTCGTCGGCACCCCGGCGGCGCAGGGTGCCAACATCATCATCCAGCTCAAGCAGGCCGGTCTCGACCCGTCGATCCCGATCCTGGGGCATAACGCCTTTGCTTCGCCCACCTTCATCAAAAGGGCGGTGCTGCGGTGGAAGGCGTCTATCTGATCGGCGCCTGGATCCCGGGCGGTGGCGAAAACGAGATGGCGACCGCCTTTGCGGAAAACTTCGAGGCCAAGATGGGGATGCCCGCGGACGAATGGCACGCGGTCGGCTATTCCGGGATGCAGGTCGTGGCCAATGCGGTCAAGGATGCAGCCGAGGCGGGAACCCTGACGCGCGAGGGCGTGCGGGATGCGCTTGGCGCGCAGACCGACATTCCGGTGCTGATTGGCGAATATAGCTATAGCTTCGACGAAGAGCGCGTGCCGCACTTCGGCATGAAGGTGATGACCGTCAAGGACGGCGCCTTCGTGGAAGCCACCGAGTAATCGCGAACGCCGCGAAACGAAGGGGGCGGTCAAGAGCCGCCCCCATTTTCCAAAGACCGGAGGCATCGGCACGATCCGACCTCCAAAGACAGGGTGTCCGATGCTTGCACAGCAGATACTCAACGGCCTTGTGACCGGTTCGGTCTCTGCGCTGTTTTCCCTGGGCTTCACGCTGATCTTCGGGGTTCAGAAGCTCCTGAATTTCGCCCATGGCGCGATCTTCATGGCAGGAGCCTTCATCGCCTACTACTGCACGATCAGCGGGCTGCCGTTCCTGCTGTCCATCGGCTTTGCGATGGTGGCGACGGGTCTCATTGCGATCCTCACCGATTTTGTCGCGTTCCGGACGCTGCGCAAGCGCGGCAATGCCGAGTTTCCGGCGCTGGTCAGTTCGATCGGCGTCGACCTCGTCCTGATTTCAATTGCGCAACAGGTGTCGAAGACGCAAGTTCTGAACTTCCCTTTCGGCACCTTTCCGATCAAGTTCTACGAGATCATGGGGCTGCGGATATCGCTCCTCCAGATCGTGATCCCTGCGCTTGTCGCCGTGCTGGTGGCCGCGCTGATCTTCTACCTCAAGAAGACCACCTTCGGCCGGCAGGTGCGGGCGGTCGCCACCAATGAACGGGCGGCGGCGCTATTGGGTGTGAACGCGCAGAGCGTTTACCTCCAGACCTTTTTCATCGCGGGGGCGCTGGCGGGTCTGGCCGGGGTTCTGATCGGGCTTTTGTTCAACTCGATGCAGTTTCTCATGGGCGAGCCTTACATGCTGCGCGCCTTCGTCGTCGTGGTCATCGGGGGGCTGGGCAGCGTGCAGGGCGCCATCGTCGCCTATCTGCCCTCCGGGCTGACGGACGCGATCATCTTTGCGCTGCTGTTCCTCGTGCTTCTCGTGCGCCCGAACGGGTTGTTCGGGAACGTGAGCGCGGTGGCCGGGGGGACACGCCAGTGATCAATTTCTACTACGCCTACCAGCCGATCATCGACTTCTTCCTGCTGTCGGTGGGCTTCGGCTACTCGCAACAGATCGCGCTACGGGCCGGTGTGTTTTCTATCGCCACCGCCGGTTTCGCGGCGCTGGGTGCTTATGTTGTTGCGATCCTCGTGACGCGCTACGACGTGCCGATCTGGGCCACGGTCGTTCTGGGCATGGCCGTCTCTGGCGGCGTCGGGTTCCTGTTGTCCTTGCCGCTCGCCCGTTTGCGCGGCGCGTTTCAGGCCATCGCGACGCTCGCCTTCGTGCAGATCGTGCTGTCACTTCTGCTTTACGGCGAGGATTTCACGGGCGGTGCGCTTGGTGTGACCGGTATCCCGCGGGTGCTCAACACATGGATGCTGCTCGCGGTCGTTGCGGTTGTCATGTATGTCATGTGGTCCATCGGGCGCACGGGACTGGGGCGTGTCTTCGACGCACTGCGGCAAGAGGAAAGCGTTGCCTCGTCGCTGGGCGTGAACATCGGACGCTACCACGCGCTCGCCTTCATCCTGTCGGGCGCGATCGGCGGCCTCTTTGGCGGGCTTCAGTCGCTCTACGTTTTCCAGATCGAGCCGCATAACTTCGGCTTTGCCTTCATGGTCAATGTGCTGACCGTGGTCATCCTGGGCGGTCGCACGACGCTGCTCGGCCCGATCATGGGGGCGGCGATCATGGCGATCCTGCCGGAACTGGCGCGGCCTCTGGCCGAATACCGTCCGGCGGTGAACGGGATCATCCTGATCCTCGTCATCACCTTCCTGCCCAACGGCGTGGGCGACGAGATCGTGTTCTGGTTCCGCCGCCGCAAGACCGCGAAAAAGGCGCAGGCGCTGGCCGCCGCGCAGAAAGAACAGGAGGCCCGCGATGCCGTCACTTCATCTTGAGGCCGTGTCCAAGCATTTCGGCGGTCTGAAGGCGGTCAATGACATCACCATGGTCGTGCCGCAGGGCGAGATGGTCGCCCTCATCGGATCGAACGGCGCGGGCAAATCGACGCTGCTCAATGCACTGTCGAACGTGGTGAAACGTCAGCAGGGCGAGATCGTCTTTGCCGGGGCCGACACGCGTGGGCTCAACCCCCATGCGGTGGCGCTGCGCGGGCTGCTTCATGTGCCGGAAGGGCGGCAGATCCTGAGCGACATGAGCGTGTTCGAGAACCTCCAGGTCGGGCAGATCGCGCTTGGCGGACGCGCGACGCGCTATACGCTGGCGGATGTCTACGAGCTGTTTCCCGTGCTCGAGGAACGCCGCGACCAGATCGCGGGCACGCTGTCGGGCGGGCGCTCATGGGCGGGCCGGAGCTCTTGCTGCTCGATGAGCCATCGCTCGGGTTGTCGCCGCTCATCACGGACCAGGTGTTCGAGGCGCTGAAAAAGCTCAACGCCGACGGGCTGACCGTGCTGCTCGTCGAACAAAACGCCCACCGGGCGCTCGAGATTACGCGGCGGGCCTATGTGCTCGACCGTGGGGTTATCTCGCACGAAGGCACGTCGGCTGACATTGCCGCGAACCCGGCGATCATCGAAAGCTATCTGGGCGCATGAGGCGGCTCGCGCTGCACCAGCTCTGCCTGCGGGACGTGGCGCCCGTGGACCTGCCGGAGATCGCCCGGGGCGCGGGCGTGGACCGCGTGTCGGTCTTTGTCGTGGCCCCATCGCCCAAGCTCGACATTTTTCCGCGGGTCGAGGCGGGGCGGGGCGCGCGCGATCTCGTCGCGGCCTGTGACGATCATGACGTGCGGGTGCATAATATCGAGGTGTTCTCGGTCGGCCCGGACACTGAGGCCGCCGACTTTGTTGCGGCTCTGGACTTGGGGGCCGAGCTTGGCGCGACGCGTCTAACTGCGCTGGTGCAGGACGCCGACCGGGGGCGGGCGATTGCCAATATGTGCGGACTGGCCGATCTGGCCGGGGAACGCGGCATCGTCGTGTCGATCGAGTTCATGAAGTTCTCGGAGTGTAAATCCATCGGGGCCGGGGCCGATTTCCTGCGCGAGGCCGGGCATGACAACCTGTCGCTGCTCGTCGATCCGCTGCATCTCTTCCGCACCGGGGGCAGTGTCGCCGACCTTGCCGCCGCCAATCCGGCGCTCATCGGGGCCGCGCAGATCTGCGATGGGCCGATGCGCGCACCTGACAGCCCCTTTGGCGAGGCGGTGGAAAACCGGGGCATCCCCGGCGAAGGCGAGTTTCCCCTGCCGGAGTTCCTCGCTGCCCTCCCGCCCGGTTGCCCGGTGGACATCGAGGTGCCGCTCAAACGCTTTGCCGACAGCGGCGTAAGCCCCGCCGACCGCGCCGCGCGGCTCGTGCGCGCCACGCGCAAAATTCTCACCACGCCAGCGACCGCATGAGGGGATGTCAAACGCCCTAACGCTTCCGCGCGTCCGGAATTGTTGTATACAGATGAACCTATCACGGGACACATGATCATGCAGACCGCCTATATCGCCTCCTACACCCGCACGCCCTTTACCTTCGCCCGTAAGGGCGCGCTCGCCACCGTGCGCCCCGACCACCTTGGCGCCACCGCCATTCGCGGGCTGCTGGCCAAGACCGGCGTGCCGGGGAACGAGATCGAGGACGTGGTCTGGGGCTGCGCCTTTCCCGAGGGAGAACAGGGGTTGAACATCGGGCGCATCACCGGGCTGCTCGCCGGTCTGCCCGAGACGACAGCGGGCGCGACCGTGAACCGCTGGTGCGGCTCGTCGGTGCAGGCGGTGCAGATGGCCGCGGGGATGCTCGTCATGGGTGCGGGCGAGGCGTTCATCGCGGGCGGGGCCGAAAGCATGACGCGGGTTCCGATGATGGGATTCAACATCGCGCCGCCGCCGGAATGGCCCGCCGATCACGTGGCCGATTTCATCAACGTGGGGCTGACCGCCGAACGTGTCGCGCGTGATTATGGTGTGGATCGTGAGACGCAGGAGGCATTCGCGCTCGCGTCCCAGCAAAAGGCCGTGGCCGCGCAGGCCGCCGGGCGGTTGGCGGACGAGATCACGCCGGTCGAGACAGCAGCGGGTCTGGTCGATGCGGATGGATGCCCCCGTGAAACCTCGCTCGAAAAGCTGTCGACGCTTAAGCCCGCCTTCCTCGAGGGGGGCAGCGTCACCGCCGGGACCTCCTCGCCGATGACCGACGCGGCGACGGCGCTGCTCATCTGTTCGGAGGATTTCCTCAAGCGCCACAACCTCACGCCGCTCGCGCGGATCGCGGGCTTCGGAGTGTCGGGCTGTGCGCCGGGGATCATGGGGATGGGCCCCGTGGAAAGCTCGCGCAAGGCGATGAAACGTGCCGGGATTACGATGAACGACATCGACGTCATCGAGATGAACGAGGCCTTTGCGTCGCAGGCCGAAGCCTGCCGCCGGGAGCTGGAGATCGACCCGGCAAAGCTCAACATCGACGGCGGCGCGATTGCTCTGGGGCATCCGCTGGGCGGCACTGGCGGACGGCTGGTCGGCAAGACCGCGTCGCTCTTGCAGCGGGAGGGCGGGCGTTACGGCCTTGCCACCCAGTGCATCGGCGGCGGCATGGGCATCGCCATGGTTCTGGAGGCGGCGTGATGACGGGGACGGTTTACGGTGCCGACGCGACCGGCGTCAAACGCGCCTGCGTGATCGGGGCGGGGTCGATGGGTGGCGGGATCGCGGCGCAGTTCGCCAACGCCGGAATCCCTGTCGATCTGCTCGACATGCCCGACGACGCAGGTGGAGCCGGTCCGGCAGAGGCGGGGCTTGCCCGGCAAATCAAGGTTGGCGGCTTCATGTCGCCCAAGGCCGCAAAGCTCGTGCGTCCCGGCACGACCGATGATCTGGTGCGGGCGGCAGAGGCCGACTGGATAGTGGAAGCGATTATCGAGGACCTTGCGGCCAAGCGCGACTTTTATGCCCGGCTCGATGCGGTCCGCAAACCGGGGTCCACGGTGTCATCGAACACCTCGACCCTCAAGCGCGCCGATCTGGTGGCGGGGCTGTCCGAGGGGTTCGATCGCGACTTTGTCATCTCGCATTTCTTCAACCCGCCGCGCCACATGCAACTGCTTGAAATCGTATCGGGTCCGGCATCGGACGCCGCGAGCGTCGCCCGCGCGCATGAGGCTGGGCGGGTCCTGCTGGGCAAGACCAAGGTGGACTGCCGCGACACCCCCGGTTTCATCGCGAACCGGATCGGCTGTTACTGGATGGCCATGGCGGTGCTGGAAGCGCAGGCGCAGGGGCTGACGGTGGAAGAGGCCGACGCGGTCATCGCATCCTTCGGCGTGCCCGCGACGGGGGTTTTCGGTCTGCTCGACCTCATCGGGATCGACCTGATCCCGCTGGTCTGGGGCAGCCTCATCCGTTCGCTGCCTGCGACGGACGGGTTCCAGAGCTACGACCTCGCCGGATCGGCGCTGGCGCAGGACATGGTGGCCAAGGGCCGTCTGGGCCGCAAAGCCAAGGGAGGCTTTTACCGCAAGACCTCCGAGGGCGCGCGCGAGGCGCTGGACCTCGTGACCCGCAACTACCGTCCAGAGGTGCGCCCCGCGCCTATGCGCGACCTCAAGGCGCTGATCGAGGGGGGCGGGAAACTCGGCGACTACGCTTGGACCGTGCTTGCGCGACTGGTCAGTTACACCGCCCAGGTTTCGGGCGAAATCGCGCATGACCTGCCGTCGATCGACACCGCCGTGGCGCTTGGATACGGCTGGCGCGAGGGGCCCTTTGCCCAAGCCGACCGGATCGGCGCGGCGTATATCGCGGATCGTTTGCGCGCCGAGGGGCAAGCCATGCCCGACCTCATCGCCAAAGCCGCCGACCATGGCCGCTTTATCGACCGCGCCGCCACGCGTGCCACGCGTCCGATGATCGCCCAGAACGACGCTGCCCGGCTCGAGGATGCGGGCGACGGCATCGGCATTTTTCGGATCACCACCAAGATGGGTGTCTTTGCCCCCGAGGTCTTCGAGGTGCTGGATCATGCCATCGCGCTGGCGGAGGGCAAGCTGAAGGCGCTGGTCCTTGCCCCCGGCTCGGAGCGCGCCTTTTCAGCCGGGGCCGACCTCGCGCGTTTCCTCGAACTCGCCGAAGAGCCCACAAAGCTCGAAGCCTTTCTTGCCCGTGGCCAGACCGCGTTCTCGGCCCTGCGCCAGGCCCCCATGCCGGTCGTCGCCTCCGTGCGTGGGCTCGCCCTTGGCGGCGGCTGCGAGATTACGCTGCACGCCGATCACGTCGTCGCGCATGCCGAGGTCCGCTTTGGCCTGCCCGAGCCCAAGCTGGGCATCCTGCCCGGCTGGGGCGGCTGCACCCGGATGTTCGAGCGGCTTTCCAATCCTCAAACCGGCGCGGTCGGCCCTGCCGCCGTCGCCGCTCGGGCGGTGGAGCTTCTGCTCCCTGGTCCCACCGCGACCTCGGCGGCCGAGGCGCGGGGGCTCCACTTGCTCAGGGATACGGACGACATCGTGATGCACACGGGCGACGTGGAGGCCGTGGCGCTGTCGCGGGCGCGGGAGATGATCGACGGCTATACGCCGTCGCCCGAAGCATTTCTCGCTGTTGCCGGTCCGTCGGGGGTGGCGGGCGCCTTGTCCACGAGCCGCGCCCATCACGCCGCGGGTCGAATCGACGCTGTGACGATGACGGTGGCCACGGAGCTTGCCTCGGTTCTCACCGGCGGCGAACGCGGCGATCCGGCGCGTCCAATGCCCGAGGCCGAGATGCGCGAACTCGAACGCGCCGCCTTCCTGCGAATGGCCGCACGCGACACCACACGCCAGACCATGCTGGCAACGATCAGGCGCTGAGGATGGCGGCGGGGCGACCCGCGGCGTGGTGAGCGTAGGGATTCGCGGGATTTCGGCGCGATGCGCCGAGGTCGAATCGGACGCACCGTTTGACGCAGCGTCGGGGTCGCAACGCCCTGTTGGGGAGAGCGTCGAGGGCAAGACGGCCAGCAGGAGTCATTCTGACAGATGCGTCACCTGCCCGGACACTGCGATTTCGTGCTTTTCCGACCAAAAACGGGGGCGCATGCGATTTCTTCCACAACAATTTGTGGCACGAAGCTATCAATTCCACCGTCCATGGGTTAGCGAAAGAAAACAAAATTCAGCAAGCCCGGTGAACCGATGCGATTTGCTTTCAGCCTCGTCTCTTTGCTGTTCCTCGCGTCTTGTGGCGCCCTTACATCCCCGATGGTTGTGGAAGGAAGCACGGACGTCGGCCAGGTCGAAATCGTGCCGCTTACCGCGCAGACCGTGAAAGCGGCGAACCAGAGCACCTATCAACCGCGCACCCTTCCTGCGATCTTTGCCCATACCGCGGGCCTTGGCGGGTCGCCACGCGGCATCGGCACCCTGCCGGATGGCGCCTTCGCGCAGGAGCCCAGGCCCGGTTCGCTCGAAACCCGGCTGCCGCCGGCCTACACGCCCGGTCCCTACCGGCTGGGCGTCGGAGACGTGGTCATCCTTGCCACGCCCCGCACCGCCAGCACGGTGGAGCAGCTGAGCGGGCTTCTGGCGGCGCAGAACCAGCGGCAGGGCTATACGGTTCAGGACAACGGCTATATCTCGATTCCCGAGGTCGGTCGGATAGATGTTGACGGGCTGACGCTGGACGAGGCCGAGGCGCGCGTTTTCGATGCGCTTGTCGCCGCACAGGTCGAGCCGAGTTTCTCGCTGGAGGTGGCGGAGTTCAATTCGCGGCGCGTGTCGGTCGGCGGGGCGGTCAAATCCCCGAAAGTGGAACCGATCACGCTCAATCCCCTCACCTTGTCCGAGGCGCTGACGCGGGCGGGCGGGATCACCGCGTCGGATCTGGATTACGCCTCGATCCGGCTCTACCGCGACGGGTCGCTCTACCAGATTTCGCTGGAACGCTATCTTGCCTCTGCCGACATCCAGAAAATCGCGCTGAAGGAAGGCGACTCGATCTTCGTGGACAGCGAATACGATCTCGACAAGGCGGCGGGATATTTCGCGCAGCAGATCCAGCTCGCTACGCTGCGACAGACGGCGCAAGCCTCGGCGATGGGTCAACTGGCCACCGAGATCGACTTGCGCCGGGCAGAACTTGACGAGGGTCGGTCCAATTTCACCACCCGAGTCGCGCTAGACGCGGTGGACCGCGATTACGTCTACATCGCGGGCGAGGTCGGTCAGCAGAGCCGTTACACCCTGCCGTTCGAACGCAAGGCGACGTTGGCGGATGCGCTTTTCGACAAAGGCGAGGGCGTGCCGAATGCCACGGGCAACGTCGGAGAGGTCTATGTCCTGCGCGGGAGCGGAGACGGGCGTGGTATCCGGGCCTGGCATCTCGACGCGAGCAACGCGGCGAACCTCGTTCTCGCGACCCGTCTGGAACTGCGTCCGAACGATGTGATCTTCGTCTCCGAAAAACCGATGGTCGGTGTCAGCCGTCTTTTGTCGCAGGTCGGGCTCGCGCTGGCGGGCATTGGCCTATGACGCGCGGCGCGTCGGGATCGGCCGGGTTGCGTAGGCCCCGGTATCGACCCCGATGCGGCCGCGATGCGGTTCGACCACCGGGACGATCGTATGTCCGTGAACGACCCATTGCCCGTCCGTCCGGTCGTGGGTCTGGAACTGGGGATGGCCCCAGAGAAGTGCGTCACGTTTCTGCTGGTCGAGGGGCCGGTTCGGGCTGACGCCCGCATGGACCACGGCAATGTTTCCGCTTCGAAACATGAGCGGCACGGCGCGAAGCCATGGTTCGATGGGGCCAAGTGCATCGCGCAGGGCTTTCGCGCCTGCCTCGCGATCCTTCGGAGAGGAGGTTTCGCGCAGGCCCGGAATACCGAAACTCGCGCAGGTTTGCAGGCCCCCGTAGCGCAGCCAGGGCGAACGGGGCCCTTCGCGATGATCGAGGAAGTCGAACATCATTTCCTCGTGATTGCCCGGCAGGGCGACGAAAGCGGGATCCTCTTGCGACAGGCCAAAGACCCGTTCGAGCACGGCCCGGCTGTTTTCGCCACGATCGACAAGGTCGCCGACCACGATGCGTCGGGCGTCGGGAGCCTCACGGTCGAGTTTCGCGAGGAGCCGGTCGAACAGGGTGCTGCACCCGTGCACGTCCCCGATGATCGCGAGTGGCTCGTCCGGTCGTATCGGTGCCGAAAAGGGCTTTCGTTCCGGCTCCGGTGCCGGTTGGAGTCCTTGCCCGTGCCCGTCTACTCTGCCGCCGGAAAGTTGCCCTCCCAGAAAACGCCTGATCATTCAAAGACCTTCCTGACCGCCGGGCATGCCGGGCGCGGTCGCATGTTCTGTCGGGACCGCCGCTGCGATCCGATCCTCCGATGCTTGTGCAGAGCACAACACCGAGGGCCTGTATGAAGATGACGCCACCGCGCCGTTGACGCAGGTCGGCGTCAAAGCATGTTTGCTCCCCTAGCCTTTGGCCCCTTGGTCGCGGGCGTAAACATCCTCGTAGCGGATGATGTCGTCTTCGCCCAGATAGCTGCCCGTCTGAACCTCGATCAGGGTCAGCGGCACTTTGCCGGGGTTCTCCAGTCGGTGCTTGGACCCAAGCGGGATATACATCGACTGGTTCTCGCTGATCAGCCTCACCTCGTCGTCCAGAGTCACCTTGGCGGTGCCTTCGACCACGATCCAGTGTTCGGCCCTGTGGTGATGGCTTTGCAGCGACAAGGCAGCGCTGGGATGCACGACGATGCGTTTGACCTGAAATCGGCCACCAACGGCGAGGCTTTCATACCAGCCCCAGGGACGGTAGTCGCGCGGAAGGGTTTCGGCCTGTGCCACGCCGCGCGCCTTGAGCGTGGCGACGACCGCTTTGACCTCCTGCACGCGGTCCTTGTGCGCGACCAGCACCGCGTCCGGCATGGCGACCGCGACGATATCCTTGAGCCCGAGACCCACGAGCTGCTGCGTGTCACTGGAGGCCTGGAGCAAGCTGTCCTCGCAGTCGAGCGCGGTGGCATTGCCGACCGTGACTGTGCCCGAGGCTTCGCGGTCCCCTTCACGCCAGACGGCCTGCCAGTCGCCAAGGTCGGACCAGGCGCCGTCGTAGGGCACCACGCTCAGGTTCGAAGACCGTTCCATCACCGCGTAGTCGATGGAAATGTCGGGCAGCTGCGACCACGGGGCGGGGGCAAGGCGTAGGAACGACAAGTCCTTTTCGGCGGCGTCAAGGGCGGCCCGGGTGGCGGTCAGAACGTCCGGCGCATGTCTTGCAAAGGCGTCGAGGATCGCGGTGGTCGTGAACAGGAAGATCCCCGCGTTCCACAGATGCATCCCGCCCGCGAGCAGCGCCTCTGCCGTGGCGCGGTCGGGTTTTTCGACAAAGCTCCTGAGCGGCTGGGGGACAGGCGCGAAATCCGGCGTCGGCGCGGAAAGCTCGAGCCAGCCGTAGCCGGTTTCGGCCCGGTTCGGCAGTACGCCGAAGGTCACCAGTTGCCCGTCGTTTGCAGCGGTGGTCGCGGCCCGGACGGTGTCGCGGAAACGGGCCGCGTCGGCGATCACGTGGTCTGACGGGGCCACCAGCATCAGCCCGCCGGGATCCCGCGTGTCGATGGCCAGCGCCGCGGCGCAAATTGCGGCGGCGGTGTTCTTTGGCGATGGTTCGATGAGGATATCGGCGGGGACGATTTCGAGCGCGGCGAGCTGTTCGGTCACGATGAAACGGAAATCCGCTGCCGTGACGATCGAGGGCGCGGAAAACCCGGCGTCATGCAGCCGCCGGGCGGATGCCTGATACAGGCTCTCATCGTGGGTGAGTTTGACGAATTGCTTGGGATAAGACTTGCGCGACAGCGGCCAAAGGCGGGTGCCTGAGCCGCCGCAAAGAAGCACGGGATGAATCAGGCGGGTCATTCTGGTCCTTCAACGCACAATGGGTCGCATCTGTCAGGACAACTTGGTAGGTTCCGGATGCCCCTTGATCAAGACAGTTCTGCCCGGGGCGACCCCGATCCCGAACACTGGGCACAGTTGGAGGAGAGTCGACAGCTTCATGTTCGTGTCGGACGTTCGAGACCGCGTCTTCACCCGTAACCTCAACGGGCTGAACTGAGGGTTCCGTCCCGCTCGGGTTGCCGGTCCGGGCATTCTTGCCGGGAACCTCGTCCTTCTTTCGAATGACAGCGACACATCCGGTCGTCCCAGTTTGCGGTTGCGCAATTCCGACTCTTTCCATAAGGCTTTCGATAAAAGATGACAAAATTAGTCGGATTTGTCCAGCGAGGCCGCTCGGACGCGTCCGCAACCCTTGGAGCCGATCATGAGAAAACCCGCACATCTCGCCCTTGCCCTGTGTCTTTTCCCCGTGGCCGTGCAGGCCGAAACCGTGACCGTGGATACCGCGGCCGGTCCGGCAGAGGTGTCCGTCATGCCGGATACGGTGGTTGCCTTGGACCTGGCGGCAATCGACACGCTCGACGCGCTCGGTGTCGGACTCGACGGCGTTCCCGCGATCAAGCCGCCCGCGTACCTCGCGTCGGCGATTGAGGGTGTCGCGACCGTCGGTTCCCTGTTCGAGCCGGATTTCGAGGCCCTGGCGGTCATGTCCCCGGACCTGATCATCGCCGGAGGCCGGTCCCAGACCCAGGTCGAACCCCTGGGTGACATTGCCCCGACAATCGACATGACGATCTGGGGAGAGGACATGATCGGGCAGGCCCGGTCCCGCGTGACGTCCTATGGCTCCATCTTCGGTGTCGAGGACCGGGCCGCCGCGCAGCTGTCCGATTTCGACGCCGCGTTGACGGAAACCCGCGCCGCCGTGGACGGCAAGGGCGATGCGCTGATCCTTTTGACGAACGGCGGCACGATGTCGGCCTATGGCGACGACAGCCGCTTTGGCTGGTTGCACACCGCATTGTCCTTGCCGGAGGCATTCCCCGACATTTCCGCAGAGACACATGGCGAGTCCGTGTCGTTCGAGTTCATCGCCGAGGTCGATCCCGACTGGCTTATCGTCATCGACCGCGCGGCCGCGGTCGGGCAGGAAGGCGAAGCGGCTGCCGTGACCCTCGACAATCCGCTTGTTGCCGGGACGACCGCTGGCGAGACCGGACAGGTCATCTATCTCGACAGTGCGGCGATCTATCTTGCGGGTGGGGGGGTCCAGTCGATGACGCTGCTCCTCGATCAGATTCGCGAGGCTTTCGCGGACGCGCCCACCGAAGGCTGATACCTTGCGCGGACATGCCCTGAGCCTGATCGGGCTTGTCCTCCTCGCGGGGGCGAGCCTCGCCGTCGGCGCCACGGACCTGTGGCGCGGCGATCTCGACGCCCAACTCGTCCTTGCCGTCAGCCGCATCCCGCGTACCTGTGCGGCGCTACTCGCAGGGGCCGGACTGGCGCTTGCGGGTGTGGTGATCCAGCAGACCGTGCAAAACCGGCTAGTGGAGCCGGGCCTGACCGGCACGCCGGAGGCGGCGATGATCGGTCTTCTCGGGATCACCCTCGTCGCTCCCGGCGCGGCGCTTTTGACGAAGATGACCGTTGCGGCCACCGCGGCGCTGGCCGGGACCGCCGGGTTCTTTGCGCTCGCGCGTTACGTGCCGCGGCGCGACCCCATGTTGTTGCCCCTCGTCGGGCTGATCTATGCCGGTATTTTGGGGGCGGTGGCCATGTGGATCGCCTGGACCACGGACCTCGTGCAGTTCATCGGAATCTGGCAAACGGGCGAGTTCTCCGGCGTGCTTCGCGGCCGTTACGAGCTTATGTGGCTGATCGCGGGGCTGGCCGTGGTGCTTTATCTTCTGGCCGACCGCATCACGATCCTTGGGCTGGGCGAGGATTATGCCCGCGCCCTTGGCCTGAATTACCGCGCAACCGTGCTCGCGGGGCTTGCCATCGTGGCGGTCAATGTCGCGGTGGTCGTCGTGACCGTGGGCGCCATGCCCTTTGTCGGCCTGGTGGTGCCGAACATCGTCTCGCGTCTCTGGGGGGACAACCTGCGGCGCAACCTGCCGCTCGTCGCGATGCTGGGCGGCGGCCTCGTGCTGGCTGCGGACCTCATCGGGCGCGTCGTGCGCTGGCCCTACGAGATTCCGGCCGCCACCGTCTTTGCGATCGCCGGGGCGGCGATCTTCCTCTGGCTGCTCAATGCGCCCCGGAAGCGCCGTCATGGTTGAACGGCGGTTCCTGATCATCGGGGCATTTCTGCTTCTGGCCATTGGCCTGTTCCTTTTGTGGAACCTGCGCGCACCTTACGGATTCATCCTGTCGCTGCGGGTCGAGAAGCTGGTGGCACTCGTTCTTGTCGGCGCGGCGACCGGTGCGGCGACGCTGATCTTTCAGACTGTCGCCGCCAATCGGCTTCTTACGCCGGGGATCGTTGGCTTCGACGCGCTTTTCGTCTTCATGCAGACCGCGCTCGTGATGACGCTCGGCGGGGTCGGTTTTTCGGCGCTGCCGGGAACGGCGAAGTTTCTGGCCGAGACAGCCTGCCTGATGGTGGCTGCACTGACATTGTTCGGCATCCTGTTTCGCAAGGGAGCACAGGACGTGGTTCGCATGATCCTGACCGGCGTGATCCTCGGCGTTCTCCTGCGCGGATTGGCCGGTTTCGCGCAGCGCCTGCTCGAGCCGTCCGAGTTCGCGGTGGTTCAGCAGGCCAGCATTGCGAACTTCAACGTGGTGGACGAGACCCAATTCGGCATTGCCGCCGTGGCGCTCGGACTGGCGCTCGTCGCGGCGTGGCGCATGGCGCCCGCGCTCGACGTGGCGGCGCTTGGGCGCGACAAGGCTCGAACCCTCGGACTTTCGCACGACAGGATCGTTTTCGGTGCGCTGGCGGTCGTGGCCGTTCTGGTCTCGGTCTCGACCGCGCTGGTCGGGCCTGTGACATTTCTCGGGCTTCTCGCGGCGAGCCTGGCCCATGCGGCCCTTGCGGACCACCGCCACCGCGTGCTGATCCCCGCCGCCGCGCTGATCGGAGCGGCGATCCTCGTAGCCGGGCAGGCCGTGTTCGAGCGGATGCTCGGGCTGCAGTCTGCGCTGGCCATCGTCGTCGAATTTGCGGGCGGCATTTTGTTTCTGGCCCTGGTTTTCTGGAGGCGCGCATCGTGATCGAGATCGAAGGCCTGACCGTCAGGCGAGGCGAAACCGCGGCGTTGACGGAGGTGACATGCCAGGTGCCCGAGGGTGGGATCACCGCCATCATCGGGCCGAACGGAGCGGGCAAGTCGACGCTCCTGCACGCTATCGCCGGGCTGATCCGCCCGGACGAGGGTCATATCCGCGTGTCGGGCACGGACGTTGCGCGTGCGCGGGAACGGGACCGGGCGATGCTTCTGTCGCTTCTGACGCAAAGTGCGGGTGCCGTGCCGCGGTTGAGCGTGCGCGAGCTTGTCGCTTTTGGTCGCTGGCCGCACCATCGGGGCCGACCGACCGCCGAGGACGCGCGGCTGACCGATGCCGCCATCGAGCGTTTCGACCTTGAGCCCCTGGCTGGCCGCGAGGTCGAGGCCCTGTCGGGCGGTCAAAGGCAACGTGCGTTCCTGGCCATGGCCTATGTGCAGGACACGCCCTGGATGCTGCTCGACGAGCCATTGGCGGCGCTAGATCCGAAATACACCCGCGATATCATGGACCGTCTTCGGAGTATCGCGGATGACCGGACAACTCGCCGGAGTGTTGTGATCGTTCTGCACGACCTGAGCATCGCTGCCCGTCATTCGGACTGGTGCGTCGCACTGAAATCGGGCCGGCTCCACGGCGCGGGTCCGGCGAGCGAGACGATGACGTCCGGGACGTTGACCGCGCTCTATGACACCCCCTTGCGGATCGCGAACGCGGGCAAGTCTATCGTCGTGGTGGACGGGGACTGACCCGAAGGACGGGCCCCGGCGGCTGTGATGCGGCGCCTCGGAGACGGCGCCTTCCTGCGATTCAAACGGCGCCGAGCCGCCAGCCACATTGACGTGTCTGGCCGGGACCGCCAGGGCGCGGCCATGTGCGAGCGCAGGATTCAAGCATGAGTAAGCAGGCTTTGTGACTGTTCGCGTGATCAGCAGAACCTGTGCTTCGGGAAGACTCGGAACGTGGGGCGCGCCGTCACATGGAGCATGACAATGGCAATAGTCGACCTGAAGACCACTCAGCCGCCATCGGCATACCTGGAAACCCCCGTGCCGAGGGCAAGGATGCATGTCTACATCGAGACCTCGGACCAGCGCGCGCCGTTGTTCAAGGACAATAACCTGACGCATTCCACGGCGAACCCGGTTGTCGCCGACAGTTCGGGAAAGTTCCCCAGGACATACGCGACAGAAGGCGTCTATCGGATCGAGATCCGCGCAGAGAACGGGCAGATCCTCGACACGGTTCAGGCCGATCTGTCGACGGATGAAGGTTCGGCGAAAAGCTGGGCGGCCGCGGCGATCGACGAGGCCGTGGCCGATGGTCTGTATTCGGCGCGTCATTACGCGACCAAGGCGAATGAAGCGATGAATGCGGCATTGGCGACCAAGGCGGGTGTGGCCGCCGACAAGGCGGCGACCGCTTCTGCGCTCTCTGGCGCGACTGCGGCGCGGGCGGCGGCCGAGGTCGCACGGGATGGCGCGATCACGGCGGCTACGGCGGCGGGTGCCAAGTTCTTTGCGACCACGACCGCAGGCATCGCGGGAACCGTCAATGGCGAGCTGTTCCTTGTTCTCACTGCGAATGGAACGTCGCTTTATCGCAACGACGGTGGGGCGGTGACATGGCTGAATGTCGTCGGGGAGACAATCTTCGACACGGTGGCGGCGTTCCTTGCGACCGCGACGCAATTCGCGGTCGGGGCGATCATCCGCATCCGCTGCGAGATGTTTACCTATCAGGTCGCGGCGACGACGGCGACGGATCACATGATGCTGCATCCGGTCAGCGGCCAGAAATTGTATGTTCACGCGGGTCCGACCGGGCGGCTCAACGTGATGGCCTGGGGCGCGAAACGCGATGGAGTCACCGATGATACGGCGACGATCCAGGGCGCCATCAACTACTGTCGGGCCAACCGCTGCGAACTGATTTGCCCTGGCGGACCCTACAAGATCACGACGCTTTTTGTCGAATGCAAGATCATAGGGACCCACAACGACAGCTTCGCCAACAAGACAACCTTCACGAGTGCTGTCGGGGCCGGGCAATACGCCATCGTCATCGACGATACGGGCGGTGCGCTCGAGATGGTGACGGTCAAGAACACGGGCGCGGGCAATGGGATCGACTGTCGGCTGGCGACCAAGAGCACCATTCTGCGGGATGTGTCAGCGGTCACGAGCCATCCGCTCGTGACCGGGTCCGGGTCGATCGGCGTCAATTTCGGGAGCGACGCGACGCCCGGGCATCAGGCCGTGACCACCGTTTCCGACAGCGTGAACGCCCGGAACTACGACATCGGCTTTCGGATGCGCTACTATTCCAATTCGAACGTCTACCGGAAGCTCTATGCGCTGAACACGAACAACGGGACCGAAAGTTCCTTTGGGTTCCTGATCGACGGTCGCGGAAGCGTTTATGAAAGCTGCAATACCGAAAGCCGGTTCCGTGTGGGGCTTCGGACGACGGGCATTTCCGAGGAGAACCTGTTCACCGCGTTCTGGACCGAAGGCTCGCTTGGGCAGGGGATCGAGCTCAAGGGCAAGGGCAACCTGATGATCAACCCTTACGGGTCGGTCGGAGCCGCGAACGGGAGCATCCCTCTGAGCGTGGACGCCTACAACAAGGTCATGCAGAACAAGGGCGCCGACGTTTCGGAGTCGGATTTCAACGGGTTTTCGCGCAACCTCATCCGCAATGCCGGTTTCACACATGGCATCGGTGATCTGAACTGGGGCAGCTTCGTCACCACGACCGGTGAAAGGATCAACGGGATGAATGCGCTGACGTTGATCAACCCGGCGACGACCGGGACGATCACGGTGGATCATCTGATGAGTTACCTGGACCTCAACGATCATCCGTGGTTGCGGGGCAAGATCGTGACGATGGCCTGTTTCGGCAGGGCCCGGCCGGGCGTGACCCTCACGCTGCGGGGTATCGTGCGCACGGCGGGGGGATCCAACCTCCAATATGCGACCTCGCTCGCGTTGCCCTCGACAGGCGTCGGCATGGCGAAGGTTTCGTTCAAGATACCGGACCCTGCGGCAGATGCCCGTTACATGGTGTTCCGGCTCTACGCTTCGGGTGTTCCGACGGGTGGCGATGGGATTGCGGGTCAGATCGCATGTCCCATGGCCTTCCTCGGCGGCGATCTACATTCGATGGAGCCGCGTCCCGCGTCGGATGGCGAGAACACCTATTACGGGACACAGAAGATCCATGGAGGTGGTTGGAACCAGGCGCATCTGCAGATGGGTCCCTATCACCTGTGGGTCGACGGCACCGGCGACTTGCGGATCAAGAGCACTGCGCCGACGTCAGACATGGATGGATCGGTCGTGGGCACCCAGACCTGATCGGTCGGGTCGCGCGGACAAGGGCCGCTTCGGGGAACCCCGGCGGTCATCGTCATGTGCTAAGTGCCGTAGCCGTCGGGATTGCGCGACTGCCAGTTCCATGTCGATACGCACATGTCTGCAACGTCGCGTGTGGCGCGCCAGTTCAGAAGCCGGGCCGCGCGATCGACCGCCGCGAGGCTGCGCGCCACGTCGCCCGGGCGGCGCGGCAGAAACTGATAGGCGATTTGCCTGCCCGCGGCTGTTTCGAACGCATGCAGCATCTCGAGAACCGTCGCGCCTTGTCCTGTGCCCACATTGATAGCCGTCGCCCCGATTTGATGTGCCGCGAAGTCGAGCGCGGCGAGGTGTGCATCCGCGAGATCACTGACATGGATGAAATCGCGTTCCCCGGTCCCGTCGCGCGTGTCGTAGTCGTTTCCGAAAATGCCCAGGCGTTCGAGCCGCCCGGCCGCGACGCGGGCCAGATAGGGCAAGAGGTTGTTGGGGATCCCGTTGGGGTCTTCGCCGATCTGCCCGGACATGTCGGCGCCGACGGGGTTGAAGTACCGCAACATCACCGCGCTCGTTCCACGCCGGGCGTGTACCCAATCGCGGATGATGTCCTCCACGAAAAGTTTGGTGCGACCATAGGGGCTGGTCGGCGCGAGGGGGTGGTCCTCGTCGAAGGGCAGGTACCGTGCTTCGCCGTAGACCGTCGCGGATGACGAGAAAACGATCTGGCGGCAGTCGTGTGTCTGCATGGTTTCGAGCACCTCTTGGGTGCCGGTGACATTGGTCCGGTAATAGGCCAGCGGTCGTTCGACCGACTCTCCGACGGCCTTTAGCCCCGCGAAATGGATCACCGCGTCAGGGCGGAACCGGAAGAACACGGCATCAAGCGCGGCGCGGTCGCGAATGTCCCCTTCGACGATCTCGGGGCTCCTTCCGGCCAGAACAGTGACGCGACGCAGAGCTTCCGGGCTGCTGTTCGCGTAATTGTCGAAGGAAAGCACGTCGTGACCGGCACGCAGAAGCGCGAGCGCGGTATGGCTCCCGATATAACCGGCACCGCCCGTCACCAGAACCCTCGTCATGCGTCGTCCTTTCCGATCCCGCCCGCGGGTCGTTTCTGTGTCAGGAGCGTGAAGTAGCGGGCGCAAATGCCGTCCCAGGTGTATTCCCGCTCGGCAATCTCGAGCATCGACGTGCCATTGGAGGGATGCGCGCAGTTGTCCGGCTTCACTTGCTCACAAAGGTCGTCGGCGGACGAAAAATACGTCGCGGCCTGTTCCGTCGTGAAGCGATTGAACGGGCAGTCGTAGGCGAGGACGTGAACCCCGAAGTGCATCATTTCGACGAGCGCCGGGTTCGTGCCACCCGCCGAATGGCCGTGCACGTAGATTTGGGCGCGTCGTCGGATCGACTGCAACGTGGCCGGATCATAGACAGGATCCACAAGGTGAATGTTCGGTCGGCCCCCGAATTGCACCTTGAGCCTTTGCCCATAGGCGCTGTGTGCCCAGTTCCCCACGAAGACAAGCGGGCGGTCGGCCCGTGCAAAGGCTTCGAGGATCATCGCGACGTTGTTCTCGGGTTCGATTCGGCATAGGCCGAGCGCGTAATGTGCGGGCAGCCCGTCAAGAACGCTCTGATCCGGGCGGTCAGGGACGGGGGCGATGGCGTGGTCGCCGCCATAGGCGATCACCTCGGCCTCCTGACCGTAGGCGTCACGCACGTGTTGGGCGATGGCGAGGTTGTCGGCGACCACTGCGTGCGACCAGCGCACCGCCATTTTCTCGGACAGGCGGAGATACCATTTCGCGACGCCCCGCCATTTGTCGCGTTTCCACTCCAGCCCGTCGATGTTCGTCACGATCCGGCACCGTGGCGCAAACAGGCGCACCAAGGGAAGAAGGGCCGCCCCCGACACGCCCAGGATGAGCATTGCGTCCTGACGGCGCGCGACGGCGTCGAGCATCGTGAGCATGTCGTAGGGAATGCTTTGGATACCGTTGGCCTTGAGAGGAAGATACCGCAGGCGCGCGCCCAGATAGGTCTTTGGACGTTCGTCATAGGCAGGTGCGCTGCAATAGACCGTTATTTCACCCGGTCCGTTGTGAGTGTCGTGAAACCGGACCAGGTTCTCGGTCAAGGTTTCGAAACCGCCATAGCGGCCCGGAACGCCGACGGTGCCGATGATGGCGCTTTTCATGGCCCCGCCCTTCCTTGGTCCAAGGTCTTGGTCAGCGTTGCAAGCTGCCTGGCAAAATGCTGTTGGGAATATGATGCGGCGCGCCGGCGTGCTGCTTCCGAAAGCCTGTGGGCCTCCTTGGGATCAGCGATCAGACTGTCGAGCAATGCGGCCAACCTGTCCGTGTCGCGCCCATCGCATATGTATCCCACCTCCTCCGGCGCGCCTTGCACGATTTCGACCGGGCCACCGATGGGAGGTGCGATGACCGGAAGCCCGAAGGCCATGCCTTCGACCAGTGTCAGTCCGAAGGTTTCGATCCATTCGTCCGGGCGAGAGAGGTTCAGGATCACGTCCGCTTTGGCATAGAAGTCGCCGGGACGGTCCGTGCGCGGGTGAACGGTCAGGTTCGCAGGCCGCTGACCGTGTGGAACGTATCGGTCTGCCTCGTTTCGATCGGCGTTCAGGACCAGTGTGAAACCCACCTCTTCGCGGTCGGCAAATGTGCGGGCGAGGGCCAGAAACTCCGGCACACCTTTGAAGTCGCGGGGCGAGGCGAGCATGAGAACGTCGAACCGCCCGGAGCGTCGGGGCAGATAGGGCGTGTCTGCGCCCTGCGCTACGAGATCGGGCGCGACAGGGTTGGGAATGATCTTGGCGGCAACACCTGGCACCGGCAGGCGGTCCAGATTGTCCCGAGAGACATGGATCGTCTGGTTGCAGGTGCGGGACGCCACGAAGAGCAGGAAGCTGCGCAGCGGCCGGGGCGAGATGGAGACTTCGTGCACATGGCACAGCACCGGATGGCCATGGCGACGACCCCAGAGCATCGCGCCAAAGGGGAGGAGCGTGTTCGCATAGATCAGCGCCCCGTGCGGCAGGCTGGCCCGGGACAAGGCGCGATACAGCAACAACTGGCTCGCGAAGAAAGAGAAAAGGGTCACGATGCGGAACCTGCTGCGACGATACCAATAGCGACGGATGGGCAGGCCAGCGGTTTCGAGGAGCCCCCGGCCCTGGCTCCCGACGAAAAGGATTCCGTCCCCACCCGCATCGCGCAGCGCCCGGATCGCCTGTTTCAGGACAACGGGGCTGCCGGAGGTGTCGTTCAAGAGATGACAGAAGACGATCATGGCTTGGTGGCCGCTTTCGAGGACCGGACCTTTGGGCGGGGGCGGTCGGGGCGATCGAGCAGGTCCGCGTAGGCTTGGTCTATCGTCCGCGCGATCCGTTCCCACGTGAAGTGCGTCTCGACATGGTCGAGGGCGTTTGCCGCGAGCCGCCGCCGCAGGTCGGCATCCTCGGCCAGTCGGAGAAGTCCTTGGGCCAGCCCGTCGCGGGCGGCGGCGTGGCTGGTGGGGGCGACCTTGATACCGCAGCCGTCGCCCACGATCATGTCTGGGCCATTCACCTTCAGGCAGACGACCGGCAGATGGTTTGCGATGGCTTCGAAGAACGCCCAGGTGCCCGCTTCCTTCATCGTGGTGGAAAAGTAGATGTCGCTTGCCCGAAGGGCGGCTTGGACCTCGTCCGAGGATTTCTTGCCCACGAAGGTGACTTCGGTCAGGCCGAGTTCGTCCCGCAGCGTTTCAAGCCGCGTGCGTTCGGGGCCGTCACCGATGATGGTGACCTCGAAGGGGCCGTTCCAGTGCGATTTGAAACTGGCGAAGGCTTCCAGCATCAGGGGATTGAACTTGCTCGTGATCAGGCGCCCCACCGACACGATCCGAAGCACGGCTTGGTTCCGCTGCGGCGGTTCAGGCGGTCCCATCTCGGGGCCGATGGCGGTTTCGAGCAGGAGCTGGGTCTTGGGATGATAGCGGGTCGGGATCATGTCGAGCGTCTCGGCGGTGCGGACGAAGATGCGGTCAGCGCGTCCGAGATTGGCGAGAAAGACGGGGTTGACCGCCATGAGCTTCTGCACGAGCCGGCGGGTGACGATCCGGGCTTGCCCCGCAGGCCCGAACGCGCGGCGCAGGGCGAGCGGTATGCGTTCGCCGCCGCCCACCGGGCCAAGCAGGTAGGGTGTGTTCATGCGGTAGCCGAATTGGGGCCAGAGCAGGGTTCCGAAGGTCAGGAAATGGGTGAGGTCCCAGCGCCCGTCCCGGTTCATGAGGCGACAGCGCCGCACGGCGAAATAGGTCCAGACCGCATAATAGAGATACAGCCCGCGTTCGCCACGTTTGAAGCGGGCGACCAGCTCCGGCAGGTCGTAGAAGACGAATTGCGGAAAGGGTCCCTCTTCGTGGCCCGCGGCGATCCACGCCTCGATGTAAGGCCTGTGGCTTTCGCGGGTCAGCACGGTCACGTCGTGGTGGCGCTGGATGAGACGGGCCCAATGCCAGCCGACCTTCCGCTCCGAGCTTTCGCCGGGTCGGCAGGCATAGGCGATGAGCAGGACCTTGGCGCGGGTTCGGGTCATCGCAAGCCTCCGCTGGTCTGTGTGCCGCCCCGCGCCATCGCGCGCGCGGTCTTGGCACTTTGCACCGCGATGATGGCCTCGATAGCGTCCGCGTCGGAGCCGAAACGCGTGGGCGCAAGTGGGATATGCTGCGCGACGAATGTTGGTTCCGGGTCGTCCGCAGGCACGAGCAGGAGATCGGCGAGACCCAGGCGCGACAGCCACCGCGCGAGCACCTGCCCCTCTGGATGCGCGTTGTCGGCAATGACGAGGATTAGTCCCTTGCGCCGTTTCAGGAGCGACAGCTTGGCCGCTAGGCCCGGTGTGCCGCGGGCGGTGAGGATGAGGCGGCGGTGGAAGACGAGGTCGAGCGACGCAAGCGCGGCCTCGCCGAGCGCGGATTCCGGTGCCGCGAGGATGACGAGCTGTCCGGTTTCGTAGCGCAGGCGGGTGGCGATGCGCCGTGCCTGCACGCTGGCGTTGGACAGGCGTTCGCGCGCGCTCAGGTTCCCGGCCGCGTGTTTTCGCAGGGCGACCCAGTCCCGGTCGCGTCGTGCCGAAGCCGTCGCGCTATCGCCCTCGATGGCCGCCTCCAGCGTGGGGCGCAGCCAGTCTAGGCGGCGGGGCAGCCAGTCCGGGCTGTCGATCCGCGCATGAAGTTCGCGGATGCGGGCACAGTGGCGTTCCGACCAGTCGTTCTTGAACAGGCGGCGCATGGCGGTAAAGACGAGCTCGACCTCCGGACGCGGCACGTGGAAATTGTGCAGCCTGCGCCGGCCCGCGATCAATTCGTCATGGGGCAGGAGCGCGGGCGCGCTCTTGGTCGAGAAGGCCGTGAAACAGTCGAGCTGCACGAACTCGCGCCTGCCTGCCGGTCCGGTCGCGAGGACATAGGCGCATTTCTGATTTCCGTGCCAAAGTTTTTGCACGACCTGGGCGCCTTGGCCCGCGGCGAAGCTCTGCACGAAACCATCGAGCCGAGCAAAGAGCGCGGGCGGCACCGAGACGTCGATGTCGGACGGGATCACATGGGGCAAGGCCTCGTAATTGTTCATGACGACCCATGGCAGGCCCTGCGCGTTCATGTGGTCGAAAAAGGCCGCCGTGAGACGGGACCTCGGGGACAGAAGGGGGACGGCTTCGGTCATGGGGCGTTCTTCCCCGTGTCCAGGCTGTCGGCACGGGACCTGAGCAGGCGGGCGGGCACGCCGCCGACGATCGAGAAGTCCGGGAAGCTGCGGTTCACCACGCTGCCCGCCGCGACCACGCATCCCCTGCCAAGCGTGACGCCGTCCAGCACGGTGACCTTGGCACCGATCCAACAGTCGGGGCCAATGACGATGCCCGACCGCGTTACCCCCTGTTCGCGGATCGGTCGTGTCGGGTCCAAAACCACGTGGTTTTCCGGATGCGCGCTGAAATACTGCCCGACGATCACGTCATCGCCAATCCGCAGCCCGCCGGCGCCGCCGATATAGGCAAATTCGCTGATGCCGACATTGTCCCCGATGACGATGCCCTTGCCCAGGTCCGCTAGCGTGCCGCTGGCGATCATGCGCGAATAGGCCCCGAGCTTGAAGTTGCGGCCGACCACGATCCCATCTCGCGAGGTGCAGTCCACCCGGCTCATCGCGCCGATGCGCACAAGCCCGCCCGAGGTCCTAAACCGGCGCGCGTCACCGATCCGGGCGCCGGATTCCAGCACGATACGGCGGCGGATCAATACCATTCCACGCAGCAGTCCGACCGCCACGGCGAGGGAGCGGCCAAGCAGGACGCGCGCGGGGATGTCCGGGTCAAGCTGCACCGGCCGACGCAGCAGGTGCTCGAGCAGGGGGACGATGAATGAGGTTCGAAATGACATTGCGGACAATCAGACAGGTTGCGTGCCGACGGGTGTTGGCGGGGGTGTGTGCGGGGGTCGGGTTTCCCCGGCAGTCGGGACAAGCGTGGGGTCATGCCCGAGCGCCGCTTGGCGGACGAGGGCGAGGCGGGTGAAGACGAAGCCGGAGAACAGGAAGTAGCCGGGGTCATACCTGAGAAGAAAGCTGAAGCCCGAGACGAGCAGGAGCGCCAGACTTGCCAGCACCTCTTTCCTTTGATCCGGTGCCAGGCGGCGTCGCATCCGGGCGTAGCC
The DNA here is from genome assembly GCA_001626765.1 of Maritimibacter sp. REDSEA-S28_B5. Taxonomy (GTDB): domain Bacteria; phylum Pseudomonadota; class Alphaproteobacteria; order Rhodobacterales; family Rhodobacteraceae; genus Maritimibacter. The sequence goes on from LUOO01000106.1 coordinate 41,688, forward strand.
CTGAAGCGCGAAGAAGGGACTCGCGACAAGCAGGAGTAGGCCGATGAGACCGCTGTCGCCGACCACGAAGAACAGGCCCGAGTTCGCCTTGTAGCCCTGGTCCCGAAACAGCGGGAAGGTCGCGGGAAGATGGTCCACCGCGATCAGGTGAATGTTGCCCAGGCCTGTGCCCGTGACGAAAAGGCTCTTGTTGGCCAACAACCCGTCGCGAACGCTCTGGTCCTGCACTTCCAGATCCGTCTTGCTCAATTGTCGTTCGAGAGAAGACCCGAAATCGGCGCCCGATCCGATGACCTGTGTCAGGAGCACCCCGACGAGGATACTGACGGCGGCTAGGTCGCTGGCTCTCAGGCGGCGGTAGAAGATCGTCGATGCCACGGCGATGCCGCCTGCCGTGATCACGATCCCTGTCGTGGATAGGCTGAGGATCAGCGCAGCCGTCATGGCGAGCGGTTTGTGCCATGCGAACCGACCGCCTGCCGGGATGCGGAAAAGGCGTGTCAGGTAATAGGAGATCAGGCCCATCGACATCAGAAGACCCAGGTGCTTGGGCTCGCCCACAAAAGAATTGGCGCGAAACGTCGATCCCAGGATGAAGGCGGAGCGGGTCGTGTCGTCGGAACCGATGATGGGGAAGATGTTAATCCCGACCAGGTGCATGATCAGCGTCTGCAGGATCGCTCCATAAGCAGCGAGGGCGGCGATGATGATGATGGCGTTCAGCAACGACGCCGTCGTCAGGTGCCGTCCGGCGCGCAGCCCCAATCCAAAAAGGCCGATGACGAAGCCGAAGTAGACAAGCTGGGTCAGTATCCGCGTCGCGTTCACTTCGGTTCCGGCGTTGCCCAGTCCCTCGGCACTGAACACGAGCCACATGGGGAAAGAGATGGATATCGTGTAGATGAAGTAAAGCAGCATCGACATTCGCATGAAGCCGAGCGCCCGCCCGGCATTGCGTGCCGTCCGTCGGATCTGTCCTGACCCGATATAGGCCAGTCCAAAGATCGACGCGACCTGCCAGGCGAAGATGGCTCGCCCGAACCAAAGATACTGTCCTTTCAGGACGATACTGAGGAGGACCACGTAGATGGCCAGTTTCGGGTTGCGCCGATATGTCATCAGAATGACGGCGATCTCGATCAGGACCACCAGCATCGCGACGTATCTGTATCCGGCGAAGTCCATCACGCGCTGCCCCCGCGCGGACCCTCGGCTTCGGTCAAACGTCCGAGGATTCCGGTCCAGGTCTCCAGTTGCCGAAATGCCTGTGCATGAAGGTCGGATTGCCGCTCATACAGGCCGCAATAGGAGAGCGTCTGATCGCAGAAATACAATGCGACCTGCCGCCTCCATCCGTGCTCGGCAGCAACGAGGCCCAGTGTCCCGGCGGCAGTTTCCAGATTGGCCAACATGTCGCCCACCGGACGCCGCCCCACCAGGATGTCCTGCGACGCGATGTAGTGGATGAGGTCGAACCAACGGGGTTTCAGTCCGTAGAGTTCCCAGTCGATGATCCGGGCACTGCCATCCCGCGCGCGCAGGACGTTCCAGCGGGTGAAGTCGCCATGTGCCATGTAGCAGGGCACCCGCAGGTCGTTGGGCAGGGTGTCGAGAAAGCGGTGAGCGGCCGTGCGGGCCTTGTCGATGGCGGAGCGTGTCGGCGGGTCATGTGGCACGGGGTCGCCGGTGTGAAGCCGCGACCACCCGGTGCGCAGTTCGGACAGACGGCGCGTCCCGGCGGACCGGGTGTAGAGCATGTCATGGATGCGGGCCACTTCGGCCAGATCCAGGGCGGCATGACCGGTGCCGTCCGTCGCCATGTTCTCGATGGCCAATTGACCGGCGATTGTTTCGGTCCGCGGGACCAACGAGGCGAAGGCCGGGTCACGAGCCAGCTCGGCGAGCGCGGCTTGTTCTCGCGCAACCAGCGCGCGACTGACCGGACCCAGCGGGACCTTGACGAAGACGGATGTGCCGGGACGCGCGGCATAGACCACGAATTTTCGGTTCGGGCCGGGTGTTCCCAGGAATACGCCAAGCCTGTCGAACCGCTCCGCAAGTTGGCCGTAGACGGAAGAAGCAGCGACCCGGAAGACGTCGGTCCGGGACGGCAGGTGTAGGCCTGCGAAACCCATGACCGTCGCCGCGCGGTAGATCGCGCGGGCCCGCAGGTTGGCGCGGGGCCAGGTTTCGAGGTGCCAGGGGCGCCTCTGGTCCCGGTCGAGCAGCCATCGCTCCGGTCCCCTTCGGGGAAAGACCCGGAACGGGATTTCGCGGCTGTCAGGTGCCCCCGCCGGACCGAAGAGAGGTGTCAGGTCCATCATCGCAGCTTGTCCAGATGTGACATCACGGCCTGCGCCGCAGCTTCCGGCGAAGCGGTGTTGTGAACGACGAAGCCATTTGGCATGGACCGGGCGAGGGTTTCGTATGCAGCGACCTGTCGGGCGGTTTCCTCCGCCGGAACCTCCTGTTTGCGGGCCTGAATGACCTCGGTCGGGGCGCTGACCACGATCAGCAGGTCGGGTTTGGGCGCCAGGGCAACCATGGCCCGCATCCAACCGCGCATCGGAAAGATCCGGTGGCGCCTGGGGTCGATCAGGAGATCGAAGATATAGCGATCGAAGAGCGTCAGGCGATGGGCGCGCCGCACCTGCGGCATGCCCATGCGAAACTCGTAGACCATCAAGGCGATCTTGGCGGCGGTCCGCAGGGGGTCGTAATGGCCTGTCTCATGCGGGTTCGTCGTCACGCGGGCATCGGGCTTTGGCCGGTAGCGTTTCAGGTAGCCCGGCGCGAAATAGCGATAGGCGACATCTTCGCCCTCATCGCGAAGCCGCCTCTGCACAAGGTCGAGCACGGTGGACTTGCCGGCGCCGTCCGGGCCAAGGATCGCGACGGTCTTGCCCTTGGCGTCAGAGGACATCGGCGATTTCCCGGCACAGGCGGTCGAGGATGATCTCCGGCGTGAACCGCGCGGCCATTTCACGCGCGCGGGCACCGTAGACGTGGCGGTTCGCAAGTGTTTCTGCGATGGGCGCGGCAAAGCTCGCGGGGTCACGATCCTGCACCAGCGCCCCCGTTTCCCCAGGGTGGACGAGGTCATGAACGCCAGTCACCGCCGTACTCACGATGGGAAGGCCGGACTGCGCCGCTTCTGCCAGAGAGATCGGGTAACCGTTGGCGTGCGAGGTATAGAAATAGAGGTCGGCCGCCGCGAGCCACGACGCGATCACATCGCGGGGCTGATGTCCCAGGAACTGCACCCGATCTGCAATCCCGAGCGTCCTGGCGAGCCTCTTGCCTTCGGCGAGGAGGGGGCCGTCGCCGATCATGACGAGGCGGTCGGTCGCAGGGGCCGATCCGGCATAGGCCGCAAAGGCACGCAGGGCGAGGAGGGGATCTTTCTGATAGGCGAAGCGCCCCACGTGGACGATCAGCCGGTCCGCGTCACCGAGACCATGTGCCGCCCGGTCCGGCGGTGCCGCGGGTGCGCCGAAGATCGTCGTGTCGCTGAAGTTCTCGATCTTCTCGATGCGCGTGTCGCCGGGATGGGCGGCGCGGAATGCGTCGATGCCCTTGTGGTCGGCTGCGAGCAGCACGAGGTCGCTCTTGGCGATCACGCTCCGGCGAAACCTTTCGTATCCTTTTGCGATCTGGCGCATGGCCGGGCCGGGTGCGCCATGCATGAGAAAGGGGTTGGTCAGCCCGTGGACGTGGTTGATCACCTTCGGTCCGGGGCGTCCGAGCGGCAGGGCCGCGTTCAGGGGGAGGCCGTGGATGTAGAGGCCGTCGTAGCCTCCTGACCAGAGCGCCTTGCGGTTGCGCCACAGGTGCCATGTCACGCGCACCATGTTGGGCAACAGTCGGCGCCCAGTCTTTACCGATCCGAAATGGCGGACCGGGAAGCGCTGCCCGGCAGTGGAAAAGCTGTCCACGTCCGCACCGGCGTCCACGCCCCAGAAATCCACGTCGAACCGGCGCGCGAGTTCAGGGGCCGCGTCCTTGATGAAGGACATCATCCCGCCCACGGGATAGGTCGCGTAGTCCGTGGAGCACAGGACCGCCAGTCTCTTGCGTGCGGCCATGGGCTAGAGCCTCGCCATCAGGAGCCGGACGCGCTGACCGGCGCGCAGGAGCGCCATCTGCCAGCCCAAGTATCCGCGATACCGGCGGTAGTAGTAGTTTCTCTGCGTGAAGTGATTGGCGAGGATGTCGATCCTTTTCGCCTTGGGGCGCGGCGAGGCCGCCTTGACGTGCAGAAGAACGGTTGTGGGCAGATAGATGATCTTGCCCCCCGCCTTCAGGACCTTCTCGCCCAGAATGGCCTCCTCGCTCGAAAGCCACACGTTTTCGTCGAGACCGTCGAGTTCGAAGAAACGCGCGGTTGGAAAGAACATCGCGGCGCCGGAGATCTTGTAGACCTGCGCGCCACTCGGACGGGACAGCGCGCTGATGTCGAATTGCAGGATCGGAAGGCTGAAAAGACGCCGGATCCGGTTCACTGGGCCATAGTAAAGCGCATCGCCCCAGAAGCTGTCCCGCCGGAACGGCGAGTCGAAGCTGCCGTCGAAATTGATCACGCAGGGTCCGGAGGCATAGGCGAGCGGGTCCGCGTCGTGCAGCGCCTCGAGTTTGGACACCGCGAAGCGATCCGTGAACAGGGTATCGCTATTGAGCAGGTAGAGGAATTCGTGGCCCAGAGCACGCCCGATGTGGGCGAGCGCGTTGTTGCCCCCGGAAAAACCGTAGTTCTGATCCGAGGAAAACAGCGCCACACGACCTTTCACGTAGACGGGTTCCACATGTGCAGCAAAACGCGTCGTGCCCAGCGTGAAGCGGGACGGATCGAGCAACGGCGGGGCATCCGCGGGAAAGCGCGCGTCGATCCAGTCCCGGATTTCCGGCACGGAGTCGTTGCCGGACGCATTGTCGAGAATGACGATGTCCGCATTGGTCAGCTCATGCTCCAGCACCGACTGGAGAAAGTTCACGCAGTCCGTCCAGTTCCTGTAATTCAGGACGAGCAGGACCGTCCGGTTGCGGTGGGTGCCTTGCGTTCGGTTCCGTGTCGCTTCCCCTGTCGGATCAAGGCGCGTGTCGTGCGGGCTGGTCAATTTGGTGTGGTCCTGGGCTGGGTCCATAAAGGGGCTGGTGTTCGAATTCGATGTTGGTGGTCAGGGTGACGGGACGGTCGGACCCGAGGGCATTGCGCCCGTGAGCGCGCGGTCGGATGGGGCCATCGTGCAGCGATCCCGGTGGCGGAGCAGGTAGACGGTGTTGAGGATGAACAGGAGTAGGAACGAGAGAGCGAGCGACGCCACAGCGCCCCGGATTCCGAACTGCGGTTGCAGGGCGAGATTGAGGGTGATGTGGACCGGCAGAACGATGGTCATAACGCGCGCTCGGAAACCTTGAAGCCCGTAGACGGTCAGGAGCGGCCCGATCGTCATCTCCGATACGCGCAGAAGGAGGATGACCGACAGGACACGGACCAGGTCTGCCGCCCCGGCATACTCCGGCCCGAATGCCACCGAGATTGCCGCAGGGGCGAACAGGAAGATCGCGCTGCTGAATACGACCGCGGTGATCCCCATGATCGTGATGAAACGGCTCGCTTCCTTGTTCATCGCGCCGTCGCCTTTCGTATGGGCACGAGCGAGGCGCGGGGTGAATGTTCCGTTCAAGACTTCGAAGAACAGGATTCCGGCCAGGATGACCTTCATCGCGGTGCCGTAGATCGTCACGTCCTCCGGCCCCAGGACGAACCGCATCACCACCAGATCGACGCTCAGGAACACCGCGCCCAGCACCGAGAAGAGCGCGTATTTGAAGTTCGCGCGGATATCCCGGAGCGCGCGTGGCAGCAGCCGTTCGATCGCCTCGTCCAGGGCGGCCCATGTCTGTCCGCGGGTCAGGCGCAGGAACACGCAAGCCTGGAAGGCAAGTACCACGAGACGGATGGCCAGGACGATCCATGCGAGTTGTGGAAGCGTCAGGCTGTCGGCCCAGACCCAGACCGCGGCGACCGGCAGGGCGCTCGCAAGTATCGCAGAGGAAAATTCGTGCTCGAAGCGTCCGAGCGCCTTAAAGAACTGGATCAGGAGACCCGAGAAGGATTGCAGCGCCATGATCGCGAAGAAGAGCGCGGTGACGACAAGTCCCTGCGCGGTGAAGGCGATAGCGTAGAGACCGACGAGGATCAGGACGGACAACGCCGTCAGCACCAGTTTCGACACGACGACCCTCAGAAACAGAGGGCGCACCGATCCCGCCGAGCGCGAGGCAGTGTTCAGCACGAAAAGGTTGAAGCCGTAGTCGATCAGGGTTCCGAAATACCCCAAGGCCGCGGTGACATAGAGATACTCGCCCAAGGTCTTGAGCCCGAGTGCCTGCGAGACCTGCCAGAAGAACACGAAACCCAGAAGGACACGCGAGACGTTGGCGATGAGAGACAGGAGAAACTGTAGTCTCATTGTCCTGATGGGCTCCGCGGGGTCATGCGCGGCGCCTGCCCTGCCTTCGGTCAAAGGGGCGTGGAACATGGTCATTTCGCGTAGTAACCGTGCCCGTAGCCACCATAGGCGCCGTAGTGACCGCCATCACCGTAGCGGCGCATACCCGTGGCGCTGACCTGGGTAAGGACAAAGCCGATCTTGTTGGGATCTTCGCTGCCGAGCATCCGGACGACGTCCTTGACGACGTGGCGCGGCGTCTTGTTCCAGGCCACCGAGACGAGGATGGCGTCCACCAGAGGCGCGATGATGCGGCTGTCCGGAACCAAGAGAAGCGGCGGCGTATCGAGCACGATGTAGTCGTAGTTCCTGCGCAGGTCGGCCAGAAGGGCGCGGAAGTCGTCGGAGGAAAAGACGTCGGCCGCGTTCATCCGGCTGTCGGCCGCAACGAGGATGTCGGCGTCCAGACCCGGATCGCGGTATAATGCGGCGCGGAAGTTGTTGTCTTCGCGAGGGCCGAGTTCGTTCCACCCCATCTGGTTCTCGGGTATGTTGAAATATTCGTTCAGGGTCCGTCGGCGCATGTCCCCGTCGAGCAGCATGACCTTCTTTCCAAGTCCGGCCAGGTTATGGGCAAGCGACAGTGCCAACGTCGTCTTGCCATCCCCCGGAATGCCCGACGTGGACAGGATGACCTGCGGCGGTTGCGCGAGGTTGGACAGAAGAAGCGAGGTCCGGAGATTGCGCACCGCTTCGACGGCGACGGAGGTCGAGCTTTCGCCGAGGTAGGGCAGGAGCGCCTTGCGTTCGCGGATCGGAATAAGGGGAATCTGACCCAACACATGATGGGAACTGACCTGTTCAAGCTCCCCGACCGTGCGCACCCCGGAATAGAGGAATTGCCGCACGAGGCTCGCGACCGCGCCGACCATCGCGCCCAGGATGAACGACACCAGAACGATGCGCGACTTGCGGGGTTCGACGTAGATGCCTGGCGTCGCTTCGGAAAGAACGCGGGTGTCGGCCTGTTGAAGCCCGCGCTGGACGCTGGTTTCTTTCAGGCGCGTGAGAAAGATTTCATATAGGGTGCGGGTTGCATCGGAATCACGCTGCAGTTGTTGCAGTTCGATCAGCTGTTGCGAGTCCTCGTTGAACTGGTCCTCGAGGCTGCGCAAAGCGTTGTTCACGATGCCGAGCTGTTGCTCGATCCGCTGGCTTTCGGCCGTCAAACGGTCGATCGTGACCTGCGTCCGCGCGAGGATCGCCGTACGCGCCTCACCGTCGCCGTTCCGGGCCTGGTCCACGAGACTGCGGAGGTTCGGATCGTCCAGTGCGGTGGCAAGCGCCTCGACGTCCTGAGCGTCGAAAGCGGACTGCAACCGGGCGAGTTGCGCGTTTACGCGCGCGAGGTCACCGGCGGTGGTCAGGCTGCGGTCCCGCATGTCCCGCACACGCTGGCTCATCGCCTCGGCACCCTCGATCGAGCCCACCTGCATCTGGCTTTGAAAATCCGTGACCGCCTTTTCCTGGTCCTCGAGTTCGATAGCCAGTGACGCAACACGTTCGGACAGCCAGGTCACGGCGTTCTCGGTCGCCTGGTATTTCACGTCTATCTGTTCCTGGATGTAGAGATCGGCGAGGGCATTGGCGATGCGTGCCGATTTCTCGGCGTTCGTCGATTTCACCTGGATGACGAACACGTAGGTATTCTTCTGGTTATACACCGCGATTGCATTGCGGACCTCGTCCACCACGCGGTCGATGATCAGGTGTTCGGGAATATCGGCGGCCGTCTGGACGTCTTCCCCAGACAGGAGGCGACGGAGCTTGATCCTGATCTGATAAGGTGACAAGGGGCCCGAGGTGCGCAGGGCAGGGTTGAATTCGGCGTCGTCGTGAAGGTCGAGTGCGCGCACGAGTTTTTCGACCAGGCCACGCGACCGAATGACTTCCAGCTCCGTGTTGATCGCCGCCGCTTCGGTAGACAAACCGCTGAGGATGCTGTCGAAACTGATCAAGGGTTCGGATTGAAGCTGGAGCGCGACTGTCGTGGTTGCTACATAATTTGGTGTCGCGATCTTCAAGGCGTAGTAACCGCCGACGATCGCAAAAAGCATCGCGCAGGCGATCACGATCAGGCGGCCACGCCACAGCGCCCCGGCGACCGCGAGAATGTCGAGTTCTTCGTCATCCTTGTTGGATTGCATCTACCGTCCCATCAAGCCTTCGTCCAACACCGATGGAGCCGTTCCCAAGGGTCCAGTCGCCGCGCGATTGCGCGATCTCGGTCTGTCTGAAACGCAATCCCGTTCCGAAAGAGTTTTCCCCGACCTCCCCCGCGCTGGATTACTTTTGTTTTGCACACTACTGTTTAAATAACAAGTTACTTTGATTCGTTTGTGCCGCCCATATGGTTTGGGTCGTCCGAGAAGGCCGATCAGGGGCGGGATTAAAGGTGTAAACCTGATAGCAGTTTCAACGGGCAGGGAACTGGGCTATTTGAAAGTGTATCATGCCCGATCTTGCGGCTTTGGAAACCAGAGACATTTAATTGCAGATTGAAGAGACGGGACTTTCGGGAGCATTGATCCTTACCCCGCGCAGGTTCGGAGACGCGCGTGGTTTTTTCAGTGAAAGCTGGAATAAAAACCGCATGAGAGATGCGGGTTTGGATTATGACTTCGTGCAGGACAATCACTCGTTTTCCAAGGCCAGGGGAACGCTGCGGGGCCTGCATTATCAATCTCCACCCCATGCCCAGGCGAAACTGGTGCGCTGCGGTCGCGGTGCGCTATGGGATGTCTTGGTCGATATTCGGCAGGGTTCCCCGACCTACGGACAATGGGTCGGCGTGGAGCTTTCCTTTGCGAATGGTCGGCAGTTGATGGTGCCTGAGGGTTTCCTGCACGGGTTTGTCACGCTCGAACCCGAAACCGAGGTGGTTTATAAATGCAGCGACCATTACGCGCCGGATTGTGACGGGACGGTCGCCTGGAACGACAGCGACATCGGGATCGATTGGCCGATTTCAACTGTTCCCGTCCTGTCCGAAAAGGACGCTTTCGCCCCGCGTCTGGCCGACATCGCCAACCCTTTCTACTGGACATCGGCATGAAACTTCTGGTCACGGGTGGCGCCGGCTTCATCGGATCAGCGGTGGTGCGCCAGGCCATCGCGGCGGGTCACGAGGTCGTCAATCTGGATGCTCTGACCTATGCGGCCTGTCTGGACAACGTGAAATCAGTCGCCAATGCGCCGGGCTACCGGTTCGAACAGGTCGATATCCGGGATCGTCCGGCGCTTGACCGGGTGTTTCGGGTGCATTTGCCCGACGCGGTGATGCATCTTGCCGCGGAAAGCCATGTCGACCGGTCCATCGACGATCCCCGCGATTTCATCGACACGAACATCACGGGCACTTTCAACATGCTGGAGGCGGCGCGGCAATACTGGGAGGGGGCAGGGCGGCCGGCGGCATTTCGGTTCCACCATGTCTCAACGGATGAAGTCTACGGTTCGCTCGGTGACGAGGGTCGGTTCACGGAAGCGACACCCTATGATCCGCGCAGTCCCTATTCCGCGTCCAAGGCCGCTTCGGATCATCTGGTGCGGGCGTGGCACGAAACCTATGGCCTGCCCGTCGTTGTGACGAACTGTTCGAACAATTACGGCCCGTTTCATTTCCCGGAGAAGCTGATACCGGTCGCCATCCTGAACGCCCTCGCGGGCAAACATATTCCGATCTACGGCGACGGGTCCAACGTGCGCGACTGGCTTTATGTCGAGGATCACGCGGATGCTCTGCTGACCGTGGTTCAGAGGGGCGCTGTCGGTCGCAGTTACAACATCGGCGGCGAGAACGAACGCACGAACCTCGAACTCGTTCGCACGATCTGTGACCTTCTGGACCGGCTTGAGCCCCGCGACGGGAAGTATGCCGACCTGATCACCTTTGTGCCGGATCGTCCGGGTCATGATGCGCGCTATGCCATCGACCCGGCGCGGGTGCGGCAGGAAATCGGCTGGCGGCCCTCGGTGACGGTAGAGCAGGGGCTTGAACGCACGGTGCGGTGGTATCTCGAAAACAGGGACTGGTGGCAGGCACTGCAGGGGCGTGCGGGTGTCGGACAGCGGCTCGGGGTTGCGGTATGACCGTTCTCGTCTTTGGGCGACACGGGCAGGTCGCAACCGAACTCGTGCGCCTGTCATCACCGCAGATGCCCGTGATCGCGTTGGGTCGGTCGAAAGCCGACCTGAGGCGACCGGGCGCGTCGGCCGAGGCGATCGCCCATCACGCGCCCCGTGCCGTGATCAACGCGAGCGCCTGGACCGCGGTGGATGCGGCGGAAACGGACGACGCGGGGGCGCGTCGCCTCAACGAAGCGGCGCCCGCGGAAATGGCGCGTGCCTGTGCCAAGGCCGGGATCCCCTTTGCCCATGTGTCGACCGATTACGTGTTTGACGGGACGGGCACCCGGGCCTGGACCGAAAACGACCCGGTTGCCCCCTGCAATGCCTATGGACGAAGCAAGCTGGCCGGCGAGGTCGCGGTTCGACGGGCCGGGGGCAGGACGGTCATCCTGCGGACGTCCTGGGTGTTTTCCGCACATGGGGCGAACTTCGTGAAAACGATGCTCCGCCTGTCCGAAACCCGCGAGACCCTTCAGGTCGTTGATGACCAGATCGGCGGTCCGACTCCCGCGGCGGATATCGCGGCGACCCTCCTGACGTGCACCGACGCGATGCTGGCGGGTCAAGCGGGCGGGACCTATCATTTCTCGGGCGCTCCCGACGTGAGCTGGGCCGATTTTGCGCGAGCAATCTTTCGTCAGGCGGGACGCGATGTGGCCGTGACCGGCATTGCGACACGGGACTATCCGACGCCTGCGGCGCGTCCGCTGAATTCGAGGCTCTCTTGTGATGCCATCCGATCCGATTTCGGCATCCAGCGCCCGGATTGGCGGGCCGGACTCGCCGCCGTGTTGAAGGAGCTGAAAGCATGACCCCTGCCCGGAAGGCCACGACACGCAAAGGAATAATTCTGGCCGGGGGATCAGGCACGCGGCTGTTCCCGATCACCAGGGGCGTGTCGAAACAGCTTCTGCCGATCTACGACAAGCCCATGATCTATTATCCGATCTCGGTTCTGATGCTGGCCGGGATTCGCGAAATCTGCGTGATCACGACGCCGCAGGATCAGGACCAGTTCCAGCGCACGCTGGGCGACGGGAGCCAGTGGGGTCTGCGGTTCACATATGTTGCACAACCGTCGCCAGACGGACTGGCGCAGGCCTATATCCTGGCCGAAGAGTTCCTTGCAGGCGCACCTTCGGCACTGGTTCTGGGTGACAACATCTTCTTCGGCCACGGGCTGCCGGAACTGCTGGCCGAGGCTGACGCCAAGAACGAGGGTGGCACCGTCTTCGGCTACCATGTGGCCGATCCCGAGCGCTACGGGGTCGTTGATTTCGACATGACGGGCATGGCGGTCGCGATCGTCGAAAAACCTGACGTGCCGCCGTCGAGCTATGCGGTGACGGGACTTTATTTTCTAGACGGGTCCGCACCGGCACGGGCGCGGCAGGTGACACCCTCGGCCCGTGGAGAGCTGGAGATCACGACACTGTTGGAGATGTATCTTCGTGAAGGGTCGCTCGAAGTGAAACGCATGGGGCGCGGATACGCCTGGCTCGATACCGGCACCCATGGCTCGCTTCTGGACGCCGGGAATTTCGTTCGAACGCTCGAACAGAGGCAGGGCTTGCAAACCGGCTGCCTGGAAGAAATCGCCTGGGGCAACGGATGGATCGACCGCCAGGCACTGGAAATCCAGGCACAGGCCTTCGGGAAGACCGGCTATGGTCGATATCTCGCCCAACTTCTGGAATGATGGCGCGGGACCTCGTCCATTGCGCCGAATGCGCCGGGAAGGAAACCCGACGCTCGCCCCGTCGATCTGCAACGCTTCATCCCCATCGAAGTCGTCCTGGCGCGATTAACTGTCGCGTTCATATTCTGTCGTTGACCTGTCCGCAGTGAACGAGACCTGCCCCCTGTCGATTGTCCGGGTAAGGGCACCGGGGTGTTCGGCAAATATTTTTCCATGAACTGAAAGCAAAAAGATAGGCGTTAACCTTTTGTTAAGTATTTAACCGTCCATTAACCCTGGCATTATTTCGAAGCGACTTGGCGGGGCAAATGGCAAGAGACGTTGTGGGCATGTCGGCTCCGGTTGGCGAAACGACCTATGGCATCGGGGCCGGTCTCGTCCCTTCGACGGCAAGGTCCGAGATATTCTGGCATGTGAAGCGCTTGGCAGACATCGCTGTCTCCGTGATCGCCCTTCCCGTGCTCTTGCTGGGAGCCGTGGTTCTTTATGTCGTCAACAAACGGTATAACCCCGGTCCGCTTTTTTTCGTGCAGGAACGCATGGGCCGGGACCAGAAGACCTTCAACCTCATCAAGTTCCGCAGCATGGCCCCGAGTGACAAGGTCCGCGGCGCCGATGATCCGCTCGAGAACGACCGCATCACCCCTGTCGGCCTGTTCATTCGCCGCACCCGCGTCGACGAATTGCCCCAGTTCATTAATATTCTCAAAGGCGAGATGAGTCTCATTGGTCCAAGACCCGACATGACGGGACATTCCCTTGCATACTTGCGCCTGATCCCGGACTACCGACACCGTTTTGCGGTGCGCCCCGGCATAACCGGACTCGCGCAGACAACGGTGGGGTACGCGGAGGGTGTCGAGGCGACGCGGCTCAAGGCGCAGGCCGACGCTGCCTATGTCGGTAACGCGAGCTATGCGCTCGACGCGAAAATCCTGCTCCTGACGGTTCTCACGATTCTGAAACTCTGCGGAAAGTGATGGCGGCACGGCGGGGCGCTGCCCGGCCGACCTTGCGGGTTCTCATGGCCTTCCGGCGGGCATGTCTTTAAACTGTCCGAAAGACGACGGAAGGCGAAACATGAAGCTTCATGGATACTGGCGCTCGACCACGAGCTACCGCGTGCGTATCGCGCTTGCGATGAAGGGAATCGAGGTCGAACATGTGCCGGTGAACCTCGTGGCCGGCGATCAGCGCGCCGAGGATTATGTTGCGCTCAATCCGGGGCAGGGGGTGCCGACCCTGATCACCGATGAGGGCGCGGTGCTCACGCAATCCATGGCGATCCTCGACTGGCTGGAGACGGTGTATCCGACTCCGGCGCTCCTGCCGGAAGATCCCGTCGAGCGGGCGCATGTGCGCGCCGCCGCGCTGGTCATCGCGAGCGATGTTCATCCGGTCAACAACCTGCGCGTCACGGCCAGGCTCAAGGCCATGGGTCACAGCCAGGACGAGGCGACCGAGTGGATGAACGACTGGATGGCGCGGGGGTTTACGGCCTATCAGGCGCTTGTGCGTCCCGACACGGATTTCAGCTTTGGCGATGCGCCGGGCCTTGCCGACATTTGCCTCATCCCGCAGCTATACAACGCGCATCGCTGGGGTTGCGACCTGACACCCTTTGCCCGGCTGACCGAGATCGAGGCGCGCTGTCTCGCGCTACCCGCCTTTGCCGCCGCCCGGCCCGAGGCGCAGGCGGACGCGACCTAGGTCACGTCGTCACAGGACCGGCCCTGCGATGGCGACCGCGTTTTGCCAGAGCCGCAGAAGCGGATGCCAGCCCTCGATGACCGAGGCCGTCACCGGATCGCTGTCGGCAAGATACTCGTCCTGACGCCGCCGGAGCGCGGTGGCGGGTCCAGCGCCGATGAAGAGAATGTTGTTCTCGAAATTCAGATCGAAGCTGCGACGGTCCATGTTGGCCGAGCCGATCAGTCCAAGGGTCCCGTCGACCACCAGCGTCTTGGAATGCAGCAGGCCGGGGCGATACTCATGGATCTTCACGCCGGCTGCCACGAGATCGGCGTAATAGCTGCGGCTGGCCGAGCCGACGAGACGCGAGTCATTGCGTTTGGGAAAGATCATCGTGACCTCCACGCCCCGGTTCGCGGCGGCGACCAGTGCGGACTGTATCGCTTCGGACGGCACGTAGTAGGGCGTGGTAATGACCAGTTCGCTCTGGGCCGAGTAGATGAGCGATGTGAACATCTCGGGCATGGCCGAGGGGCGCAGGCCGGGGCCGGTCGCGACCACCTGCGCCGCGACCCCTTCGGGTGCGGTGAGGCCCGGGGTGTGGAGCGGCGAACGGTCTTCGAGCAGATGTCCGATATCCTCGGTCTCGTCCTTGTTTTCGAGCCAGTCGGTGAGAAAGACACCCTGGTTCTGCCAGGCTATCGGCCCCTCGAAGCGCATCATCACGTCGACCCAGGGCGCGTAGCGACGTTTCTGCTGGAAGGATGGATGGGCGCAGTTCTGTGACCCGCAATAGGTGATGCTCCCGTCGATCACGACGATCTTTCGGTGGTTGCGCAGGTCGATCCGACCGACGATCACTCGGAGGAAAGGGTTTCCGACCTTCGAGGCGCGGCCCATCTGCACCCCGGCGGCTTTCATCTGTTGCCAGAGCTTCGACCGGATGAGGCGCCGGGACCCAAGGTCGTCGGCAATCGCGCGCACCGCGACGCCGCG
>LUOO01000107.1 GCA_001626765.1 Maritimibacter sp. REDSEA-S28_B5
TCCATTATTAATTTAAGTGCCAATTCTCACATTTAGGGGCAAAGCTAAGTCATTGAAATAAGGAAGATCAGATTATCATCTTTAAGTGCTAAGTGACAGGGTTGATGCCGATCTATCAGAAACCCAACACAAGCAGGCCGGCGAAGGGGCACAAGACCTATCCCTACCTGCTCAGAGGGCTGCGGGTAGAACGCCCAAACCAGGTCTGGTGCTCGGATATCACCTATCTGCCTATGAGACGCGGGTTCCTCTACCTCGTGGCGATCATGGACTGGCACAACCGCAAGGTTCTGTCCTGGCGGATCTCGAACACGTTGGAAGCCCAGTTCTGCGTCGACGCGTTGAACGAGGCCATCCACAACTTCGGCCCGCCCGAGATCATGAATACCGATCAAGGATCCCAGTTCACGTCCTTTGCCTGGACGGATCGGCTCCGCCGATCAGGGGTGAGGATATCGATGGATGGGAAAGGCCGGTTCCTCGACAACATCTTCATCGAGAGGTTGTGGCGCACCCTGAAATACGAATGCGTCTACCTGCATGCTTGGGAGACCGGATCGGAGACGAAAGAGGCCATCCGGAAATGGATGACCTTCTACAACCACCAGCGCCCGCATTCAGCCCTGGGCGGCCAGCCTCCGGCGCTGGTCTACTGGCAGAGAAATGATATCAACCAACCCGATCAGCAGGTGCAACGAGTAGCTTAAATTACGCCAGATCCTGTCCAAGAGATGGGGAGTAGCTCAAACACTGCTTTGCGACACAAACTTGTCGACCCATGCGCCACTGAAGTGGTCCCAGGAATCCGGACAGTCGGCTAAGGTGTATCCCAAACCTTTGAAGGGATACGAGAATGGCGAAGCGCCGGAACTTTACAGACCAGTTTAAAGCCAAGGTGGCGTTGGAAGCGCTGCGTGGCGACAAGACCGTGCAGGAGATCGCGGCGAAGCATCAGCTGCACCCTAACCAGGTCAGCACGTGGAAGCGGCAGGCCATCGAGGGCATGGCGGACGTATTCTCGGGCGGCAAGCAAAGCGGCCCGACCGAAGCCGAAGTCAAGGAGCTTCACGCCAAGATCGGGAGGCTGGCGGTGGAGAACGATTTTTTGTCGGAAGGGCTCAAGAGGTGAGCCCGGCAAAGAAACGGTCGATGGTCCAGCGCGACCATCCCGAACTGAGCATCAGCCGGCAATGCAAGCTGGTGAACCTGAGCCGGTCGGCGTTCTACTACACGCCGGTCGGTGTTGATGCCGAGACGCTGGCGATGATGAAAGAGATTGACCGCGTGTTCACGAAGTATCCGTTCTTCGGGTCACGCCAGATCGCGGCCTATCTGCGCCGGGAAGGCACCGTCGTGGGCCGCCATCGCGTGCGCCGACTGATGGCGAAGATGGGGCTGGAGGCAATCTACAAGCGCCCCAGAACCAGCCAGCGGCATCCGCAGCACCCGGTTTATCCGTATCTGCTGAGGAAAATGCAGATCGACCGACCCAACCAGGTCTGGTGTGCGGATATCACCTTCGTGCCTGTCAAGAACGGCTTCCTGTATCTGCTTGCCATCATGGATTGGGCCACGCGCAAGGTGCTCAGCTGGCGGCTGTCGAACACGATGCATGCCGACTTCTGTGTCGAGGCTCTGAACGAGGCCATCGCGAAACACGGCCCACCGGAGATCATGAATACGGATCAAGGGTCGCAGTTCACGGGATCAGCCTGGATCGCGACGTTGACCGAGGCAGGCGTGCGCATCTCGATGGATGGGCGCGGCCGTTACCTCGACAACATCTTCATCGAGCGCCTCTGGCGAAGCCTGAAACAAGAGGCCATCTACCTTGAGGAAATCACCGACGGCTTCCAGGCGCGGCGCGTCGTTAAGGACTGGATGGCCTTCTACAACACCAAGCGGCCCCATTCCGGGCTTGATCGGCGGACGCCAGACGACGCATATTGGGCAGGCTTGGAAAAGCAAAAAGCAGCATGAAACCTAAACCCGATACACCTTAGAAACGCTGCAAACCTGTCCGAAATGATAGGACCACTTCAGTAACCGAACAGGCTCGCCCGATCCGGATCCATCGCGATGAAATCGAGGTAGTCCCGTATGTAACGCTTCACCCGCTCTTCATGAGGCTCGTCCGGGGCGGGTTCGCGGACCAGAAACGCCGTCATCTCGGCGGCCAGATCGGCATAGACGGCCTTGATCAACTCTTCTTTCGACTTGAAATACAGGTACAGAGATCCGATCGCCACGTGCGCCCGTTCGGCGATCTCCGACATCGGACCCTGCAGGCCGGACAGGACGAACTGCTCTCCCGCTGCCTTGATAATGCGCGCCCGTTTGTCGTCGCCGCGCGGTTTTTCTGCCCTGACCAAATTCATGAATGAACCTTCATTCAGTTGTCACATAGTCACGCTAGTCGATGGAAAACCCGAACTCAAGCGGTGAGTCCCGGACCTTTCCGGCCTCACCGGACAACAGCCAGACCCAGCCATCCCGCCGCGGCCACCGGCCGCGATCAGGAAAGGCATGCCCAAGGAGACCCGCGATGCCAAAGACCTTCGTTCACCTCACCGACCTGCACATGTCGAACCCAGATGTTGACGAACCGCACCTCTATTCCGACACGGCCGCGATCCTGCGGGACGCGCTTGCCCGGATCGACGCCCTGCCCGACCGGCCCGAGTTCATCATCGTCAGCGGCGACCTGACCAACAACGAAGACCCGGTCGCCTATCAGCGCCTGCGGGCGATCTGGGACGACGTCGATATTCCGACCCTCTTTGCCCTTGGCAACCACGACAGCCGCCCCGATTTCCGGCGCGAGATGCTGGGCGAAAGCGCCGATCTGGACGCGCCTTACGATCATGAGGCGGTCATCGCGGGGGTCCATGTCATCGTTCTCGACAGCTCGACCCCGGATCAGATCCACGGCACGCTTGAGGACGCGCAGCTTGAATGGCTGGCCGCCGCGCTCGACCGTCACGCGGACCTGCCAAAGGTGGTCGTCCTGCATCACCCGCCGATGATGGGTGCAGACGAACCGGCCTTTGAATGCCTCGCTGCCGAAGATACCGAAAAGCTCCGCAAGGTCCTGAGCGGACGGCCCCTGTTGGGCCTCTTCTGCGGCCATATCCATCAGGACCGCGTGTCGATCTGGAACGGCGTCCCGGTCTTTGTCGGCAACGGCCACCACTCCCGGATGCAGCCCTTCAGCGACATGGCGATCGAAGCCACCGACGGCACCGGATTCTCGGTCTGCACCCTGCGCGACAGCGGGCTGACCGTGAACTTCCTGCCCCAGCCCTCCGAAGGCCGCACCGTAATGGCGATGAGCCATGAAGACGCCGCCCGCCTGATGTCCGAACCCGCCGCCGAGGTCGTGGGCTGATCCTCAGGCCCGCGACCACACCCAAACAAACCGACAGGAGACACCATGACCTTCCCCCTATCCCGCCGCGCGCTGCTTGCGCTTGGTATTGCCACCATGGCCACCGGCCCCGTCTGGGCGCAAATGGCCGACGAGATCATCGAACCGGTCGAGATCAGTTTCTACAACTACAACCTCGCCACCGCCGGGGTGGGTCACGACGCGACCGTTCAGCTGATCGAAGAATTCATGGCCGCGAACCCGATGATCAAGGTCGAGGGCGTCGGCGTGAACGCCTTTGACATGGGCACCCGCGTCCAGACCGATATCGCCGCCCGCCGTCCACCGGATGTCGCGCAGGTGATCTTCTCGGACCTCGCCTACGCCGGGCAGCAGCTGGGCGCCGTGCCGATTGATCAGGCCTACCTTCTCCACCCCGATGGTATTCTACAACGCCGACCTCTTTCGTGAGGCCGGGCTGGACCCCGACCAGCCACCCAAGACATGGGAAGAGGTCAAGGACTACGCCCTGACCATTCAGGACAAGACCGAGGCCAACGGATTTGCCGGCGACATCATCGGCGTGCAGGTCGGCCCGTACGACTGGCTGCTGCAATCCGTCATCCTGTCCAACGGCGGCAGCGTGATAAACGATGCGGGCACGGCCGTCACCTTTGACCGGCCCGAGACCATCGAGGCAGTCGCCATGCTGCGCGGTCTCAAGGATGCGGGCGTCTACGGCAATATCTCTCGCGGGGAGGCGCTGGAAAGCATGGCGGCGGGCAAGCTTGCGATGTACATCAACTCATCTGCCCTGCAGAACCACCTGCTGAGCCAGGCCGAAGGCAACTATGAACTGCGCGCCGCGCAGATGCCGGGCTTTGGCGAGCGTCCCGCGTCGCCGACCAATTCCGGCAGCGGGCTGGTCATGTTCTCTCAGGACCCGGTCAAGCAGCGCGCGGCGTGGGAGCTGATGAAGTTCCTCACCTCCGAACGGGGCTACACGATCATCACCTCCAAGATTGGCTACCTGCCGCTGCGGACCGCCATCGTCGACGATCCGGAGTATCTGAAGGACTGGGTCGATGCGAACCCGCTGGTCCGCCCGAACCTCGCCCAGCTTGAGCGGATGGAGCCGTGGCGGTCGTACCCCGGCACCAGCTATCGCCAAGTCGCCGCAACGCTGATGGAGGCCGCCGAGCAAGCCGTCTTTGGCGACGGCGACGTGGCCGAGATCATGCAAGGCGCGCAAGCCCGAGCCCAGGCCATGATGCCCGGAAGCTGACCTGAACTTCGGGTCGGCCCCCGGGTCGGCCCGATCCGCCCCCGTTCCTTCGAGGAGCCGAAATGACCGTCGCCGATATCCACACCCCTGCCCGCGCACAGCCGCGCCGATCCCTGAAGATCGGGCGCCTTTCGTTGCCCTGGTTCTTCCTCTTCCCGGCGATTGCCACCTTCGTCATCTGGATCTACGCGCCGCTTGTGCAGGCGGCATGGCTCAGCTTCTACGACTGGAACATGCTCCCTTTCGCACCCAAGACTTTCGTGGGCTGGAAGAACTACGAAAACATCCTCGCCCTGCCCAAGCTCTGGCAGGCGCTTGGCAATACCGCGATCTACATGCTGGGGATCCGCTGGCCATCGCCATCTGGACCGAAGATCTGCCGCCCCGCGCCCGCAACATCTATCGCGCGCTGATCTTCCTGCCGATGATCATCGCCCCCGTGGTCGCCGCATCTGTCTTCCGCTGGCTGCTCGACCCCGGGCACGGGCTGGTGAATGTCGGGATCACGGCGCTTGGCTTCGAACCCGTCCAGTTCCTGAACGACCCCGATATCGCCATCTGGACGATCATCTTCATCACCGGGTGGAAGCTCGTCGGCTTCGCGACCCTTATCCTGTCGGCCGCCAATGCCAATATCGACCCCTCGCTGGTCGAGGCCGCGCGGATGGACGGCGCGACCCGCTGGCAGATCATCCGCGACATCCGCCTGCCGCTGCTCAGTTCGACCATCCTCTTCCTCGTGATGATGACAATCCTTCTGGGCGCACAGTGGAGCTTTTCCTATATCCACGTCCTGACCGAAGGCGGCCCGCTCGGCGCGACAACGAACATCTACTACCTGCTGTGGGAGTTCGGGTTTTCCTCCCTCTCCGTCGGGTGGAGTTCCGCCGCCGCGATGATCCTCTTCCTCGGCTTCGGCGCCCTCGCCTTCCTCCTGCTGCGTCTGATGGAGCGCTATTCTTTCCATGACAGCTGAAACCGCGACCTTCGCCGTCCCGCGCCGCCGGGCTGTCCGCCGCGCGGGCGCGACCCGGATGCTGCCGGGCCATGCGGCCATGATCCTTCTGTCGCTCATCTGCGTCTTCCCGGTCTACTGGATGATCGTCAGCTCCCTGAGGCCCGCCAACCGCATCTTCGAAGGCACGCTCTGGCCGACGGCCCCGTCGCTGGAAAACTACGCCCAGGCCCTTCAGTCGATCCCCATGGGCGCGATGCTGTGGAACACGGTTGTCGTCTCCGCCTCCGTCACGGTGATCCAGCTTCTGACCGGGGTGCTCGCGGCCTATGCCTTCGCACGCTTCCGGTTCCGGCTGGACTGGGTGGTCTTCGGGCTGGTCGCGCTGACATGGCTGGTCCCGTTGCAGGTCGTGATGATCCCGAACTACCTGCTGGTCGCCCGGCTTGGCCTTCTGGACACGGTCACGGCGCTGGTCCTGCCACATTTCGCCCATGCGCTGGCGATCATGCTGCTGACCCAGTCGATCCGCGCCTTCCCGAAAGAGGTGCTCGAGGCCGCGCGCATGGACGGGGCTGGACATTGGCGGGTTCTGTGGGGGATCATCGTGCCGAACCTCCGCGGGATGATCGCCTCGCTTGCGATCCTGATCTTCATCTCGACCTGGAACGAATATTTCTGGCCGCTGCTGCTGACCCGCACGGCCGAAAATTCGGTCGTCCAGATCGGCATCCAGATGTTCATCACGCAGGAAGGGACGCAATGGGGTCCGCTGATGGCCGCCTCGACCATGGCCAGCCTGCCGATCCTGATCTTTTACGTGGTCCTGCAAAGGCAGGTCATTCAATCCTTTATGAAATCGGGGTTGCGCTGATGAAATTCGACCGAATTCTTTCCGTGCCGGGGGCCTATAACATCCGTGACCTCGGCGGATATCCGGGCACGCAGGGCAGCACCCGCTGGCGCAGCATCCTGCGCGCCGACAGCCTGCACCGGCTGGACGGCCCCGCGATGGACCAGCTGCACGCCATGGGGCTCACTACGGTAATCGACCTGCGGCACGCGGCGGAACACGCACGCTTCCCCAACCCCTTTGCTGACCATCCGGCGGTGATCTACCTTCAGATTCCGCTGTTCGAGAGCCTGCGGATCCCCCACGACATTCCCGAAGATCAGGTGCTGCGCACGCTCTACACCCAGGCGCTCGACAAGCGGCACGACGCCATCGCCCGGACCCTGACCGCGATTGCCGAGGCCCCCGATGGCGCGGTCATGTTCCACTGCACCGCCGGCAAGGACCGCACCGGGCTGATCGCCGCGCTGCTGCTCGCGCTTGGCGGGGTGGATGCCGAGACCATCGCCACCGACTATGCCATGACGCGCGAGTTGCTGGAGCCGATCATCGACGGCCTTCAGGCACATGTTCTGGAACAAGGCACCGACCCGGCCATTGCCGCCGCCGTGCTGGGCAGCGACCCGCAGTCGATGCTGCATCTGCTGGCCCATCTGGACGCGACCTACGGCGGCATCCACCCCTATCTCGACCGGATCGGCCTGACGCCTGCGACGGTCGACGCCCTTTGCGCCCGTATCATCGACATGGAGGCAACCGCATGACCGGTGTCAGCATCCGCGACATCCGCAAATCCTATGACGGCAAACAGGTGGTTCATGGCCTGAACGCCGAGATCCCGGATGGCTGTTTCGCCGCTATCGTCGGCCCGTCGGGCTGCGGCAAGTCCACCCTGCTGCGCATGATCGCGGGGCTGGAGCAGATCACCGGCGGAGAGCTGCGGATCGGCGATCACTTGATGAACGATATCGAACCCTCGGACCGGGGTTGCGCCATGGTCTTTCAGAACTACGCGCTCTATCCTCATATGACCGTGGCCGAGAACCTCGCCTATCCGCTCAAGATCGCCCGCCTGCCCAAGCCCGAGCGTCAGACCCGGATCGAGGAAGCCGCCCGCATCCTCGGCCTCTCCGAGCTTCTGGACCGCCGTCCCGCGCAGCTCTCCGGCGGGCAGCGGCAACGTGTCGCCATGGGCCGGGCCATCGTGCGCAAGCCGGATGTGTTTCTGTTTGACGAACCGCTCTCGAACCTCGATGCCAAGCTGCGGGTACAGATGCGGCTTGAGATCAAGCGCCTGCACCGTCAGCTTGGTGCAACCTCGGTCTTCGTCACCCATGATCAGGTCGAGGCGATGACCATGGCCGATCTGCTGATCGTCATGAACGGCGGCCGGATCGAACAGATCGGCTCCCCGGCCGAGGTCTACGCCCACCCCGCTACGACCTTCGCCGCCAGCTTCATTGGCTCGCCCGCGATGTCGCTGTTTCCCGTCCGGATCGCCGATGGTGTTGGTCATCTGACCGGCGCGGAGGATCATAGGATCGACCTGCCGGGCGTCCGGGCCTCCGGCGACACGATCCTTGGGCTGCGGTCCGAAGATGTCTCCCTCTCGCCCGCCACCGGCAAGGTCCAAGTCCGGATCGAGCTGATCGAGGATTTCGGCGCCGCGCGGCTGGCCCATTGCCGGATGCCGTCGGGCGACTCCGTGGCCGCCACCTTGCCCAAGTCGACCACCCTGCGCGAAGACATGCTGGCGTGGCTCGACTGGCCAGCAGAGGCGCTTCACCTGTTCGACCCACTCAACGGCAGGCGGACCGACCGCACCGGTATGGCCACGTCGAACGTCGGCCCCGAATTCGTCAGCTGATTCGGGGCGCGATTGCCGTCACGCCGGACCTGGACCGCCGATCTTGACCTGTCGGTTAAGGTCGGCGGCGCGCTCAACTTCCAGCACCAGCGCGTCGCTCAGCGGCAGGGCATAGCCGTCGTCCATCAGCGCCTTGATCCGTGCGATGTGGGCCGGGTCCCATTGCGCGATCCCCTCGGCCACCTCGCGCGCGGCACTGGCCAGCGCGTCATCCGGCACGACCCGCGTGACAAAACCAAGCGAAGCAGCCTCTGTCGCAGGCACGCGGCGGGCGGTGAGGGAGATTTCCTTCGCCGTCGACGGCCCGACGACCCGCGGTAGGCGCTGCGACAGGCCCCAGCCCGGCAGCAGCCCGATCTTGGCATGGGTGTCCTGGAAATACGCGCTCTTGTCACTTAGCACTTAAATGTGAGAATGCGGTCGATTTGAAGATTTTTGGCACTTTAAGCTGAGAATCATCTGGCCCGGGTTTCATATCAGTTGGAACTGGGTCGGATGCAGAGTGGCAGGATGGGGTGTTTTGGCGAATGTGGAAACGAAGTCTCCCTGGCCAGTATGGCATCGAAATCGGGGACGATGGCGCCGAGGAGCCGGTAGCGCCAGAGATCGCCGTCACGCGGGGGCGGCCAGGGGATGCGGCGCATGAGCAGAAGCCGCGCGATCTCCAGAGGTGGCAGCCATGTTTCCACGCGGCGCTCTGCGTGGTTGTTCAACAAGGTCTCACCGCGACGTGCTGCCGCGCGATATGGCTCAAGCGTCCGTTCGCCGTCCCTGGTGGTCTTGTCCTGGTAGGGTTCCCCACAGTGCGAGCAAGTGATCCGCCACCCCTGCAATTCGCTTCTAAGAATTGGCGGAGGGCTGACATCGGTTTGAGTGCACCGCCCGCAACGCTGCATTGGACTCTTGGCGATGAACCGGTGAGCCGCTTTGGGGGCACCCGCGAAGCTCAGGCTGCGTACAAGTTGCGGGCTGACACCGAACATCCCCGCAATCCGGTTCGCTTGGGCGTTGGTCAGGGAAAAATCGATTGCCTCAAGGGATGTCGCATCCGGCAATCCATGGCGCAACATGGTCAACGGCGTGACGCCATAGAAGTCCGCGTGGCGACTGATCCAGGATGACAGGACTTCGCCGCGCAGAGGTGGCAAGGTGACGGGCAGGGGTCCCGTCATGCGAAGACCGCTTCGGCATCAAATGCAGGCACCCAAGCCTCGACGGCGCCGTCGGTGATGTGTTCGGTCCCGCTCTCGATAGCCTCGATCGCAAGACTGCCCAGCATCTGGAAGATGTTCGCCGTGATACCGTCCGTAATCTGCAGAATGCGCCGCAGGGATTTCGGCGTCAGCACAGAGGGTCGCCGCAATGGCGTATTGCGCAGGATCGACGCGATCAGCGTCTCGAAGTCTTCGTTGGCGGCCCAACGGTTCAGGGTGAGTTGCTCGAAGCGTCGCGCAAGTTGAACGTCACCGCCGATGGCTTCCCGGGCGTCGTTCACGCCGAAGCAGACCAGTGAGATTTGGAGCCGATTGCTGAGAAAGCGCAGCATGTTGAGCACGATACGTTGCTCTCGATAGGTCCCGGCGAGGATGTTGTGGACCTCGTCGATGACCAGAACCTGGGTGCCGATTGCCTTCATAATCCGCAGCGTCGCCTGTTCCATCTGAGCAATATCGGCCCGCGGTGCCTGGGGTGCGCCGAGGAGGGAAAGCAGTTCACCATAGAAGCGCCGCTCGCCGGGGCGGCTAACCATTTCCATGGCCAGGACCGGTGTCTTCAGAATCCCGGTACGGCGATCAAGATGTGGCGGATGCTGATCGCGGAAGCGTTGCATGATCATGGTCTTGCCCATCCCGCTGTCGCCATAGATCGCGACAGACGGCATGCGGGAACCTCTCGGATGATCAAGGAGCGCCTCGAGGCGATCGAGGGCTTGCTTTGCGCGAGGGTAGAGAACCCAACGGCGGGACCTGATGGCGCGAATGCGTCCCGCCTGGGGTTCAGACAGCAGGGCTGCCGCGTCGGCGGTAAGATGAGGGTGATCGTTCGTCATTATGGCTCCAGCTCATTCGGTGTCCTCAACAAAAGGCACCGGTTTGCTGGAGTCGACACCACGGAGCGTGCCCGTATCCCGGAGGTCGTCGGCACGCCTCGGCTGAGCTTTGCCGCGCCGCACGGCAGCGGTTCTGTTTACGGCCTCATCAACCAACTTCCGCTGTTCGAGTGCGGTCCTCACAACCGCGCGGCTATCGACTTCACGCCGCCCTTTCTCACGCAGGGTGCGACGCGCCGTCAAAGCCTCGTGCAGGGAAATGGGTGCCAGGGTCAGGTCCGCGTAGCGGGCTTCGACGAAGTTGCCTGAGGGCCGCCGCACGAACACACGCGACATATCACGCGGATCATACTTCACGAGAAGCCGCCGCTCAGTCCGGCCGACATCGGCGCTGAGTGCGGCTGACCAGTAGCGCAGATCGAACAGGTGAATGCCGGTTGGACGCAAGGTCCGTTCCTGCTCCGGCAGGAAAGAGACCCAGAACTGCAATCGATCCTCAGGCAGCCGCAGAGGGATCTCGCCTTCATGGTCCCACCAGACGGCGAGGGGAGGGCGGCTCAGCGAGCTGTGGATGGATTGATGATAGGACCCGACAATGTCGAGGGCGATATAGCGCTCCAACTCGCGCAGGGTCAGCGCCGCATGTTTTCTTGAATCATACTCCGCGAGGTCCTGAGCGTTGCTGAAGGTCGTACCGGGCAACAGGTGCAGCCGTCCCATCTGGGTGCCGATCAAACGCTCGATATGTCCGCCGAAGCGCGGCGTACCCGGCGGTCGCCAGTCGATCGCAATGCCTGCATTCTCGCAGCCACGTTTGAACGCGCGACTCCGGAAATCCGCGCCATTGTCCACATGCACCCGGTCGGGAAGGCCGGCCACGGGCCAGGGCTCTTCGATCTCGCGCGCTTTGAGCCAGGCCGTCTTGTCATAGACCGAATGCAGCAGGCATAGGCTCGTCGAAAGCCGGGATGGCGCATCCATGGTCAAGTAGAAGCCCGTCACCATACGGCTAAAGACATCCATGGCCAGGGTCAGCCACGGTCGTCCGATTGGTTCGCGGGTTTCCTCATCGACGACAAAGATGTCGGCCTTCGTGTGATCGATCTGAACAATCTCGAGGGGTCGGGAGGTGCTCAGTGTTCCCGGGACCGCCGTCGTTGCTTTTACGGTCCGCGTTTCGCCCCGACGCTGCGCCCGGTGGCGCAGGTCCAGGTCGCCCAGCCGCCGCTCGATCGTTCGGCGATGCGGCGACTTCAATCCTGCCGAAGCGCAATCCGTTTCAATGTCCCGCACCAGCTGCGAGACCGGTGGCCGGGTCGGTTTCAGATAGTACGTGCGGATTGCCTTCTCGATGATCTCCTCGCGCCGAGCATCCAAAGCGCGATGGCCCGTCGGGCGTCCGCGCTTGGTCTCAACGAGCGACATGACAGTTCCGTCCGCCCGAAACCGCCTCAGCAAACGGTAGGTCGTCGCTTGGCTGACCTGCAGTTCGGAGGCAAGATCGGCAATAGCGGCCACTGTTGACTCACCGGAACTGGATTCCAGGAATCTGCGGATCGCAGCCGCACGGCGACAGGCTTCTGCCCACACGGCGTCGTCTATCTCGTATAGAAGTGGTTCGGTCACAATGAGAACCCGACAAAATCGGAGCCACAATTATCGAATTAAGGGCTAAAGTCCAGTCTCCATTATTAATTTAAGTGCCAATTCTCACATTTAGGGGCAAAGCTAAGTCATTGAAATAAGGAAGATCAGATTATCATCTTTAAGTGCTAAGTGACAG
>LUOO01000108.1 GCA_001626765.1 Maritimibacter sp. REDSEA-S28_B5
GGTTGGAGGTCAAGGGACTGGTCGCGCGCGCGGCGGTCTTTTTGCGACACCGTGCGCGCGACCAGTCCCTTGACCTCCAACCTGTCGATCACCCCGCCGATGGTCGCCCGGTCATAGGCTATGAGCGCGGCCACTCCCGCCTGATCTATGCCCGGATGGCTCGCGAGCGCATCCATCGC
This sequence comes from Maritimibacter sp. REDSEA-S28_B5, assembly GCA_001626765.1. GTDB lineage: Bacteria > Pseudomonadota > Alphaproteobacteria > Rhodobacterales > Rhodobacteraceae > Maritimibacter. The sequence goes on from LUOO01000108.1 coordinate 180, forward strand.
CGCGAACTGCACCGAGGTCAGGTCATGGCCCGCCTCCTGCATCCGCCGGGCAAAGACTGCCCCGGATATCTGGTTGAGTCGCCGGATCAGATGCCCGGCCATGCCATAGGCTTCCATGCAATCCTCCTGATAATCACGCTCTATCAATAGCTTGCTGAAATTGATTTGCATACATATTTATTTCTTGACGTGATATAGTATGTATAGATATCAATATCCCACCAGCAGAGGAGGGATCATCATGCAGTACTATCTCGACGGCTTTCGCGGCGGCGATCCCGACCTGCATCCGGCAACGACCGGTCACCGCAAACCCGGCGATCCGCTGCCCGAAACGGTCGACGTGCTCATCGCTGGCTGCGGTCCTGCCGGTCTCTGCCTCGCCGCGCAGATGGCGCAGTTTCCCGAGTTCACCACGATGATCGTCGAACCCAAGGCCGGCCCAATGGAAAAGGGGCAGGCGGACGGGGTGAACGTCCGCTCGATGGAGATGTTTCAGGCCTTCGGTTTCGGTGAAAAGGTCAAACGCGAAAGCTATTGGGTGAACCAGACGAATTTCTGGATGCCCGACCCGGCCAATCCTGCCGCGATCCACCGGGTGGGGCGGGTACAGGACGTGGCCGACGATCTGTCCGAGATGCCGCATACATTGATCAACCAGGCTCGCATTCACGAGCTGTTCCTCGACGTGGCGCGGAAATCTCCGACCCGTCTCGAACCGGATTATGGTCTCAAGGTCATCGACCTGAGCGTGGACCCGACGACCGAAGATCACCCGGTCTCGGTCACACTCGAATACACCGGGGGACCGAAGGCGGGGACCACCACGACGCTTCGCGCGAACTACGTGATCGGCGCTGACGGCGCGCGCTCGAACGTGCGCCGGGCCATCGGCGGCAAGCTCGAGGGCGACGCGGCGCACCAGGCCTGGGGCGTGATGGACATCCTCGCCAACACCGACTTTCCGGACGTGCGCTACAAGAACCTCATCACCTCGCGCAAGGAGGGCAATCTCCTCATCCTTCCGCGCGAAGGCGGTTATTTGTTCCGCATGTATGTGGAACTCGACAAGCTCAATCCTGACGAACGGGTGACGGCCCGCAACCTTGACGAAACGCATATGATCGCGGCGGCGAACCGGATCATGGCGCCCTACAGCCTTGACGTGAAAGAGGTCGTCTGGTGGTCGGTTTACGAGATCGGGCACCGGATCTCGGATACCTTCGACGATGTGCCGGATGGCGAGACCGCGACCCGCACCCCGCGCGTATTCCTGGCGGGGGATGCCTGTCACACCCATAGCCCCAAGGCAGGGCAGGGGATGAACGTGTCGATGGGCGATACCTTCAACCTGGGCTGGAAACTGGCTCTCGTGCTGCGCGGTCGCGCCCCCGCGACGCTGCTGCACTCCTACGCCGCCGAGCGGCGGGAAGAGGCGCGGCGGCTCGTCGAGACCGACCACAAATGGGCGCGGATCATGTCGGCCCCCCTTGGGGAAAGCGAGCTCGACGGCACCGACGAGCCGCGCTTCATCCAGCACTTCAAACTGAATGGCGAGTTCACCGCCGGTCTCGCCGTGCGCTACGACGAAAGCGCGCTGACCGGCGCGCCGACCCATCAGGCGCTGGCCAACGGCGAACCCATCGGCAAACGATTCCACTCTGCACCGGTCGTGCGGGCGGCGGATGCGATGGAGATGCAACTGGGCCATGTCCACGACGCTGACGGGCGGTTCCGGGTCTATATTCTTGCCGGCACCGACAAGGCCCCGGCCTATGACCTCGCCACATGGCTTGCCTCGGACCCGGCCTCGCCGGTGGTCAGATACCGGCGCGACGCCGACAACATCGACGCGGTCATCGACGTGCGCACGGTGGTGCAGGAGACCTTTGACACCATCGACCTGTCGGCGGCGCCGCCCGCGGCCAAGCCAGCCAAGGGTCGGCTCGGCCTGCACGATCACGAAAAGCTCTTCTGCATCGACCCGAAGCCGGGGCGCAACATCTACGAGTTGCGCGGGATCGACAAGGACCGGGGCTGCGCCATCCTCGTGCGGCCCGACCAGTATATCGGGCAGGTGCTGCCGCTCAGCGACACCGCCGGGATCGCCGCCTATTTCGACGGAATCTTGTCGTAGGATGGGGTTCAACCCCATCCTACCCGATCAGCACGTTCAGATGGCGCACCACCGAGCGCGCCAGCACGGCGGGCTCGTATCCGCCCTCGAGCATCGACACGATCCGGCCCCCGGCATGGGCGTTCGCCACGTCCAAAAGCGCCTTCGTCACCCATTCGTAGTCGTCATCCGTCAGCGACACGTTCGACATGTCGTCCGCCACATGGGCATCGAAGCCCGCCGAGATGAGCAGGATCTCGGGGGCAAAGGTGTCAAGCGCGGGCAGCCAGTGAGCCGACACCGCCTCGCGAAACTCCTTCGATCCGGCCGTGGCCGACAAGGGAATATCCACGAGGTTCGCGGTCTCCTTCTCATGCCCCGTGAAGGGGTAGAAGGGATGCTGGAACGACGAACAGAACAGCACGCGCGGCTCGTCGCGAAAGATGTCCTCGGTCCCGTTGCCGTGGTGGACGTCGAAATCCACGATGGCCACGCGGGACAGCCCGTGCGCCTCCATCGCATGGGCCGCCGCGACCGCCACGTTGTTGAACAGGCAAAATCCCATCGCCACGCCCCGTTCGGCATGGTGCCCCGGCGGGCGCACGGCGCAAAAAACCGGTCCCGCTTCACCTCCCATGACGAGGTCCACCGCCATCACACCGGCTCCCGCTGCCCGTTCCGCGGCGCGCAGCGTGCCGGGTGACATCACCGTATCGCCATCGACCTCGACCGACTGCATCCCCTCGCCGGGTGCCAGCGCATAGACCCGGTCGAGGTACTCGGCGTCATGCACCCGCTCGAGCTGCTCCCGCGTCACGAGGGGCGCGTCGTAGTGCCGGAGCACGTAGTCGAGGCCCGAGGCGATGAGCTGGTTTGAAATCGCGGTGAGCCGCGCGGCCTGCTCGGGATGATGCGGCCCCGCGTCGTGATCCATGCACTCGTGGTGCGAGATATATCCGAGCATCGTCCCCTCCCGATACAACGCTTATCGACCCTAGAGCGCGGCCGGATCCCCGACCTTGCGCCACATCAATCAGAGCCTGCGCTCCACGATCACGATGTCATGGTCATCCGGGTCGCCCCGGACCGAGAAGCCCAGATCGCTCATGAGCTTCAGCATGGCCGAATTGTTCCGGAGCACCGTCCCCTCGATGACCGTAAGTTCGTGATCGCGGGCGGCCCGGAAGAGCGCCTTCATCAGCCGCGTCCCGATCCCCTGTTTCTTGACCTGATCGCCCACGACAATGGCGAACTCGGCGCTGCGGTTGTCCGGGTTGATCACGTAGCGCGCCACGCCGCACTGCACCTCCCGCCCGTCGATCTCGGCCATGGCGACCAGCGCCATTTCGCGGCGGTAGTCGATCTGGGTGAACTGCACCAGCATCTCGGGCGACAATTCGTTCACCACGCCCATGAAGCGAAACATCCGGCTCTCGTCCGACAGCGCCTTGACGAAGTCCTGCTCGCTCTTCGCATCCTCTGGCCGGATCGGGCGGATGGTGAGGGGTGTTCCGTCCGACAGGTGGTCGAGCGTGACCAGATGCCGGGGGTAGGGGTGGATCGCCATGTGGTCGTAATGCCCGTCCTTGGCGGGGGGGCGCGCGACGCGCACCCGGGCGTCGACCACCATGACCCCGTTCGATCCGGCAAGCAGCGGGTTGATGTCCATCTCCACCACCTCCGGCAATTCGCTCACCAGCGACGAGATCCGGCGCAGGACGTTGGTCACGCCGCGCCGGTCGGCGGCGGGTTTGTCGCGAAAGGCATCGAGCATCTTCGACATCCGCGTCTTGGCGATGAGCCTGTCCGACAGCACGGCGTTGAGCGGCGGCAAGGCGACGGCAGCATCGTTCAGCACCTCGACCGCCGTGCCGCCCGCACCGAACAGGATCGTGGGGCCGAAGACAGCGTCGCGGCTCACCCCGATGACCAGTTCGCGCGGCGCATCGATTCCCGCCATCGCCTCGACCGTGATGCCCCGGATGCGCGCGCTGGGACGCTCGCGTTTGACCCTGTCGCAGATGTCGCGAAAGGCGCGTTTGACCTCGGCCGGGTCGTTGATCCCGACCCGAACGCCGCCCACGTCGGACTTATGCGTGATGTCGGGCGAGGCGATTTTCATCGCGACCGGAAAGCCCACAGTCTGCGCCGCGACCAGCGCCTCGGCGGCGGTGGCACATTCTACGGTCAGGTTCGTCGGGATGCGGAACGCCTTGAGAAGCGCCTTGGATTCAATGTCCGACAGCGTCTCGCGGTCCTCGGACAGCACCGCCTCGACGATCATCCGCGCGCCGTCGAGATCGGGGGCGTTCTCGGGCGAGAGCGGCCGCAGGGTTTGGAGCGCCATTTGCCGGTTGCGATGGTGCTTGGCGAGGTAGGAGAACGCCTCGACCGCCCGTTCCGGCGAGATGAAGTCCGCCACGCCATTGGACGACAGCACCCGCCGACCCTCGGCCACCACGCCCTCGCCCATCCAGCAGGCGAGCACGGGTTTCTTGCGCTTCTTCGGCAGCGCCTCGACCACGGCCTGTGCAACCGCCGTGGGATCGGTCATCGCCTGTGGAGTGAGCATGACGAGAAGCCCGTCGTTTTCCGGGTCGGCATAGACTGCCTTGACCGCCGCGGCGTATGCCTCTGGCCCCGCGTCGCCCAGCACGTCCACCGGGTTGTGATGCGTCGCGCGGGCGGGCAGCACCGTGGCCAGCGCTGCTGCCGTTTCGGGGGCGATATGGGCCAAGTCTACCGTCAGATCGGCGGCCCGGTCAGCAGCGAGCACCCCGGCCCCTCCCCCGTTCGCGATGATGGCGAGCCGGTTGCCGGTCGCCTTTTTTGTGGAGGACAGGATCTCGGCGGCGGCAAAGAGCTGGCCGAAGGTCATCGCACGCACGGCACCCGTCCGTTCCAGCACGGCGTCAAAGACCGCGTCCGACCCGATGAGCGCGCCGGTGTGGGTATGCGCCGCCTCGTCCGAGGCCGCGTGGCGTCCGGACTTTAGCACGATCACGGGCTTTAGCCGCGCGGCGTAGCGCAGGGCGGAGATGAAGCTCGCCGCAACCCGCACGCCCTCGACATAGAGAAGGATCGCGTCGGTATGGGGGTCTGAGGCCAGATATTGCAGCATCTCGCCAAAGTCGATGTCGGTGGAATTGCCAAGGCTCGCGAGCGCCGAGAAGCCCAGATGATGCGGCCCCGCCCAGTCGGCAATTGCGGCACAGAGCGCGCCGGACTGGCTGATGAGCGCCAGCCGACCCTTGGGCGGCGACTCCCTCAGGAAGGTCGCGTTCATCTTCGCCCAGGGACGCACCAGGCCCACGCAATTGGGTCCCATGAAGCGCACGCCTGCGCGCTTGGCGACCTCGCGCAACTCGTCCTCATAGCGTTTGCCGGCATTGTCGACCTCGCCAAAGCCCGAGGACAGCACGATGGCGTTGTGAATGCCGACCTCGCCGCAGTCGCGGATGATCCCCGGCACGTCCCGGGCGGGCGAGGCGATGAGCGCCAGATCGACCTCATGTCCGATGTCCATGACCGATGCCAGACAGGGCAGGCCCTGAACCGTGTCGCAATCCGCGTTCACCGGGATGATCTCGCCTTCGTATCCCCCTGCGATCAGGTTCTTCAACACCAGCGCGCCGACAGAGGTGTCGTCGTCCGTCGCGCCGAAAACGGCGATGGAGGTGGGGTCCATGAGGCCCTTGAGGGGACTGTCGTCCATGATGTCTCCCCGGCGTGTCCGCCTTGGTTCTGGTTCCCCCCGGAGGTGCTTATGCCCTCTATACGTTTCGATTCCTTGACCGGTGTCAAACGCGGCCGCGCCGCGTCAGCGAAACCGCGCGGGGAGTAAGGCGTCGGCGGTGGCCGGATCGAGCTCCGGCACCTGCCCCAACACCCCAGCCCCGCCCAGTTCGCGATCATCCGCTCGACGGGGGCGTTCATATGCGCCTCGAAGGCCGCCAGCCCTTCGGCCAGCACCATGTCGTCGGCCCAGGCGTCCTGCGGCGGCAACGGGTGCTCTTCGGACGGCGACACGATCAGCGCGCCCGCGTCGGGTTTCGCATACCAGTCGCCGGACGCACCGATGAGCATCGGCCAGTCCCGTGCCTCGTGTCCGCCCGGCACGCCGATCCGGGCCATGGAGCGGCGCAGGGCGACGAGCCCCACGGGCGCGATGCCGGCAAGCGTCGCGATCTCGTCCGCCCAGGGTCCGGCGGCGTTCACCAGAACGGGCGCATCGTGATCCGCGCCTCCTGCCGTCACACGCCAGCCCGTCGCGGTGCGTGCGATGGCTTCGACCCGCGCGCCCGTCACGATCTGCCCGTCGGCCCGGATGGCGCGCGCATAGGCCTGAAGGACCGCGTCGGTGTCGATGTCCCAGGTTTCCCGCGTCAGGGCGGCATGGCTGATGTCCGCTGACAGAAGCGGCACCATATCCCGCGCGGCGTCGGGCGAGATCGGGGTCATCCGCAGGTCCTTGGCGTCGCGGGCAAAGCCCTCCGCCTCTTCCGCTGTTCCCACGAGCATGACCGGACGCGGGGTCAGGACGCCCGCCGCCAGATGCGCCTCGGTCGAGGCGATCGAGATGTCCTTGACCGGACCTGCGCCGTAGGTCGGAATATGCACGGCGGCCGACCGGGACGAGGCATGATGGCCAAGCTGCGCTTCGGCTTCGATCAGTGTGACGCGTCCATGCGAGGCCAGATGCGCCCCGGCGGACAGCCCGGCGACCCCGCCGCCTATGATGATGAAATCGACCATGGGGGCAGCTTGCCACCGGTTCTCCGAATTGAAAAGTGACGCACCGTGACGGGCGCCTGTCGGACACATGGCATCTACAGAAAAACGCGGGCCCCGCAGCGTCAATCTGCAGGGCCCGGCCGGATCGTGTCACTGTGCGGCGGGGGCCGCCAGTATGTCTCGTCAGGTCAGAAGTTGTAGGACAGTTTGAAGCTGATCGTCCGCCCTGGCTCGTTCAGCGGGACGATGGTGCCGAATTCCTGTCCATAGGTCGCGCTTTCGGCGTAAAGCTCGTTGAGCAGGTTGTCGACGCCGACACGCAGGGACAGGCCATCCACCTGGGGCGGCTCGTATTGTGCAAAGGCGTTGACCACGGTGTAGCTCTTGGTGCTGCCCGACGGCGCGCCGAGGTAGAACAGGTTCTGGCCGAAGGTGTGGCTGATGTCGCCGCCGACGGTCAGACCCGTGTCGCCAAAGCGATGGGCGGCCTCGAATACCAACCTGTCGC
>LUOO01000109.1 GCA_001626765.1 Maritimibacter sp. REDSEA-S28_B5
GGATCACCTCGATCGCCGGGCGCTGGTAACGCAGGGACTCCCCGAAGTCGGCGGTCAGCATCCCTTGCAGAAATGTCAAAAACTGAATCGGGATGGGCCGGTCGAGACCATGAAGCGCGCGATACGCGGCGATCTGTTCGTCGGTCGCGTCCTGTGGCAGCATGAGCAGGGCCACGTCACCCGACAGCCGCGTTGCGACAAAAATGATGAGCATGACGCCCAGCACCGTGATGACGGCCAGCCCGAGGCGTTTGAGGATGTAATTCGTCATGGCTTACCGCTTCCTCAGTTTCGGGTCGAAGTAATCGCGCAGCCAATCGCCCAAAAGGTTCGCGCCGAGCGCGGTAAAGGCGATGGCGAGGCCCGCGAAGGTCGGGATCCACCACGCGGTCGCGAGGTAGGTTCGCCCATCCGACACGAGGAGGCCCCAAGCCGAAGCGGGCGGCTGGATTCCCAGCCCGATGAAGGTGATCGCGGCCTCGATGACCAGCGCCGCGCCGAATTGGAGCGTGATCAGCACGATGCAGGTCGGCAGGAGGTTGGGCAGCAGGTGACGCAAAAAGATCCGTGCGTCGCTGACATTGGCGACCTTGGCCAGCTGCACGTAGCCACGCGACTTGAGTGACAGGGTTTCGCCCCGGATGACGCGGGCGTAGTCTGCCCAGAACACGAGAATGATCGAGATCAGGATCGTGGCGAGACCACCGCCAAGCGCCGCGCCGATCAGGATGGTGAGCAGAACCGGCGGGATCGACATCTTCACGTCCACGATCCGCATAAGCACCATGTCGATGATGCCGCCGTAGTAGCCCGCGAGCATACCGACCAGCGTGCCGACCACCGCCGCGACCGAGACCGACACTGTGGATACGATCAGCGCGATGCGCGCCCCTTCGATCAGCCGGGACAGCAGGTCGCGACCGAACTGGTCGGTGCCCAGCACGAATTGCCATGTGCCGCCTTCGAGCCACGCCGGTGGGGTCTGTTTCGCGGCGAAGTTGATCGCCGTCGGATCATGCGGCCAGATCCACGGGCCGAAGAGCCCGCAGATGACCATGGGAAGCAGCAAGAGCACCGGTATCACCGGGTAGCGCAGAAGGCCGCCCAGCGGCATCCGCCTGCGTCGCGGCACCGTCTGGACCGCCGTTTGATCGCTCATTTCGGTGGAAGCCAAGGCTTCGTCCTCCCTCTGGTTCAGGCCGCGTCGCGCAGGATCAGGTCTGCGGCCTTTTCGCCGATCATGTAGACCGCCGCATTCGTGTTCGCCCCCGGAATCGTCGGCATGATCGAGGCATCGACGACACGCAGTCCCGCAACGCCCCTGACCTTCAGGTCCGGGGCGACGACGGCGGCGGCGTCCGGCCCCATCCGGCAGGTGCCGACCGGATGCTGCGTGACACCGACCGTCTGGCGGATCGCCGCGTCGATATCGTCATCCGTGACATGATGGGATCCCGGCGTCATCTCGTCTCCGAGAAGCTCCGCCTGGCTTTCCATCCCGTAGACCCGCCGCGCTTCGCGCAGACCGCGCCGGAGCACCGCCACGTCCTCGTCCTCACCCAACAGGTTGAGGAACACACGCGGCGCGTCGTGGACACTGGCCGAACGCAGCGCCATCCGGCCCCGGCTCTTCGGATGCAGAAGGCAGATCGACGCGTAGAAGGCATGGGCGGGCGGCGCGGTGAGGCCGGGAAACCAGAGGTCCGCGCGGATCGAAATCGGCGAGCACAAAAGCTGCACATCAGGGCGCGTGGCCCCTTCGGTCACGCGCAAGAGCGCCGTGCCCGAGCAGACGTGGCTCGCAAACGGGCCGGTGCCGGTCATGGCCCAGCGGGCGACCGACAGCGTGGCGCGGTCATAGCGCAGCCGGGCGGAAAAGGTTTCGGGCCGCGCGGCCGCATAGACCAGATCGACGCGCGGATGTTCGAGCAGGTTCTGACCGACCTCCGGCATGTCCCGGCGCACCTCGATCCCGAGCGCCCGCAGTTCAGTCTGGGGACCCAGTCCCGAGACCATCATGATCTGCGGGCTGTTATAGGCCCCGGCGGACAGGATCACCTCGCGCCCCGCCGTCCAGACATGCCCCGCGCCCTCGCGCGTGGCCTCGATCCCCGTGACGCGCGCGCCGTCGAAGGTCAGCCGCTCGACCGTCACCCGGTCCAGCACGGTCAGGTTGGGCCGCGCGCGCACCTCGCGGGTCAGATAGGCGCGGGCAGAGGAGGAGCGCCGCCCGCGCCCGTCCACGGCGATGTTGCCGGGGCCAAAGCCCTCTTGCAGCGCACCGTCATGGTCTTCGGTGATCGGATGGCCGGCGGCGGCAAAGGCATCGCGCAGCGGCTCGTGAAACAGATCGGCGTTCCGGATCGGGCGCACATGAACCGGCCCGCTGCCCCCGTGATACGCGGTCTCGCCGCGCCAGTGACGTTCGGAGCGCTTGAAATAGGGCAGCACGTCGTCATAGCCCCAGCCGTCGCAACCAAGCGCGGCCCATTCGTCATAAAGCCCGCGGTGTCCGCGGATATGAAACATCCCGTTGATCGACGACGACCCGCCCATGAGCCGCCCGCGCGGAATGGGGATCGCGCGGTTTCCCGTCCGCGCCTCGGGTTCCGACAGGTAGGGCCACGTGAACCGGGGCATCCTGAGCGCCTTCATGAACCCCAGCGGCATCCGGATGTAGGGATGCGAGTCACCGCCCCCCGCCTCGAGCAGGAGCACGCGCAGGCGCGGGTTCGCACTGAGCCGGTTGGCCAGAACGCAGCCCGCCGACCCCGCGCCGACGATGATGAAATCGTGGTCGGCCACGTCAGAGGACCTTGTAATACCAAAGATGCAGCGTGTCGGGGTGCCGCTCGCCGTAGCCGACGAATACATGGCGCGTCAGCCAGTCGTATTTGCCGACGGGCGCCTCGAGGACGGAATAGGTGCGGAAATAGTATTGGCCGGCATCGACGACTTTTTCCTTCATCTGGGCGCGCAGTTCCGGCGGAATATAGCGGTAGCCGGTGTTGCGAATGTTCACGAGGACGCCGTCGTCGGTTTCGAACGAATAGCGCGCGTCGATGCTGTCCACGCCATCGGGACGCACCAGGGGCCATTCCGTGCCGCCGGGCAGGATCGTGCCCTTGATTTCGGGTCCCTCGACGACACCGCCGCCGACGGTCATGATCAGCCG
>LUOO01000011.1 GCA_001626765.1 Maritimibacter sp. REDSEA-S28_B5
GGCTTGTAGTAGACCGTGCGGCGCGGCACGCCGAACCAGGCACAGAGCCTGGCGATCGACACCGTGATGCCCTCGGCGCTGAGGCCCTGCTGAATGCGAAGGATCAATTCCCGTCCTGCGCATCCAGCAGGGCCTGCAACTTTTTTCGCGCCCGGAGCTCCAGCATGGCCTCGCCGTAGGCCTCCTGAAGGTCCTTGAGCTGCTTCTCGTATTGCTCCCGAATGTCGAGCGGATTGGCCCGCAGCGAGTTCTCCATCCCCCGCTTCGCGTCTTCGACCCAGCCCTCGATCTCGGAAGGGGCCAGGTCAAACGACCGGCTCGCCTCCGCAACCGTCGTCTTGCCCTGGATGATCTCGATCACCAGCGCCGTCTTACGCTTCGCCGTCCAACGCTTGATGCTGTCGTCCATCGTCATACTCATCGCTACGTTCTCCCTTGTAGCATGAGCAGGATTTCTCTGGGTCGATACAGACGCACGAGAAGCACCTGAGTGTCGCGCACGACTACGGCGATGGCCGACGGGATCGGGCGTGGGTCTGTCGGTTGATATGGCAAGGCGGCCTCGTCATGCTGAGGCCGGCAAGGGCAAGAGAGCGCTGCGATCCTGTCCCTTCGCCGGCATGATCCGGATCAGGTTCAAAGGGTCACCGCGCTGCAATCGCCAGCGATATCTCAGCCCCTTGTCGGGACACCCCTAGGTGAGCGTCAGCATATCAGGCTGAGCGCCCGGTTCAATGCCGGGCGGATGTGCTTGCGCCTGCCCTCGCTTGTTGAAACTTTAGGCAAAACAGACAAGGCAGCAGTCATGGAGTCCCTGTTCCGTTCGCTTGGCCCGGTTATTGGCCGCCCCTCGCCAGCCGAGGCCCTTCGCGCCGGGATCGGCGCCCTGATCGGGCTTGGGGTGACGGGCGCATTCCTGTTGTCGCCCGTGGTCGACCTGACGCTTGGCCTTTACCTGATTGCCCCGTTCGGTGCGACGTCGGTTCTGCTGTTCGCAGTACCCAACAGCCCGTTGGCGCAGCCGTGGTCGGCGGTGGTGGGCAACACTCTTGCGGCACTGGTCGGTGTGGCGGTCTGTTCCGTGGTCGCTGACCCTGTCCTGCGGATCGCCCTTGCGGTCGGGCTGACGATTACGGTCGGCATCCTGTGTCGCGCGATCCATCCCCCGGCGGGTGCGGTCGCCATGACAGCGGCGATGAGCCCGGAGGCGGTCGGGCGACTTGGATTCTGGTTCGCGATCGCACCCGTCGCCACGGGCACCCTCGCGCTGGTCGTCTGTGCTGCGATCTACGCCCGGCTCACGGGGCGCAGATATCCATTCCGCCAGTTCGATGAGCCAAGTCGCCACCGCACCGAAGATCCCGATCCCGCCAAGCGCATCGGCCTGTCCCGAGAAGAACTGACGGACCTTCTGGATCGCTATCGCCAGTCGTTCAATCTGGGTGTCGAGGATCTGGCGCGATTGATCGGCGCGGCCGAGTTGCAGGCCGCCGCGCACCGGACAGGTCCGCTTCTGGCGACCGACGTCATGTCGCGCAATCTGGTGACCATTGGCCCGGACACTCCGCTGTCAAAGATTGCGGACCTGTTCAGACATCATCGCTTTACCTCGCTTCCGGTGACCGGGGCCGAGGGGCGTTACCTTGGCGTGATCTTCCAGATGCACCTGATCGACCGCGCGCGCGAGGATGCGCTTCGGCTCGACCGTGGCTATGTCGCGGCGTTTCGGCGCCTGATCGACCGGGATCGCACGCAGCCGGTCCGTGCCAAGGACATCATGAGCGTCGCCGGACCTCGGGCGGTACCGGCGAGTCCGGTCGGGGAGCTCCTGCCGATGATGGCCAATGGTGATGTCGATGCGGTGCCGGTCCTTGAAAAGGGCCGGATCGTCGGCATCGTCACCAGGACGGACCTGATTGCCGCCCTCGCGCGGTCCGGGCTGCGGGCGCAGGACTGAGAGGCGGTGGCCCGGTCAGGTCGGCTCGAGCGGGTGATCGTCGGGAGTCGGGACGCTTGCGAGACCCGCGACAGGGACATTGTCGATCAGGCGCACGCCATCGAGCCAGGCGGCCAGGAAAAGGCGACCGGGGCGGTCTGCCCTGGTCATCAGCCTGAGGTCGGGATCGCTGCGCAGTTCGAGGTAGTCGATGGTGTCGAACCCGGCAGAAAGCAGCACCGCCCTGGCCTTGTCGAGGGCCTGCGCGACCTGTCCGCCGCGGGAGATGACACGCGCGGCGTCGTCCAGGACCTGGGCGATCACCGGCGCAATTTCGCGTGGCCCTGCGGCGAGCCGGAGGTTGCGCGAGGACATGGCGAGGCCGTCTTCCTCGCGAATGGTCGGACAGCCGACAATCTCGGTCTTCAGGTCCAGATCCAGGGTCAGGCGGGTCACCACCTGCAGCTGCTGGTAATCCTTTTCCCCAAAATAGGCGCGGTCGGCATCGGTCTGCAGGAACAGCTTGGTCACCACTGTGGCCACCCCGTCGAAATGCCCCGGGCGCGCCCCGCCGCACAGGCCTTCGCTGACGCCGGTCACCGACACGGTCGTGGCGAAACCCTCGGGGTACATCTGCGCGCCGTCGGGCACATAGAGGATATCCGCGCCATAGGGCGTCAGCTTTTCGGCATCGCTGTCCTCGGTCCTTGGGTATTTCGCCAGATCCTCGGGGTTGTTGAACTGCTTGGGGTTCACGAACAGCGTCACGATCACCCGGTCGTTTTCGGCGCAGGCCCGTTCCACCAGGGACAGGTGCCCGGCATGCAGTGCGCCCATGGTCGGCACGACGCCGATGGTTTCCTCGGCGCGGCGCCAGCTTTCGGTCAGGGCGCGCAGCTCGGTCTTGGTGCGGATGATCTTCATGTGCCCGGTTCCTCCTGGGAAAAGACATGTTCGGGGGCGGGGAAGCTGCGGGCGCGGACCTCTTCCGCGTAGGTGCGGATGGCGGTGCGCGCCTCGGCAGCCAGGTCGGCATAGCGTTTCACGAACTTCGGCTTGAAGGCGTCGAAAAGGCCCAGCATGTCGTCGATCACAAGGATCTGCCCGTCACAGCCCGCTGACGCCCCGATGCCGACCGTGGGGATGGCGATATCCGCGGTGATCTGGTCCGCCAGCGCGGCGGGCACCTTTTCCAGCACGACTGAAAACGCCCCCGCGCGGGTCATCGCACGGGCATCTTCGGCGATCCGGTCCGCATCCGTGCCGCGCCCCTGCACCTTGTAGCCGCCAAGTGCGTTCACCGCCTGCGGCGTCAATCCGATATGGGCCATGACGGGAATGCCGCGTTCCACGATAAAGCGGATCGTGTCTTCCATATGCGCGCCGCCTTCCAGCTTGACCGCGCCGGCGCCGGTTTCAGCCATCAGCCGGGCGGCGTTGCGAAAGGCCTGGGCGGGGGAGTCTTCATAACTGCCGAAGGGGGCGACGGCGCGGCCATGCAGCACCATCATTTCCATCGTCACGCCGAGTGTCGAGGGCAACCCGTGCAGCACCATGCCGACGCTGTCACCGACCAGAACCAGATCGCAGTCCGCATCCGCCAGCTGTGCCACGGGGGTCGTATAGGCCGTCAGGCAGACCAGCGGACCGGCCCCCTTGCGCGCACGGATGTCGGACGCGGTGAGGCTGCGTTGCGGGGCGGATTGGCTCATGTCGGTCCTCCGAAGACAGGCTGACGCAGGGTTACCCTCTCGACGGCCCTTTCGCAAGCGCAGCGCAATAATATTGCGCTTTCTTATACGAAACAGTCATATACGTGCGCGGCGGATTTCCGGTTCAGAAGTCCAGCCCAAGGTCCAGAACCTGCGCCGAATGGGTCAGCGCGCCCGAGGAGATGTAATCGACGCCCGTCGCCGCGACCTCGGCGATGCGGGCCAGCTTCATATTGCCCGAGGCTTCGAGAACAACGCGCCCGGAGGTCATTTCCACCGCTTTCACAAGGGTTTGCGTGTCCATATTGTCCAGAAGAACGACATCGGCGCCGCCTTCGTCCAGCACCTCCGAAAGCTGGTCCAGCCGGTCGACCTCGATCTCGCAGCGGATCATGTGGGACGCCTTCGCCTTGACCGCTTGCAGAACGGGGCGGATGCCCCCGGCAGCGGCGATGTGGTTGTCCTTGATCAGGATGGCGTCGGACAGGCTGAAGCGGTGGTTGAATCCGCCGCCATGCAGCACGGCCTGCTTTTCCACGATCCGCAGCGCCGGCGTGGTCTTGCGGGTGCAGGTCACACGGGTGTTCGTCCCGCGTGTCTCGGCCACGAAGGCGGCGGTCAGCGTGGCGATGCCGGACATGCGCCCGGCAAAGTTCAGCGGCCTTGTGCGCGGTGATCTTCAGCGTGGGATCGACCAGCCGAAAGGCCAGTTCGGCGATCTGCAGGCCCGACACGACGCCCGGTTCGCGCGCATTCAGCCGCGCAGCATAGGTGGTGCCGGCCGGAATGACGGTGCGGGTGGTGATGTCGCCATAGGTGCCCAGATCCTCCATCAGCGCGGCGCGGACCAGCGGTTCAAGGATCAGGTCGGGCAGTGGAGTATGGCTCATGCCGGTTCCTTTCGGGTCTTGGTTGCGCGGATCGCCAGCGCGTCGTTCAGGGTCATCAGCGACCTTGTGCCGGTCGCGCCTTCGGGCCGGGGGAAGTCCGACCGGAAATGCGCGCCCCGGCTTTCCCGGCGCATCAGCGCGGCGGCGGCGATCAGGGTGGCGGTGGCGGTCATGTTCTTCAGCGTCTCGCAATCGGGTTGCGCGGCTTCGATCGCGGCGATCTCGGCCAGCGTCCGGGTCAGGCCATCCGCCGTGCGGATCACGCCAGCGCCGTCGGTCATCGCCTGACGCAGCCGGGCGACCAGCGCAGGATCGGGCGTTTCGGCGGCGGGAAGCTCGGGCAGGGTGACGGCTGCGGCATCCGTAGGCGCGGGCAGGGCGGCGTCGATCGCCAGCGCACAGCGGCGGCCATAAACCAGCGCCTCGAGCAGGCCGTTCGAGGCCAGACGGTTCGCGCCATGCAACCCGGTCGAGGCGACCTCACCACAGGCCCAGAGGCCGGGCAGGGTGCTGGCCCCGTCCGCGTTCGTCGCCACACCGCCCATGTGGTAATGCGCGGCGGCGGCCACAGGGATGACCTGCGTGACCGGGTCGAGACCCGCCTGCTGGCAAGCGGCGTTGACGGCTGGGAAATCGCTGGGGATCTTTGCGCCAAGGGCGGCGCGGGTGTCCAGTGCCGGGGCCAGCCCTGCCTGTGTCTGGGCATAGACGGCGCGAGCCACGATGTCGCGCGGGGCCAGTTCCGAGTCGGGGTGGGTGTCCAGCATGAAGCGCACGCCCTGTCGGTTGACCAACGTGGCTCCTTCGCCGCGCAATGCCTCGGTCGCCAGCGGGGCAGGGTCCAGCCCGCAGGCCATGGCGGTAGGGTGGAACTGCACGAATTCTGCGTCGGCGATCTGCGCGCCCGCGCGGGCGGCCATGCCGATGACCTGGCCCCGGATGCGCGGCGGGTTGGTCGTGAGGGCATAAAGCCCGCCCGATCCGCCCCCGGCCAGCAAAACTGCCTTGCCGCGCAGGGTGACGCTGGCGCTTTGCCCCCGATCACAGCGGGCAACGGCCACGCCGGTGACACGGCCGACCGAGACCTCAAGCCCCGTGGCCATCACGCCTTCGAGCACCTGGATATGATCCGCCTCGCGCACCTGGACGATCAGGGCGCGCATGATCTCGGCCCCGGCCTGATCGCCCTGAACCCGCACCACGCGGGCGACACTATGCGCCGCCTCGCGCGACAGCACATAGTCGCCGTCTGCGGTGCGGTCGAAGGGTGTGCCCAGCCCGGTCAGGTCAAGGATGTGATCGCGCGCCTCGGTTGTGACCGACACCGCCACGCCCGGATCGACGGTGCCTGCGCCTGCGGTGACGGTATCGCGGGCATGGGCCTCGGCGCTGTCCGCCGGGTCCATCGCCGCCGCCACGCCGCCCTGCGCCCAGGCCGAGGAGGCGCCGGTTCCCAATGCCTCGGGCGAGATCATCAGCACGGGACGCGGGGCCAGTTTCAGCGCGGCGTATTGCGCCGCCAGCCCTGCGCCCACGATAATGACGCGACCCGTTTCGATCGGGGACATCGCCCTAGCCGGCCATCTTGGCAGAGAGGTCGATCATGCGCTGCACGGCGACACGGGCCTTGTCGGCGATCTGTGGGTCAACCTCGACCGCGCCTTCCATGGTGTGGAGCGACCACAGCACCTTTTCCAGCGTGATCTTCTTCATGTAGGGGCACATGTTGCAGGGGCCGACGAAATCCACATCCGGAAGCGCGTCCGAGATGTTGGACGCCATGGAGCATTCCGTCACCAGCATCGCCTTTTCGGGCCGTTGCTGAGTGACATAGTTGATGATCCCGCTGGTCGAGCCGGAAAAATCCGCTTCGGCCACAACGTCGGGCGGGCATTCGGGATGCGCGATGATCCGCGTGCCGGGGTTCCATTCGCGGAAATCCTTCAGGTCCTGCGCGGTGTATTGTTCGTGCACGATGCAGGCCCCATCCCACCACACGATGTTCTTTTCCGGCACCAGGTTGGCGATGTTCTGCGCCAGATATTTGTCCGGTGTCATGATGACGGTGTCACTATCCAGCCCGCGCACGATCTGCACCGCGTTCGACGAGGTGCAGCAGATGTCGGACGCGGCCTTCACCTCGGCCGTGGTGTTCACATAGGTGACGACGGGCGCGCCGGGATATTGTGCGCGCATCTGGGCGATGCCCTCGGCGGTGATGCTTTCGGCCAACGAACAGCCTGCCTCCATGTCGGGGATCAGCACCGTCTTGGAGGGGTTTAGGATCTTGGACGTCTCGGCCATGAAATGCACACCGCATTGAACGATCATGTGGGCCTCGACCTTGGTCGCCTCGATTGCCAGCTGAAGGCTGTCGCCGACCACGTCCGCGATGCCGTGATAGATCTCGGGCGTCATGTAGTTATGCGCCAGGATGACCGCGTTGCGATCCTTCTTCAACTTGTTGATCGCCGCCACGTAGGGCGCATAGATCGCCCAGTCGGGGGGCGTCACGACACGGTCCATGCGCGCATAGATTTCGGCAGTCGCGGCTGCGATGCCGGTGGAAGGGGAAAGATCGTAGTGATCGGCGAGTTCGGCGCGCAGCGCGATCTGGTCCAGCAAGTGCGGCAACTCCTCGGGTCAATTCGGGCCGCCGCAAAGGGCGCGGCCGCACGCGGAGGGCGTCGGCTGATGGGTATCTAATTGGTGGATGACGCAAGGGCAAGCTTGAGGGAGCGCGCCACATAAATTGCATACGCTAACATTTTCAGGAGGCTGGAGGTCCCAGTCCCACGTCTAAGCGTCTGACCAGGGTTCCAAGGCCGCTCCGGTCGCGAGTCGCGACTTCAGGGGACAATATCGTATTCCGAACTGACCTCGGAATCGAACAGGATGCCGCCACACACGTTGAAAATGGCCTCATCGCCCTTTTGGAAAGCGAGGTTGCGGACGGATGGCGACATTGCCGCGCATCAGGCCAGAAGGACCTATGAATTCGATGGCCCCGCAGTCGATGTCACGCGGACGTCCCTCCAGCGCGCGCAGGCACTGAATTGCGCGGATCGAGGCCATAGCCTGTCTCGTAGCTCAAGTAGCCCGCGCACCACTTGCCTGCGGCCCGCGCGCGTTCCATCTGGTCCTGGGCGCGTGGCACCTCGTCAGCATCGTCGGCGCGGATTAATTCGTGAGGTGCAGCGAACCGCATCTCGGTGTCGGCAAGATCGGCGCGCAGCAAAAGGTCGACCGCACCCAGCCTGATCTTGCGAGATCACGTCAGGAGGTTAGGCCTCGTCATCAGGAGCTACGAAGGCCCGAGCGGTGTCGTAATCCGCTGCAAGGCGCATTTCGCGCAGCGGTTTCACACGCCGAATGGATTCGGCATAGATCTCGTGCGCCTTGTAGGCGGCCAGCGCCTCGTCATCCACGAACTCTCCGTAGACGACCACGTCGATCTCCTTGCTGGCCGGATCCGTCTTGCGGTTCAGAGCGATCTCGAGGTGCTTCGCATTGGGAATCTGCGTCAGGAGCTGCAGTCCCTTTCGGACAGTGTCGAGGTTGCCGTCGTTCGGAACAGTGAAGAAAACGACATGGCGGATCATTGAATACTCCGGGTGTTCAGTGGTGGGAGCTGGCCCCAAGCCTCATGCTGGGAACCACGCGCCTCGCGCGGTTGCCCTTCTAAGGTTTCGGCCCGACACCGCAACCCCATCGGCCCGCCATCGTCACGTTTCGCCTGAGAAACGACCGATGTATGAGGGAAGACTTTCGTTGAACTGAAGGACTTTATGCGGGGACACCAGGTTCGGATCCGGGCGGGCGGTCCGCGTTCTGACGGTTGATTTAGCCGCTGTGCGACCGGGTCCCGGAAAGTCAAAGCAGGCTTTGGGTCCTGGCGGATCCGGAGAATGAGGAAAGGGGTCTGGCAGAGTTCTTCTGACATCGGAGACCACCCATGGCCAAATCCAAATCTAAACCCAAATTCGACGCCGCCGCGTCGATCACAAACGAACTCATTCGCATCATCGAACGCGGAGTCCTGCCGTGGCGCAAGCCCTGGACGGCGGGTGGCAGCTCCCGGCCTCTGCGGGTGAGCGGCGCGCCCTACCAGGGCGTCAACAACTTCCTGCTGACCATGCGGACAACGATGGCGGGCTACGGCTCGCCATTCTGGATGACGATGCCACAGGCCAACGCCCTGGACGCCAGGATCCGCAAAGGCGAGAAATCCTCCCTGGTGATCTATTACGGACAGAGTCGGAAACAGGGGGAGGGGGATGACGCGTCCGACGATGACGAGACCGACGACGCCCGCGTCTTCCGTTTCCAGAAATCCTACCGGGTCTTCAACGCTTGTCAGATCGAAGGGCTCCCGGACAGTTTTCATCCGGACCCCGAGCCCGTGCCGGATCATCCGATCGCAGAGCCGATCCCGCATATGCAGGCCTTCTTCGAGGCCATCGACATCACCACCGTATTCGCGGGCGACGAGGCCTATTACATGCCGGCTGTCGACAAGGTCTACATGCCTCCCATCTCACGGTTTCAGGACCCGCGGAACTTTTACGGTGTTTGGGCGCACGAATGTTCTCATGCGACCAAGGCGCCGCATCGCCTGAACCGCAACTATGGCCTGTCCCGGTTCGGAAACACGGCCTACGCGCGCGAAGAAATCGTGGCGGAGCTGACGTCCTGTTTCCTCGGCCAACAGCTCGGCTTCACGGCGCATACGCTCGAGATGAACGCGGCCTACCTCTACAACTGGCTCCGGGTCTTGCGCTCGGATACCAATGCGATCTTCAAGCATGCGGCGGACGCGCAGCGCGCCTGCGACTATCTGATCGCCCGGTCGAAGGCGGGCAGGGTGGAGGATGCCGATCGGGCCGCGTGAGGGAATGTCTCTGAGCAAAGGGAAAGAAGGCTTCGGGTCAGGTGGTTTCAACCCATCCGGAAAGGACAGACCCATGAGCAATCCTGAAACCGGCGAGATCTCCCCGCCCGACGCCGCCACCATCGCCGCACAGAACGACGCCTTCCGCAGGCTTGCCTGTCTCGGCATCGCGCCGGATCAACCGATCCAAGGGCGCATGCATGTCACCCGTTCGCTCATGGAGGCCGGAGACGGTTTCATGGCGGAGGCGGTGAAAGCCACGGGGGCGTTCGAGACCTTCGAGCCTGAGAACGATCCCGAGGGCTGGCACGATTTCGGGGCGGTCACGATCCGCGGTGAGACCGTGTTCTGGAAAATCGACATGTTCGAGGCCGACTCTGACTTCCGATACCGTCATGATGGCGCGCGACTGGTAAGGGCGGGCCAAGCCTGCCGAGCAGTGAAAGGCCCGCTGACCCCATGAAAGGGAATGCGGGCCTTTTGTCCTGTTGGTTCCCGGATCCGGGGATCGGTGAGGCCGCCCGGGACGTCCGGGTGGCGCAGAACCCATAGAAGGACATCTCATGACACAAGCGTTCAAACCCGTTTCCGTCGCCATCGGCGATCTCGTCACCCATCCCGCGAACGTGCGGACCAACTCCCCCGAAACCTATGCCCCCGAGAACATCGCGCATCTGAAGGCCAGCATCGCTGTGCTGGGGCTCCTGCAGCCGCTGCTCGTCCAGAAGATCGATGGCAAGTTCGGCGTTCTCGCCGGCGGCCGGCGGCACGCGGCGCTCCTCGAGCTCGTCGCGGACAAGACCGCCAAGGGGTTCACCAACCGTACCAAGATCGACTGCCGCCTGGTCCCGGACGATTGCGATGTGACCACCGCGCTGTCGCTGGCCGAGAACATCACCCAGGCGCCCATGAACGCCATCGACGAGTTCGAGGCCTTCGCGCGGATGATGGAGGTCGACGGCCAGACGCCCGAGACCATCGCCAGGACTTTTGGCACGACCGTGGCCGCCGTGAAAGGCCGGCTGCGCTACGGGCTCATCCATCCCGACATCCGCGCCGCGGCCCGCGCCAAATCGATTACGCTCGACACGATGAAGGCCTTCGCCGATCACCCGAGCCAGGAGGTGCAACGCGAGGTCTTCGAGGCGCTCACCAAAGAGGACAACTATGTCCAGGCCTATACCGTCCGGAATGCGCTGAAGTCGCGCGGCGTACAGGTCAGCGACGATATCGGTGCCTTCGTGCGGAAAGACTACGAGGCGCGGGGTGGTGCCATCGCGGCCGATCTCCTGGACGAGCATTCCGTGCTGGAGGATTCCGCGCTGGTCGAGACGATCCTGCTGGAAAAACTCGCCGCTGCCGCCGAAGAGGCGCGGGCAGAGATCGGCTTTGCCTGGGCCGATGCGGTGATCCAGTACGACTATGCCGCCATGGCAGACTATGGCCGGGTCTATCCGGGTCCGGTCGAACCCGACGAGAAGGGCCAGAAGCGCTTGGACGCGATCACCGCCGAGCTTGAGAAACTCGAGCGCGAGATGGAGAACGAGGAGCTCGAGGACGAGGCGTACAATGAACTCTACGAACGCGTGGACGCGCTGGAGGCCGAGGCGCGGGACCTACAGGAGGCCTATAGCGCTGAGGATCTTGCGCGCTCCGGCGTGATCGCCTCCTGGTCGCATGGCAAGATCTCCCTGCATGTCGGGATGGTGCGCCCTGAAGACAAGGCGGAGAGCTCCGGCAAGGCTGCTTCCACCGCGTCGGGCGAGAAAGGCACGGCGGATAGTGATGAGATCACCTATCCCGCCTCGCTGACCGAGGATCTGAAGACCGAACGCGCGATGGCGCTCGGCGCGGCCATGGCGATGCATCCGGAGGCCACACTCGACCTCACACTCTTCAAGCTCGTCACCGACGTTTTGGACCACGGCATGGGCGTCACCCAGGCGATCAAGGTCGATGCGCGCCAGGAATATCGCAGTCACGCGAAGATGGACGAGATCGACGGCACCTCGCTCGAACAGGTGGCCGAGGCTCATGACGCGCTCGACCTCTCCTGGGCCAATGACGCGAAATCTCCCGCCGACCAGTTCGCGCTCTTCCGGGCGCTCGATGCGCGCGAGAAGGCGAAACTCGTGGCCTATGCCACGGCGGCGACCACGCAATCCTGTTTCGCACGGGACCGGCAGCGCGACAGCCTGATGCATGATTTCGAGATCGAGGTCATGCCGGACATCCGGGCGCACTGGACGCCGAACGCGGCGCTTTTCAACCGCTTCAAGAAGGCCTGGCTTCTGAAGATTCTCGGTGAGGAGTTGGGGCTCGCACAGGAGGCGGTGACATTGGCCTCTTCGACCAAGAAGCAAGTCGTCGAATTCTGCGACAAGCTTTTCGCCGAGCCCTTCGCAACGCTGACAGATGCGCAGCGGGCGGCGGTCGCCGCCTGGTGCCCGCCGATGATGCAGACGGCGGGTGTCGAGCCGGTTGATGCCAGCGAGGCCGAGGCGCCCGAAGACGAAACCGGGGTCGCTGAAGCGGCTTGATCGAGCAGGCGACCCGCGCCGAAACTTAGGCGCGGGTCGCACCCCTCCCTCCTACCTACAGGTAAATCCCATGTCCCTTCTCAGCTTCACCGCGGCGAGCGTCGCGGCGCAGATCGCGCATGCGCGCGGCTGTTCCACCTTCCTGCCCAACTGGAACGGGCCGGTCGGCAAACCCGCCCTGATCCTGATCGTCGGAAATGGCGTCCATCTGCGCTCAAACGGGATCGACGGCACGACGACGCGGATCGTCACCACTGAACGCGCCGATCCCTCCTACGCCTTCGCCGAGGGCATCAACCCTTTCCGCGATCCGGACTGGATGGCGGCCCGGCAGGCGGCGTTTCGCGATCTGACCGGCCAGTTCTACACTGACATTCTCGATGACGTGCAGATGCTCATCGACCGCGGTCATGACATCATCCGGCTGGCCACTGACGGCCACACGATCCGCGTCTTCCTGCGCCGCGCCGCCGACTATCTGATCGGCGGCATCTATGATGTCCCCTCCGGTCTCGGCGGGACGTTCCGGGTGATCCTGAAGGACGCCAGTGACACCCACGCCATTGTGCAGAACAGTGGCAATTGCGAGGACTTCGACGAGATGCTGCCTTACCGGGTGCCGCTCGATGCGCTCTTCGAGATCGATGATCAGAGGGCGGCGTAACGCGCCCTTTCTCACAATCGCGTCGCCAATACCCTACCGCGCTTCGCGCTCTCGGGACATTGGCGACCAACAATTCCCTTCAAGAGAAAGGACTCTGAAATGGGCTGGCTTTTCTACACCGACCGTCGCGTCAAAACCTACGCGGACGAGAAGGCAGAAATCGCCCGGCTTTGCACGTTCGAAACGGATACGCGCAAGACAGTGCTGCTCAAGGCCTGCAAGGTCGGGTCGACCTGGTATGCCGCTGCAAAAATCACCAATATCAATGACTCGCCAGTGGAAGACGCGACCTACGCCACCGACGACGACGGATCGATCACCTTCGGCGCTGTGTTCCTGACGCGCTACGACGACGGCTGCTGGGGCTACAAGGACATGGAGGAGGGTGCCGGGCCGGTGGAGTCGCGAGCGTCTCTTAGCCTCCTTGCCCTACTGTCTGAGCTGAAGGATCCCGACAGCTATGCCCATGCCTGGCGTCAGCGCTGCCGGGATTGGGCGGCGATCCTGGACTACGAAGAGGGCGACAGAATCAAGCTCGCTGCGCCGGTCACGCTGAGCGATGGCAGCACCTGCCAGATCGTGACCGCCACCCATTACCGGCGCGGAGGGCAAAAGCGTCGCTGCTACCGCATCGAGGAGACAGGCGGCCTCGTGCGTCTGTCGAAAGCCTTGCTCGCCGGGTCCGAGCTCCTCGGCTCGGCGAAGAGTGAGGCGAGTCCGGTTCTGGCCGAGTTTTTCGCCGGGAACGATTCCTGACCGCCGGCAACATCGCTATCTGTTCAGCCTTGAGCCGCCTCCGCGCGTTTGAAAGCGCTGAGGCGGCTTTCTGTCCTGTCGGACCCACAACCTGACTCAAAGGACAGACGATATGGACAACCGAAGCCCGGCACTCGCACGCGATTTCCCATCGAAACCACAGCTTCTGCAGGCCATTCGCCTGATCGGCAGCGAGATTGAGAAGCAACCGCTCAAGAGCTCATCGCTCGCTCGGATCATGCGCGAGAGTTTCGGCGGTAGCGATGCCGGCGGCGCGTGGTCGTGGCGCATGGCCTATGACCTGATGCAGGCCGCCACGGTGACGGCGATCATGCGGGACAGCGGTTCGGACGCGCTCGCGACGGCCAGATTGCTCGCCTCACGGCTCCTGACGGAGACCCGGCGCTCCGAGCAACAGATTCGCCTGCAACAGTTCTCTACGCCGCTGCCCTTTGCGGCACTGGTAATACGCGCAGCCGCCATTCGCCCCGCTGAGACCTTTCTGGAACCCTCGGCCGGCACCGGCGCGCTGGCTGGTTTTGCAGTTTGCGCGGGTGGCAAACCGATGCTGAACGAGATCGATCCCGTCCGTCGGGCGCTTCTCGAGGCGGTGTTCGGGGGCGAGGTGTCCGGCTTTGACGCCGAACATATTGATGATCTCCTGACGGTGCCCGAGCTTCCCGGTGTCATCGTGATGAATCCGCCCTTCGCCTCATCGGTCGATCGGTCGCGCGACAAGCACATTGCGGCGAAACATCTGATCGGCGCTGCCAAACGGCTGGCACCCGGCGGACGTCTCGCGGCGATCATGCCGATGGGATTTTCGCCAAAACGAGACGCGGCCCATTGGGCACGGGCCTCGGCCATCGCAAAGCCCCGTCTCGCGCTCACTATTCCGGGCCACGTTTACCGCAAACTCGGCACCACCGTCGAAACCCAGCTCATGGTCTTCGACAAGGTGCAGGAGGAGATCGAGATCGTCCGTGCCATGGTCGACGATCTGGACGCGGCGCGCCAAATCATCGATGATATCGCCGCAACCCGCACTGCCACTCCCTCGATCCAAACCGGTGCGCAGTTTCGGACTGGGTCGCGCCGGGTCGGTGTCCCTGTTGCACGTCAGCGCCCAATCGCCCAAGCGGCGTCTGCCAAACCCAAATCGCATGCCGCCATCCCGCTGGCCTTCACCTGCCTCGACACCCCCCGCGAGAACACGCCCGTCTCCGACATCTATGCCCGCTATCGTCCGCAGCGGATCGAGATTGAGGGTGCCCGGGAACATCCGACCCCCCTGGTCGAGAGTATAGCCATGGCCTCGGTTGCCCCTCCGGCACCCAACGGCGAAGCCGCCGCTGATCTGCGCCTGCCCGGCCGTCTGATCGAGGAGGGCCATCTCTCCGAGGCCCAGCTCGAGACCATCCTCATGGCGAACGATGCCCACGCGCGCGACCTGCCGGGGCGGTTTACCATTGACCAGGACCAGACCCGGATGACCCGCGCCGACGATGATCCGGAAGCGTGTGCCTACCGCCTCGGCTATTTCCTTGGCGACGGTACCGGCTGCGGCAAGGGCCGGGAATGCGCCGGTCTCATCCTGGTGAACTGGCTCGCAGGTCGTCGCAAGGCGGTCTGGATTTCGAAGTCCACCACGCTCATCGAGGACGCGATCCGCGACTGGACCGATCTCGGCGGCTCGCCCGCCGACATCCAGCCGCTCTCCAAATGGAAGCCAGATCAACCCATTCCGATGGGCGACGGCATCCTTTTCGTGACCTATGCGACGCTGCGGTCGGCGGGCAAATGCGGGAGGACCCGGCTCAGCCAAGTTCTCGACTGGATGGGCGACGGGTTCGACGGCGTGCTGGCCTTCGACGAGGCCCATGCCATGCAGAACGCCGCCGGGTCCGACGAGGGCAGGGGGGTCAAACCCTCCCAGCAGGGCCTCGCCGGGCTGCGTCTGCAGCTCGCGGCTCCCCGGGCCCGGGTCTTCTATGTCTCGGCGACGGGAGCCACCAGCGTGCAGAACCTGGCCTATGCCTCCCGCCTCGGGCTCTGGGGCCAGGGGCCCGAATATCCCTTCCCGAGCCGCGAAAGCTTCGTCTCGGCGATGGAAGCCGGGGGCGTTGCTGCGATGGAAGTCGTGGCGCGCGACCTGAAGACGCTCGGGTTCTACACCGCGCGGGTGCTCAGCTTCGACGGTGTTGAGTACGACGTGCTCGAACATGCGCTCACACCCGCCCAGATCGAGATCTACGATGCCTATGCCGGGGCTTTCCGGACCATCCACCACAACCTCGAAGCGGCGCTGACCGCGACAGGCGTCAATGATGCCTCCGGTCAGACGAACGCCTCTGCCGCGAAAGCCTCGGCGAAGTCGCGCTTCGAGAGCACCAAGCAGCGCTTCTTCAATCACCTCCTGATGGGCATGAAAGCCCCGACCGTCATCCGCGCCATCGAAGAGGATGTTGCGGACGGCTATGCTTGCGTCATCCAGGTGGTCTCGACTGGCGAGAGCCTGTTGAAACGACGCCTCGAGGCGATGGATCCCGAAGACGAGCTGGTGGAAGGTGCGCTCACGCCCCGCGACTATGTGCTGTCCTATCTTGAACAGGCTTTCCCGATCCACGCCCAGAAGCTCGTGGAGATCGACGGAAACATGGTGGCCGAGCCGCTGCGGGATGCGAACGGTGCCCTGGTCGTCTCCCGCGAGGCCGAGGCCTTGCGCGATGCGGCGATGATGGAGCTGATGGCGCTTGCGCCTATTCCCGCCGCGCTCGACCAGATCCTTTGGGCCTTCGGCGATGAGGCCGTGGCCGAAGTAACCGGGCGCTCCATTCGATCCCTGAAATCCAGCGACGGGGCCCTGTTTATCGAAAAGCGCAGCGCCAACAGCAATTCCTCGGAAACCCGCGCCTTCATGGATGGCGAGAAGGACATCCTCATCTTCTCCGATGCGGGCGGGACGGGCCGGTCCTATCATGCCGCAAAGACGGCGAAGAACCAGAAGCGGCGGCGCCACTATCTGCTGGAGCCCGGCTGGCGGGCCGATGCGGCAATCCAGGGGCTAGGACGCACGCATCGTTCGGCTCAAGTGTCAGCACCCTTCTTCCGGGTCTGCACCTCGGATGTGCATGGCGAGAAGCGCTTCACCTCCACCATCGCCCGGCGGCTCGATCAGCTGGGGGCGCTCACCAAGGGCCAGCGCGAGACCGGCTCGCAGGGCATGTTCCGCGAGGAGGACAATCTCGAGAGCCCGATCGCAAGGGGTGCGCTGCGCGGCTATTACGCCGACCTGGCCGCCGGGCGTGCCGGGGCCATGAGCTATGAGAAGTTCTGCGATTGGACCGCCTTGCGGCTGATCGACCAGGACGGCGTGCTGCTCGAAGAGCTTCCACCAATCCAACGCTTCCTGAACCGGGTGCTGGCGCTGCCCATCCACATGCAGAACGCGCTCTTCGCCGAGTTCATGAGCCGGATCGCCGATCAGACCGAGCGGGCGCGGGCGGCTGGCACGCTCGATCTCGGCGTCGAGACACTGCGTGGCGAGCGGATAGAGCAGGTCTCGACCGAAGACCTCTGGACCTGTCCGCGCTCCAGAGCAGTGACGCGCATAATCGGACTTGAGGTGACGGACCCCGTCCATATCCTCTCCGCAGAAGAGGTGCTGGATCGGAACCCCGACAGGTTGCCGATGATCAACCGCGCGTCGGGTCGCGCGGCGTTCATCTCAGCCCGTCCGATGCAGATGTACGACGAGGAGATTGTCACGCTCATGCGCAAGGTGACCCGGCCGAGCGGGTCCACCTATGTCGAGGAAGGGAAGTTCCAGGCTTCCGCCTGGGAAGAGATCGAGCCGTCCGAGTTCCGCCGCCTCTGGGACGAGGAGGCCGATAGCCTGCCGAAGGTGACCACGACGAAGCTCTATCTGCTGACCGGGCTGCTACTGCCGATCTGGAAGGACATCCCCTCGGGCAACGAACGCATCTACCGGGTCACGCCCGAGGGGCAGGGGAGCATGATCGGCCGCACAGTCAGCGAGGACGGTGCGGCCGCGCTCAGAGCCCGTTTTATGGTCGGCACCCCGAAAACCCCGCAGGAGATGCTAACGGCGGCGCTCGGGTCCACCGCGCCGGTCGATCTGGGCCGGGGCCTCACGCTCACCCGCCGCCGGGTCGCGGGCGCGGCCCGCCTCGAGATCGACGGGGCCGACCGGGGCACGATCGACGGGCTGAAGGCCATGGGGTGTTTCACGGAGATCATCGCCTTCCAGCTCCGGGTCTTCGTGCCCCACGGGGAGGGTGTTGATACCGCCGCGATCCTGGCCCGGATCGTGGGGGAAGGGTCTCCAACGGCGGCAGATCGCGCCGCCTGAAAGGAAAAGTGGGCTTTGGGTCGGGGGAACGAGGAGGGGGTCTAGCCCGTCCGCGTTCCGGCGCCGTGGCCGGTCTCCGACCGCCTCGGCGCATCCCTAAATCCCAGACACAAGGACGAGACCCATGACCGATCCCCAGATCGACTTCGCCGAGACGATGGCGAAATGGCAGGCCGAGCGCGAAGCCGCGAACAAGGCTGCCAGGGGCGAACTGCTCCCGCAGTTGCGTGCCCTCGGCGTTACCGAGGTGGCCGCCGAATACGAAGGCTACGGCGATTCCGGCAATGTCGAAGACGTGACGGTGCAGCCCGCGGGCATCGAACTCCCCGACGACCTCCGCACGAAAGTCGAGGATTTCGCCTGGTCCGTCGCCTATCACCAGCATCCGGGCTTCGAGAACAACGAGGGCGGCTATGGCACGCTGACCTGGGATGTCACCGCCGACAGCATCACGCTGGATCACGCCGACCGATATGTCGAATGCTCCCACAGCTTTGACGAGGGGCTCTGATATGGCCCATCCCCTGCATCATGCCGAAAGCTCCGCCCGGAAGTACGGCGGCAAGCCTTCGGACTACCAGGCGCTGCACGAGTTTTTTGATGTCTCCAAGGAGCACCTCGCGCTCTTCGTCCACCGAGCCTACAGGCACAACACGCTCGGCATCTTCGAATTGGAGCGCCAGTTCGGCAGAACGCTGACCAACAGTGCGGGCCGGGTCATTCCGACCCGCTGGATCGGCGAGCAGCATGTCCGCGAGGATTGCCAGGGCCGCATCCCGTCGCTCGCCGACTGGCTTATCCGCATCCGGCCCGAGCCATGGATGGCCAATGGCCGGATCGACTTTGATCCTCCAGATATCGTCGGCGATCCGCGGGTCGCCTGGATGGCAGAGGTGGCAGCGGGCAGGACGATCCTCGGTCTCAAGGACTGGATGGAAGGGAGGGGCTGATCATGCGCAATGTCCGCAGGTTCTACGATTGCAGCACCGCACATTTGCCCGAGGAGACCGCTCAGGCCATCGAAGACGGGCTCTTCGCCAAATCGCCAACCATGCTCAGCGAATATGGCTGGCTGTTCTCCGTCCCGGAAACGCTCGCCGACTTACCGGAAGGCGTCAACTGTGACGCCTTCAAGAGGGTCATGGCGTTGGCGATGGATGCAGGCTGCGACTGCGTCCTCTTCGATCGGGACGTCCCGCCGGTCCCCTATCTCGAGGCCTTTGACTGGTAGATCAATCGCAGTTGCACTGAGGCCCGATCCGCGGATCGGGCCTCTCTTGTTTCTGCCGCCAACACTGAAATGGAGATCCAGATGAACATTGCGGAGATCAAGGCCGCCGTGGGTGCCGGCAAATCCGTCCACTGGGCGAACGAGGGCTACCGGGTTCACCGGGATGGTCTCGGCCAATACCTCATCACCTTTGTGCCAAACGGCAGCACCATCGGTCTGACCGACCGGAGCGGCCGACGGCTGAACGGAGCCGAGGCCGATTTCTTCATATCTGAGCCGATGCACTGTGCAGCGGCAGAGCAGGGGAGGGACGCGCACGTGGCGACGTGGGACACCTCGTCCAGCGCCGGGCCGGGCTGACGGTCAGGAGAGAAAGGAAAG
Organism: Maritimibacter sp. REDSEA-S28_B5; assembly: GCA_001626765.1. Classification (GTDB taxonomy): domain Bacteria; phylum Pseudomonadota; class Alphaproteobacteria; order Rhodobacterales; family Rhodobacteraceae; genus Maritimibacter. The sequence continues at coordinate 19,374 of LUOO01000011.1, forward strand.
AGGGCTTTCGGTTTTGCGATCCCATGAGGGGTCGAAAAGCAATCCCGCGTGCTCTGGCAAAAAGCCGGGCAGCGGCAAACCCAAGGAGAAGACCCATGTTCGCAGGAACCCTGACGAAAAACGCCGAGACCGCAGCCACCGCCTATTCCGGCATAATCCATTCGACCCGGTTCGATGTTGCCATCCAACTCGAAACCCGGACGAAGATGTCCGAGCGGAGCCCGGACTATGACGTGACCGCGGTGAACAAATCCGGCCGCAAGGTGCGCATCGGCACGGCCTGGAACGAGACCGGCAACACCACCGGTAACCATTACATCTCGATGCAGATCGATGTCGGCCTCGGGCCGTTTCGGGTCAACGCCGTGCAGACGAAGGAAGCGCGCGAAGCGATGACCGGTGAATTCGAGATCATCCCGCTGGTGTCGAACGGTGCCATGAAGTCCGGCTCGATCTCGGGCGAGTTGACCGCAATGGATGCCGACAACGCCTTCGCCGGTTACATCGCCAACATGATGTTCGACCTCGATTTCATCCTCGTCGAGAACGCGTTCAAGACCGAGGAGACCCATCCCGACTACCGCATCGAGGTCAGCTCGCCCAAGGGCCACCCGATCCGCGTGGGCTCGGCCTGGATGGCGAAGAGCAACCGGACCGGCAACGACTACGTCTCGCTCCTCATCAACACGCCCGATGGCGATCTGCGGGTGAACGCTGTTCAGAACGAGGAGCAGCGGGGCGGCCAGACCTTCTCGATCATTCCCTTCGTCGAGAGCGCCGGCCAGGAGCGGTCTGACAACACCGGCCTCGCTTTGGTGGGCTGACGCGCGACGACTTCCACCGAACGGGCGTCCCGGGCAACCTGGGCGCCTTTCACCCGTGCAGGCCTGATCCTCCTCCGAAACCAGGCCTGACGGGGCGGTGCCGGTCCTGTCTCCGACCGGCCCGCGCCTCCTGTCCCCGAAAGGCAGGTCCCGTGAGGGGAGCCGCGGCAGCGCGGCTCCCCTCTTCTCGTTTCACCCCATCAGAAGGACGACAGCCATGTTCAATCTCTCCCATCCCAAACTGGTCACGCTCGCTGAGACCGAAGGTTACGCCGAGGTCGCGGACTTCCTGGAGGACTATGCGCTCGACAGCATCGTGCCCGCGATCTGCATGGCGCCCAATTGCGATCACACCGCTGATCTCGAACCGGATCAGCGCGCCGGCTTCTGCGAGGCCTGCGGTCGTCCCACCATGAAATCCGGCCTCGTCATCGCTGGCTTGATTTGAGCGGCAAGGATGAGGGGCTTCCCATGACACATAATCAATACACGACGCCCGGCACGCGGCTTACCTGGTCCGACGTCGGCGAATGGGTCGATGCGGCCCACCGGATCGGCAGGCGCCGGCCCGGTGCGGCGCGCAACCGGGCCTTTGCCGCCCATGCGGCGGCATTGCCCCGCGACCTCACCAACCGCGAGACGCATATGCCATCGCTGGAGGCGGCGATTCACCTCCTAAAACACGGACATCCCAGTCTCGCCCGGCCGCAGAGAGGCCATCGGGCGGATCACCCGACCACGCCGGTCATCATGGATCTGATGAACCGTCTCGCCGTCCTGAAACGCCGGGATGAGATACCCGCCGGGAACAACTGGACCGCCATGTTCGGAGGTTCCGATGCGCATTCCGGCTGACATCACCGACCTGATCGAGCGCGGCGCCCTTGTGGCGATCAACCATTCCGGCGGCAAGGACAGTCAGGCCATGTCGATCAGGCTGGTTGAGGCTGGCATCCCGCGCGACCAGCTGCTCATCGTCCATGCCACCCTCGGCGACGTGGAATGGCCGGGAACGATCAGCCATATCCGGAAGACCACGTTCGGGCTGCCGCCGGTGATCGCACGACCGCGCCGGTCGTTCTTCGAGATGGTCCGGGCACGGGGCATGTTCCCCTCCCCGCGATACCGCCAATGCACCTCCGACCAGAAGCGCGGCCCGATCGAGCGGGAGTTGCGTCGCTATCTCGCGGCCAATCCCCGCTTCGCCGGACGCATCGTCAGTGCGATGGGCATGCGCGCCGAGGAAAGCGCCGCGCGTTGGAGCCGTCACGTCGTCAGGCTGAACAACCGCAACAGCGTGGCGGGTCGAACCTGGATCGACTGGCTGCCAATTCATGAGCTATCCCGGCGCGAGGTGTTCGACGCCATCGCCGCGGCGGGGCAGGAGCCACATTGGGCCTATGGCCGCGGCATGACGCGGCTGTCCTGCAGCTTCTGCATCATGTCCTCGCTGGCCGATCTGCGATGCGCGGCGCGGCTGCGACCGGACCTACTTTCCGCCTACATGGCTCTCGAAGACGAGATCGGCCACACCCTGCGTCCCGACGGGACGAACCTCCGCGAAACCCTCAACCGATTGGATGCCGCATGACCGTGCATGACCCCCAAGAAATCGTCGAACGTCCGGGGTCCGGCTTCTCCGAGGCCGAGATCGCCACCATCGACGCCGCGCGGGACATCCTGCGCAGGCATGCCCGGTCCACCGCCGCCTTGCAGTCCTGGACCATGCTGACCGACTACCTGGCGCTCAACGCCGTTCGCGAGCGCGTCGAAGTGTTTCGGGTGCTGCTGTTGGACCGGAAGAACAAGCTGATCCGCGACAGGGTCATGACCCGCGGCAGCATCGATCACGTTCCGGTCTATGTCAGCGAGGTGCTCCGCTCGGCTCTCGTTCTTGATGCCTCAGCCATCATCATGTGCCACAACCATCCGTCCGGCGATCCGCATCCGAGCCAGGCCGACATCGATCTCACCCGGAAGATCGTTGAAGCCTGCAAGGTGATGGAGATTGTCATCCACGATCACATCATCGTCGGTTTCGGACGGGAGAAGAACGCGTTCAGCATGCGGGCGGCCGGGATGATGGGTGACTAGAAATCCGGGAACATGTGCCGGGTGGACGCCAGCCTCATCCAGTTCCGTCCACCAAAGGCAACAAGTGTGAGGTAGATGATACCCGCCTCGACACCCGGCCTGAAGACGATGGTCAGACGATGGCCGGACCCGCCATGTCGCACGAGCCAGCCTTCGAGCTTTCCTTCAAGCCGCACGCCAGATGTCGGGTTGTCTGCAATGGATCGCAGCAAGGCATCGACCTCATCCAGGCGCCGAAGAGCTGCTCCCGAGTCGCCCTGGGTGACTTCGATGATGTGATCGACGATGCCGATGAGATCCCGCTCGAAGAACGGATGCCGGACGAACTGCATCAGGCCTTGCGGGTCATTGCGGTCAGATGCGCCCGCGCGCCAGCGGTGACGTCGGAGGCGTCGCCGACCGGTTCCCATTGGTCGAGCGGCAGAGCCAGACGCCGTTCAAGTTCTGCTTCTAGCACCGCCCGTTCGCGCTCACGTTCTGCCTTGGCCTTCGCCAGTTCCCCCGAAACCGCCGCGCTCACATTGGGATACTCTCCGGCTTCGACCAGCTCCCTGGCGAACGCGTAGGCGGTATCGGTAAAGCTGACGGATTGCTTTTGAACGCTCATGGCGGACTCCTTGGTGCTCCAATAGAGTACTGAAATCCGCGGCATCTGGCAAGCCGGTCAGCCCCGACCGAGGGAACCGACCCATGCCTGACGGCCTCCCCTGCTCGGCTGCGCGTGTCGCAGGGGAGATATCGGCCGTCGGCCGATCGCGCATTCGGCCATGCGGCCTCACCGCGGCGTTGCACCCAGGCCCCCGGTTTGCCCGTCTCGCGAGCACGTCGCTCCCCGGCCACTCCGCCGGATTGCACTCTGGTCTGTTTCGGCCAGAGGCCAAAACGATCCCGCCGCTCCATCCGTCTCCCGCGTCCGGTCGCGCCGTTTGCCTGCTCGCGTCGGGCAAACCTGCCGTCAAAACACACACACATGAGCGTGGAAGCATATCCTCCGGATGGCCCCCGAATCAGCCCGCCTCAAGGATCGCAAAACTTTTCGGCGAGGCCGGCGGGTGTGGAGAAGGCAGTCCAGTGCTCGATGACGCGCCTGTGGTGAGCGATGCGCCCGGAAAACTTTTGCGCCCGGCGCGCCGGCGGCTTCGCCGTCCCTGACCCGGACAGATTCGGTGAACCAGACGTACGGCCATGCCACCACACTCACGTGGTGGTTCCCCGAACATCTGGAGACACCAACATGACATACGAGAACGCGAATGCCTACGAGACCATCGAACTTTTCGGCCTGACGGAGAAAGACGCGGAGCTGCCCATCCCCGAGGATCACGTCCTGACCGACAGCATCGTCCGCGAGACTTTCGAGGCCCTGCTTGGCCAGCTGCGCGGCACCGGTCTCGAGACAGAGATCGAACCGCTCGCGCACGGGCTCGCCACGATCCTGCAGCGCCGCAAGATCGCTATCGGCAAGGAACTCGACCGCACCGCCGACAAGATCGGCGCCCTGGCAAAAACCCACGATGGATCGGAGATCGCCGAGACCGCGCTGGAAGAGGCGCAGGCCCGCTTCCTGCAGGTCCGCGAGATCGTCGGGGCCATCGAGGTGATGAGCGAGGCGGCGGCGGAATGCTACGAGGTCGAGACGGGCCACGCCTTCATCCCGGCATCGGGATCGCGCGCCAGTGCTCGCGCTCAGGAGACCGGAGCGGTCTTCGAGGCCCGGCAGTTGCTAGAGCAACATGATCGTGAAACCGCCGCGAAGTCGAAGGTCGAGGGGGTTCCCCTGATCGTCTCAGGGGCGACCGACTGGACCGATATCGACGTCATCTTCTCGACACTCGACAGGGTTCGCGAGCGCATCCGGCAGAACCGCAACCAGGAGATCTTCCTCTGCCACAAGGGTGGCAAGCACGGGGCGGAGATGATTGCGGCTCGGTGGGCCCGGGCACGCGGGATAGCACA
>LUOO01000110.1 GCA_001626765.1 Maritimibacter sp. REDSEA-S28_B5
ATTGGGGCGAGGTCAACACCACGGTTCACAAGGCGCTTGGCCTTGACGGCGCGCTGACCAACGGGCTGATGCGCGACCTTGGCGATCTGCCCGACGGCTTTCCGGTGCTGGCGGGCTCGGTCGGGCCGAGCCATGGGTTCGTTCATGTTGTCGATTATGCTGCCGGCGCGACCGTTTTCGGGATGGAAGTGGCGGATGGTGAGCTCGTCCATGGGGACCGGCACGGGGCGCTTGTCATCCCGACGGCGGTGATTCCCGATCTGGCCGCGGCCATTGAAACCCTGTTCCGCGCCGAGGCCTGTATTCTCGAGCCCGCGCGCAAGGGCCCGATGAGCTATGAGCAGTTCGAAGAGGCATGGGCCGCCTTCGAGGCGGCGCGGACCTGAGGTCGTTCAACCTGGCATCTGAAGCCATCTTAAGGCTTCGTTAACCATCCGGGCGCAGACTGGCCGCACGTTTCGGAGCGGCCATGACCCCGGCAAACCTTGTCCAGATCCGCGCGGCCCAAAGGGTCGCGGCAGGACCCGAGCCAGAACCGGCTCCGGGAATCGAGGCGATCGCCCTGCCTCCGCCCGGATCGGAACTTCGGCAGGGCCGCAAGGTCGTTCGCCTCATGGACCTTCGACAGCCGCTCGGGCGGATCCTGCTCGAGAATGGCGCGATCAGCGCCGAGGACCTGCGTCGGGCGCTCGACCTCGCGGCGCTGTCGGACGAACGGCCTGCCGAAGTCATCATCCGCAACGGGTTCGCCACGGAAGATGCCGTATGCGACGCTCTGGCGGTCCAATGGGGCGTGGCGCGCGCGGATCTCGCCGCGACGCCGCCCGATGTCCGGCTGATTGACGCCGTAGGGATCGAGACCTGCCTCGCATACGGGTTCGTGCCGTGGCAACGGATCGGGTCACGGATCGTGCTGGCCTGTGCCCGGCCCGAAGATCTGGGGCGCATCCTGACCCTGCTGCCTGCTGACTGGGTCACGCACCACGTGACGCTGGCCCCGGAACGGGCGATACAGGCGGCGATTTCGGATCTGCGGGGCGAGGTTCTCGCCCGGTCCGCCGAAATGCGGGTGCCTGCACGGGAATCCTGCCGGAGCCAACGCATGTCGCGCGGGCGTCTGGTGGCCCTGAGCGCCGCCCTTGCCTTGGTGCTTGCGCTGATTCTGGCCCCGGTCGCGCTCTTGTCGGCGGCGCTTGCGCTGGCCGTCACCACGCTGGTCGCCCTGTCATTGGTCAAGCTCGCCGCCACGCTCGCCATGTTGCGAAGGTCACCGATCATGGAGACGCCGCCCATCTCTGGACAGGGCGCTGCCATGCCTGTCGTCTCGGTCCTTGTGCCACTGTTTCGCGAGAACCAGATCGCGTGGCGGCTCGTCAAACGTCTGTCTTTGCTCGATTATCCCCGCGAGCTTCTCGATATCTGCCTTGTGGTCGAGGCCGACGACAAGACCACGCAGGACACCATCACCGCGAGCAGCCTGCCGCCCTGGATCCGCGTCGTCGAGGTGCCGCGTGGTGGGGTCAAGACCAAGCCGCGCGCGCTGAACTACGCGCTCGATTTTGCCCGCGGTTCAATCATCGGGGTCTATGACGCCGAGGATGCCCCCGAGCCGGACCAGATCCGCAAGGTCGTGCGCCGGTTTCAGGAGGCCGGGCCATGGGTGGCCTGCCTGCAGGGGCGGCTCGACTACTACAACGCGCGCACCAACTGGCTATCACGCAGTTTCACGATCGAATATGCGGCCTGGTTCCGGGTCGTGCTGCCGGGGCTTCTGCGCCTCGGCTTCGTCATCCCGCTCGGCGGCACGACGCTGTTCTTTCGACGAGCGGCGCTCGAACGGCTGGGGCGCTGGGACGCGCATAACGTGACTGAAGATGCCGACCTCGGCATCCGGCTCGCCCGCCATGACTACACGACCGAGATGGTCGAAACCACGACACTCGAAGAGGCCAACTGCCGGCTCTGGCCCTGGATCAAGCAACGGTCGCGCTGGATCAAGGGCTACGCGATCACCTACGGCGTCCACATGCGCAACCCGCCCCTGCTCTATCGGCAACTGGGCCTGCGCGGGTTCATCGGGGTGCAGGTCCTTTTCCTCGGCACCCTGACCCAGACGATCCTCGCCCCAGTGCTCTGGTCGTTCTGGATCGTGACCCTGGACCCGGCGCTGCACCCGCTTTACCGGGTCATGGACCCCGGCCTGTTTCTTGGTCTGGGCGTGTTGTTCGTCGTCTCGGAGGGGCTCAATCTGATCGTCAACGTGGCGGGGCTGAGGGCGCGGGAGGCGGCGCGCGGCGGACTGGGTGGACGGAGCGCATGGACGCTTCTGCCCTACGTGCCGCTCATGCATTTCTACTATCCCTTCGCGACGCTCGCGGCGCTCAAGGGTGTGGCAGAGGTTTTTGTGAAGCCCTTCTACTGGGACAAGACCCAGCACGGGGTCACGGACGACACGGAAGAGGCCCAAGGCGTCTTGTGCACGAAGTCCACTTGGGACACCGGCACCCACCTGGCGCGGCCCGTCACTCCCGCTGCGAATCCAGCTTGAGCCGGGTCTCGAAGGCCTTGGAGATATGGGTGCGCAGCGCATCATCGGCCGCGTCGCCGTCGCGGGTCTCGATCGCGCGCACGATGGCGTCGTGCTCTGCAATGGTCAGTTCCGGGCGCCCCTCGGCTGCGAGCGACGTGGTGGCCAGCAGCGCCATGGTCCGATGCACGAGGTCGAGTTGCTGCAAGAGATAGCGGTTGTGCGAGGCGAGGTGGATCTGCCGGTGAAACCGCCGGTTGGCCCGCGACAGCGCCTTGGCGTCGTTGATGAGACCTTTGTCGGCCTCGACCATCTGGCGCAGGAGCTTCATTTCCTCGGGCGCGGCATGTTGGGCGGCGAGCCGGGCCGCCAGCCCCTCCAGTTCCGCGCGCACGGTGTAAAGTTCGGCCAGCTGGTTGTGGTCCAATGAGGCCACGATCAGCGAACGCCCGTCGCGATTGAGCAGGCTCTGCGTCTCCAGCCGTTGCAACGCCTCGCGGATGGGCGTGCGCGACACGCCGAAGCGGTCGGCCAGCTCGCTTTCCACCATCCGGTCGCCCGGTTGGTAAAGGCCCGCGTCGATGGCCTCGAGGATCATTTCGTAGGCGTCTTTAGGCCCGGATTTCTGCTCGGCCACTGTCGGCTCCTTCATCTGCATGGGTGGACTATGCCGAAAGCCGCCCCCTAATCAAGCAAGCCCGCCATTTCGCGGGTGCGGGCGACGACGGGTCGCAGTAGAAGAGAGGCATGATCCGCGACCGTTTTTCCCACGTGACCACCTGGGTCTTCGACCTCGACAACACGCTCTACCCGCCCGAGGCGCGGCTTTTCGACCAGATCGAGGTCAAGATGACCGATTGGGTCATGCGCATCGTCGGCTGCGACCGGGCCGAGGCTGATCGGCTGCGCGCCCACTACTGGCAAAGCTACGGCACGACGCTGGCCGGGCTGATGGCCGAGCACGGGGCGGACCCCGGGGCTTATCTCGTCGAGGTGCATGATATCTCATTCGCCCCGCTCCTGCGCGACGAAGTGTTGGCGGGCCGGATCGCCGACCTACCCGGACGGCGGATCGTTTATACCAATGGTTCCGCACCCTATGCCGAAAAGGTCCTCGAAGCGCGCGGTCTCGCGGGGCTGTTCGATGCGATCTACGGCGTCGAACACGCCGAGTTCCACCCAAAGCCGCAGCGCCGCGCCTTCGAGATCGTCTTTGGCAAGGACGGTCTTGACCCGACCGCCGCCGCGATGTTCGAGGACGACCCCAAGAACCTCGCCGTGCCACATGACATGGGCATGGCCACGGTGCATGTCGCGCCCCATCCGCATCCCGCCGCACATATCCATCACCACACCGACGACCTGTCGGACTTCCTGTCGCAGGTGCTGGGAGAGGGATTCCCCGAACCCGCGAAGGGGCGTATGGATTAGGACATGGAACAGCGTGACGCCGATATCTTTATCTCCGGCGGCGGGATCGCCGGGCAAGTGGCCGCCGCCGTGCTGGCCGCGCGGGGATTTTTCGTGGTCATGGCGGACCCCGTGCCCCCGGTGACCGAGGCCGATCTCGACGGCTCCGACCTGCGCTCGACCGCATTTCTTCAGCCCGCGCGCGAGTTGTTTCAGGCCTGCGGTCTGTGGGACCTGCTCGAACCGCACTCACGGCCCCTCGACACGTTGCAGGTCATCGACACGACCGGCTGGCCGCCGGTGGAGCGTGACCGGCGGCTGTTTCGGTCCGCCGACATGAGCGACGAGCCCTTCGGCTGGAACCTGATGAACTGGCTCGTGCGGCGCGAGCTCTGGCGGTATCTGCAGGGGGCCGAACGCGTCACCGCGCTCTACGGCACCGGGTTTCGCACGCTGGTGAACCGGACCTCCGGGGTCATCGTGGGGCTGACCGATGGGACGAGCGTCCGGGCGCGGCTCGCGGTGGCGGCGGATGGCAAGATGTCCCCACTGCGCGAGACTGCGGGGATCGGCGTGCGGACCACACGCTACGGGCAGAAATCGCTGGCCTTTACCGTCACCCATGACGTGCCACACGACAATATCTCGACCGAAATCTACAACGAGGGCGGACCCTTCACCATCGTGCCCTTGCCCGATGTCGATGGGTCTCCGGCGAGCGCGGTGGTCTGGATGAACCAGGGTCCCCGCTCGGTCGAACTGATGGATATGGCGGTCCCTGACTTCGAGGACGTGATGCAGGCGCGGTCCGTGAACCTGCTCGGCCGTCTCAGGCTCAAGGGCAACCGGTCGATCTGGCCCATCGTGACCCAGACGGCGGATCGGCTGGTCGAAGGCCGCGTGACCGTGGTGGCCGAGGCTGCCCATGCGCTGCCCCCCATCGGGGCGCAGGGGCTGAACACCTCCCTGAACGACATCGCGGCGCTGGTCGAGGCGGTGAGCGGGGCCGACGATCCCGGCGACGCGGCGACGCTGGCCCGGTTCGAGGCCGCGCGCCTGCCCGACATCGCGCGGCGGGCACGGGTCATCGACCTGTTCAACCGGGTGGCCGGGTCGGGCGATGCCGGGATGCAGGCGGTGCGGCTTCTGGGCCTGCGTGCAGTGCATGACATCGCCCCTGTGCGGCACGGCGTCATGCGGGTCGGTCTGGGGCCGCGTTAATCTCTTCGTTAACGGCCGCCGGTAAAAGAATTTATTTTCAGTGTCTTGAAAATTCCGGGATTCTGGAATTCCAGAATCCCGAAACCATCTTGTCGTGCAAGGCCGCTCTGCGGCCGCCCGGACATATCCGTGATCCCGCCTCGGTTATTTCCGATGCGGCCTCGCCGTCACGGCCTCAGAACATGACCGGCAGACTGCCCCTGCGACATGCCGCCGCGCGACGGGAACGCACATGGCCTGCCCGCGTGAATCAGGCGAAACACCCGAACCTTTGCAAACGCGCCCAACCTGAACAGGAGCACCCGATGGCCGACCATGCGTCCACCGCCCCTTCGACCGACCGTCACGCCACCCGCAACGCCTTTGTCCTCGCGCTCGTCCTCGTCGCGGCGCTCGTCGTTGCCTTCGTGGGCTTTGGCCTCGCCGGTTTGACCATGGTGATGGTCGCCTTGGTTCCGGTGATCTTCGTCGTCCTGATCGCGATTTCGGTCGGCAGGTAAGGCCGCCAGGATCAGGCCAGATAGGTCCTGAACCACGCGATCATGCGCTCCTCGGCGAGCCGTGCGGCGGCCTCGTCGTAGCGGGGCGTCGTGTCGTTGTGAAAGCCGTGGTTCACGTTCGGATAGATGTGGGCCTCATATCGTTTGTCGTTCTCTTCGAGCGCCTTCTGGAAGTCGGGCCACATCGCGTTGATCCGTTGGTCGAGCGCGGCCAGTTGCACCATGAGCGGCGCCTCGATCTGGGCGACCTGCGCCGCATCCGGAGCGGCTCCGTAAAAGGGCACCCCTGCCCCCATCTCGGGATAGGCCACGGCGAGCTTGTTCACCACGCCGCCGCCGTAGCAGAACCCCGTCGCGCCCACCTTGCCATTGGTGCCCTCAAGCGCGACGAGGTATTCGAAGCCCGCGAAGAAATCGTTGAGCAGCGCCGCCTGATCGAGGCTGCGCTGCATGTCGCGCCCCTGATCGTCGTTGCCGGGGTATCCCCCGAGCGATGACAGCCCGTCCGGCCCCATGGCGACAAAGCCCGCCTTCGCGAGGCGCCGCACCACGTCGCGGATATAGGGGTTCAATCCCCGGTTCTCGTGCACCACCAGCACGGCGGCAGGCAGGTTGTCGGGGTCGGAATTGGCGGGACGGACGAGGTAGGCGGTGATGTCGCCGGTCCCGTCGGGGCTGGGATAGGTGATGTCCTCACCCACAATGTCCGCGTCATCCTCGGCCACCTGCTGGGCCAGCGCATAGTTGGGCGCGAGCGTGCCGAGGATCGCGGCGGCGGTCAGCCCGCCCACGGCCCATTTCCCGGCGCGGTCCAGAAACTCGCGTTTCGAAATCTTGCCATGGGCATAGTAGTCGTAAAGGTCGAGCAGTTCCTGATCGAAATCCGCGGCGGTCAGGCGGCGGGGCGTCGTGTGTTCGTTCATCTGGCATCCTCCGTGCTGGTCGCAAGGAGCCTAACATCGGGACGCCCCAGCACCGGTCACTTTCCCGTAGGGGCGATGGCGTCGAAGGCGGCGGTGAGCCGCGCGACGCTCGCCTCGACATCATAGAGCTTGTCCAACCCAAAGAGACCCAGCCGGAAGCTGCGGTAACCCTCGCCCTCGCCGATCATCAGCGGCACGCCCGCGGCGATCTGCACGCTCTCGGCCAAGAAGGGCTTGCCGGTCTGCATCGCGGGATCGTCGGTATAGACGACGACCACGCCCGGCGCCTCGAACCCCGGTGCCGCGACCGAGCGGAAGTCCCGTTCGGCCAGCATGGCGCGGACCTGTCGTCCTTGGTCCCACTGGGCGTCCTTCAGGCGCGCAAACCCATAGTCCCGCGTTTCCACCAACGCATCGCGGAACGCCCGGAGCGCATCGGTGGGCATCGTCGCGTGATAGGCGTGGCCGCCATTTTCATAGGCCTCCATGATCGAACGCCACTTGGCCAGATCGATCGCAAAGCTCGTGGATTTCGACGCCTTGCAGACCGCCTCTGCTGCCGCGTTCATCATGACGAGACCGGCAGAGGGCTGCGCCGACCAGCCTTTTTGCGGGGCCGAGATGAGCACGTCCACGCCGGTCCCCGCCATGTCGACCCAGATGCAGCCGGACGCGATGCAGTCGAGCACGAACAGCCCGCCCTCGGCATGGACGGCCTCGGCCACCGCCGCGATGTAGTCGTCGGGCAAGATGATCCCGCTCGCGGTTTCCACATGGGGGGCAAAGACCACGTCGGGTTTCACCTCGTGTATCTTGGCCACCACTTCTTCGATCGGGGCCGGTGCGAACGGGTCCTGCGCGCCGTTCCCTGACCGCCGGGCCATGACCACGGTTTCCTCCGCGGGCATGCTGCCTGCTTCGAAGATCTGGCTCCAGCGGTAGGAAAAGAACCCGTTGCGGATCACCATCACGCGTTTGCCGGTCGCGAACTGGCGCGCCACGGCCTCCATCGCGTAGGTGCCGCCGCCGGGGACGATGGCAACCGCATCGGCATTGTAGACCGCGCGGAGCCCTTCGTTGATGTCGAGCATCACGGCCTGAAACGCTTTGCTCATGTGGTTGAGCGAACGGTCGGTGAAGACCACCGAAAACTCGAGCAGCCCGTCCGGGTCGATATCGTTGCGCAGGGCCATGGTCGTCTCCTCCTGATCGTGCCTTTTGGATAAGGCGAAGGGGCGACATTGGCTAGCGACAATAGCTCCCCGACCGATAGGACGCGGTGTCGAAATGGAAATGGTTCTGGTGATAGCGGTCGCTCTTCGGCCCCAGAACGGTGCCGAAGGGTCCGCAGGCGGCCTTGTGGAGCGCCTGCATGGTCGGGCCGAACTGGCTGTCGGACCAATGCTTGAGCACCGAGACCTGCACGCCGTTGGCGAGGGTGAAGCCGCCGAAATCGACCGCGTGGCCCTTGCCATGTTCCGAAATCTTGGCCCCGCGCTGGTTGTTGCGCGGGCGGCAGGCGTAGCTCGCCATGATGTTGATCTCGCGGATGCCGCCGCCCGTGCGACCGACGAGCGGGATGAGCGCCTGTCCGACCCAGGCGTTGAAGGTGACTGCCGTGTTGCAGTCTACGGTGATCGGGGTCGAGAGCGGGATACCAGAGACGCTCGTCACCTTCACCCCGTCCGAGAGCCCGCAGCCCGACACCTTGCCCGGGATCGGCTGGATCGCGACGCCCTTGATCTCGGGCCGTCCGCAGACCGATCCGCCGGCGGTCACGCGCCGCGCCTCGTCGCCCGATTGCGACAGGCCGGTGCGCACGACCGTGTTGCGGCGCTGGAGGTTTTCCGGGCGCGGCAGGGGCCGGATCGAAATCGGGACGGCCAGCGCGCTGGCGGCGGAGGCCGCCGCGGTGACCTGCACCACTTGTGGCTGTGCGGGCGTTTCGGTCCGGGTCGGGCGCGGTTTCGGGCGCAGCGTGGGACGGGCGTCGGCGGCGGGAGCCTCGGTTCCTGTCTCGGGCCGGGGCTTGGGCCGGATGCCCGCGAGGGTTTCGTCAGCCACAGGCGGGGCCGCCGGTTCCGTTGTCGCTTCCGTGCCTTCTTCCGAAGCTGTTTCCGCCCCCGTCTGCGCACCTGTGTCCGTCTTCGTTTCCAACGTGGGCTGGGCGGAGTGTTGGCCCTGCACCTCGGTGACAGTGGTCGGGGCGGTCGCCGTCTCGGGGGCGGCGGTCGCCGTTTCCGGCGCCTCTGGCTGAGGTGTCTGGCCCT
>LUOO01000111.1 GCA_001626765.1 Maritimibacter sp. REDSEA-S28_B5
CGGTAATGCGACGCTGATCGCCAATTGCCAGGCGTCGGGTGTTCCCGCCAACTATGTGCAGCTCGGCACGACGATCCTCACCACGGTCGGCGGCAACGAGAATCTGAAACCCGAAAGCTCGACGACCTGGACCGTCGGCACGGTGATCTCGCCCAAAGGGCTGGTTCCCGGTCTGTCGCTGACGGCCGACTGGTTCGACATCAAGATCAAGGATGCGATTCGCGCCATCCCCGGATCGACCAAGCTGTCGATATGTTATGCGAGCCAGAATCTGTCGCACCCTTTCTGCGACGATTTCACGCGCAGCCCGCTGACGGGCGAAGTGACCTTCCTATCCGCGCAGCCGATCAATACAGGGCGCGAGGAGATGAATGGCCTCGATCTGGGGCTCGTCTATGCGGGCGGCATCGGCAGCGTGAACATCTCGCTCGACGTCAACCTGACTTATCTCAACAAATATGTCGTTCTGCCGTTCCCCGGCGGCGACCCGATCGATTTCGACGGCTTCATCGGCGGCGGCAATGGCGGCTATCCCAAATGGCGCGGCTATGGCGTGCTGACCGCCGAGAAGGATGGCGTCAGCGCCACCTGGTCGACCCAATGGATCGGCAAGGCGACCGACTTCAATGCGGCGCCCGGCGAAATCGGCTACAGCACGCCGAACGTCTTCTACCACAATCTCCAGGTCGCCTTCGAGATTGACGAGAAGACGCGCTTCCAGGTCGGCGTCGACAATGTCTTCGATCGCAAGGCGCCCTATATCCAGAGCTTCACCGATGCGAACACCGACACGATGACCTACGATCTGCTCGGACGGCGCTTCTATGTCGGTTTCCGCACCGCCTTCTGAGGAACCAGGAGATGGCGATACGTTGGCCGCTGCTCGTTCGGCGAACGCATAAATGGCTGGCGCTGGTCGTGGGTGTCCAGGCTTTGCTCTGGACGTTGACCGGCTTCTACATGGTGGTCGTTCACATCGACACCATCCACGGCGATCATCTGGTGCGCTCCCCGGTGGCCCAGCCCTTCGACCTCGATGGCCTCGCAGCGCCGTCGAAGGTCGTCGCGGCCGCGCCGGGGGTGTCCGAAATCCGTCTCCAGCGCTTTTTCGGCCAACCGGTCTGGCGCGCCGAGACCCCTGAAGGCGCGCGCCTGTTCGACGCGCGTTCGGGTGCGCCGCTGCCTGCCCTGACCGAGTCCCAGGTCCGCGAACAGGCACGGCGCATCTACACGGGTGACGGCAAGATCGTCTCGGTGCGACTTTTGACCGAGGCACCTCAGGAAATGCAGGCGCGCAAGCCACCATATTGGCAGGTCGAGTTCGAAGGCTGGAACCGGCCGACGCTCTATCTGTCGCCGGCGACGGGTGAGCTCATCTCGCGCCGCCACGCGCTGTGGCGCGTTTTCGACTTCGCGTGGATGCTGCATATTATGGACTATGACGAGCGGACCGACGTCAACAATCCGCTGCTCCGCGTCGCGACCTGGAGCGCCTTTGCGATGGCGCTCTCCGGCGCTTGGCTGCTGATCTGGTCTTTCAAACGCCGCAAAAGGAAGCAGGCATGAAACGCATCCGGCTGACCCCGCTCTTTTTCCGGCGTATCCATAAATGGGTGGGGCTGATCCTCGGTCTGCAGTTCCTGCTCTGGGCGCTCAGCGGTTCGGTGATGGCGCTGCTCGACAAGGACAAGGTCGGAGGGCACGGCGGCGGCATGTCGCACGCGCACGCGCTGCCCGCCGGCGAATATTTCGATGTCGCCGCCCTACCGCGCGGCGAACCCGTCACTGGCGTGGCTCTGCGCGATCTCGGTGCGCGGCCGGTCTATGAGGTCCGCGCCGCCGGGGGCACACGCCTTGTCGATGCGACGAGCGGCGAGGATATTCGGGTCGACGAGCAGGTCGCCCGCGATGTCGCGGCGATGATGAACGAGGCGCCGATCCGCAACGTAAGTGTGCTCGCCAAACCCAATCTTGAATCGCGCGACCATGAAGGCGCGATGTGGCGCGTCGATTTCGCGGACGCCGAAAACAGCAGTGCCTATGTTTCGCTCGACACCGCCCGTTTCCTGGTGATGCGTGGCGATACCTGGCGGACATGGGACTTCTTCTGGATGGTCCACAATATGGATTATATCAACCGGAAGAGCTTCAATCATCCGCTGATCATCTTCGTCGCCTTCGGCGTACTCTGGCTTTCCGGAACCGGCTTCTACCTGCTGTTCAAAAGCTTCAGTCGCGCCGATTTCCGCTGGCTACGCCGTCGCAAACCTGTGGTTGTCGCTCGAACCAGCTGATCGGCGTCAATCGTCGATCGAGAAGGCGGCCGACAGTTCGAACCGGGTGCCGGGGTGTGTCAGCCAGGCATGCGACACGAGACGCGACCGGCTCCATGTCCGGCGCGTCATCTGGAGTACCGGTTCGCTCGCGGACAGCCCTAACATGCCGCGCATTCGTTCGTCGGGCATCGTCGCACAGACACGGTGCTCGACCCGTTCGAGCGGCGCGATGCACGTCAGATATTCGTTCGGTGTCATCCGTGTGAAGTCGAGCGTGCCATAATCGGGCGCGATCGACGCGAGGACGAAACGCTCCTCGATCTGAATCGGGAATTCGGCCTCGTGATGGACGATGATCGAATGGAATAATTTGGTCCCTACCGAAACTTCGAGCAGCGCCGCCGTGTCGACATTGGCGCGCTCTTCCCGGTTCTGGATCACGCGGGCACGATAGGCATGACCTCGCTCGCGGATTTCCTCGGCGATGTTGCGGATTTCGATCATCTGGCCGATCGGCCTCGGCTCCGCGATGAACGAGCCACTTCCAGCGCGCCGCACGACAACTCCGGCAGCCTGTAGCTCGCGGAGAGCACGATTCGCCGTCATGCGCGAAACGTCGAATTGTTGAACTAGTTCTGCTTCCGAGGGAACACGGTCGCCTGGTTGGAGGCGACCATCGCGAACGGCGTCGGAAATACTCTGCTTGATAACAACGTAGCGTGGTGTCGATTCATCACCGGCATGGTCGAGGGAAGGCATTGCCTCTCGGGGCTTGGGCATTGAAACTTTGGGCTTCCGAGTGGGCGAAGGACTCATAGGTCGTCTATACAACTTCACGGTTTCCCAGCTAGTTAAAAGAGAAGGCTGCCAATCGTCGATGTCGCAACGAAATGACGAGCGTCCTTGTCCGCTCGGCAAAGGTGGCCGGGGAACATCGCGATGGCAAAATCAGGCCGGCTGCTCCCTGTGTCTGTTTCGTCGACCGGCTCATAGGCTGCTTCTAATATATTGCTGGTCTGGGCGACCACATACCCGCCGGCTGAGAAGCCTATGACACCAATCTTATGGGGACCGATCTTGAGTTCGTCGGCGCGCGAGCGGACCAGGCGGATCGCACGCTGCGCGTCCTGTGGTGCATGGAGGTGCTTGATGGGCCGCTTTACATTGCCGCTAGCACCAATCCGCGGAGCGGTTTGTGTACCGGCCAATTGAGTTGAGAAGACAGTGAGACTAGTTGGAGGCATGGATGATATATCGGGCAACGAGCGGCCATCTGTTCGCGCTGGCAGTGCCCGCGAAGTATTTGCGGCCTTCCTGAAGCTCGGGGTGACGTCGATTGGTGGGCCGATTGCACATCTGGGCTATTTTCGTGACGAGCTTGTCATCCGTCGTCGCTGGATCGACGACAGCGGTTTTGCCGAGTTGCTGGCGCTCTGTCAGTTCCTTCCTGGCCCCGCTTCGAGCCAGGCGGGGTTTGCGCTCGGCCTGATGCGCGCAGGTCCGTTGGGCGGGCTTGCCGCATGGACGGCATTTACATTTCCTTCGGCAGCGCTGATGTTTGGCTTTGCCGCGATGGCCCGCCATCTCGAAGGCGACATGGCGACTGCAGTGCTGCACGGCCTGAAACTTGCCGCAGTTGCCATTGTGGCTCAGGCGCTTTTCGGGATGGCGCGGACCCTTGTGCCCGATTGGTCTCGCCGAACCATCGCTTTGGCCGCGGCGGCGGGGATGCTGGTTCTGGCGTCGCCTGTGACGCAGATCGGATTCATTGCGCTTGGCGCTCTTTCCGGGCTGCTTGTTTGCACGCCGAAAGTCCGGTCCAGCATAGGGAATGGCGGGTGGATTCCGACGCGCAGAGCCAGTTTCCTGATGCTGACGGGGACTGCCACTATTCTTCTCCTTCTCCCGGTTGCCGGGCGGGGCGGCTCGCTCTTCGAG
>LUOO01000112.1 GCA_001626765.1 Maritimibacter sp. REDSEA-S28_B5
TCGTCTATGCCTCCGCCTGGATCAAATGCCACCACCCCTCGGTCTTTGCCTGTGCGCTGCTCAATTCCCAGCCGATGGGGTTCTACGCCCCCGCCCAGATCGTGCGCGATGCGCGGGAACACGGGGTCGAGGTGCGTCCGCTCTGCATCAATGCGAGCTATTGGGACAATGTGCTGGAGCCGGACGGGCGCGGCGGACTCGCGCTGCGCATCGGGTTTCGCCAGATGAAGGGGATGACCGAGGACGAGGCGGGCTGGATCACCGGGGCGCGCGGCAACGGCTATACCTGTGTCGAGGATGTCTGGCGCCGCGCGGGCACCACGCCGCGCCTGCTCTCTCGGCTGGCCGAGGCGGATGCCTTCGCGGGCTTGCGGCTCACCCGCCGCGACGCGCTGTGGCAGGCGCGGGCGATCACCGGGGACGAACCTCTGCCGCTGTTTTCCGGCGATCTGGACGGCGAGGGGATCGTTGAACCGGCCGTGTTCCTGCCGTCGATGACCGAGGGCGAAGAGGTGGTCGAGGATTACGCGGCGCTGCGGCTGACGCTGCGCGCGCATCCCATCGCGCTCATCCGGCATCTGCTGACCCCGGGACTGGGTGCGGGCGGCTGAGGGTGGATTTTGAGTATTCATGGAAAGATGAAAGGTAGAAGCGCGCGCGAAGGGGCGCTATGAGGCGGACAACGCTTATCCGGGAGCCTGCCATGACATTCGACCGTTCCACCATCAAGATCGCCCCCTCGATCCTCTCCGCCGATTTCGCCAACTTCGGGGCCGAGATTCGCGCCATCGAGGCCCAAGGCGCGGATTGGGTCCATGTGGACGTGATGGATGGGCATTTCGTGCCGAACCTGACTTTCGGCCCGCCGGCCGTGAAGGCCTTTCGCCCCCATGTGAAAACGGTGATGGACGTCCATCTCATGATCTCGCCGGTGGACGCCTATATCGACGCCTATGCCGAGGCGGGCGCCGATGTGCTGACGGCCCATGTCGAGGCCGGGCCGCATATTCACCGCACGCTTCAGGCGATCCGTGGCGCGGGGATGAAGGCGGGGGTTGCGCTCAATCCCGGCACGCCGGCGGAGGCCATCGAGCATGTGCTCGACATGGCCGACCTCGTCTGCGTGATGACCGTAAACCCCGGCTTCGGCGGGCAGAAATTCATCGACATGACGGCCAAGGTGCGCAGGCTGCGCGAGATGATCGGCGACCGCCCGGTGCATATCGAGATTGACGGGGGCGTCGATCCCAAGACCGCGCCGCTCGTGGTCGAGGCAGGGGCGGATGTGCTCGTCGCGGGCTCGGCGGTCTTCAAGGGCGGGTCGGTGGATGCGCCCGAGGTCTATGGCGACAACATGCGGGCGATCCGGGCGAGCTACGCCTGACCCTGTGACCGCTCGTCCCGGAGCCGGGCCAGCAGGCTGTCCGAGACGTAGCCGTCCGGCACCAGCCCGCGCGAGGACTGGTAATCACGCACCGCCCGCGCGGTGCCGGGGCCCAAGGTCCCTGTCACCTCGAGCGTGGTGAACCCCAGCGCGTTGAGGTGGATCCGGGCCTCGTGCAGATCGTCGGGACTCGGCGCGCTGGCGTCCTGGGGCCAACCAGCGACAAAGCCCTTGGCGCCGCCCAGCCGGTCCGCCAGATGCCCGATCGCGATGGCGAAGGGCAGCCTGCGTCCATAGCGCAAGAGGATGTGGAAATTGCGCAGGACCATGAGCGGCACGCCTTCGGCCCCCGCAGGCAGGATGACCGAGCCGCTGCCGTAGTCGGGGATGCGCGCGCCCTCGGCGGTCCTGAGGCCACAGGCATCCCAAGTCCCGCTTGGAAAGGCCTGCTCGGTGCCTGTGGTGGCAAAGTCGAAATCGTCGGGCAGGCGCAGTTCATAGCCCCAGGGCTGGCCACGCCGCCAGCCATGCTTGGCAAGGTAATGTGCGATGGTCGCGAGGGAGTCGGCGGGGTCCTTGCCCCAGACATCCACGTGACCCTTGCCCGCTACGTCCTGCCCAAAATCGAGCAGCGCAGAGGGCAGGATGTTGCCATGGCCCATGGCGCCCGACCATGTGCCGCGCAGGTCCTCCGCCATCCGGTGTCCGGATTGAACGATCCGCAGCGCCGCGATCAGCTCGTCTTCGTGAAAGGCGGGGCGCTGTCCTTTGTAAGCCAGCGTCGCGAGGGTCGAGAGCACTGGCAGACCGCCACGCGCGGCGCCATACCCGGTCTCCAGCCCCCAGATGGCCGCGATGACCTCGGGCTCGACGCCGAAGCTGCGTTCGATGGAGACAAAGAGATCGCGGTGACGCCGGATCGCCTGCCGCCCGTTCTTGATCCGCTCGGCGCTGACCGCGATGTCGAGGTAATCCCAGACGGCAAGACGGGCGCTCCGGTTACGCGCCTGCAGGTCGATGACGTCCGGCAGGAACCGCACATTGTGCATCGCTTCGTTGAAAACCCGCGGCCGGATCATGCGCGACAGGGCGCGGTCGCGGATCGTCGTATCGATCCAGCTGCGAAACCCCGCGTCTTGCCGCGTCTCGGGTGCGGCGTCTTCCATGCGCGTCCTCCGTGCACCGGTGGCGACGGGGGCCGCGCCACGGGATCATCGTCTGCTGCGGCGAACCTTCTTTCGAACCTTCGCCGCCTGTTTGTCCGCCCGTCCCGGCTTCCGCCTTACACCACCCCGGCCCTTTTCGCGAGACACGGTTCTGACAGGTTCTCCCGCGACTTCAAGGAGTTGAAACATCAGCCCGCCGGTAACGGGTATGGCTTCGGCCAGCCGGACGAGCACGGGCTGACCGATGGTCAATGTGAGACCTGAACACTCACCTATCAAGGCCTGCTCGCGTTCTTCAAAACGGAAATACTCGTTCCCGATGGTCGAAATCGGGATCAGCCCGTCCGCGCCCGTCTCGTCCAGCCGGACGAAGGCCCCGAAACGCTGGATACCGGCGATCTTGCCCGGCATCTCGTCGCCCACGCGCTCGGCGAGGAAAGCGGCGAGATAGCGGTCGGTCGTGTCGCGCTCGGCTTCCATCGACCGGCGTTCGGTCTGGCTGATGTGTGTGGCGGTGGCTTCGAGCTGGTCGATGTCGTCGGGCGAGAGGCCGTCCTCGCCCCAGCCATGCCCGGTGATCAGCGCCCGGTGGACGATGAGGTCCGAGTAGCGCCGGATCGGCGAGGTGAAGTGCGCGTAGTGGCTGAGGGCCAGACCGAAATGCCCAAAGTTCTGCGGATGGTAATAGGCCTGCGTCATCGAGCGCAGGGTCGACATGTTGATCAGCTCCGCGAACTCGCCGCCCGAGGCCTGAGTAAGCAGGCTGTTCAGGTGCCGCGTCTTGAGCACCTGGCCCTTGGCCAGCGTGAAGCCCGACGCCTGCGCCACCTCGCGCAGCGCCTCCATCTTTTCCGGGCTGGGTTCTTCGTGTACGCGGTAAAGAAGCGGGCGCTTGAGGCGTTCGAGTTCCTCGGCGGCGGCGACATTGGCGAGCACCATCATTTCCTCGATGAGCCGGTGCGCGTCGAGCCGTTCGGCAAAACGCACGCTTTCGACCTCGCCCGCGTCATTGAGCACGATCTTGCGTTCCGGCAAGTCGAGGTCGAGCGGCTGACGATCCGCCCGCGCACGGCGCAGCGCGTGATAGGCCCCGTAGAGCGGCGCGATCACCGTCTCTATCAGCGGCGCTGTCTTGTCGTTGGGCTCGCCGTCCTGCGCGCGCTGCACTTCCTGGTAATTGAGCGAGGCGTGGGATTTCATCAACCCGCGCACGAAACTGTGCGACAGCTTCTTGCCCTCCGCGTCGATCACCATCCGCGTGGCGAGGACCGCGCGCGGAACGCCCTCGTGCAGCGAACAGAGGTCGCCCGACAGCCGGTCCGGCAGCATCGGTACGACCCGGTCAGGGAAATAGGACGAATTGCCCCGCCGCCGTGCCTCGGCATCCAGCGCCGAGCCGGGGGTGACATAATGGGCGACATCCGCGATGGCCACCCAGATCACGAATCCGCCGGGGTTCTTCGGGTTGTCGTCGGCATGGGCATAGACCGCGTCGTCATGGTCGCGCGCGTCATGGGGGTCGATGGTGACAAGGGGCAGGTGACGCAGATCCTCGCGGCCCGTGAGGCCAGCGGGTTTCATCGCGTCGGCTTCCTCGATCACCGCGTCGGGAAATTCGTCGGGGATACCGTGCTGGTGGATCGCGATCAGCGACACGGCCCGCGCAGCAGAGGGGTCGCCCAATCGCGCGACGATGCGGGCCTTGGGCAGGCCAAGCCGCCCCTTGGGGCCGACCTGTTGCGCCTCGACCAACTCGCCGTCCTTGGCGCCGTCCTCGGCCCCGGCGGGCACGATCCATTCCTTGTCGGCCCCCTTGTCGATGGGGGTGATCCGTCCGCCTTCATGCCCCTTGCGGTAGATGCCGAGGATCGTGCGGGCATTCTGTCCGATGCGGCGGATGAGGCGCGCGGTGTAGTCGTAATCCTCGCCCGTTTCCTCGGTCATACGGCAGAGGATGCGGTCGCCCTTGGCCAGACCCGGATCGCCCTTTTTCGCGATGAACAGGATGCGTGGCGGCTCCCCCTCGCCCTGCCATTCGAGCGCGCGGGCGAGCACGTCGCCATCGGGCGTGATCCCCGACACCTCGAGCATCGAGACCGGGGGCAGTTTGTCGGGATCGCGGTAGGTCTTTGCGCGTTTCTGCAGGTGCCCTTCCGCCTCGAGCTCGCGCAGGAGACGTTTCAAGTCGATCCGCTCCGCGCCCTTGATGCCAAAGGCCTTGGCGATGTCGCGTTTCGAGGTCTGGGTCGGGTTGTCGGAAATCCAGGCGAGGATTTCGTCCTTCGTGGGTATACGTGCCATGGCTCTGGCGTATCACGGGCGCGGGTCGGGCGTCAGTGGGAAAAGTTCTGGGGAAAATCGGGGGGTCAGCCGGGCGAGATCGGCAGCGGTATCGACATCGTTCAGGGTGGAAAGAAGTTCGGGCTGGGGCAGCGTGACCAGCGTATCGGCCAAGGCGTGCTCTGTGGACCAGCGGACGTCCGTGAAAAGGTCGGCGGGAACCCGGCGGCGGGTATCGAGGCCGACGCCCCAGAAGCCCCCGTCGCTGGCCGGGCCGATGACGGTGCGGTGGCGGGCGAGCGCGTGGAAGGCGTCTGTCAGGATGGGCCGCGTGATGTCGGGAATGTCGGTGCCGATGATGAGGATCGGGCCGGGGGGGAGGATGCGAAAGACCCGGGCCATACGGGTGCCAAGGTCGCCGGGGCCCTGTGGGATGCGCGGCAGGGCGGGGAGCAGAGCCGAGGCCGTTGCCTGGTCCGGCGCCACGGCGAGGGTCGTGGTCCAGAGCGGCGAGGTCAGCCCGGCGGCGATCCGGGCCAGACGACGGCGGGTCCAGAGCGCAGCCTCGAGCGACCCGATGTCTCGTGCCAGACGCGTCTTGACCCGGCCTGGCCTGGGGTCCTTGGCCATGACGACGAGGTGGGGTTTCGGCATCCTTTTCTGTCCTGCGTCCAAGGCCGCTCAAGGATTCCGGGATTCTAGAATTCTAGAATTCCGGAGTCGCGAGATGTTAGAGAAACCAGCCACTTAGCCCCCTCTGGTTAACAGAAATCGTTAATGTGCCCGGAAGGGAAACATCAGAACCATCCCACCGGACCGTCGCACAAGGCCCCTACCGGATCGGCTCGATCAGCGCTTTCGACAGCGTGCAGTCGCGCACCGTATCGGCGGCGCAGCCCCGGGGCTCCAGATCCTTGGTCAGGCAGAGCCGCGCCTCCTGGATGTGTCCGTCCGTGCAGGTCACGGTCAACATGTCCGGCTCCCATGCCGGGTTCGCCTTGAGGAACGCCTCTTCTATCAAGGACGCCGGGATCGAAAAGGTCCGGTCGATCTTTTCCAGCACTTCGGGTTGCTCCACGGATTCGTAAGCCTCTCGTGCCAGCGCGTAATAGTCGGTGGCCGACAGGCCCGAACAGACCCCGTGTTTCTTCCATTGATACCACGCGGACCCGCCGGTCCCGAATAGATCCGCCTGCGCCGCCGTCACCTGCCGAGACGGCGCGCGTTCGCCGGACAGGCAATAGGCGGGCCAGCCGTCCTCGTATTGCGGCCAGAGCCCATGCACGACCCAGCCCATCCGCTTGTCGCATTGCTCGCTGTCACGCGCGCGGCCTTCGAGCTTGCACCAGTTGGGCGACCAAGACAGCGCGAGCACGAAGTAGTCGAAATCCCCCGCCCGCTCGCCATCTGCCCGCGCCATGCTGCCGTGCAGCAGGATGATGCCCAGAAGCAGTTTCATCGCCCAATGCATTCACTCTTTCCTCATCGCTTTGCCTGCACTATATAGCGCCCAAGTTTCCCTACAACGGTGACCCAGCCCGCGACGGGCGCCCCTTTCCGGGGAACGGGGAAGCCGTGTCAAAAGGCCCGATCAAAGGAGATCCATCATGGACAAACCGCTCATGGCCAAAGCCACCGCCGTCTGGCTGGTGGACAACACCACGATCAGCTTCAAGCAGATCGCGGATTTCTGCGGGCTGCATGAACTCGAGGTGCAGGGTATCGCCGACGGCGAAGTGGCCCAGGGCGTCAAGGGCTTCGATCCGATCGCCAGCAACCAGCTGACGCAGGACGAGATCGACAAGGCCGAGGCCTCGGCGAGCCACAAGCTCAAGCTCAAGTTCAACGCCGCCGCCGTGGGCGAGGAAAAGCGTCGTGGCCCGCGCTACACGCCCCTGTCCAAACGCCAGGACCGCCCGAACTCGATTCTCTGGCTGGTGAAATTCCACCCGGAGCTGTCGGACGGCCAGATCGCGAAACTCGTGGGCACGACGAAACCGACGATCCAGTCGATCCGTGAGCGCACCCACTGGAACATCCAGTCGATGGAGCCGATCGACCCGGTTGCGCTGGGCCTGTGCAAGCAGACCGAGCTCGACGCCGCCGTGCAGAAGGCCAACGCGAAACGTGCCGCCGAGGGTGCCGCGATGTCGGACGACGAGCGCCGCAAGCTCCTCTCGACCGAGCAGAGCCTTGGCATGGATGCCGAGGAAACCCGGATGCCGACCGCGATCGAGGGGCTCGAGACCTTCACGCTGGGTGGCGGGATCGAGGACAAGAAGGAAAAGCCGGTGGATGCCGACAGCTTCTTCAACCTGCCCGATTCGGATGACGACGAGGAAGACGACGACAATTGATCGTCGTGCCGCTTATCTATGCAGGATGACTTTGAACCCCGGCCAGAGCGCCGGGGTTCTTGCTGCCCAGCGCCATCGGAGTTTGTGAAACGGGCCACAGGGAGTAGGCTAGGGACACTCATTTCAGGAGGATCCCATGCGTATTCTGCTCGCCTTGCCGCTCGCCCTGGCGGCGCTGCCAGCGCTTGCCGACGACATTTGCCACGAGGCCTGGTTTCTCAGAAACCTCAATTTCGACCGCGCCGGATACTGCTTTGGCACGGCCTTGGGTCAGGCGGTCTTTGACAACGCGGACTGCACCGGCAAGCAGGTCACGCTCGGACCCGAGGCGACGCGCCACGTGGCCGCAGTCAAGGAGTTCGAGGACTGGTTCGGCTGCAAAGTGAACACGGCGCAGACCCGGCTCGACGTGCCCCATGCCGCCATGCTCCGGCGGTTGGAAAGCCTGCCTGTTCCGACCGACACGGGGTCGGGGTGCATGGGGTATAACGGTGTCCCGTTCGACGTCTACGCAGGCCCGCGCGAGACCGCAGCTGTGCTGGCGCGGGTCAAGCAGGGGGACAACATCACATGGGAATATACCCATGTCTCGGTCGAGGGATGGGGCATCGTGGCAATCAGCGATGCCCGCGGTTTGATCGCCATCGGCTGGTCAAGCGCGCCGGTGCGCGACCCGGACTGTGACCTCGTCGCAGGCTGATCCTAGCGCAGATCCACCTCCGCCCTTGCTGCCGTGCCGTTGGCATCGATGACTGACAGCGTCACATGTCCGCGCGTGGGCAGGTCGAGCGCCAGATCGCGCGGGTAATGCCCGACCGTCATCGGTGCGCCGTTTGCGAGCACCGTGAACGGCGGCACGCCGTCCTTGATCTTGAGCGCGAGGGGCCCTCCGGCAAGCTCCACCTTCGCCCCGTCCGGGGGAAAAGCGAGCGCGACGCTTCCCGCCGGTGCCGAAAACACGGCATCGCGCGGCTTGAATGACCGCAACGGCAGCGGCAGCGCCGCATGAGACAGAAGCAGCGTTCCGGGCGGCGGCGGTGGCAGGGGTGTGACCCTGGGCGTGACGCGGGAGAATGCCTCGAAGAGAATCGGCGCGGCGACCTCGGCGCCAAAGGCCCCCGGCACCGGCGTGCCATCCGGGCGACCGAGCCAGACCGTCACCACATAGCGCCCGTCGAACCCCACCGCCCATGTGTCGCGGTGGCCGTAGGAGGTGCCGGTCTTGTAGGACAGATGCACGCGGGCGGCGTTGGGCGGCGGTGGCACTGTCGACAGGATCTGACCGACCTGCCAAGCCGCCTCGGGTGACACGATCCGGCGCGGCACGGCGCGCGGGTCATCGGGCCGGTGGACAAGCGACGTGGTCGTCCCGCCATTGGCGAGCATGGCGTAAAGCGATGTCAGCCCCTCGGGTGTCACCCCCACACCGCCCAGCACGATCGCGAGCCCCGGCACGCCGCCCGGTAGCCTCGGGTCCGCCCCGGACTGACGAAGCGCGGTGAGAATCCGCGCGGGTCCGACCTCGGAGGCGAGCGCGACCACGGGGATGTTGAGCGACAGGCGCAGCGCCTCGGCCACCGTGACCTCGCCGCGATACTGCCCGTCGAAGTTCTGGGGCGCGTAGGACCCGAAGCGCACCGGGCTGTCGTCGATCATCGTCTCGGGATGGGCGAGGCCATCATCGAAGGCCATGGCATAGACCAGAGGCTTCAGCGTCGAACCGGGCGAGCGGTGCGCGGTCGTCATGTCCACGAACCCGGCACGGTCGGCGTCGTAGCCCGCCGAGCCGATACTGGCCAGCACCTCGCCCGTCGCGTGGTCCGCGACGACCATCGCGATGGAAAGACGTTTCGATCCCTGATCGCTCACGGCCCGCGCCGCGAGCGCCTCGAGCCGCGCCTGAAGGTCAGCGTCGAGCGTGGTGACATATCCCTCCGGCCCCGCGCCCTCGCGGAGCATCCGGTCGGCCAGATGCGCCGCCAGCGCGGGCATGTCGCGGCGGCGCCGGGGCAGGGGATCGGCGCGCGCGGTCTCCGCCAGATCGTCGCTCAGCACGCCCGATGCTAGACCGCGCGCGATGACCCGCTCGCGTGCGACAGCCGCCGCCCCGGGGTGACGATCCGGGCGGCGCGTCTCGGGCGACTGGGGCAGGGCAACGAGCAGCGCGGCTTCGGCGGGGGTCAGCCGCGACGGCTCTTTCCCGAACCATGTCCGCGTCGCCGCCCGCAGGCCCTCGGTATTCCCGCCGTAGGGCGCGCGGTCGTAGTAGAGCGCGAGAATCTGGTCTTTTGTTAGCCGCCGTTCGAGCGCCAGCGCCACCCGCGTCTGCCGGAGCTTGCCCGCCACGGTCCCGGTCGGCCCGTCCTCGAGCAGCCGAGCGACCTGCATGGTGAGCGTCGAGGCGCCCGAGACGACCTCGCCATGACGGAGCGCCTGCCCGATGGCACGGGTCAGGGCTACGCCGTCCACCCCGTGATGGCGGTAGAACCGCTTGTCTTCGTAGGCCACGAGAAGCGCGGTAAACATGGGATCGACGCGGCTGTCGCCGACGCCCAGCCGCCAGCGCCCGTCCGCGACGGTATAGGCGCGAAGCAAGCGCCCGTTCCGGTCCGTCACCTCGGCCGAGGTTTCCACCGTCAGCGGCGGCAGTTCCGTCGCCGCCACCCAGTCGTCAAAGGCATCGCGGCCCGCCGCGCCCCCCCAGAGGAGCGCGGCGAGCGCGACGCCGGACCAGAAGAGCTTCACTCGATCACCACGGTCCCGGTCGCCCCGGTCGCGCGGTAGTCGGGGCGATACATATCCTCGACCGAAGGCGCGGGATGATGAAACTCGCCCGGCGTCACGGCGCGCACGATATAAGCGAGCCGGATCGGCGCGTTGGAGCGCCAGTCGAGCGCGGTCAGGAACCGTTCCTGCCGGAACTCGCTGTTTTCCACCTCGTCCGTCAGGTCGAGCCAGTCGAGCGCGGCAAGGTCGCCGCCGCGAAGCAGGTTCGGGTTGTCGATCTCGAAGCCCGCGGGCAGCGGGTCATCCACCATGAGCCGCCCGTCCACCTCGCCGTCCGGTGTCACGGTAATAAGCGTCACGAGACGGTCGCCCTGCGTCACGCGCGACACGTCGGCGGGCGCGCCCTCCATCGTGAAATACTGCCGTTCGATTACGAAACCGTTCGACATGGGCGGTTCAGGCACGGCCGGCACACCAAAGGCGGTCACGGTCAGGTCGATGGGCGCATCGCCCGTGTTCGTGACCTCCCAAGGAGTCGCCAATGATACCGGGTTCATCACCTCGACCATAGGCCCGGTCATCGGGTCGCCGTTGATCGTGAGGCCCGCGGAAGATGTCCCCTCCAGCATCACGTTGGCGGCGAGGAGCGACCAGGTCGCCTCCTGCGTCGACCAGCGCCCGTCGTTGGCGGCAATCCGGTTCACCAGCGCCCCTTGGTCCACCGCCTGCGACCCGGCTTCGAGCGCCAGCGTCAGCACGGCGGCGGCATCGCGCAGGTTGGTGCCGTAATCGACGCGCCACGTCTGGCCTTCGGGTGTGGCTTCCTTCACCAGCCGATCCGCCTGCGCGAACATCCGGTCGGCCCGCTTAGGGTCGCCATAGGCCGCGAGCGCCGCGCCGATCTGGGCGGAGGCGAGCGGCGTGGTAAAGGCCCCCGGTTTCACATCCGCGAAATAGCGCAGGTCGCCCATGTTGGCGGCCCCTTCGCGAGCAAGGACGTATAGCGCATAGGCAATGTCCTCGCCGCCCTCCTCGAAGTCCGGGTAGTAGTTCACCTGATTGCGCAGATTATCCATGGCGGCGCGGAAGGCGATGTCGGGGATCGCGTATCCCTGCGCCTTGGCCCGCGACAGGAAATCCGAGACAAAGGCATCGAGCCAGAGATCGCCCGAGTCAGGCGACCAGAGGCCGAAGCTGCCCGAGGACGACTGGTTCGCGAGCACTTCAGTGATCGCCCCCTGCACCCGTCCCGGCAGGTCCTCGCGGTCGGCAAGCCCCATCGCTTCGGCCACCGCGCCCATGTAGAGCAGCGGCAGCGCGCGGCTCGTCTGCTGTTCGGTGCAGCCATAGGGATAGGCGTCGAGCCGGGCGAGCAGCCCCGCCGCATCAACCCGCGCAATGGGACCGGCGGTGAGCGTCGCATGGGCCGAGGCCGCGCGCAGGTTGTCGAAGATGTCGGTTGTGAAGGTGAAGCTCTCGCCCGCCGCCAGTTCGAACCGCGAGGTCCGTGCGATTTCCGGGTCGTTCGATTGCACGGGGATGGTGAGCGTCTTGGTAAGCGCCTCGCCCCCCGGTGTCGTGACGGTCAGGGCGATCTGGTAAATCCCCTCGTTGAGCGCCCCGATGGGCACCGAAAGCCGCTCGGTCGCGCCCTCGGTCAGCGTCACGCGGCGTTCAAGCCCGCCCATTTGCATCCCGTCGGCTTGGGCCGAGATCACGACCTCGCCGGTGGGACCATCGGCGTGGGTCAGTTCCAGAAGCATTCGTGCGGTGTCGCCGGGGGCCAGGAAGCGCGGCACAGAGGCGGTCAGCACCACCGGGTCGCGCACCAGCACATCCGCGCCGGCCTCGCCCACCCCCGTATCCGACCAGGCCACCGCCATGAGCCGCACCGACCCATTGAACTCCGGCAGATCGACCGTCGCGGTGGCGACGCCATCCACGACCTCGATGGGGCCGAAGAACCGCGCCATCAGCTCTTCCGTGGGTGGCGGGGCCTGCATCCGCATTTCGGCAGAGGCATCGCCGCCAGAACGGATCGCCCCCATATCGCCGTTCAGCCCGTCGATGAGGCGACCATAGATGTCGCGGATCTCCATCCCGAGCCGTTTCTGGCCGAAGTAGTGATCGGACGGGTCAGGGTCGTCAAAGGCAGTCAGGTTCAGGATGCCCTGATCAATCGCGGCCAGCGTGACATAGGCCGTCTCGCCCTCGGTTACGCCGTCCACGGCAACGGAAACCTCCATTGGTCCGCGCGGCTTGGCGGCCTCGGGCGCGGCGATCTCGACCGCCAGACGATGATCGCCGGGATCGACCAGCGCATGGGCCAGCCCCATCGCCCGCGTCGGGTTTCGCCCCTGCGCCGCATCCAGCGGCTGCACGAGCGACGCGGTGACATAGGCCCCTGCGCCCCAGTCATCCGTCACGGGAAGCTCGACGGTCACGGGTTCGGTGCCCACCGTCACTGGGATCATGTCGATAAGCCGGTTGGACACCACCGTCACCAGCGCCTCTCCGGGCGCACGGGGCACGATGCGAAGGGTCGCGGTGTCGCCGGGTTTGTAGGATTCCGCATCCAGCGACATTTCCAGCATGTCCGGCGTGGCCGAGACATCGGCGGGCACATACCAGCCTGCGTAGAAATCGACCGAGCTCGCCAGATAGGACCCATCGGTGCGCGTGACGACCAGCTCGTAATTGCCCCACTCCACCGGGGCCTCGACGCTCACCGGCCCCGCGCCCAGCGTGATCTGCCCGCTGGCTTCGGGCGAGCGGGTCGTGACCGGCTCCCACTCCCAATACCCATCGTAGTTATACCACTGATAGCGCGTGGTGACGCGGTTGAGGGTCCAGGTCGCCTCCATCGCCTTGGGCATGAGGTCGGTTCCCAGACCGATCACCTCGAAGCCCGCCGTGGTGCCCTCTGGCACTTCTTCGTCAAAGAGCGGCTTGATCCCGATGAGGTCCGAGGCAGGGGTAAGTTCGGTCGCGATCTCGCGTTCGACCGGACGGCCCGATCCCTCCTGCACCCGCAGGATGACCTTGGCGGACAACGCGCGGCCAAGGCTTTCGACCTCGGGGAAGGTCACATCGACCGTGCCGCGCCCGTCGGCATCGGTACGCCCGTTCGGCACCGATCCATAGACCGTGCGCGCCCGTTCGCTCGCATTGCCGAAGCGGTAGCCTGGGAAGCCGTCGAGCGTCGCGACCGGCGTCACCCGCACGTCGCCCTCGAAGGCCAGATCGGCCCCCGGCGCGCCAAAGAGATAGCGGGCATCAAGGGTCAGCGTCGGCGTGTCGGTGAGCGCAATCGACCCATCGGGAAGCGCCATTTCAAAGTCGATCCGCTCCGGCAGGAAATCCTCGACGAGGAGCGTGGTGGAGGCGAGCGCAGGCGCCTCGGTGTCCGCGTGGATGTCGAGCCGCCATGTGCCGCGCGGGGCGTTGCCCGCGACCGGCAGGTGGAACACATGCCCGCCCGCGACGCTGCCCTCGGACAGCATCCGGGAATATTCGACCCCATCGGGGCGGGTGAGGATGGCGGTGATCGGCAGGCCCTCGATGGCCTCGGCCAGCCCGTCGCGGGTGAGGACCGTGGCGTTCACGACCTCGCCCGCGCGATAAGCGCCGCGATCCGTGGTCAGGAACACGTCGATGGGCGGCGCGGCCGGGTGCCCCTCGACCCCGCGATCCGACAGGTCGAAGGCCGGATCGGTCAGCGACAGGAACGCCAGATCGTCGGCCTCGCGCAGCACGACCAAACCGGGGGCCGATGACCCCATGCCCGACACCGCGCCTGCACCAAAGGACGCATAGCCGCGTTCATCCGTCGTTGCCGTGCCGATCACGCTATTGGCGACGGACAGCAGTTCGACCTCGACCCCCGCCATGGGTTCGGCAGAGGTGAGCGAGCGGGCAAAGACATGCAGCCCGTCCGCCCCGGTCATGGTCGACACCCCGATGCCCGAGATGACGAACCACTGGGTCGCGGCGGGCACTTCGTAGATGTCCTCGCCCGGCACCGAGGCCTGAAGCGCATAGACGCCGGGGGGCTGATCCCCGATCGCCTCGCCCATGGGCAGCCGCGTGGTCACGTCGACGTTGATCTCCTGCCGCACATCCGCTTTGCCGCTCCAGACTTCTTCGGCCATCTGCGCGGACATGTAATCCGCCGTCCAGATATCGAGAGACTGGGCAAAGAAATCGTTCTGCATGGCGCGCAAGATGTTGCGGTCCGACACGCGGTAGAGCGTGAGGTCGAGCGTGTCGGTGTTCGCCGTCACGACCGGCAGGCCGGCATCCTCGCTCCGGGGCAGCACATAGGCGCGTCCGGGGAAATAGACGGCGGGCGACCGGTCGCGGATGTATTGCGTGATCTCGACTGGCTGGCGCAGGTCCTCCTTCTCGGCGCTGGGCAGACCGGCGCGCAAGGTAAAGCTCACCCGATCTCCATGGGTCATGCCGGTGAGGCAAAGCTGCCGGTTCGTCGCCTCGACCGAAAGCCCCGTGATGTCGGACTGCACATAGTCGGCATAGTTCGTGCCGGTTTCGGCCAGTTCCTCGGTAAAGGTCACGCAGACCGACGGCTGAGCACTGTCAGCGTTGACCACGGTATCCTCAACCCGGAAGCCGTAAAGCCCGATGGCCCGGTCGAGCGCCCGTTCGGTGTCGTCGCGCGGTGACAGCGACTGCGCCAGACGGAGCGCGTCGATCATGTCGCGCCCACGCTCGCTGTCCTCCAGGATGTCGGCCATGAGGATGAGCGCATTGGCCCGCGACGCCGGATTTTCGAGCCTGAGGTAGGCGTTGATCACCGCGCTTTTCGCAGTTGCCCGGATGCTGCGCGCCTCGTTGTCGTCATTCTGCTGTGCGGCAACCGCCTGTGTGAGCCGCGCGTATTCGAGCCAATCCTCGCCCGCGTCGCTGACCACGGTGGCAGCGCCCATGTAGCGCATCGCCTGACCAGGATTGCCCTCGCGTTCGGCATCATAGGACAGGGTGCGCAGGTCATTGGCGGTCCAGCCACCGGCGACGAAGTCGTTGGGAATACTGCCTGCCAGATCGCGCGCCCGGCTCAGGTCCGAGCCGTAAATAAAGGCGACAAGCTCCGCCTCGCGCGCCCGTGCGTTCGCCCGCACGGCATCGGACACCACGACGACCTCGCCGGAGAATGCGCCCGCATAATCTGACCGGCCCAATTGCCCTGACTTCAGGAAGCAGGACGAATTGCGGGTGTTGTAGGTGAAGGCACCACATTGCGTCTGCGCCAGACAGGCCGATTCGCACGCCTCGAGGCTGGTATCGAAGATCGAGCGCAGGTCCCCGCCTGGAAAATCCACGTCACGGTGAAGGATCAGCCGTCGCTCCGGGACCGCGTCCTGTGCGAGAGCGTTCCCGCTGAAAGCCATGAGAATGAAACCGAAAATGAAAATGGGCCGCATGGGTAAATCCTCCGGGTTGGCGTCATGCTCGCACGGCAATCCGAAGCTCGCAACGATTCCCCCCTGAGCGGCTGGCGGGCGTTAAGCGCCTCTTCACCTTGTTGCGCGATGGTCAGCGGTAAGCTGGGAGATACAGATGACCACCGACGATATCCTGACCGAAGAACGCCGCGCCCGGATGGCAGCCCAACGGCTTCTCGAACAGAAACAGGCCGAGTTGAACGAGGCCAATCGCAAGCTGTCGCGCCATGCCATCGCCCTGTCCGAAGACCTCGTGGAAACGCGGGAAGAGGTGGCGGTGGTGCGCACAGATCTGGTGCGCAAGACGGAAGAGGTCGACATCGCGAAACGCCGCCTCTGGTCGTCGATCGAAACGATCCAGGACGGGTTCGCGGTGTTCGATGCCGAGAACCGGCTGGTCATCGCCAATGCCGCCTATTACCGCCCCTTCGACGGGCTCGAAGTCGTGCGCCCGGGCTGTCACTACGATGAAATCGTCGAGGCGGCGCTTTACGAGGGCATCGTGGACATCGGGGACAGAACCCGGCCCGAATGGCGCGACTGGATGCTCGACCGCTGGTCACAGGCGCAGCCCGAGCCGCGCGAAATCCGGCTCTGGGATGGGACCTATATTCGGCTTCTGGATCGCCGCGCGCCGGACGGGGACACGGTGTCGATGGGGCTCGACATCACCCGCGCGGTGCGACGGCAGAAATCGCTCACGCTTGCCCGCAACCGGGCCGAGGCGGCGAACCGGGCGAAATCCGCCTTTCTCGCCAACATGTCCCACGAAATTCGGACCCCGATGAACGGCGTGCTCGCCATGGCCGACCTGATGGCCGAGGCCGGGCTCGACGAGGAGTTGCAGACCTATCTCGACACGATCCGCTCGTCGGGTCGGGCGCTGCTCACCATCATCAACGACGTGCTGGATTACTCCAAGATCGAGGCATCGAAACTGACCTTGCACACCGAGGATTTCGACCTCGAAAAAACCGTGCTCGACGTGATCGCGCTCCTTCAACCCTCGATCCGGGAAAAGGGGCTCAAGGTCATGCTCGACTACGACATGTTCCTGCCCACCCGTTACGTGGGCGACCCAGTGCGGGTGCGGCAGGTGCTGACCAACCTCATCGGCAACGCGGTCAAGTTCACAGCAGACGGTCACGTTCTGGTGCGCGTGATCGGCGTGCCCGAGGGTGACGGGGCCGAGCGGGTGCATATCACGGTCGAGGACACTGGCATCGGCATCGCGCCCGAGATGCAGGCCCATGTTTTCGGCGAGTTCAACCAGGTCGAGGACGGCCGCAACCGGATGTTCGAGGGCACCGGTCTGGGTCTCGCCATCACGAAACAGCTCGTCGCGATGATGGGCGGCGAGATCTGGGTCGAAAGCGAACCGGGCATCGGGTCCTGTTTCGGCCTCTCCGTGTCGCTGCCCATCGTGGCCGAAGAGCCGCTGGCCGATGCGCCCCACTGGCTCAAACGCGCGCTTCTGGTCATGGGTGACGACATGAACCGCTCGATCCTCGCCAAGCGGCTCGTGGCCTTGGGCATTTCGGTCGAGGTGGCCGACAGCGTAGATGCGGGCCAGCGCCTGTCTGCGGGAACTGACGTGATCTTCGTCGATCAGAAGCTGATCCGTGCCGACATGAAACAGATGTGCGAGAACGCGCCTGCGGCGGTCGTGACGGTCGCCGATCCCTTTGCTCCCGACATGGCTTGCAACGAGGACCGTGTGTTGCAAAAGCCCCATTCCCGACCGGCGCTGATGGAAATCCTCGCTCATCTTCCCGCGCCGGTCGCGCCCGGCTTCCGGTCACGCCGCACGGTGGTCGACGCGCCGCTTGCGCCGGAAACGACCTATGTGGCGCTGGCCGTGCTCGATGCGGCGCCAGCCCTCTGTGCCGAGCACGGCGACGACGATTTGGCCGGGGAGGCTCTGGACGGTAACGCGGGCAATCTGTTTGCCGACGACACGCCGCCCGCAAGGGCCGCCACCGGTCCCCGCGCCATGCGGGTGCTGGTGGCCGAGGACAACAAGACGAACCGCTTCGTTTTCTCGAAACTTGTCAAATCCTGCGACATCGATCTGACCTTTGCCGAGGACGGATTTCAGGCAGTCGCGGAGTGGGAGGCGCGCGCGCCCGACCTCGTGTTCATGGACATCTCGATGCCCGGCATGGACGGGAAAGAGGCGACGCGCACGATCCGCGCGCGCGAGGTGGAACTAGGTCTGCCGCGCACTCGCATCGTGGCGCTGACCGCCCACGCCATGTCCGGCGACGGGGAAGAGATCATGTCCCACGGTCTTGACGCTTATCTGACCAAGCCCTTTCCGAAGGACTTGATCCTCGCGGAGATCTCAGGAGCCTGCCCGGTGGATGCCCGCCCGCCGCTGCCCGAGGCAACGGCGGTTCAGGCCGCGTCCTGAGCCGCCGTCGCGTCGCGATGGAACACGGGCTTTTCCGGGGACGACAGGTCGGGCTGGAACACATAGCCGCCCGCGTCGAAATCGGCGAGCACGGCGGGGTCCGTCACCCGGTTCTCGCAGATGAACCGCGCCATCGCGCCGCGCGCCTGTTTGGCAAAGAAGCTCACGATCTTGGGCTCGCCCGCCTTCACCTCGAAAAACGCGGGCGTGATGACGTTCAGCGTCAAAGCCTTACGGTCGGCGGCGGTGAAATACTCGACGGAGGCGCAGTTCACCAGCGTGTCGGTGCGCCGCTCCGCCGCCTCTTCGACCAGCCGCGCGGCAATCCGGTCGCCCCAGAAATCGTAAAGCGACTTGCCCCGCCGCGTGGCGAGCCGCGTGCCCATTTCGAGCCGGTGCGGCTCGATCACGTCGCGCGGGCGCAAGAGCCCATACATCCCCGAAAGGATGCGCAGGTGATCCTGCGCATAGTCCATCGCATCGGCGTCGAGCGATCCGGCGTCGAAGCCGGTGTAGGTGTCGCCATCGAACATCTCGATCGCCTGTTTCTCGCCCGCGCCAGAGAGGAGCGACCGATAGCGATCCCGGTTGAGCTTTGCGAGCTTGGACGAAATATCCATCAGCCCCTCGATGTCTTTCAGCCCCAGACGCCGCGTGGTCGTGACGAGCTTTTCCATCTCGGCTTTGAACACGGGCTCGGTGCCGCCCGCGGTCCCCGGTTCCTCATTCAGACGTTTGGCAGGTGAAACAACGACGAGCATCAGGCCCCCTCTCTCAACACATGCAGGAAATCCGCGCCGAAACGGTTGATGCGCGCCGCGTCCATGCCCTTGATCCGGGCAAGGTCCGCCTCGCAATTGGGGCGCCGTTCGGCGATGTGGCGCAGGAGCGCGGGCGAGACCGAGAGCGGCTTTTCCGTTCCGTCGATCCCGCGATAGAGATCGCGCGCGAGGTTCGCGAGGGCATCGAAGAGCGCGCCCGCCTCGGACCCGGCGAGCTTGCGCCGCGCCGGGTGCATGTCCTCGGCCGCCCCCGCGATCACGGCCAGAAACTCGTCCCCGTAACGCTCGAGCTTTTTCGCCCCCACGCCGGAAATCCCGGCCATGGCGTCGAGCGTCATGGGCCGCGCCTCGGCCATTTCGATGAGCGTCTTGTCGGTGAAAACCACATAAGCGGGCACCCGCTGCGCCTCAGCCAACGCGCGACGCTTTGCCTTCAAAGCAGACAGGAGCGGCGCGTCCTCTTCGGACACCAGCATCCGGACGGCGGGCCGGTCGCGCACCGCCGTTACTGTATCGCGCCGGAGCATCACCTGCGCTTCGCCCTTCAGCACCGGATGCGCGGCCTGCGTGACGCGCAGCGCCCCATGGCGTTCGGGGTCGGGGCGCAGGAAGTCGAGCCCCATGAGTTGCCGGAACAGCCCGTTCCACTGTGCTTTGGACATGTCCTTGCCCACGCCGAAGGTCGGCAGGTCCTGATGATGCCGCGCGCGGACTTTGTCCGTCTCGACCCCGCGTAGAATGTCGATCAGGTGCCCGGCGCCGAAGCTCTCGTCGGTTCTGAGCGCGGCGGACAGCGCCTTCATCGTGGGCACGGTGGCGTCGAACACATCGGGCGGCGTGTCGCAGATGTCGCAGGACCCACAGGGTGCTGCGGCCTCGCCGAAGTAGCCCAGCAGTTTCACCCGCCGGCAAGTCGCGGCCTCGGCCAGCCCGAGCAAAGCGTTCAGCCGCGCGTGATCGGCGTTGCGACGTTCGAGCGGCGCAAGTCCCTCGTCGATCTGCGACCGGCGCAGGCGGATGTCGTCGGGACCGTAAAGCGTCATCGTCTCGGCGGGCGCGCCGTCGCGACCGGCGCGGCCGATTTCCTGATAATAGGCCTCGATCGACTTGGGCAGGTCGGCATGGGCGACCCAGCGGATGTCGGGTTTGTCGATCCCCATGCCAAAGGCGACCGTGGCCACGACAATGAGCCCGTCCTCGGTCTGGAATCGCCGCTCGACCTCGCGCCGCCGGTCGGGATCGAGGCCCGCGTGATAGGCGATTGCCTCGTGACCGTTCTGCGTAAGTGCCTGTGCCAGCGTTTCGGTCTTGGCCCGCGTCGCGGCATAAACGATGCCCGACAGACTCTTGCGGGCATCGGCAAAGCTCAGGATCTGCTCGCGTGGCTTGTCCTTGACGGCAAAGGCCAGGTGAATGTTCGGCCGGTCGAAACCGCGCAAGAACGTGGTCGGCGCGCGTCCGGCAAAGAGCTTCTGCACGATTTCGGCGCGTGTTTCCTCGTCCGCCGTGGCCGTGAAGGCTGCCAAAGGCACGTTCAGGTCCCGCTTGAGGTCGCCGATCCGCAGATAGTCGGGCCGGAAGTCATGGCCCCACTGGGACACGCAATGCGCCTCGTCCACCGCGATCATCCGCACGTTCGCGCGGCGGAGCAGGTTCACGGTGCCCCCGGCGGCGAGCCGTTCGGGCGCCATGTAAAGGAGCTTCAGCCGACCAGCGGAGAGCGCGGCGAACACCTCGTCCGTCTCCTCCTCGGTGTTGCCGGAGGTCAGCGCGCCTGCCTCGACCCCCACGGCCCGGAGCGCGCGAACCTGATCGCGCATGAGCGCGATGAGCGGCGAGATGACGACCGTCACCCCGTCGCGCAGAAGGGCAGGAAGCTGGAAACACAGCGACTTGCCCCCGCCCGTGGGCATGATGGCAAGGGTGTCGCGGCCTTCGGTCACGCAGGACACGATTTCGTCCTGTCCGGGCCGGAAGGCGTCGAAGCCGAAAACGGTCTTCAGCAGGTCGAGATCACGCGCAATATCAGGGGTGGCAGCCATGCCCCGGAGATAGCCGAAGGCCGGCCCCGGCGACAAGACTTAGTCCGTCGCCCTCAGTAGAAGTGATACATATTGTTGTTGATGACGGTGCGGATCGCGAACAGCACGAGCAGCACGATGATCGGCGAAAGGTCGAGGCCGCCCATGTTTGGCAGCATCCGGCGGATCGGGCCATAGACCGGTTCCACCAGCCGATTGAGGCCATACCAGACCTGCGCCACGAACTGTTGCCGCAGGTTCAGCACCTGAAAATTGATCAGCCACGACATGATGATGTGCACGATCACGATAAACCAGACGACGCTGGTGATGGCGTAGAGAATTTGCAGAAGCGACAGCATATCGTGCGTTGACCCGTTTATGACCCATGTTTGTCCGTCCCTGACCTATGGTCACCGGGCCATTATGACAAGAGCGACGCTAAGGAAGGGTTGACGCCCGCCGGGCTGCGCCGCAGCACGAAGGGGATCGACAGGAGACGCCCCATGTATCCCTTCATCCGCATGATCAAGGAAATGACGCTCGCCAGCCGCGCGGCACCGCTGCCGCTCATGGGCGTGCACGAGACGCACCACATGATCATGCCCTGGGACCTCGACATGTGGATGGAGCTCAACAACGGGCGCACGCTGACCATCTATGACCTCGGGCGCATCCCGCTCGCGCAGCGCGCCGGGCTGGTAACGGCGCTGCGCAAGAACCGCTGGGGGCTGACCATGGCCGGGGCGAGCGTGATGTATCGCAAACGCGTGCGCATGTTCGACAGGGTCACGGTGAAAAGCCGGGCGCTGGGCTGGGACGACAAGTTCATCTACCTCGAGCAAAGCATGTGGAAGGGCGAGGCCTGCACGTCGCATATCCTCTACCGCTCGGCGGTGACAGACCGGAACGGCATCGTGCCGCCGCCCCGCGTGCTCGCCGCCGTGGGGCAGGCGGACACGGCCTCGCCGCCGCTTCCCGATTGGGTCACCGGCTGGATCGAGGCGGACCGGCACCGGCCATGGCCGCCCGTCATGTGACGCAAATCCTCCGGCCCCCGTTGCATTAACCTTGCCAGCCGCGCGACGCCCGACCTAAGGATAGGAAAACGGGAAGAGGGCAGGGCGATGGCAGAAGTAAGCGCGCGCAAACGTGTGTGGGGCTGGTATTGGTTCGACTGGGCATCGCAGCCTTATCACACTGTTCTCCTGACCTTTATCTACGGCCCCTTCTTTGCGACCGTCGCGGCGGCCTATTTCATGTCCACGGGGCTCGATGAGACCCTATCTGACGCGCGGGCGCAGACGGTCTGGTCCACCTGCCTGACCATCACCGGTCTGATCATCGGTTTCGGCGGTCCGATCCTCGGCGCGCTGGCCGACACGTCGGGCAGGCGGCGGCCCTGGATGTGGGCCTTCTCGGCGCTCTACGTCCTCGGCGCGGCGGCGCTTTGGTATACCGACCCGGCAGGGGCGAACATGTGGGCCATGCTCATCGCTTTCGGCGTGGGCTTCATCGGCGCGGAATTTGCGCTGATCTTCATCAACGCGCAGCTTCCCGGCCTGGTCGAGGACGAGGCGGTGGGCAAGACCTCGGGCTCCGGCTTTGCCTTCGGCTACTTGGGCGGGATCACGGCGCTGATCGTCACGCTGCTCTTCCTTGCCGAAGGCACGAACGGCAAGACGCTGATCGGCCTCGACCCGGTCTTCGGCCTTGTGGACGGCACGGCGCGCGAGGGCACGCGCTTTGTCGGCCCCTTCGTCGCGCTCTGGTTCGCGGTCTTCATGATCCCCTATTTCCTCTGGGTCCGCGAGAGCCATATTCCCAAAAGGCGGCACAGTTTTTCCGCCGCCATGTCGCTGCTCGGCAATTCGATCAAGTCGCTTGGGCGTCGCAAGTCGCTCGCCGCCTTTCTCGGCTCGTCGATGTTCTACCGCGATGCGCTGAACGGGCTTTACGGGTTTGGCGGCGTCTATGCGACGCTGGTGCTCGACTGGAACATCACGCTCATCGGCATCTTCGGGATCGTGAGCGCCATCGCCGCCGCTGTCCTGTCGTGGCTCGGTGGCCGGTTCGACAGCCGCCTCGGGCCCAAGCCCGTGATCACCGGGTCGATCATCGGGCTGATCCTCGTCATCCTCACCATCGTGATGATGGACCGGGAAAGCCTCTATGGCATCCCGCTCGCCGAAGGGTCCAGGATTCCCGACATCGTCATGTTCACCTGCGGCGTGATCATCGGCGGTTTCGGCGGGGTGCTCCAGTCCGCCTCGCGCTCGCTCATGGTGAAACACACCGACCCCGAGACGGCGACCGAGAGCTTTGGGCTTTACGGTCTGTCGGGCCGGGCGACCGCCTTCATGGCCCCCGCGCTGATCGGGCTGTTCACGACGATTACCGGATCGGCGCGTCTTGGCGTATCGCCGCTGATCGCGCTCTTTCTTCTGGGCCTCGTTCTGCTAGTCTGGGTAAAACCCAACGGCGAACGATAGGGACATCATGCGGGCATTCATCCTACCGCTGGCAGCCGCCGCGCTTCTCATTTCCTGCGGACAGGATCGCCCGGCACGCAGCAGCGGCGGCGCGACCCCGCCGTCGGCCGAATACAACATGACCGCCGCGCGCGAGATCATATCGACCTCGAACGAACCCGCCAAGCGGCTCTTCGGTGCGGCCCGCGCACCGTCGAGCCAGACCCCGGTGTCCTGGGGCGGCTATTCCAAGGGCTGCCTCGCCGGCGGCGAGCGGCTCGCCGAGACCGGCCCGACGTGGCAGGCGATGCGCCTGTCTCGCAACCGGAACTACGGGCATCCCGAACTGATTTCCTTCATCAAGCGGTTCTCGGCCAAGGCCGCGCAGCAACCCGGCTGGGCTGGTGTCTATGTGGGCGATCTGAGCCAGCCGCGCGGTGGCCCGATGCTCACGGGTCACGCGAGCCACCAGATCGGGCTCGACGCCGATATCTGGATGCTGCCTCCCACGCGCCTCGATCTCACACCGCAGGAGC
Source organism: Maritimibacter sp. REDSEA-S28_B5 (assembly GCA_001626765.1). Taxonomy (GTDB): domain Bacteria; phylum Pseudomonadota; class Alphaproteobacteria; order Rhodobacterales; family Rhodobacteraceae; genus Maritimibacter. The sequence continues at coordinate 23,600 of LUOO01000112.1, forward strand.
GCGAGAACCTGTCGTCGATCTCGATGCAGCGGTCGAACGGGGCTTACGTCAATTCGTCCTGGACGCCCCAACATATGGAAGTGATGAAGGCCGCTGCCTCCGACCCCGCAGTGGAGCGGATCTTTGTCTTTGCCGGAGCCAAGGTGCAGATGTGCAAGGACGCGACCGGTGACCGGTCGTGGCTGCACAAGATCCGGCCGTGGTATGGCCACCACTATCATTTCCACGTTCGGCTCAAGTGCCCCTCGGGCATGGCCGGTTGCGTGTCGCAGGCCCCGATCCCTGCCGGTGACGGCTGTGCCGATGCGCAGCAGTGGGTGAACGACATCCTGAACCCGCCGCCGCCGCGCCCGCGCGACCCGGATGCGCCTGCCCCCCAACCCCGCCGCGAGCTGACGCTTGCGGACCTGCCGCAACAATGCGCCGCCGTCTTGCAGTCGCAGTAACGGCGCTGGCCGCGCTCACACCGGTATCCAACGCCCAGTCCCCGCAACCTGCGGTCCTTTCGGCGTCGGTCCAGTGGTCGATCCCGGACGAGAGCTTCGGCGGCTGGTCGGGGATCGAGGTGGACGATGACGGTGTCGGGTTCACCACCGTGTCCGACCGTGGCTTCGTCACCTCCGGGCGGCTCGTCCGATCGGCGAGCGATCGGCTTATCGGTGCCGAGGGCGGGCCGATCCTCACCTTGCAGGAAAGCGAGGGCGGCCCGCTGCGACGCTACCGGGACGACAGCGAGGGTCTGGCCGTCGCGCCGGACGGGACCATGTATGTTTCGTTCGAGGGCACCCACCGCGTCATGCGCTTTGCTGATATCACCGGCGACGCGGGCGAGGACCTGCCCGGCCATCCCGATTTCGACGAGATGCAGAACAATTCGTCGCTCGAGGCGCTGGCGATCGGCCCCGATGGCACGCTCTACACGCTGCCTGAACGCTCCGGGCAGCTCGCGCGCCCCTTTCCGGTCTACCGTTTCCGGGATGGCGCCTGGGACCAGCCCTTTGACATCCCGCGCCGGGACGAGTTCCTTCCCGTTGGCGCGGACATCGGCCCCGATGGCCGGTTCTATCTGCTCGAACGGCTGCTTTCGACGACCAACCCGGGGTTTGCCAGCCGGGTGCGGCGCTTTGATCTGACCGACGAGGGGCTGACCAACGAGACCCAGCTTCTCGTCACCCAGCCGCGCCAGCACGACAACCTGGAGGGCATCGCGGTCTGGCGTGACCAAGATCGGCAGATCCGCCTCGTCCTCATCGCCGACAACAACCAGCGGTTCTTCCAGAAGAACGAGATCGTGGAATACATCGTCACGCCCGATGCGCTGATCCTTCAGCCGGAGTCCCGGCCCGACACCGATCCCGATGCGGGGACCGGCGGGAACGACACCCTTGATCCAGAGGACGAAACGCTCTAATCCCCGCCCGTCCTGCGGCGTTCGCAGGGCCAAGTCTCCGCGACCTTGATAAAACGGACAACAGATATGACCCGCATCCTTCCTGGCGTGATCGCCATGGCCGCCGTCGTGGTGGCCTCCAACATCCTCGTGCAGTTCCTTCTGGGCGACTGGCTCACATGGGGCGCCTTCACCTATCCCATCGCCTTTCTCGTCACCGACGTGATGAACCGCGTCTACGGCGTACAGGCCGCGCGCCGTGTCGTGCTGGCGGGCTTCCTAGTGGGCGTCCTCTGCTCGCTCATCGGCAGCCAGATCATGCTGCAGGGCGACGGTTACGAATTCGCCGCCGTATCCCTGCGCGTCGCCGTGGGGTCGGGGATCGCCTTCCTCACCGCGCAACTCCTTGATGTTGCGATCTTTAACCGCCTGCGCGAGGGGCGCTGGTGGCGCGCGCCGCTGGCCTCGACCCTCGTGGGCTCCGCCGTCGATACCGCGCTCTTCTTCTCCATCGCCTTTTCTGCCACGATTGGCGCGGTGTTCAGCCAAGCGGCCAACATGGAAACGTCCTGGGCCACCGAAGCGGTCCCCTTCCTAGGGGCAGGTCCCATGGTGCCGCTCTGGGTGTCGCTGGCCGTCGCGGACTGGGGCGTCAAACTTGTGCTCGCAATTGCGGCACTGATCCCCTTTCGCGCGATCGTTACAAAACTTTCGCCTGCGACCGCGTGATTTTTTGTTGACCGATTCGCTGGGTGTGGCACCCTGTCCTTACTGAAGTTTTCACTCAAGAAAGGAGGTGTCCATGTCTAGAGAATTTGTGGAGCGAGGTGCCGGGACAAAATAGAAGCGCCCAGCCGGGGCAGCCCTCGGCGGGTAGCGGGCTAAACTGACTTTTGTCTAACCGGCCCCACCTCCTGACTTCTCGAAGGGCCACCGCATCGGTGGCCCTTTTCGATTCCGTCCGGTCGGGTTTATCGGCACAATTTGGCGCAAGAGGCGTTGGGAACCATGATCCGGATAAACGACAAGATCACCATCGAAGACTGGGAACTGACCGAGCAATTCGTGCGCGCGTCCGGTCCCGGCGGCCAGAACGTGAACAAGGTGTCCACGGCCGTGGAACTGCGGTTCGAGGCGGAGCGGTCGCCGAACCTGCCCGATGCGGTGAAACGGCGGCTGAAGCGCGTGGCGGGCCGCAAATGGACCAAGGAGGGCGCGGTGGTCGTCTTCGTTCAGGACACCCGCTCACAGGCCCGCAACCGCGAGATCGCCGAGGAGCGTCTGGCCGAGCTCGTCCGCGAGGCGATGGTGGTGCCCAAGCGCCGGGTGCCGACGAAGGTGTCGTTGAACCAGAAGCGCAAGCGCGTGGACGAGAAGAAGAAGCGGGGGGAGGTTAAGGCGTTGCGGGGGCGGGTGGAGTGAGGTTAATTAAGGTCTTGACATGGCCGGCATGGAATAATCCTTTTAGTTCAGCTTGACCCTCTAGTTGGGGCTGCAGAATCCGCGGCTGCTTAATGAAACGTCATTCCACTACGGCGCGGCGCGACGGTTGATCCGAGCCGCCATGCGATCCGGAAATAAAGAGCGAGGGTCAAGCTGTTAAAACAGGCGAAAAACATAGATCCGGAGACCGCGCTTCTTATGCTTAGTACGGCGCACTCTTTCACGGACATCGCGCACGCGCTGGGTTTGAACTCCCGTCAGTTCTTTTATTCAATACAACACGTAGACGACGGAATTTTCTATCAGGAGTTTGATATTCCTAAAAGAAGGGGAGGCGTTAGGAGGATATCGAAGCCTGTAAGGGGCGTCGCACTTGCTCAAGACCGCTTTGCAGTTGTTTTAGAGCATGTCTATCGTCCCGGATCGTATGTAAGGGGCTTCGTTCGAGGGCAATCCTTCGTGTCAAATGCTGAGTATCACAAGTCTCAGCAATGGGTCTTGAACATAGACTTGGAGGACTTCTTTCCGAGCATAAATTTCGGACGGATTCGGGGAATATTTATGTCAAGGATGTTTGGCTTCCCTCCCCGTGTCGCGACAATTTTAGCGCGACTTTGTACCTATGGTGGAGTCCTGCCTCAGGGAGCAAGCACTTCTCCGATAATTGCCAATATTGTTGCGAAGCAACTCGACAAGAAGCTAGTTGATTTGGCTAGTAGAGAACAAGTGAAGTATACTCGATATTCTGACGATATCACGTTCTCATCGTCCAAGAGGAGCGTTCCTAAAGCCTTTGTTGTCGATGCGGACATCAGAGCCGAGGGTGGGATCAAGCTCTCGTCGGAACTACATGATGCTGTTCGATCATCTGGATTTCGGTTGAACTCGGAGAAAACTCGACTAATGCTCCGAAACTCTCGCCAAGAGGTGACGGGATTGATCGTAAATGAACGCACGAACGTCTGGAGACGTGATGTTTCAAGAATGCGGAAGAAATTTCACTCGATCCGAAAGTTTGGTTGGGATGATGCCGCAAAATATTGGGGTGCCAAATCTGCCGAACATTTTCGTCAGCAGTTGATTGGTTGGCTCGCATTCGTACGGCAAGTCCGTGGAACTAACGATCCCGTATTGGCGAGGCTCTGCGAGAATGCTCACTCGGCGGGTATTACAGAAATAAAATGGATAGAGGAGTTGGCGGATATGCACAAAGAGTTCGACGTATTCTTGTCCCACGCTACAGAAGACAAGCCGCGAGTTGGCCTTCTAAAGGCGGTTCTGGAATCGCGGGGAATCAAAGTTTTCTATGACGAAGATAGCATCAAGTGGGGAGATAGTATTGTGGACCGGATCAACCATGGGCTAACAAAATCTGTGTTCTTTATGCCGGTCCTTAGCGATACTTTTTCACGGAAGGGATGGACGAACAAGGAACTAAGTTCTGCTATCAGCAGCAACGCGAGTCGACAAAAACGTATCCTCCCGATTAGAATGGATGACTTTGATATTGGGGACTCATACCCACTTCTCAACGACACTCTTTATAAGTCTTGGCCTACTGATCCTACGATGCAGAAAGCCTTCTTCGACGAGGTTGCGGACGGCGTCGAAGAGTTGCTCACGGCTGAAAAATCTGGTTCCTAAACCACAACCTCCCTCACCCTCTGCTCCCCAACCCCAAACACCCGCCGATACCTCTCAACCTCACCCTCCGGCCCCATAGCCTTCGCCGGGTTGTCGGACAGCTTCACCGTCGGGTGCCCGTCGGCGGCCACGGCTTTGCACACGAGTGAGAACGGCGCCAAGGCATCCTCCGCCGCCAGCCCCCGGAAGTCGTTCGTCAGCAGCGTTCCCCAGCCAAAGCTCACCCGCACCCGCCCCGAAAACAGTCCGTGCAGCCGCGTGATCTCGTCCACGTCCAGCCCGTCGCTAAAGATCACCATCTTCTCGCGCGGGTCCTCGCCGCGCTCCTGCCACCAGGCAATCGCCGTCTCCGCCGCCGCCACCGGGGCCCCGGAATCCACCCTTATCCCGGTCCAGCCCGCCAGCCAGTCCGGCGCGCGTTCCAGAAACCCCTTCGTCCCGTAGGTGTCCGGCAGAATGATGCGCAGGTTGCCCGAATGCTCCTCCTGCCAGTCGGCCAGCACCTGATAGGGCGCCGCCGCCAGTGCCGCGTCGCCCTCCGCCAGCGCGGCATAGACCATCGGCAGTTCATGGGCGTTGGTGCCGATCGCCTCCAGATCCCGGTTCTTGGCGATCAGGCAGTTGGAGGTGCCGACAAAGGCCTCGCCCAGCCCCTCGACCATCGCCTGCACGCACCAGTCCTGCCACAGGAACCCGTGCCGCCGCCGCGTCCCGAAGTCGGCGAGTTTCAGGCCGGGGAGCGCGCGCAGGGCCAGCGCCTTGTCCCAAACCCGCGTCATTGCGCGGGCATACAAAACCTCCAGCTCGAACCGCCCCATGTCGCGCAGCACGGCGCGCGAGCGCAACTCCATGATCACGGCGAGCGCGGGCACCTCCCACAGCATGACCTCGGCCCAGGTGCCCTCGAACGTCAGTTCATACTGATCGCCGACACGTTCGAGGTGATAGGGCGGCAGGCGCAGGCCCTCGAACCACTCCATGAAGTCGGCGCGGAACATGTTGCGCGTGCCGTAGAAGGTATTGCCGCGCATCCATGTGCTTTCGCCGCGCGTCAAGGACAGGGTGCGGATGTGGTCCAGTTGTTCGCGCAGCTCGCCCTCGTCGATGAGCTTGGCGAGCGGCACCGAGGCGGTCCGGTTGATCAGCGAAAACGTCACCTGCGTCGTCGGATGGGTGCGAAACACCGACTGGCACATGAGGAGCTTGTAGAAATCCGTGTCGATGAGCGACCGCACGATGGGGTCGATCTTCCATTGGTGATTGTAGACGCGGCTCGCGATATCCATGTGATCCTCATTGGTTGGGCGCATTGAAGGGATTGGGCGGGCATGATGCAAGCTCTGGTGTTGAAGGGGCGCGACGTGGCGCTCGAGACGCGGCCTGTGCCGGAGCCCAAGCGCGGCGAAGTGCGGGTGCGCGTGACCGCCTGCGGGGCGAATGCGAGCGATTGGGAGTTCGCGCGCGGGGTGCCGTTCTACGGTCGGCTCGCGCGGCTCGCGATGCGCGTGGACGTGATCGGCAGCGACGTGGTCGGTGTCGTGGACAAGGTGGGCGAGGGCGTGGACCTGACCCCCGGCACCCGCGTCGTGGCGGATACGTTCGAGCGGTTTGGCGGGTTCGCGGACTACTGCGTGGACAAGGCCGCGCGCTGGGTGCCGCTGCCCGACGAGATCGACGATGTCACCGCCGCCGCGCTGCCCCAGTCCGCCGCGATTGCGCTCACTGCGCTGCGCGATGTGCCCGCCGGTGCGCGGGTGCTGGTGAACGGCGGCGGAGGCGGCTCCGGTCCGCTCGCGATCCAGCTTGCCGCCTCGCGCGGCGCGGTGGTCACCGGGTGCGACAGCGCGTCCAAGGCTGGGGTCATGGAGCGGGCCGGGGCGTCGCGCATAGTGGATTACCGGGCCGAGGATGCCTTCGAGCTTGGCCCCTTCGACCGGATCCTCGACCTCTACGGCACCCGCAGCCCCGCCCGCATCCGGCGTGCGTTGGCGCCCGGCGGCACATACCGCATCGCGGGCGGGCCGACCGGCACGCTGATCCGCGCGGCGCTGGCGAGGGGCGGGGTCGGGGTGCTCATGGTCAAGCAGGGGCCAGCGGCGGTGACCGAGGCGCTGTCCCTTGTGTCGGACGGCACGTGGTCACCCCTCATCGGGGAAACCGTGCCCCTGTCGCAGGCACCCGAGGCGCTGCGCCGCATGGGCCGGGGCGACATGGCGGGCAAGCTGGTGATCCGCGTTGGTTGACGCGTTTCAGGGACTGTTGCCCCGAAAACGGCGTATTCCACGCAATCTGGCGACAAACTTTCGCGCCATATCCTGCAGGTGATCAGTTGGATTACGGCAGGGAAGGCCGCCATGTATTACGATTTCGATATTCACGTGCCTGGTTCCGGGGCGGCCCCACATGACTCCGAGGCCCCGCGCGATTACGTCGCGCTGTTTCGCGATCCCGAAGTCGTCGCGGCGCTGAACGGGGCGAGCGAGACGGTCAGGGCGTTCTTCGCGGCCTCGGGGTTCGGGATGGCGCAGGGCAGGAGCGGCCTTCCCCCCGGCTACTACCCCGCCGCCGACGATGATCTCATGGCCGATGTCACCCAGCGCATCGCGGACAACCTTTCGCAGTTCGCGCTGAAAGGCGAGAACTTCAACGGCTTCAACCTGGCGGAATTCGCCCGCGCATTGGCCGAGGCCGAGCCGTTGCCGCACGAAGATACGGACGGGGTCGCGAGCGATGGCGAGCGCGCAGAGCTTCCCCCCGCCACCATTTCCGAGCCGGGCTGGGCCAAGACCATCGCCTCGACCGTGTTTCAGGTTGGCATTGTCATCCTGCTCTTCGCCATCGGCAAGGGGGTCTGGACCGCGATCGGCTAGGGAACAGCCGCTGGTCAGCCGCCCGCGATCTCAAGCACGATCTTCCCGATATGCTCGGAGCTTTCCATCCGGGCATGGGCCTTTGCCGCCTCCGCGAGCGGATAGGTGCTGTCCATGACCGGATGCACCCGCCCCGCATCGAGCAAGGGCCAGACATGCTCGCGCAGCTCCGCCGCAATCGCAGCCTTGGCCGCGTCGGACTGCGGGCGCAGGGTCGACCCCGTAACGGTCAGGCGCCGCGCCATGATCTGGGCAAAGTTGATCTCGGCTTTCGGCCCGGTCAGGAAGGCGATGTGGACCATGCGCCCATCGTCCGCTAGCGCCTTGATGTTGCGGGCGATATAGCTGCCGCCGACCATGTCGAGGATCAGGTTCGCGCCGCCCGCCTCGGTCACGACATCGACGAAATCCGCCTCGCGGTAGTTGATCGCCACATCGGCGCCCAGCTCCCGGCAGGTCGCGCACTTCTCGTCCGAGCCTGCGGTGGTAAAGACCCGCGCGCCAAAGACATGGGCAAGCTGGATCGCCGTCGTCCCGATGCCCGAAGACCCGCCGTGGACGAGAAACCGCTCGCCCGCCTTGAGGCCGCCGCGCATGAAGACGTTCGACCAGACGGTGAAATAGGTCTCGGGCAGGCAGGCCGCCTCTTTCAGGGACAGCCCTTTGGGGACGGGGAGGCAATGGGCGGCAGGCGTCGTGACGTATTCGGCGTAACCGCCACCGGGCAGCAGCGCGCAAACCATGTCGCCTATGGCGACACCCGTCACACCGGGACCGACCGCGACAACCTCGCCCGCGCCTTCGAGGCCCGGAAGGTCACTGGCGGTCGGGGGCGGGGCGTAGTTGCCCGCACGCTGCAGCGCGTCGGGGCGGTTCACGCCCGCATAGGCAAGCTTGATGAGGACGTCGCCATGACCCGGCGTCGGCACCGGGCGCGTGCCTTCGACCAGCACCTCGGGCGCGCCTGGTTTGGTGATTTCGACGGCTCGCATCGTGGTGGGCAGGGTCATGGGGGTCTCCGGTCAAGGTGCGCAGTGAATGCGCACCCTACGGGCGATGCCGACCGAATGTCTACAGGGGCTATTGTGCGCACTTGTTGCGCACCAGTCGTCACCGATCCCAGCGCCCCGGATAGCCCGGACGCGGCGCGCCCGGCGCGCGGATCATGTCGAGGAGCTTGCCGGGCGGTCCGGCCATGACGCTTTCCCAGATCTTTGTCCCGCGCACGCGGCCCTTGACCTCTTCGATCTTCATCACGTTGTCGATGCGCCGGTCGAGGAACTCCCACGTGGCGGCAGACCCTTCGCTCTCGTCACCCAGCCAGTAGAGCACGGTCGAGGAATAAACCGCCGACAAAGTCGCGCGTTTGGTATACCAGTTCACGTCTTGTGATGTGTCGCCCAGCGTCTCCCAGACCAGCCCGGCGGTTTCCCAAAGCGCGCGCGATCCGTCGGCCATGTTCTGCGGCAGGGCAAAGAGCGTCATGCCGCGCCGCACGAGTTCGCGGTCGGCCCCTTCGAGCCGCAGCCGAACGGCCAGCGCAATCCGGTCGCGAAACCGAAGGCCGGTCATGTCCCGCTCGGCCATCGCCGCGACCATCGCCGCGTCGCCGCGCTTGTGGTAGGCAAAGGCCATGTCGACGGCCCCGCGCGGGAAATGCTGGCGCGCGACTTCGATGGGAATGCCGGTGTCCTGCGAGGCAGCGCGCAGCGTCGCCTCGGACCAGCCGTCAAAGGGAACATGCATCAGCGCCGCGTCGAGCAGCCGGTCGGCATCGGATCGTTCGGTCATGAGAGACTCCTGTCTTGCCATCCCTACCATGGTCCAGAGATAGGGCGCAGGGGCCGGGCCCACAAGCAGGAGCCTTGAATATAAGGGCAAAGGGGCTGGACAGACCGGGACTTTGCCTATATACGGCGCGCTCCTGCAACTTTTTGCAACTCAAACTTAGGAAGGTGGTGACAACCACATGCAGGTATCGGTTCGCGACAACAACGTCGACCAGGCGCTCCGTGCTCTGAAGAAAAAACTTCAGCGTGAAGGTGTGTTTCGGGAAATGAAGCTCAAGCAGCATTTCGAGAAACCCTCGATCAAGAAAGCACGCGAGAAGGCGGAAGCCGTTCGCCGGGCACGCAAACTCGCCCGTAAGAAAGCCCAGCGCGAAGGTATGCTCTAATACCTTGACTGGATGGCGGCGGGGCGACCCGCCGTTTCGATGATCCCCGGTGGCCATGCCCCGGGGTTTGTCTTTTTCGGGGTTCCGTTTTCCGCGTGGTGCCCCTTACCTGTAGCCGAGTGAAAGGCACAGGTCATGACCCGACAGATCACCGTCACCGCCCGCTATCCCACTAACGCCGATGCCACCTTTGCCGAGGCGATCCATTTCTCGGAAATGGTCGAGGCGATGCGTGGAATCGCGACCTACGAGGGCCTGCCCGACGACGTGGTGCGCGAGGGCGAGACCTATGTGGTCGATATCACGCTCTTCGGCCTGATGAAGAACCCGGGCCACAGGATGCACGTCGAAATCCTCGACCGGCAGTCCCGTGTGCTCCAGAGCCGCGAGCACAATGCGCAGGTCACGCGCTGGGACCATCACCTGTCGATCCAGCCCCACGGGGCGGGCTGCGTCTGGACCGATACCGTCGTGATCGAGGCGCCGCGGATGGAGTGGTTCACCGCCCGGTTCGCGGCCTTTGTCTACACCCGGCGGCACAAGCATCGCGGGGCCGAGGCGCTTGAGACCCTCGTGAAGCGCCTCTAGACCTCCCGCAGGAACTCGGTCACCGCCGCGATGATCGCGTTAGGTGCAGTGTGGGGCAGGGCATGGCCCGCGCCCTTCACCACCTGATGGCGCACGTTGCGGTTCCACTGGGTGAGCTTGCCGATCTCGGTGGCCGGGATCACCGCGTCCGCTTCGCCCCAGATCGCGAGCACCGGCGTGCCGATCTTGCCGATATCGCGGTGCGCGTCCTCGATCCGGACCGACAGTGCGTTGCGATGGGCCGAAAGCACCGACCGAAGGTAGCCGCGCCGCGACAGCTCCGCGTCGATCCGCGCGGGCAGATCGGGCACCACGGTCGGCCCGGCCGCATCGCGCCGCGCCGCCTCGCGCAGGACGCTTGGCCCCATCACCTGCCACAGCCAGTTGCCGAAGAGACCGCCGGCCCCGGCCCTTTTGAGCAGCGGACCAGGGGTATAGTCCATGCCGGCGGGCGCGAGCAGAACCAGCCGGTCCACCCGGTCGGGATAGGTGGCGGCAAAGAGAGAGCCGATCAGCCCGCCCATGGAATAGCCCATGATCGACACCGGCCCCTCGAGCCCCTGCTCGTCGAGGAGTTCGGTCAACTGGTGCAGAAAGAATTGTGGCGTCTGGCGGTCGCGGGGCCGATCCGACAGCCCGCGCCCGTAAAGGTCATAGGTCAGAACCTGATAACCCATCATGTTGAGCCCCCGGATCAGGCCCGAGAACACCCAGGACGGCGAGGTCAGTCCATGGATCAGCACGATGACGCTCGGCGTGGTCGGGCCGTGCCATTGGAACGACGTGACGCCGTCCTGCAAGAGCGCGATCCCTCCGTCCGTTCTGGACCGGTCGTCGCGTGGAGAATGACGCAGAAGTTCTGCCGCGAAGGGGGCCGCCGCGACGATCACGGCCACTAGAATGAGGAGGGTCCAGATCATGTTCTGCTCGTTCAGGGTGAGGGCGATATTGGCTCGGTGATGGGGGGCCTGTCCACCGCTTCCCTGAATATGATTCATGTGTTATATAACTTTTGTGTTATAGAGAATCACCCATGCCCACACCCGACTACGACACGGCTTTCGCCGCCCTTGGCGATCCGACGCGCCGCGCGATCCTTGCCCGGCTGGCCAAGGGCGAGGCGACGGTTGGCGAGCTTGCCGAACCTTTCCCGATTTCCCAGCCCGCGATTTCGCGCCACCTCAGGGTGCTGGAAGAAGCCGGGCTGATCACGCGCCGTGTGGATGGGACGCGCCGTCCCTGCCGGCTTGCGGGCGGGACACTCGAAGAGCTCGAGGCTTGGCTCGACGGGCTGCGCCGCGCGCTCACGGCTAGCTACGACCGGCTGGACGCGGTTCTGGCGGAAGAATTGCAGAAACCATCCATTACCCCTGAAACCGATCTCTCCCGAGACAAGGAGTCCTGACATGCCCAAGCCGCTTACCTTTGAACTCAAGGGCGAGACCCAGCTCGTCGTCACTCGTGATTTCGACGCACCCCCCGCGGTCGTCTGGCGGGCGCATATGGAGCCTTCGCTCGTCAAGAAATGGCAAAACGGTGGGGGCGAGGGCTGGGAGGTGGCCGAGGTCGAGATCGACGCGCGCGTCGGCGGCCGCTACCGGATGCTGCACCGGGGGCCGGGCTACGAATTCCAGATCACCGGCATCTTCCTCGAAGTGGAGGCCCCGCACCGGGTCGTGCAGGAGGAAATCATGCTCCTGCCCGACCCGACGCCGCCCAATATCGTCGAAACCCTTTTCATGGCGCGGGGCGAGGGCACGCGCATGGTGATGACCATGACGGTTCCCGACGCCGAGGTGCGCCAGCAGATGATGGACACCGGAATGCTCGACGGCATGGAGCTGTCCTACCAGAACCTCGACGCGCTCGAAGCGGCCTGATCCACCGCGCATACCCAGGCGGGGCTTTTGTTTCCGGGTCGGCTCTGTCACATCTTGCCCGCGGCGGAGGCTCTGCCGCGGGCAGGCTGCGAGGGGGACCGGAATGTCACCGAAATTCGGCACAAGCGGCCTGCGCGGGTTGGTGGTGGAACTGACCGACGACCTCGTGGCCGATCACATTCGCGCGTTCATCCGGGCCTGTCCCAACGGCGGGGGCGTGCATGTGGGCTGTGACCTGCGGCCATCCTCGCCCGCGATTGCGCAGGTTGTGATGGACACGATCCGGGCCGAGGGTTTGCTCGCCGTCGATTGCGGCGCGGTGCCCACGCCCGCTCTGGCCCTTGGATCCCTGGCACGGGGACAGGCGGCGGTGATGGTCACCGGGAGCCACATTCCCGCCGACCGCAACGGGCTCAAGTTCTATGTCCCCGCAGGCGAGATATCCAAGGAAGACGAGGCCGCCATCCGTGCGGCGCTGGGCGCGCCCGCCGCCAGACGCGCCGAGATGCCCGAGGTCGAGGCGGCGGACGACACGTTGTCCACCTATGTCGGGCGCTATCTGACGGCCTACGGGCCGGAGGCGCTTCGAGGCCTGCGTATCGGCGTCTACGAGCACAGTTCGGTCGCCCGCGATGTTCTTGCCGACGCCATCGGCGCCTTGGGGGGCGAGGCGGTGCCGCTCGGTCGGTCCGACAGCTTCGTCCCCGTGGACACCGAAGCTGTCGATCCCGACATGGCCCGTGCGATCCTTGACTGGTGCCGGGACGACGCGCTTGATGCGCTCGTGTCCACCGACGGCGACGGAGACCGGCCGCTCGTCGCGGATCACCGGGGCCAGATCGTGCCGGGCGACGTTCTTGGCCCGCTCACGGCCAGGGCGCTGGGCGCCACGGACATCGTGACCCCGGTGTCATCGAACAGCCTGGTCGCCCAGATGCCCGATTTCGCGCGGGTCGAGCGCACGCGGATCGGCTCGCCCTACGTCATCGCCGGGATGGAGACGATCCTCGACGGGGACGAGACCGCCCGTGTTGCGGGATACGAGGCGAACGGTGGCTTTCTTCTCGGGTTCGAGGCGCAGGGGCCTGCCGGTCCGCTGCCGCCGCTCATGACCCGCGACTGCCTGCTGCCGATCATCGCGCCGCTGGCCCATGCCCGCGCGCAGGGCGTGCCGCTCGCCGATCTCGTGGCCGCGCTGCCCGCCGTGTTTACCGCCGCCGACCGGGTGACCGAGGTGCCCTCCGAGCGGTCGCTTGGGTTCATCGACACGCTGATCGGCGATCCGGCAGCGCGTGCGGGGTTCTTTGGCGGGCTGGGGCCTGAGCAGGGGATCGACACCACGGACGGGCTGCGCCTGTCCTTCGCGGGCGGGCAGGTGGTTCACCTGCGCCCCTCGGGCAACGCGCCGGAATGTCGGGTCTATGCCGAGGCCGGATCGGCCGCCGATGCGCGTTCGCTGGTCGTGGCCTACCTCGACCGACTGCGCGCGGCCCTCGGCTGACCGGGTTGCCGAGGCGGCGCGGCGCTCACGCCCGCCAGCACTCGAGGATGTAGCGCGCCGTCATCAGGTCCAGATGCGCGCCGCCGCCGTTCTTGAAGAGCGTGATGTCCTCGGGCTGCCTCGCGAAACCGCCGCCCGCGAGATCGTAGAAATCGCCGAGAATGTCCCCGGGGGCGATCACGCCCGCCTCAAGCGGGATCTTGATCTCGCCGATGTGGTGCATCGTCGTGTCCCGGCTGTCGACAAAGATCCGCGCGCGGGTGAGCGCCCTGTCGTCCGCCTCGCGCATGTCCGCGCGGAAGGCGCCGATCAGGTCCACGTGCTGGCCGGGACGAAGCCAGTCGCCGCGCAGGATCGGGGTCTTGGCCGTCGTGGCCGAAGTGACGATGTCGGCCTGCGCGACGGCTTGGGCGAGGTCCGTGACCGCCGTGGTGTCAGGATGGCGGGCGGCGAAATCCCCGGCCCCTGAGCGGTTCCAGACAAGGAACCGCGCCCCGGGAAAGCCCGCGCCATAGGCCTCGCGCAGCGATGCGGCCACGTTTCCGGTGCCGACGATCAGGATGGTTTCGGGGTTGTCCGGGGCTAGGTGGCGCGCGGCGAGCAGGCTGTCCGCCGCGGTCTTCCATTTCGTCACGAGGTGGAAATCCACGATGGCCTCCATCACCCCGGTCGTGTCGTCCAGAAGCATGACGCCGCCGTTGACCGTTGGCCCTTGGTTGTGCGGAAAGATCGTCGCGGCCTTGACCGCCATGCCCAGCCCGTCGATCAGCGCCGAACGCGTCAGGAGCGTGTCGTCGGCCCGCTTGAGGAAACTGTCGGCCACCTGCGCCCTGGGCAGGCGATGCCCGGCCGCGAGCGCCTCGGTCAGGCCGAGCCAGTCGAGACGGGCTTCGGCCCCGAAGGGAATGATCTCGGTCACCGTGCCTGCTCCTCGGTCAATAGCCCTGCCGCGACCAGTCGTTCGGCCCAACGCGCGGGCGTGGTGAACAGATGCGTCTGCCAGCCCCGCGCGCGGGCCACCGCGATGTTGTCAGCCCGGTCGTCGGTGAACAGAAGCCGCTCCGGCGCGACGCCGCTGTCCTCTTCGAGGGTCTCGTAGATGCGCGGGTCGGGTTTCGTCACGCCCAGATGGCCCGAGATATAGCGCCGGTCGAACTCGGTCAGGAAAGCGTCGCGGCCTTCGGACAGGGCGAAACTGTCCACGCCGAAGTTGGACAGTGCAAAGACCGGATGCCCCGCGGCGCGCAGGGCGCGCAACAGCCGGACCGAATGGTCGATCACCGGCAGGGTCAGGTCGAGCCAGCGGTCGTGCCACATGCGGATCTCGGCCTCCCAATCCGGGTAGCGGGCGGCGGTTTCGTCGATCACGGCGCGGAAATTCTCGCCCCGGTCGAAGCGCTCGTTCATGCCGTGCAGGTCGATGGCATCGAAAAACGCCCGCCGTCGCTCGGCTCCGATCCAGCGGTCGTAGTGGTCCTCGGGACGCCATGTGATCAGCACGTTGCCGATGTCGAAAACGACGGCTTCGGGGGTGGGCAGATCGGGGTCGGCAAGCGGGTCCATGGGGCGAGGGTAGGGGGGCGGCCAAGAGAGGGAAAGCCGATAATGCGTGGCCGCTTCGCCTTTGGCCCCATCGCTCAACGCAATATTCACGATTGACACAAACGTGCAGGTTTGTTTGTATTTTGTCAGGACACAGCAGATGTCCACTTCAGACATGTTCACAACAGGGAACTTCAGCATGAAAACCCAATTCGCCCTTGCCGCATCGCTCGTGCTGACGGCGACCGCAGGGTCCGCCCAGACCATTACCGCCTCGTCGTGGTTTCCGCCCAGCCACCCGATGAGCACCGGGCTCTTCGACAAGTTCGCAGAGCAGGCAGCCGCCTATTCGAACGGCGAGATCGAGGTTATCTCGGACACCGGGTCCGCGCTGGTCACGCCGCGCGGCGCGCTTCAATCGCTGGCCGACGGGCTGACCGATGTCACCGTGCATATCTCGTCCTACACGCCGTCCGAAATGCCCGTCTCGAACCTTCTGGAAGAAATCGCGCTGACGCTGGCCAACGAAAACCCCTATGCGCTGACCGCCGCCGTGACCGAGTTCACGCTGACCAACGAGGCGTTTCAGAAAGAGTTCGCCGCGAACGGGGTGGTCTTTGCCTCGCCTTACATGACCCCGCCCTATGCGCTGGCCTGCCGGATGCCGATCACGAGCCTTGCCGATCTGGAAGGCAAGCGCATCCGTTCGCCCAACCGGTCGGTGACGGCCTGGGTGCAAGGCGTGGGCGCGACGCCCGTCTCCATGAGCAGCAGCGAGCAGTATTCGGCGCTCGACAAAGGCGCGCTCGATTGCACGGCCGCCGCGCTTGACGACGTGCTTCAACGGCGTCTGTTCGAAGTGGTGTCGCACGCCACCGACCTGCCGCTCGCGGTGTTCTGGGCCGGGTTTGGCGCCGCATGGAACAAGGACACATGGACCGAACTTAGCCCCGAGGCACGCCGGGCCATGCTGAACGCCCATGCCGATGGACTGGCCAGCATGGTCTACAACGGCGTCATCACCGCCGGCGAGCGGGCGCGCAGCCTGCTGCCGGACGAGGGCATGACGATCCACGAACCCGATGCGGCCCTCGTGGCAAAGACGGACGAGATCCGCGCGCAAGTCGCCGAAGACGCGCCGCGCATCGCCGAGGAGGAGGTGGGGATCGAGGATGGCAAGGCCTTCTTCGACGCCTTTGACGCCCGCCTTGACGCCTGGAACGCGCGGGTCGAGGAGCTTGGCATCGACGGGGAAGAGGCTTTCGCCGCCATGCTGCGCGACGAGATCTATGCCAACGTCGATGTTGAAACCTACGGCATCGACTGACGCCTGACCGGCTCGCGGCAGGTGCCGCGGGCCATCCCCCCACCCGGAGTTTCGACATGCAGGGCGTTTCCCGCATCCTTGCGCGGCTGAGTGCGGCGCAGCTCGACCTTGCCGCCCTCTGCACGGGGCTGATCCTCGTGCAGGTGTCGGCCGATGTGCTTCTGCGTGTTGTGTTCAATGCGCCGATCCCGGCGAGCAACGAGGTGGTTGCCTATTACTACATGGTCGGCCTGACGTTCCTGCCGCTCATGGCGGTCGAGCTTTACGACGGCCACGTGACGACTGATGTCTTCTTTCAGCGATTTCCCTTGGCGGTGCAAAAAGCCTGTATCCTGATCGGTGCGGCGCTCACGCTCTTGCTTTACCTGACGCTCGCCTGGTTCAGCCTCGACGCTGCGCTGGCCGCGACCGCTACCGGCGAAGTGGTGATGGGCGCATGGTCGCTGCCGATCTGGATTGTGCGCTGGGTGCTGCCCATCGCCTTTGTTACTGCCGCCATGGGGGCGCTCGCCTCTCTCGTGATGCAGTTGCGCGGCACCGCAGGCAAAGGGGAGCCGGTGCCCCATGAGTAGCCTTCTGATCATCGCGCTCGTCTTCGGGCTGGCGCTGGCTCTGATCGCCATTCGCCTGCCGATCGGGCTGGTGCTGACCGTCTGCGCCTTCATCGGCGTCGCGGTCGAGGCAAGCCCGAAGGCGGCGCTTGGCCTTTTGTCCCGCCTGCCGTTCGAAACCGCGACCAACTGGGAGTTTTCCGCCGCCCCCATGTTCCTGTTCATGGGGTTCGTGGCTGCCCGCGCCGGACTGACCACGGGGCTCTTCGATGCCTCGCGGCTGCTCCTGCGCCGCGTGCCCGGCGCGCTTGCCGTGGCTTCGGTGATGGCCTCTGCCCTGTTCGCGGCGGCCTCCGGGTCGTCAGTCGCGACCTCGGCGGCGATGTCGCGGATCGCGGTGCCCGAGATGCTGAAACGTGGCTACGATCAGGGTCTCGCCTGTGGAACCATCGCGGCCTCGGGCACGCTCGGGTCGCTGATCCCGCCCAGCCTGACGCTGATCCTCTTCGGGATCATGGCGGATGTGTCCATTGGCCAACTGTTCCTCGCGGGGCTGCTGCCCGGCATCCTGTCGGCCGTCATCTACATGACGATGATCGCGCTGCGGGTGACCGTGAAGCCCGCGCTCGCCGGCACGCCGATCAGCCGCTCCGAGATCGAGGCGGTCCGCTGGCGCGAGGTGATGTGGGACATCCTGCCGCTTCCGATCCTGATCGCGCTCGTCATGGGGTCGATTTCCGCAGGCTGGGCCACGCCGACGGAATCCGGCGCGCTTGGTGCGGCGGGGGCGTTGGTGTTCATCCTCGTCGGCGGCGCGCTGCTCGTGCGCTTCGTCGCGCTTACCGGCGTCTCGCGCGACCTTGTGGAGTTTTTCGAGATGATCGGGGGCGGGCCTTATCTGCTCCTGTTCTTCGTGGCGGTCGTCTACATCGTGCTTGGCATGTTCATTGACCCCATCGGGCTGCTTCTGCTGACGATTCCGGTGTTTCTGCCCATCGCGCAGTCGATGGACATGGACCTCGTCTGGTTCGGCATCCTGCTCGTCAAACTGCTCGAGATCGGCCTCATCACGCCACCGGTCGGGCTGAACATCTACGTGATCAAGAGCACGCTGGGGAACCTCGTCGATCTGCCGACGATCTTTCGCGGCATCTTCTGGTTCATCGCGATGGACCTGCTCACCCTCATCATCCTCATCGCCTGGCCCCAGATCACGCTCTGGCTGCCGTCGATGATGCGCTGACCCAACATCACCTACAGGAGAACACATGGACCTTACACCGATCTTCCACGCCCCTTCGGTTCAGGAAATGGCGCGGCGGCGCGAGCGCGTTCAGGCGGAAATGGCACGTCAGGGGCTGGATTGGTATGTCGCCTCGCATCTCGACAACGTCTATTACCTGACGAACTTCGCGACCTTCCCGCACGAACGGCCCTTTATCGCGCTGGTGCCTGCCTCGGGTCCGATCCGGTTCCTCGTTCCCGGCATCGACGCGCCGCATGTGGCCGAGATGTCGATCGGCGATCACGAGCTGGTGGTCTACCGCGAATATCCCGCACCGGCGGGGCAGACCTGGGCCGACGAACAGATGGCGGTGCTCAAAGGCGCCCGCAGGGTAGGCGTCGAAAGCATGGGCCAGATCCGCGCGCGTGACGCGGTGCCCGGCGAGACCGTGGTGACCGACATCGTCGAAGAGGTGCGTTTCATCAAGTCGGACTACGACGTGGGCCGGCTGGCGTATGCCAACATGGTCGCCTCCGAAGCGATGGCGGATCTTCTGGCCAACGCCGCGCCGGGCCGAACGCTGGGCCAGGTGCGCGAGGCGGGCACGGCAAAGATGTTCAACCGGCTCTATGCCGACGACAAGAACATCGTGCCGCAGGCACTGGCCTTTGCCTCGCTGTTCCACCCGGCCAGTCATTCGCACGATCCGCACAATTTCGGGAATCTCGAAATGGCCATGGCCGAAGGCGGGCCGCATGTCTCGATCATGAACGCCGTGATGAACGGCTACGGGGCCGAGATCGAGCGGACCTTTTTTCTGGGTCACGTGCCCGAAGAGGCGAAGCGGAAGTATGAGGTCATGATGGAGGCGCGCCGGATCTCGTTCGAGATGACCGTCCCCGGCAATC
The DNA here is from genome assembly GCA_001626765.1 of Maritimibacter sp. REDSEA-S28_B5. GTDB lineage: Bacteria > Pseudomonadota > Alphaproteobacteria > Rhodobacterales > Rhodobacteraceae > Maritimibacter. Next base: position 42,645 of record LUOO01000112.1, read on the forward strand.
TCATGTCCGATGTGGACAAGGCGGTGCGCCGGTATCTCGACGGCGAAGGGATGCTCGAAAACGTGCTGTCGCGAACGGGGCACGGCATGGGTGCCACGGCGCACGAAGGCCCGTTCCTCGCGGAAGGCTATGATGTCGTGATCGAACCGCGCATGTGCTTCACGCTGGAACCCGGCATCTATTTCCCGGGTCTCGGGGGCTTTCGCCATTCCGACACGATCCTCACCACCGAGGATGGCAACGTGTCACTGACCTATGCGCCGGATTCGCTCGAAGACATGACGTTGTAAGGGGCAGGGCGGGCCGGTCCCGCCCCCTCGCGTTCCCCCAGGAAAGGACCGATGATGCAATTTTCTCCAACCGATCCGAAGTTGATCCAGTGTTTTCAGGCGGACGTCGATGTGACGGGCGCGCTTCTGTCGCAACCCGGCCCCACCGGCCAGCGCAACGTCTATCCGATCGTGGGCGGCCGCTTCACCGGCACCATCGCGCCCGAAACGGACAGCCCGCGCAGCTTTGCCGGTGACATTCTGCCGGGCGGTTTCGATATGCAACGGGTGCGGTCCGACGAGCTTAAGGAACTGGAGGCGATCTATCACCTTCGGACCGACGACGGCGTGTTCCTCGAAGTTCGCAACCGGGCGCTCGTTATCTACGGCCCGGATGGAAGACAGCACTATTCCCGCAGCCGTATCCATTTCGAGGCGCCGACAGGGGGGCCTTACAGCTGGCTCAATGAACGCGTCATCGTCGGCACAACCGAGGTCGGCGACTGGCAGGACAACCGGGTCGTCGTCCGGGTCCGGGGGTTCGCCGTCGTCTGACCGCCTGCGGGTTCGCAAAACGTACAAGGCCGCCGGACGTGGATCCGGCGGCCCTTCTTTCGTTCCGAGCAGCTAGAGCGCGCCGGCCAGGACCACGACAAGGCCCAGAACGCCCATCGCCACGCCGAAGATGTTCAGCACCATCGCCGTGATCGCCGCCCCGCGCGAAGCGTAGCGGTCCATTGGCCCACCGGCGGCCAGTGCTCTTGCATGCGTGGCCACGCCGCCGCGCCCGAGAAAGACGACGAGGGCGATCCAGCCGATCACATAGACGATGGGCGAAACAAAGTAGCTCAGGGTCACCAGCACGACGATGGACATCACCATCATGCCGCTCTTGGGCGGTGTCGGGGTCAGGTGTCCCTGTCCCCGTGCCGCCCGGATCTGGCTGACAAGGTTGAACAGGAAGCCCGCGACGCCGTAGGCCGCTTGCAGAAAAAGAACGGTCGTCATGATTACCTCAGCGCCAGAGCAATTCGGGGAGCCAGAGGCTCAGTTGCGGGAAAAAAACCAACAGCACGATCACCGCGATGATGGCGAAGTAGAAGGGCCAGATCCCTTTCATGAACTCGCCCAAGGGAATCCGGGCGATGGCCATCACGACGTAGAGCGCGATGCCGACGGGGGGCGTCACGCCGCCGATCATCATCGAGACGATAAAGACGATTCCGAGATGGACGAGGTCGATGCCCAGCGACTGCGCCACCGCCATGAAGATCGGGCCGAACACCATCATGATCGGGATACCTTCAAGGAACATGCCGAGCACGAGCGTGATCGCCACCATGATCAGCAGCGCCACCGAAGGCGACGCCCCGAGGTCGTCGAACCATGCGGCCACGATCTGGGGCAGGTCGGCGGTGGCGACGATCCAGGTAAAGATCAGCGACGAGGCGATGATGAACAGCGTGGCCGCCGTGGTCGATGCCGCCTCGGAGAACGCGCGCAGGATATGGCGCAGGTTCATGTCGAGCGTGAAGGACCCGATGATCAGCACATAGATCACCGCGACGACGCCCGCCTCGGTCGGTGTGAAGATACCCGACAGGATTCCCGCGACGAGGATGACCGGGGCCATCATCGGCAGGAACGCGCGGCGAAAGGCGGTCCAGAGCTCGCCCAGCGTCGCGCGCGGCTGGCGCGGACAGTCCTCCATGCCGGTGAGCGCCATGATGGCGATCAGGATCATCATCGAGAGCGCCATCATCAGCCCCGGAATGACGCCCGCGATGAACATCTTGCCCAGCGACACCTCGGTCACGAAGGCATAGATCACCATGACCACCGAGGGCGGGATAATCGGGCCGATCAGCGCCGAAGCCGCCGTGATCGCGGCGCTGAACCGGGCTGAATAGCCCGCCTTGCGCATGGCGCGGATCTCGACCACGCCCAGCCCGCCGGCATCGGCCACCACGGACCCCGACATGCCAGAGAAGATGACCGACGAGACGACGTTCACATGGCCCAGCCCGCCCGGCAGATGACGCACCAGCGTGCCCGCGAAGTCGAAGATCCGGTCGGTGATCCCCATGGTGTTCATCAGGAACCCGGCAGCGAGGAACAGGGGCACCGCGAGCAGCGGGAAACTGTCCAGGCCACCCGCGACGCGCTGCACCAGAAGCCCCAGCGACACGTCGTTGACCGAGAGATAGAGCAGCGCCGAGGCGAGCATGGAAAAGGCGATCGGAACGCGGATGAAGAGAAGAACAAGAAAGACGCCGAAGATGAGGATCAGGTCCATTCCGTGGCCTCCGGTTCCGTCGCAGGCACATCGGGCGCGTTCACGACCGCGAGCAGCACTTTCTCGACGCAGAAGAACACGATCAGGCCCAGCCCGAGGGCGAGCGGGAAATAGTGCATCCAGAACCGTGACACCTGCATGACTCCCATCGTGATGCGCCGCGCCATCGGGGCGCTGTCGGCGATCGCGAAGATCATGATGACCGATGTCGCGGCCACGATCACGTCTCCGAGGATGCGAAGCGCGCGGGCCACCGGACCGGGCCCGCCGATGCCGGCCACGTCCACCGCGATGTGTTCACGGCGGCGATAGATCCAGGCGATGCCCAGGAAGGTCAGCCAGATGAGCGCATATGTCGCGAGCTCGTCAGTGGGCCCGATCGAGGTGGAAAAGACGTAACGAAAGAACACCTGCGTGCCCAGCAACACGGGGATCGCCAGCACGAGGAAAAGGCAGATCGCGCCAAGCAGCCGCTCTAGAAGCGTGCAGATCGGCGACAGGATCGGGATGGATGTCATGTGGGGGGTCCTTAACCGGCGACGCCCCAGTCTGGCGCGCTGCCGTCCGTTTGAACAGTGGCCGGGTCTGGGTCCGGTGAACCCTTGGCAATTCAACAGTAAACCTCTGGGTAAACCCATGAGTCATCCCACGGGTTTACCCCATTACAAACCCTTGCGCGGGCCCGATTACTCGGCGTCGCGCAAATCGAGGATGGCCTGATACCATCCCTCGGGGAACAGGCCGCTCGACTCCATATCGTCGAGGTTTCTGGTCGCCATTTCGGCAAAGGCCGCGCGGGTTTCTTCCGGCATGGGCTGGAACTTGCCCCCTTCGGCCTCGATTGTGGCCTTCACCTCGCCCCAGCTGTCGCGGGTGCGTGCCATGGCCCGGTCTGCGGCGTCCTGCGCCAGACGCGACATCATCGCGCGGTCCTCTTCCGACAGCGCGTCCCATTTCGCCTGGTTCACGTAGAGCGCGGACAGCGGGAACATCATGTCGGCCTCGGTGATATAGGGCGCGACCTCGTGCAGCTTCAGGCCCATGATCCGGTCGGCGGCCGATTCCGTCATGTCCACGACTCCTTGACTGAGGGCCAGATATTGCTCGCCATAGGCAATGGTGATCGGCTCGGCCCCCATGTTGATGTAGTTCTGGATATACATGGGAATGCCGGGGGCCCGAACGCGCACGCCGGCCACGTCTTCGACCTCGCTGATGAATTTCTCGCGGTGCAGCAGGTGGCGCGGCAGGTCGAACCAGTTCGCCGTGATGATCCCGACGCCGAATTCATCGGCCAGCCGGGTTTCCAGTGTGCTCCACATGTCGCTTTCCATGAAGCGGCGCACGTGGTCCTCGTCCTTGAAGAGGAACGCAGCATCCAGCGCGCCGAAGCTGGGCACGAGACGGCTTGCCTCGGAGAGGGCGCTCAGAAAGATGTCCTGCGTGCCGAAGGCCACCGCCTCCATCTGCTCCTGCCCGGAGCCGAGCTGGCTGTTCGTATAGACCTTGATCTCGATCCGCCCGCCCGATTCCTCACCGACCTCCTTGGCGAAGTTCTCGAGTTCCTGGGTCGAGATCATCGCGGGCACACCGATGGTGCCTGCCGTGAATGTGACGTCCTGCGCCAGAGCGGTCGACATCGTCAGCGCCGCGGCGGCCGCCGCCCCGGCGAGATGCAATCTGAGTCTATCGTGAATCATTTGGTTCTCCCTGTTTATCCTGTCCTTATGATCGAACAACAAACAATCCTGTTTGTTTTGTAAAGGGTTCCCTCTCGCTGCGGAAATCGGATAGATTCGGATAGATTGTGTGGGCACCGGATTCCTGTGGTGCGGATCTCGGAAGGATGATGGATGGACGTAGTGAACGACGCCGGGGAACTCGGTCGGCAGGAAAGAAAGGCGATCGCGACCCGCGCGAAACTGCGCCACGCGACGTTGCAGGTGATTTCGGAGGTCGGATATTACCGTGCGACCACGACGATGATCGCGAAATCCGCCGGCGTGTCTCGCGGGGCCCAGACCCATCACTATCCCAACAAGATCGACCTTGTCGTGGCCGCCTTCGATGCGCTCGTCAACGAGTGGAACGAAACCGACAGGGCGTTCACGAAGGCACGCGCGGGCGAGATCGACATCGCGGACTACCTCACCTTTGCCTGGGAAGCCGTGTTCAACCACCCTCATTACGTCGCGGCCATCGAGATCATGCTGGCAACCCAAGGCGACCCTGAATTGGCCCGACGGCTCAAGGACTTGATGCGCGGCCCGCAGCGGCTTCGGTTCGAGTCCTGGCAAACGGTGTTTGCGCACAGGTTGAGCCCGGAGCAGCAGAAGGTTTTCAGCGACATGACGGTGTGCCTCTATCGCGGGATGGCGCTTCAGTTCACCGTGGCCGGTCTGGACAAGGAAGGGATGGACCGGATGCTGCGGACCTGGATCGACCTCGTCTCGCGCATGGTGGTGGAGCCGCGCACATAACCGGGTCCCACCGCCTTAGTGCTTTGCGATCCGTTCGGCGTGGTGGGTCACGATGGTCGCCAGGTCCTCGGGCTTCGTGGCCGAAGGCAGGAACGCGCAGGCATTGGGGCTCATGTCGAAGATCGAGCCGTCCGAGAAAAACGAACGGGCCGTGAGGAACACGACCCGGGCGGACGGATGACGGTAGGCGGCGTAATCGGCCACCGTCATCGCGCCCTCGTTCGGCTGGTCGAGGTTCACGATGATGACATCCGCACTGTCCCTGCGCAGTTGGGCAAGCGCGTCCGAGGGCGTCGACACCCTGGTAACCGTGGCCCCTTGTCGTTCCAGATGCCGTTGCCAGATCGACCCAAGGTCCGGGTTTTCTTCGACGATGAGGATTTTCACGCTACCCACCCGGTCCTTCCGCAGCATCCGCACGTTACGGATACGTCATACTAATGCAAAACCCCCGGACGTTGAAACTATCCCGAAGGGCACGGCCCGAAAATCTGCATTTCACCTGTCGGTTAATGCGACCGGTTCGGTGCGCAATCGCCACGGCGTCGGGATTGCCTTTGCACCGGAAATCCGGTTCAACCGGGCCGGAACGAGAGGGGGACCAATGACGTCCAACGGCGCGAAAACCTGGATCACTGTCTGCGATACCTGCAAGCGTCAAGGCTGGGCCGAGACCGGCGCCGAAGTCACCGATGGCGCGGTGCTCGCCGGTCTTGTCGAGTCGGCGGCTCAGGGTCGTGATGTCGCCGTGCGTCGCACCTCCTGCCTGATGGGCTGCGACCATGCCTGCAACGTGGCGGTGCAGGCGGCGGGCAAACTCTGTTACACCATCGGCCGGTTCGAGCCGACGCAAGAGGCCGCACAGGGCATTGTCGACTGGGCCGAGAAACACGCGGCGAGCGAGACGGGGCAGGTGCCCTACCGGGAATGGCCGGTGGCGGTGAAGGGTCATTTCGTCACCCGTCATCCGCCGCTTCCGGTGACCGAATGAAGCCCTTTGGCGCGCGAGACCACGGTGGCGGACTCGACGCAGCGATGGCAAGATACGGTGGCGAAAGGGCCGACTGGCTCGATCTGTCCACCGGGATCAACCCGCACCCCTATCCCTTGCCCCGTTTCGCGCCGCAGGACTGGACCGCGCTGCCCGACGCGGCTGCGATGGCCGCGCTGGAAACGGCCGCGCGCGGGTTCTGGGGCGTGCCCGCCGGGGCCGCCCTCCTGGCCGCCCCCGGTGCCTCGGCGCTTATTGCGCGTATCCCCGCGCTAATGCCCAAAGGCCGCGTTCGGGTGGCCAATCGGACTTATAACGAACATGCCGGTGCCTTTTCGGATGCTGGCTGGCAGGTGGTGCGCGACGGTGCGGCTGAGGCCCGTGTTGTCGTTCACCCGAACAACCCGACCGGGACCTACTGGACGGCCACGGAGGATGGCCCGGCGCGCGGTCTTCTCGTCATCGACGAGAGCTTCTGCGACATCGCGCCCGACCAAAGCCATATCGGGACCATGGCGACGGCACCGGGGGTCGTGATCCTGAAATCTCTGGGCAAATTCTGGGGTCTCGCCGGGGCGCGTCTTGGCTTCGCCATAGGCGACCCCGCCCATATCGCGTCGCTCGCCCGGATGCTGGGGCCATGGCCCGTCTCCGGCCCCGCGCTCGCCATCGGCACCGCCGCCCTTCGCGACACCGACTGGGCCGACCGCACCCGGCAGCGGCTCCGGGCCGACAGCGCCCGGCTCGATGCGGTGATGGAGGCGCGGGGGGCCACCCTTGCCGGGGGCACGACGTTGTTTCGGCTCTATGACGTCGGCGACGCGCAGGACTGGCAGAATCGGCTCGCCCGAGGCCGGGTCTGGTCGCGCGCCTTTCCCTATGACGCCCGCTGGCTCCGCCTCGGCTTGCCGCCCGAGGACCGCTGGGATCAACTCGAGGCCGCGCTCCCATGAGCCTGATCCTCGCCTGCGCCATGGCACTCGACGCCGCTTTCGGGGAACCGGACGAGGTCTGGGACCGCGTTCATCACCCCGCCGTCCTGATGGGCAAGGCGGTGGGCTGGGCGGATGACAAGCTGAACCACGGCAAGGGCCGGATCGTCACCGGGGCGGTCACGATCGCGGGCCTCGTCGCGCTGGCCGCGACCATCGGCTGGGGCATCGCCCAGATCGGCTGGCTGGCCGAGATCGTGGTGGCCGCAATCCTTCTCGCCCATCGCTCGCTCGTCGATCACGTGACCGCCGTCGCCGATGCGCTGGCCGAGGGTTTGCCCGAAGGCCGCCGTGCGGTGGGCATGATCGTGGGGCGGGACACCGGCGGCATGGATGCCGCCGATGTATCCCGCGCTGCCATCGAAAGCGCGGCCGAGAATTTCTCGGACGGCGTCGTCGCCCCTGCCTTCTGGTTCCTGATCGGGGGACTGCCGGGGATGCTCGCCTACAAGATGGTAAACACGGCGGACAGCATGATTGGCTACCGCACCCCCCGTCACGAACAGTTCGGCAAAGCCGCGGCACGTCTGGATGACGTGATGAACTGGGTGCCTGCCCGGATAACGGCGGCGCTCATTCTCGTCGTGACCAGGAGCTTCGCCGCAAGGGACCGCGTTTTCCGGGACGCGCCGCTCCACCGGTCTCCCAACGCAGGCTGGCCCGAGGCGGCGATGGCGGTTGCGCTGGATGTGGCCCTTGCCGGTCCGCGCAGCTACCACGGCGAGATCCGTGACTACCCCTGGGTCAACGCCGAGGGCGCACATGCGGTGTCCGGGGACGACATCGACGCCGCCGTCGGCGTTCTGTGGCGTGTCTGGGCGGCGGTTCTCGGCCTTGTTATTCTGCTGGGCATTGTCTGGTAGGCGCGGTTTGCTAGGGTAGCCCCGACAAACCGAGGGAGAGTTCATGAAATTCGGGTTCAAGGCGCTGGCCGCAGCGGCAATCATGGGTGCGAGCATTGGAACGTCTGCGCAGGCGCAGTCCATTCCCGCACCGCTCGTCGAATGTGGCGGCTCGTGGTCGTCCTTCGTGGGCAAGATGAAGGACCTCGCCATCGCCCAAGGCCATGACGCGGGCACCGTGGACGCCTTTTTCGCCAGTGCGTCGCAGGATAGCCGGACCTTGAGCGCCGACCGGGGGCAGGGCTTCTTTACCAAGACCTTCATTGATTTTTCGCGCTCGCTGATTTCGCAGGGCCGGATCGACAATGGCGTTGCGAACATGCGCAAATATGCGAGCACCTTTGACAGGATCGAACAGACCTATGGTGTAAGCAGGGGCGTGCTCACCGCCTTCTGGGCGTTCGAAACGGATTACGGTGCCTTCCAGGGTGACTTCAACACGCTCAATTCTCTGATGACCCTCAGCCACGACTGCCGCCGTCCGGGCCTGTTTCAGCCGCAGGTCTTGGCGGCACTCGAACTCTACGAGCACGGGGATTTCGATCCGCGCGGCACGACCGGCGCCTGGGCCGGCGAGATCGGGATGGTCCAGATGCTGCCCCGTGACATCATCGAAAGCGGCGTGGACGGCGACGGCGACGGCCATGTGCTGCTGAAGACCTCGGCCCCTGATGCGCTCATGTCGGGTGCGCATATGCTGTCGAACCTCGGCTGGCGCGCGGGCGAGCCTTGGCTCGAAGAGGTCACGGTGCCGGCGGAAATGGACTGGTCAAAATCCGGCGTCGAGCGCAGTTTCTCCAAGCCGGAATGGGAGGCGATGGGCGTTCAGGCCCGCGACGGTTCGCTCGCCGACCTGCCCGGATCGCTGATCCTGCCTCAGGGGCGCAAAGGCCCGGCCTTCATGGCCTATCCGAACTTTCAAGTCTATTTCCACTGGAACCAGAGCTACACCTACGTGCTGACCGCCGCCTATTTCGCCACCCGGCTCGAGGGCGGCCCGGTTTACAACGCGGGCAACCCGGAACCGGGCCTCGACCAGAACGGGATGAAGGCGCTCCAGCAGAAGTTGCAGGCCAAGGGCTACGACGTAGGCAAGATCGACGGGATCCTCGGTGCGGGGACACGGGCGGCGGTTCAGGCGGAACAGGCGAGACTGGGGCTTCCGGCGGATGCCTGGCCCACGGCGGGGCTGCTCAATCGTCTCTGAGGACCATTAACCAACTTGGCGCAAGGACGTTTACCAAGCGTTCAGACTCATGATACAGAATGAGACATCGGAATTGTTTTTCCAGTGTCATCACTGAAAACAAACGCCCCGCCGAGTTGCCGCTCGGCGGGGCACTCTTTTTCGGTGTTATCGACCGATCCAGAGCCGGATGATTGCGACGATCAGCGTCGCCGCCGCAATCGCGACCATCCATTTGCGGAATTGCCTTTCTTCCAGTCTCATCACCTCCTCTCACCGCGAAGGTTCACGGTGAGATAGTGTTATGTCGGTCATGACAAAAGAAAGGTTAAAGTGGCTCACCAGCCGATGTGTTCCTCGAAGCGATCCACGCTTTCGAGCCACAGCCCGAGGATCGCCTCGAAGTCGCCGAAGCTCAGACCGTCCGCCGAGGTGGCTACGTCCATCTCGATCCGCGCGACATTGTCTTCGGTCAGATAGGCGCGCACGAAACGGCGGTCGGTGTTCCAGGCGTTGATGGTCTCGAGCGTCGCGCCTGCATCGGTGTAGCCCGCGTAGAACTGGACGGCCTGGCAATCCACGTTGTCCTCGCAGTCGTAGAAAAACAGGCTCATCTTGTCGCCGTTGACGCGGTATTCGATCAACGGATCGCCCACGGTGTCCTCGGTCAGTCGGACCGGGTAGCCCGCGGATTTGAAGAACGTCACCAGGGAGTCGGGGGCAGAGGCGAGCACGGTCTGGCCCAGATCGGGACCTGCGCCTTCCAGCGTCTTGTTGTCCTGCGCCAGAACGGGGGTGGCGAGAAAGGCGGTTAGGGCAATTGTGCGGGCGAACATGGCGGCTCCCTGAAAATGTGGTCGGGCGGAGCTTAGGACGAATCGCCGTCGCCGTGAACAGGCATCACGCGACCATCTGTTCCGCCTTTTTCAAGTCGACAGACACAAGCTGGCTCACGCCCTGCTCCTGCATCGTGACCCCGAACAGCCGGTCCATCCGCGCCATGGTCACCGCATGGTGCGTGATGATCAGGAACCGGGTCTCGGTGCGGCGCGTCATCTCGTCCAGAAGATCGCAGAACCGCGTCACATTGGCGTCGTCCAGCGGCGCGTCGACCTCGTCCAGCACGCAGATCGGCGCGGGGTTGGCGAGGAAGACGCCGAAGATCAGCGCGAGCGCCGTGAGCGTCTGTTCGCCGCCCGACAGGAGCGACAGGGTCGACAGCTTTTTCCCCGGCGGCTGACACATGATTTCAAGCCCCGCCTCAAGAGGATCGTCCGATTCCACAAGCACCAGGTTCGCCTCGCCACCGCCGAAAAGGTGGGTGAAAAGCAGCCCGAAGTTCTCGTTCACCTGCTCGAACGCAGTGAGCAGCCGTTCCCGCCCCTCGCGGTTGAGCGACGCGATGCCAGAGCGCAGCTTGCGGATCGCCTCTTCCAGATCGGCCTTTTCGCTGACCAGCGTGTCATGCTCGGCCTGCACCTCTTTCGCGTCCTCCTCGGCGCGCAGGTTCACGGCCCCCAGCGCCTCGCGTTGACGCTTGAGGCGATTCACGTCGGCTTCGATCTGGTCTGAGGACGGCATCTCGTCCGGGTTCTGCCCAAGGCTTTCGAGCAGCCCGGCGGGCGTCGTGTCCATCTCTTCCGCGATGCGTTCCTCGGCATAGGCCACGGTTTCCTTGGCCGCCTCGACCCGCGCCTCGGCCCGTGCCCGTGCTTCCCGCGCCTCGCCGGCCAGGCGTTCCGCGTCGCGTTCGGCGATCGTGGCCTCGCGCAGCGCGGTTTCCCCGACCAACAGCGCATCCTGCGCAGTGGCGCGGCGGGCTTCGGCATTCGCGATTTCGCGGGACAACTCGTCGCGCTTGGCCGCCAGGTCCTCGGGCGCGGCCTTGGCGTCGTATAGCTCTTCTTCGGTCGCTTCCTTGCGCTCTGCCAGTTCCGCGATTCGCTTGCCCGCGGTTTCCAGACGATGCTTCCAGCCCGAGATTTCCTTGGTCACTTCCTGCGACCGCTTGATCCGCGCCTCGCCCTCCCGCTTGATCTCGTCGTGGTGCGACCGGCGCGACATCATGGTCATCCGGGCGGCTTCGACGGTCAGCTTGGTGTCCTCGACCTCGGCCCGCGCGTCGTCGAGGTTCGGAAGATCGCGCACCGCTTTCTCGGCCTCGGTCAGACGCACCCGCGCGCCCATCGCCTCTTCCTCGTGGCGGGCCACGGCGAGCGTGAGATTCTCGAGCTTGCCTTCCGCGATGTTGCGATCCGCCTCGGCGCGCGACTGCGCGCGAGCGGCCTCGGACACGGCGCGGTCGGCCTCGGTCGCGTCCGCGAGGCGCGCTTTCAGCGAGTCATGCGCATGCATCGCCCCATCGGCACGGGCCTGTGCGCGTTCGAGGTCCTGCTTGAGTTCCTCCAGACGGTTGAGCTGCCGCAGGCGCATCGCGGCGGCCGAGGGCGCATCGTCGGCGGCCACCCGGTAGCCGTCCCAGCGCCACAGGTCGCCGTCCAGCGTGACGAGCCGCTGGCCAGGGCGCAGAAGCGGTTGCAGCCGCGCCGCATCTTCGGGCGCGACCAGACCGACTTGCGCCATGCGGCGGGCGAGCACGTCGGGCACCGTCACATGGGCGGTGAGCGGCTCGGCCCCCTCGGGCAGCGCCTGCGTGTCGGAATAGCCGGGCAGGGCGATCCAGCCCGATTGGTCGTCCTCACTCACCACCGGGGCGCGCAGATCGTCGGCCAGCGCCGCACCAAGAGCCGCCTCGTATCCCTTGGCCACCCGGACGAGGTCGAGCACCTGCCCGCCGTCCGTCGTGTCGCGTTCGAGGAGCTTGGCCAGCGCCATGACCTCGGCCCGGAGCGCGTTGACCTCGCCCTCGGCCTCGGAGCGTTCGGCGCGGGCATCAGCCTCGCGCGACTGCGCCTCTGCGCGGGCCTCTTCCGCACCGATCAGCGCCTCCTCGGCGGCTTCTGCCGCCTCGACCGCGTTGCGTTGCTCATAGTCGGCCTCGGAAAAGGCGAGCTTCGCGGCATCGAGCGCGGCGCGCGCCGCTGTCACCGCATCGCGGGCCCGGGCCGCTTCGCCCTCGGATTTCTCGAGCGTTTTCTGGCTGTCGTCGCGCAGGCGGTGCGCCGACTGGTGCCGGGCGGCGAGCCGCGCGACATCCTCGGTCAATTGGGTGAGGGCATCCTCGCGGTCCGCCATCACGCGCTTGGCGTCATGGGCCTGTTCGGCGGCCTCTTCGAGCTTTTCCGCGTGGCCCTCGGACGCCTTGGCAAGCTCGGTCCGCTCCCACTCGAGCCGCTCGATGGTCTCGCCCGCATCGCGATTGAGCGCCTCTTCGCGTTCCGAATCGCGCACGAGCTGCTCGATCCGGCGGGTGAGGGTTTCGATCCGCTGGACCGCCTGTTCCTCTTGCTCGGTCAACTGGTCGCGCGACACGGTCAGGCGTTGCAGGACCGCTGCCGCAATCGCCTCTTCCTCGCGCAAGGGCGGCAGGCGATCCTCGGCCTCTGCCCGAACCTTGGCAGAGGTCCGGGCCGCGCCTTCGGCCTGCGACGCTGCCGTCACACGCTCGGTATACTGGGTCTGGGCGGCCAGCCGCGCCTCGTCCGCCTCGCGCCAGCGCCGGAACAGGAGCAGGCCCTCGGATGTGCGAAGCTGCGCCTCGATCTCGCGATACCGCGCCGCCTGACGGGCCTGCCGGGCGAGAGTGGCAAGCTGGCTCGCGAGCTGTTCGATCACATCATCGACCCGTTCGAGGTTCGATTCGGTGCCCTTGAGCTTCAGTTCCGCCTCGTGCCGCCGCTGGTAGAGGCCAGAGATCCCCGCCGCTTCCTCCAGAATCCGACGCCGGTTCTTGGGCTTGGCGTTGATCAGTTCGGAAATCTGTCCCTGGCGCACCAGCGCGGGCGACTGCGCACCGGTTGAGGCATCGGCGAAGAGCATCTGGACGTCGCGGGCGCGCACGTCCTTGCCGTTGACCTTGTAGGCCGACCCTGCGTCACGGGTGATCCGGCGCACAACCTCGAGGATGTCGCTGTCGTTGAACCCCGAGGGCGCGAGCCGGTCGGAGTTGTCGATCTGGAGCACCACCTCGCCAAAATTCCGCGCCCCGCGCGACGAGGTGCCCGCGAAGATCACGTCCTCCATCCCGTCGCCGCGCATCGCCTTGGCGCGGTTCTCGCCCATGACCCAGCGCAGCGCCTCGAGCAGGTTCGACTTGCCGCAGCCGTTCGGGCCGACAACTCCCGTCAGCCCCTCGCTGATGATCAAATCAGTGGGGTCGACGAAGCTCTTGAAGCCGTTCAGTTTGAGGCGGTTGAAGCGCAAGGCGGAGGCCTGTTCAGGGTTTGGGGTTCGATTCTGTATCCGGCCATTGTTTCCGGGGCAGGGTCAGCGAGTCAATCGCGGGGCGCTGGATATGGGCTATGTGAGCCGGCTTATCCACAAGATATTGGGCGCTTTGCTGGTTTTGACGTCCGCTGCGCGCTCGCCGACCCGCGAGGGAAGGCGCGCCAAGGGATCCATGACGCAGTAAAGAGGAGGTTTCTCGGGTCGGGGGATTGCGCTAGGGCTAAAGCTGTCAAAAGAGGACAGCTGTGCCGAGACCCGACATGGTGAGCAACGAGGCGGTGCTGGAGGTGGCGGTGGCACCGGACGCGCGGGCTCTTGCTCCTGCTGGCGCTGCCTTTATCGGTTCCGGCACAGGAGGGCGCGATGCGATATATTGACCATGGGAACATCAGGATCGCAACGCAGGCTTTCGGCAATCCCGAGGGTCCCGCCGTGATCATGGTCATGGGCGCGACCGCGTCCATGCTTCTATGGCCGGAGGCGCTGATGCAGGGGCTGGCAGCAGGGGGACTTCATGTCATCCGCTTCGACCACCGCGATACCGGAGAGACGACCACGGTTGCGCCGGGGGCGGCGGATCACGTGGTCGAGGATCTGGCGGCGGACGTGCTCGCGGTGCTCGACGCTTACGGGATCGCGCGGGCCCATGTGGTGGGCATGTCTCTGGGTGGCTACATCGGTCAGATGCTCGCCTTGACTGCGCCTGACCGCGTCGCGAGCCTGACCCTCGTCGCCGCCGAGCCCCTGGGGTGGGACGGGGACCCGCTGCCACATATCTCGGATGCCTTCATGGCGCATTTCGCGGGCATGGCAGATCTCGACTGGAGCGATGCGGACGCTGTCACCGCGTTTCTCGTCGGCATCGACCGGCTCTCGGCGGGCAGTGGCGCGCCCTTCGACGCGGGCGCGGCAGAGACGCGCGCTCGCAGGGTTCTGGCCCGGACGGACAGCGTTGCGAGCATGTTCAACCACGCCGCCCTGACGACGCGGGACGACTGGACCGGGCGGTTTCGCGACATCGCCCGGCCCGTGCTGGTGCTTCATGGCATCGACGACCCGGTGCTGCCCATCGAAAACGGTCGCGCCCTCGCGGCAGGCATTCCCGCCGCGCGGATCGTCGAGCTTGCGGGCGTCGGCCACGAACTGCCTGTCCGCGCTATCGGTCAGATGGTCGATACCATCGCCGGTTTCGTCGCCGGGCAGGACTGACCCCCGCCAAAGGTCGCAAGTCACGTGCCCCGGGTCGCAATCCGGCTTGACCGATCACCCGCCCGTGAGTCACAAGCGAAAGGCATGGTTCCCGACCGACGGTGCAAAGCGCCAAGGGAGAATAGGGAATGCGGAGGGGTGATCCAAACCGGAGCCTTCAGCCGCAGCCGCCCCCGCGACTGTGATGCGGCGAGCGCCCACCTTATGCCACTGGGGCTACGACCTTGGGAAGGCGGTGGCGCGTGACGACCCGCAGAGCCAGGAGACCTGCCATGTGGACTGTAACCCACCCGTCGGGGAGACGGGCAAAGGAGTGATGCACATGCATATCGAACCGGGCCTCGTCGGCCCCGCGAAGATGATCCTCGCCTATGCGACCGCCGCCGGTGGCGCCGCGATGACCGCCAAATTCGCCTGGGAGACCGTGAAGGAACGCGGCCTTGCCTCGCTCGGGGCGCGCAGTCTCGCGACCACCGTGGCCGCTTTCGGCTTTTTCCAGGTGCTGCCGCATTTTCCGGTCGGCGTGTCCGAGGTTCACTTCATCCTCGGCTCGACGCTTCTGCTGGTCTTCGGGGCCGCGCCCGCCGCCATCGGCCTCGCGCTCGCGCTCCTGCTTCAGGGCGTGTTCTTCGCACCCTTCGACCTGCCGCAGTATTTCGCCAACGTCACGACGCTGATCGTGCCGCTCATCGCAATCAAGTATCTCGCCGACAAGCTGATCGCCCGCGACACGGCCTATGTCGATATCAAATACAAGGATGCGCTTGCGCTCTCGACCGCCTATCAGGGTGGCGTGGTGCTCTGGGTCGCCTTCTGGGCCTTCTACGGTCAGGGCTTCGGTGCCAGCACCGCCGCTTCGGTATTCACCTTCGGTGGGGCCTACATGCTCGTCGTGCTGATCGAACCGCTGGTGGATCTCGCCGTGCTCGCCGGTGCCAAGTCGGCGCGCGGTCTCGCCAAGTCCAGTCTCGTCACGCCGCGCCTGTTCAACGCCTGATCCGCGTTTCGTCCTAACTGACAAGCCGGGGTCACGTGCCCCGGCTTTCCGCTATTCAGGCTCAGGAGAAAGCCATGCCCGCCAAAATACCCGCCACCGTCGTCACCGGATTTCTGGGCGCCGGGAAAACCACCCTCATCCGCCATATGCTCGAGAACGCCAAGGGCAAGAAGATCGCGCTCATCATCAACGAGTTCGGCGATCTGGGCGTTGACGGCGACATCCTCAAGGGATGCGGTGTTGAAACCTGCACCGACGAGGACGTGATGGAGCTGTCCAACGGCTGCATCTGCTGCACCGTGGCCGAGGATTTCGTCCCGACGCTCGAGAAACTCCTCGCCCGTGACGTGCCGCCGGACCACATCGTGATCGAAACGAGCGGCCTGGCGCTCCCGCAACCGCTCGTCCGCGCCTTCCAATGGCCCGAGATTTCGACGCGGGTGACGGTGGACGGTGTGGTCACGGTCGTCGATGGCAAGGCGGTCAGCGAGGGGCGCTTTGCCCATGACGTCGCCGCGGTGGATGCGCAGCGCAAGATGGACGAGAACCTCGATCACGAAACGCCGCTGTCCGAGTTGTTCGACGACCAGATCGCCTGTGCCGACATGATCGTCGTGAACAAATCCGATCTGCTGGGCGATGCCGAATCCGATGCGCTCGTCGCGACGCTGTCCGGCGAGGCGCGGCAGGGCGTGCGCGTGGTGCGCACGTCGATGGGCGCGCTGCCGGTCGAGGTCCTCTTGGGCCAAGGTGCCGGAGCCGAGGACGACATGGAACATCGCCACGAGGTCCACCATCATCACCACCACGACGATGACGAGGACGGCGATCACGACCATGATCACCACCACGATCATAGGCACGACGAGTTCGAAAGCTTCGTGGTCGAACGGGGTGAGATCGCCGATCCCAAGGCCTTTGCCGAACAGGTCGCCGACGTGATCCGCGCCCACGACATCCTGCGGCTGAAAGGTTTCGCGGCGGTCACGGGCAAGCCTATGCGCCTCACCCTGCAGGCAGTCGGTCCCCGCGTCGACACCTACTTCGACGCGCCCTTCGGCACCGCACCGCGCGCCACGCGGCTCGTCGTGATCGGTCAGGCGGGGCTCGACCGGTCCGCCATCGAAACCGCGCTCACAGCCTGAGCCATGCTCATCGTCGCGCTCGCAAATCCGCTGGACCCCGGCCCCGCCGCGCTTCTGGCCGAAGCGCAGGCGCTACAGGCCGCCACCTATGCGCCCGAAAACAACCATGCGCTCCCGACCGAGGCGCTCGCCGCCGCGGACATCCGGTTTTTCGCGGCGCGCGAGGGCGACAGGGTGCTGGGCGTCGGCGCGCTCGCGATCCGTGTCGGCTATGGCGAGGTGAAGGCGATGTTCACCTCCGACGCCGCGCGGGGCAAGGGCGTCGCCGCTGCTCTGCTTCGGATGATCGAGGACACCGCGCGGGAGGAGGGTCTGACCCGCCTCAATCTCGAAACCGGCGAAGAGCTTGCCGCCGCCGTCCGCCTTTACGAACGCTTCGGTTTCACCCGCTCCGGGGCCTTCGGCGACTACGTGGACGACGGCGTGAGCCTTTTCATGAGCAAGGACCTCGCATGAGCTGCGGCCTCTTTCATCTTTCCCCACACACGCAATATCCGACGCCGCAAGAGGCGCGAAAGCTGACCTGATGCACCTTCTCGCCGCCACTCCCGGAGCGATCGACGACGGCAAGGACGCCGTCGATCTGGGCCAGACTCCCGCCGATGTCGTCTTCATCTCAGCTGCCGATACCGAACTTGCCGCGCTGTCCGAAGCACGGACCGAGATGGAGACGCCGCCGACCCTGCGGCTCGCGAACCTCACGCATCTGAATCACCCCATGAGCGTCGATCTGCACCTTGACGACTGCGCGACGAAATCCCGGTTGGTGATCGCCCGCGTTCTGGGTGGCACCGGCTACTGGCGCTACGGGGTCGAGCAATATGCGGCCCGACTGGCCGAGGCGGGCGTGCCCCTCGCGCTCTTGCCCGGTGACGACAAGCCCGACGGGGAACTCGCTTCGTTGTCCACCGTGCCTGACGAGGACTACGCCGCCCTTTGGGCTTACCTCGTCGAGGGCGGGCCGGAGAACGCGGCGAACTTCCTCGCCTACACGCGGGCCATGCTGGACGGCACCGAGCCGCCGCAGCCCGCGAAACCGCTCCTGCGCGCGGGGGTCTACTGGCCCGGAGCCGGGGTTTCCGACCTCGCGACGGTGCGGCAGGGTTGGGCGCAGGGCGCGCCGGTCGTGCCGCTCGTCTTCTACCGGGCGCTCGTGCAAGGCGCGGGTCTCAATCCGATCAATCGGCTGGTTCGGTCGCTGATCCGCCAAGGCCTCAACCCGCTGCCCATCTTCGTGGCCTCGCTCAAGGATCCCGTCTCGACCGCCACGCTCGAGGCGCTGTTCACCGACGCCGCGCCGGACGTGATCCTGAACTGCACCTCCTTCGCGGTCGGCTCGCCCCATGCGGGCGACGACAGCCCCGCGAACCCGCTGGCTATGCCCGCCGCCAACGCGGCCCCGGTGTTCCAGGTCGTCCTCGCCGGATCGTCGGAAGAAGCGTGGGCGAGCGGGACAACCGGCCTTTCCGCCCGCGACATCGCGATGAACGTGGCCCTGCCCGAGGTCGACGGGCGCATCCTGTCGCGTGCAGTGAGCTTCAAGGGCGAAGCGTTCTTCGATGAGGCGACCCAGTGCCCCATCGCCACCTACCGCGCGCAAGGGGACCGGGTGGATTTCGTGGCTCGCCTTGCCGCCAACTGGGCGCGGCTCCGCCGCACGCCCGAGGCGGATCGCCGCGTCGCGCTGGTCCTCGCAAACTACCCGAACAAGGACGGGCGGCTTGCCAACGGCGTGGGCCTCGACACCCCCGCCGCGACCGTGCACGCGCTGAGGCTGCTTTCGGACGCGGGCTACCGCGTCAACGATGCGCCTGCCGACTCCGATGCGCTGATGCAGGCGATCATGGCGGGGCCGACGAACTGGCTTGTCGACCGGGCGCGGCGCTCCGGCGGCGTCGATCTGTCCATGGCCGACTACCAGATCTTCTACGGCCAGCTCCCCTTCGCTTTGCGCCAGAGGATAGAAGACCGGTGGGGCAAGCCCGAGGCCGATCCATTCTACGAGCCGGGCGAGGTCGATTGCGGGCGCTTCAAGCTCTCGGTCCTGACCTATGGCAACGTCGTCGTCGGGGTGCAGCCCGCGCGCGGCTATAACATCGACCCGACCGACACCTACCATTCCCCCGACCTCGTGCCCCCGCACAATTACCTCGCCTTCTACGTCTGGCTGCGGGACGTCCACCGGTCGCAGGCCGTCGTCCACATGGGCAAGCACGGAAACCTCGAATGGCTGCCGGGCAAGGCGCTCGCGCTCTCGGGCGACTGTCTGCCCGAGGCCGTGCTCGGTCCGATGCCGCATGTCTATCCCTTCATCGTGAATGACCCGGGCGAGGGGACGCAGGCCAAGCGCCGCGCGCAGGCGGTGATCATCGACCACCTGACCCCGCCGCTCACCCGCGCCGAAAGCTACGGGCCGCTGCGCGATCTCGAGGCGCTGGTGGACGAATATTACGAGGCGGCGGGCGTTGACCCGCGCCGGATCACGCACTTGCGGCGGGAAATCCTGTCTTTGTCCTCCGTCACCGGCCTCGACATCGACGTGGGCATGACGGGCAAGGATGAAGAAGGCGATCTGGCCAAGCTCGACGCGTATCTCTGCGAGTTGAAGGAAGCGCAAATCAGGGACGGGCTGCATGTCTTCGGGCAATCCCCGACCGGGCGGCTGGAGCGTGACCTCGTGCAGGCGCTGGTGCGCGTGCCGCGCGGCGACGGGCAGGGCGCCGATGCGTCGCTCATCCGGGCGCTGGCGGTGGATTTCGGGATGGCGTTCGATCCGTTGGATTGCGACATGGCCGAGTCTTGGGAGGGGCCAAAGCCCGAGGTGCTGATCGGCGGCACGTGGCGATCCCACGGCGATACGGTCGAGCGTCTCGAGGATTTCTCCGCCCGCCTGATCGACGGCGATGTGGCCCCGCCGGGACCGGCGAGCGCGGCCGTTCTTGACGGCATCCGCACCGCCGTCCTTCCCACGGTCCGTGCCTGTGGACCGGACGAGGGGGCTGGGCTTCTCACCGCCCTGTCAGGACGGTTCGTCGCCCCGGCGCCCTCCGGCGCGCCCACGCGGGGGCGTCTGGACGTTCTGCCCACCGGGCGCAATTTCTTCTCGGTCGACAGCCGCGCCGTGCCCACGCCCACCGCCTGGGCGTTGGGATGGAAATCGGCCTCGCTGCTGATCGACAAATA
Source organism: Maritimibacter sp. REDSEA-S28_B5 (assembly GCA_001626765.1). GTDB lineage: Bacteria > Pseudomonadota > Alphaproteobacteria > Rhodobacterales > Rhodobacteraceae > Maritimibacter. The sequence continues at coordinate 62,642 of LUOO01000112.1, forward strand.
CCTGCAAACCCACGGCGACTGGCCGCGCACGATGCTGGTCACCGCTTGGGGCACCGCCAACATGCGGACGGGCGGCGATGACATCGCGCAGGCGCTGGCGCTCATGGGCGTGAAGCCGAAGTGGGACGCGGCCAATCGTCGGGTGACGGGGTTCGATGTCCTGCCGCTTGGCGTTCTGGGTCGCCCACGCGTTGACGTGACGCTGCGGGTGTCGGGATTCTTCCGCGACGCCTTCCCGCAGCTTATCGCGCTGGTGGACAGCGCCGCCCGCGCGGTTCAGGCGCTGGATGAACCCGACGATGAAAATCCCGCCGCCGCCCGTACCCGCGCGGGCGAGGGCACCGCGCGTGTCTATGGCTCGAAACCCGGTGCCTATGGCGCGGGGCTGCAAGCGATGATCGACGAGCGGCTGTGGGAACGCAAAGCCGACCTCGCCGAAGCCTACCTCGACTGGGGCGGCTATGCCTATAGCGCGGGTGGCGAAGGGCAGCGGGACAGGGAAGGGTTCGAAGAGCGCCTCACTCAGACCGAGGCCATCGTGCAGAACCAGGACAACCGCGAACACGACCTGCTGGACTCGGACGATTACTACCAGTTCGAGGGCGGTGCCGCCGCCGCCGTTTCAACCCTCCAAGGCCGTGACCGCCCGATCTATCACAACGACCATTCCCGCCCGGAACGCCCTGTGATCCGCACGCTGGACGAGGAAATCGGGCGCGTGATCCGGTCACGCGTCGTGAACCCGAAGTGGATCGATGGGGTCAAACGCCACGGCTACAAGGGCGCGTTCGAAATCGCCGCGACGGTCGATTACCTTTTTGCTTTCGCGGCGACCACGGGGGCCGTGCGCGACCACCATTTCGACCTCGTCCATGCCGCGTTCCTCGAAGACGAAGACACCCGCCAGTTCATCGCCGATCACAACGCGCCCGCGCTCGCCGAGATCGCGCAGCGCTTGGCCGAGGCGATGGACCGTGGTCTCTGGACGCCGCGCAGCAATTCCGCCCGCGTGCTGATCGAGGGCCTGAGATGACTCCGCATCGCTTCAAGCCCACGGACCCCGCCGAGCCCCTTCTGGCGCTTATCGCTCGCGCCTTTGCCTACATGGAAGGGCGGGTCGATCCGCCCTCCTCGATGAACCGGCTGACGGCGGCCAGCATCGCAGAACAGGCCACTTCGGGCGAAATCTGGATCATCGGTCGCGCCGAGGCGCCCGAGGCCTGCGTATTCTTCACGCCCGAGGAGGACGCGCTTTATGTCGGCAAGCTCGCCGTCGATCACGCCGCGCGGCGCAGGGGTCATGCGCGCACCCTTATGGCACTTGCTGAAGATCGCGCGCGTGCGCTGGGCAAACCGGTCCTGCGCCTGCAATCGCGGATCGAACTGACCGAGAATCACCAGACGTTCCGCAATCTCGGGTTCACGAAGACCGCCGTCACGGCGCATGAGGGCTACCGCCGCCCGACCTCGATCACATTCGAAAAGCCGCTCTAGGCCGCAACCGTTACAAAACCTTCACTGGACTCGCGCTTCGTATTTCGATTATTCGCGAAATATGGAAATGAAAACGCTTCTTCCCCTCGCCGACCGCCTTACTGTCCTTGGGCATCCGCACCGGCTCGCCGTCTTCCGGCTTGTCACGCGACGGTATCCCGACCGTATCCCGGCGGGCGAGATCGCGCAGGCGCTGGGGATGAAACCCTCGACTCTGTCAGGGTACCTCGCCGCGCTCCAGTCCGCCGGGCTGATCCAACAGACACGGGCTGGAACCTCCCTTCTCTACGCCGCCGATATGACAGTCGTGCGACAGGTAATGGACGGCCTGCTCGGTGACTGTTGCGGCTATCGCCCCGACCTGTGTTTCACGCAACCCGAAGGACTCACGACCATGGCCCGCACGTTCAATGTCCTCTTCATCTGCACCGGCAATTCGGCCCGGTCGATCTTTGCCGAAACGCTCCTGCGCACGCTGGGTGGCGACCGGTTCACCGCCTATAGCGCGGGCACGAACCCGTCATCCGCGCTGAATCCTTTTGCGCTGCAGGTCCTGCGCGACAAGGGTCACGATGTCGCGCCGCTCCGGTCCAAGCATGTGTCGGAGTTCACCGGCCCCGACGCCCCGCCGCTCGATTTCGTGTTCACCGTCTGCAACACGGCGGCGAACGAGGTTTGCCCCCCGTGGGAAGGCCAGCCGATCTCGGGGCATTGGGGTATGCCGGACCCGGTCAAGGCCGAGGGCACCGATGCACAAAAGGCGCTCGCCTTCCAGCAGGCCTACGGCGCGCTCAAACGGCGGATCGAGGCCTTCGTTGCGCTGCCTCTCGAAAGCCTCGACCGCATTTCGCTGCAATCCGCCGTCGACGACATCGCCCGCCACGGGCAACAGGACCCCAAGGAAATCGCATGACAACCTACGCTCTGAACGGCCTTGGCCGGATCGGGAAACTCGCGCTGAAACCGCTGCTCGAACGTGGCGCGGAGATTGCCTGGATCAACGACGCGGTGGGCGACCCCGAGATGCACGCGCATCTGCTGGAGTTCGACACGGTCCACGGTCGCTGGGCCGCCGACTTTTCCCATGACGCGGACAGCGTGACCATCGATGGCAAACGCCTGCCCTTCATCGGCACGCGCAAGCTCGCAGATCTGCCGCTGGACGGCGTCGATGTGGTCATCGACTGCACCGGCGTGTTCAAGTCCGAGGCCGCGCTCGCCCCCTATTTCGCGGCCGGGGTGAAGAAGGTCGTTGTCTCTGCACCCGTGAAGGACGGGCCGACCGCCAACATCGTGATCGGAGTCAATGACGAGACCTACAACAAGCACAGCCACCACATCGTCACGGCGGCCTCCTGCACGACCAACTGCCTCGCCCCGGTGGTCAAGGTGATCCACGACAACATCGGTATCCGGCACGGTTCCATTACCACGATTCATGACGTCACCAACACCCAGACCATCGTGGACCGGCCTGCGAAAGACCTGCGCCGGGCTCGATCCGCGCTCAACTCCCTGATCCCCACGACCACGGGCAGCGCCACTGCGATCACGCTGATCTACCCTGAGCTCAAGGGGCGCTTGAACGGCCACGCCGTCCGCGTCCCGCTGCTCAACGCCTCGCTCACCGATTGCGTGTTCGAGGTCGAGCGCGAGACGACGGTCGAGGAGGTGAACGCGCTCTTCAAAGCCGCCGCCCAAGGCCCGTTGACCGGTATCCTCGGCTACGAAACCCGACCCCTCGTTTCGACCGACTACACCAACGATCCGCGCTCCTCGATCATCGACGCGCCCTCGACGATGGTGGTGAATGGCACGCAGGTCAAAATCTACGCCTGGTATGACAACGAATATGGCTACGCGCACCGATTGGCAGACGTGGCCTTCATGGTAGGACATTCGCTATGATCCTCGCGACATCCCGGCCCAAGGGGCTGAACGCCTATATCGCCGTGACGGCGGCCTACTGGGCCTTCATGCTCACGGACGGCGCGCTGAGAATGCTGGTGCTCCTGCATTTTCATACGCTTGGCTTCTCGCCCATATCGCTCGCCTATCTCTTCGTGTTCTACGAAATCGCCGGAATGGTCACGAACCTTGGGGCGGGCTGGCTCGCGATGCTGATCGGCTTTACGCGCACGCTCTACATCGGGCTGGCGCTCCAGATCGTTGCGCTTCTCCTGCTGACGCTCCTCGATCCGGGATGGTCGGTCGCCGCCTCGGTGGTCTTCGTGATGCTGGTGCAGGGGCTAAGCGGGGTCGCCAAGGACCTCGCCAAGATGTCGTCCAAGTCGGCGGTCAAGCTCTTGGCCCCGCGCGAGGCAGGCGGTCTGTTTCGCTGGGTGGCCGTTCTGACCGGGTCGAAGAACGCGATCAAGGGGCTGGGGTTTCTGCTGGGTGCGGCGCTGCTGGCCAGCATCGGTTTCACGGGCTCGGTCCTGGCCATGGCCGCGGTGCTGGCCGCGATCCTCGTGTCGGTTGCGCTGTTCATGCCGCCGGGTCTGCCCAAGGGCCATGGTGGCGGCAAGTTCCGCGATGTCTTTTCGACCTCGTCCAACATCAACTGGCTGTCGGCGGCCCGCGTGTTCCTGTTCGGCGCACGCGATGTCTGGTTCGTCGTCGGTATCCCGATCTATTTCTACGCCGTCCTCTCGGATGGCAGCCCTGAGGGCAACCGGGCGGCCTTCTTCCTGATCGGCAGCTTCATGGCGCTCTGGATCATTCTTTACGGCGGCGTGCAGGCATTGGCCCCCCGGCTTCTCGGTGCCGCGACCCGACCCGAGGGCGAGCTTGTGCGCGCGGCGCGGCGCTGGGCCGGGTTCCTCTTCGTCGTGCCCGCGGCGCTGACCTTCGCGCTCGTGGTCGGGGGCGCGCCGCAACCCTGGCTCACCGCGACGCTCGTTGTCGGACTGCTGGTCTTTGGCGCGATTTTTGCCGTGAACTCGTCGCTCCACAGCTATCTCATCCTCGCCTTCTCGAAATCCGAGCGGGTGACGATGGACGTGGGCTTTTACTACATGGCCAATGCCGGCGGGCGTCTCGTGGGCACGCTTCTGTCGGGGCTGACCTACCAGTTGGGCGGGCTTGCGCTTTGCATGGGCACCGCCGCCGTCATGGTCGCATTGTCCGCGCTGATGGCGGGGCGACTCGATTCGCGAGAGAGCGCGGGCTAGACGATAAGGTCAGGCGATCCGCGCGCGGGCGGCGGCGTATTCCGCTTCCAGCCGGTCCACGACACGGGCCACAGGCTGGACCTCGCGGATGACGCCGATGCCTTGCCCTGCGCCCCAGATGTCGCGCCACGCCTTCGACTTCTCGCCCGCCGCGACCGACGAGATCGCGCCCTTCTCGCCGCCCAAAGCGGTCGGATCGAGGCCCGCGTTCACGATGGACGGGATCAGGTAGTTCCCGTTCACCCCGGTGAAATGGTCTGAGTAGAGAATGTCCTCGGCCCCGCAGTCGCAGATCATCTGCTTGTAGCCGGGCTGGGCGTTCGCCTCGTCCGTTGCGATGAACATGGAGCCAGCATAGCCACCATCGGCCCCCATCGCGCGGGCGGCGAGGATCGCGTCGCCGGTGGTAATCGCGCCGGAGAGAAACAGCGGCCCGTCGAACCAGTCGCGGATTTCCTGAACAAGGGCGATGGGCGACTGCACCCCCGCATGACCACCTGCGCCAGCAGCCACGGCGATAAGGCCATCCGCGCCCTTTTCGATGGCCTTCTTGGCGAAACGGTTGTTGATCACATCGTGCAGCACTACCGCGCCCACCGAATGCGCCGCCTCGTTGATCTCGGGCCGCGCACCCAGCGAGGTGATCCAGAGCGGAACGCCGTGTTTCACCAGAATGTCGATGTCACGCTGAAGCCGCGCGTTGGTGCCATGGGCGATGAGGTTCACGCCAAAGGGGGCGGCGGGACGGTCTGGGTGGGCGGCGTCATGCGCGGCGAGCTCGGATTTGATCCGTTCGATCCATGTTTCCAGCAGGATCGGCTCGCCCTCGGCCTCGCGCGCGTTGAGGGCAGGAAAGGTGCCGACGATGCCTGCCTTGCACTGGGCGATGACCAGTTCCGGGCCGGAGAGGATGAACATGGGCGCACCGATGAGGGGCAGGCGCAGGTGGTCAAAGAGGGCGGGCAGGGCCATGGGTCATTTCCCCCGGAAGGTCGGTTTTCGTTTCTCGATAAAGGCTTGCACAGCTTCGCGGCAGTCTTCGCTCTCGGCCAGATCGGTCTGCTCGCGGGCCTCGGCGCTGATCGACGCCTCGTAGCTCATGCCGTCCATCTGGCGCAAAAGCCGCTTGGCGGCAGCAGCGGCCAGCGGTGCGCCTGCCGCGATCCGGTTGGCGAGCGCGGTCGTCTCCTCCGCAAGCTTCTCCGCCGGATGGGCCGCATTCGCCAGTCCCAGCGCAACGGCATCTTCCGCCGGGAACTTGCGTCCCTCGAGGATGGCCTGCATCGCGCGCTTGTAGCCAAGCCCCCGGTGCAGAAGCCAGGTGTTGCCCCCGTCCGGCACGAGGCCAATCGCGGCAAAGGCCATGTAGATCGTCGCGTCCTCGGCCATGGTCATCAGGTCGCAGTTCATCGCAACCGCCGCACCGATCCCGGCGGCCGAGCCGTGCACCTGCGCGATCCAAATCTTGGGCGACCCCGAAATCGCCGCCAGAATAGGCCGGTATTCCTGTTCGAGAAGCATCGAAATCGGCGACACCAGCCCCTCCTTGAGGTCGGTGCCAGCCGAGAACCCGCGCCCGTTGCCCGACAGGATCACGACGCCCACGTCCCTTGCCGCGTGGATCCGCGCAATCGCCTCCTTGAAGCCGTCGCGCAGCCCCTTGTCCATGGCATTGAACGCCTCGGGCCGGTTCAGCGTCACGCGCGCGATGGCGCCGTCGATCTCGCACAGAAGCGGTTCGGTCATCTCTCTCCCTCAGGTCAGAACGCCCCTGGCGCGCAGCCGCGCAAGGTCGCCGTCATCGTAGCCCAGTTCAGACAGAACCGCGTCGGTATCGCCACCCGGTGCGGGCGGTAACGTGACGTCGCCGGGCTGGCTTCGGGAAAATCGCGGGGCCGGGGCGGCCTGCGTCACGCCGCCGGAGGTGACGAAGGTGCCGCGCGCGGCCATATGCGGATGCATGGGTGCCTCGGCCCATGTGAGAACCGGCGTGGCGCAGGCGTCGCTCCCGTCAAAGAGCGCCGCCCATTCGTCGCGGGTCTTCGAGGCAAAGACGGTGGCATAGGCTGCCCGCCGCTCGGGCCAGCTTTTCTGGTCCATCTGGGTCGCGAGGTGCTCCTCCGGCAGCCCGGCGAGCCGCACCAGCTCGGCGAAAAGCTGGGGCTCCAGCGGCCCGACGGCGAGGAACCTGCCGTCCTTGCATTCGTAGGTCCGGTAAAACGGCGCGCCACCGTCCAGGATGTTGGCCTCGCGCCGGTCGACCCATTGTCCCCGCGCGATGAAGCTATGCACCAACCCCATCAGCGCCGAGGCCCCGTCCACCATTGCCGCATCCACCACCTGCCCAAGACCCGAGGTTTGCCGTTCGTAAAGCGCGGACAGGATGCCGAAGATCAGGAACATGGTGCCGCCGCCATAATCCGCCCCGATGTTGAGCGGCGGGGGCGGGCTGTCATCCGCACGGCCAATCGCTTGGAGAAACCCCGTCAAGCCAAGGTAGTTGATGTCGTGTCCCGCCGTCATCGCCAGCGGTCCGTCCTGCCCCCAGCCGGTCATACGGGCAAAGATCAGTCCGGGGTTGTCGGGAAAGGTCTCCGGCCCCAGCCCCATCCGCTCCATCACGCCGGGGCGAAAGCCTTCGATCAGCACGTCAGCGCGGGCGACGAGCCGCCGCGCGACCTCTATCCCCTCGGACGACTTGAGATTGAGCGCAATGGACCGCTTGCCCCGGTTGTTGATGTCGGTCGGGTCCGCCGGCCGGCTCTTGCGGGTGATCAGCGTGACTTCGGCCCCAAGATCGGCCATGAGCTGACCGGCCAGCGGCGCGGGGCCAAGCCCCTCCATTCCGACGATCCTGAGGCCCTTCAGGGGTCCGGTTTCGGCCGACCTCATGCCGCCTGCACCGAAGGTTCCCGCAGCCGGTCATACATCTCGTCGGGCACCGCGAAGCGGTCGCCATAAAGGTCGGCCAGCTCCCTCGCCCGCGCGGCAAAGGCATCGACACCCTCGCCCCTGATGAACTGGATCCCGCCGCCCGTATGGGCCGGAAAGCCGATTGCGAAGATACCGCCAAGGTTCGCCTCGACCTCGGTGTTCAGCACGCCTTCGTCCAGACAGCGCAGCGTTTCGATCGCCTGACGGTAGAGGATACGGTCGACGGCGTCCTTGATCGGCACCTCGCCGTTCCCGCGCGCGAACTGGCTCAGTCCCGACCAAAGCGTCCGGTTCCCCTCGCTGTCGTAGTCGTAGAATCCGCCGCCATACTGCCGCCCGCCGCGCCCCATCTCGATCATGGGATCGGTCACGGCGACGGTCGCCGTATTATGCGCGCCAAAGCCCGACGCGACACCCAGCCGCTTGTCCAGCGCCTCATGCGTCTTGCGCACCTTCTGCCCGAGGATCAGCGACACCTCGTCAAACACCTGAAGCGGCCCGACCGGCATCCCGGCGATCCACGCCGCCCGTTCGATGGCCGAGGGAGGCATCCCGTCGACGAGCAACTGGCAGCCCTCGTCCATGAAGGTCCCGAAGACGCGGGAGGTAAAGAACCCGCGCGAGTCGTTCACCACGATGGGCATATAGCCGATCTGCTGGGCATAATCGTAGGCCCGGCGCAGCGTGTCCTGCGACGTCTTCTGGCCCATGATGATCTCGACCACCTTCATCTTGTCCACGGGGCTGAAGAAATGCAGGCCGATGAAGCGGCTCGGATCGGGGCAACTTTCCGCGAGGATCGAAATCGGCAGGGTCGAGGTGTTGGAGCCATAGATGCCGCCCTCCGAAAGCATCGGCCATGTCTCGGCAATCACCCGGTCCTTGAGGTCGATGTCCTCGAACACCGCCTCGATCACGATATCCACCGTGCCCGACGCCGCGTTTTCCGTGGTTGGCATGATGTTGTCGAGCAGCACCTTGGCCGCCGCCTCGTCCATCCGACCTCGGTCGACCGCCTTGGCACAGAGCGTTTCCGAATAGCCCTTGCCGCGTTCCGCCTTGGCCAGATCGGTGTCCATGAGACGGGTGGCCAGCCCCCGTTTCGCATGTGCGTAGGCAATGCCGGAACCCATCATACCAGCACCGATTACCGTGGCATTGCCCGCCTTCCAGGGTTGCCCCTCAGGCCGGACCTTGCCCGACTTGATGGCCTGCATCCCGAAGAAGAACGTCGAGATCGCGGCCTTGGATTCCTTGGACGCCATCAGCCCGATGAACCGGCGCGTTTCCATCCGGAGCGCCGCGTCGAAGTTCATCCGCATGGAGTTCACCGCGACATCGAGAATCTTTTCCGGCGCGGGCAGCAGCCCCCGTGTCTTTTTCGTGAGCATGGCCGAGGAGGCCATGATCATCTGGCGCACCTTGGGATGGAGCGCATCGCCGCCGGGATAGCGAAATCCCTTCTGGTCCCAAGGCTGCGTGTGGCTGTCGGGGTTCGCCTTGATCCAGTCCTTCGCCGCCAGGATCAGGTCGTCCTGCATCGGCACGATCTGGTCCACCATGCCGACCTTCAGCGCCTCTTCCGGTCCCGCCTGCTTGCCCTCGAGGAGGTAGCCAAGCGCCACCTCGAGCCCCAGTTTCGCGACCATCCGCACGACGCCGCCGGCACCGGGCAGAAGCCCCAAGGTGACCTCGGGCAGGCCGACCACGGCCTTGCGGTTGTCCACCACGATCCGGTGATTGCAGGCAAGGCACAGCTCGTATCCGCCGCCGAGCGCCGCACCGTTGATCGCGGCGACCACCGGCACGGGCAGGCGTTCGAGCCGCCGGTAGGTCGCCTTGTTCGCCTCGATGAAGTCGAAGGTCTCCTGCGTCACCTCGGTCGTGGCGAGGATGTCGTTGAGGTCGCCGCCCGCGAAGAACGTGGACTTGGCGCTCGCGAACACCACGCCGGTCAGCCCCTCTTCCGCCTCGAGCCGGTCGCAGATCGCCCGCATCCCGGGTTCGAATCGCGCGTTCATCGTGTTGGCGCCCTGACCTTGCATGTCCATGGTCACGGTGACGATGCCGGCTTCGTCCTTGTCGTAGATGAAATCTTCCATGCTCATCCCCCTCAGACCCGCTCGATGATGGACGCAATGCCCATGCCGCCGCCCACGCACATGCAGATGAGCGCGCGCTTGAGGTTCCGGCGTTCCAATTCGTCGAGCATGGTGGACACGAGGCAGCCGCCCGTGGCCCCCAGCGGATGCCCCATGGCAATCGCGCCGCCCACGACGTTGAGTTTCTCGTCCGGCACATCGAGGTCGCGTTGCAGCCGCAGGGCGACGGAAGCGAAGGCCTCGTTGATCTCGACAAGGTCGATGTCGTCCATGGTCAGCCCCGCCTTGGCCAGCGCCTTTTTCGACGCGGGGCCGGGGCCGGTGAGCATGATCGTCGGTTCGGTTGCGGTCAGCGCGATGGATAGCACCCGCCCGCGTGGATCGAGCCCGATGTCGCGCCCCGCCTGTTCGCTGCCCACCATGATCAGGCTCGCGCCGTCAACGATGCCCGAGCTGTTGCCCGGCGTATGCACATGGTTGATCCGCTCGACCTCGGGGTATTTCGCGAGCGCCACCGCGTCGAACCCCAGCGCACCGGGACCGGCGAATGACGCCTTGAGCGCGCCCAGCTTCTGCATGTCGGTGTCGGGTTTGATGAAATCGTCGCGCTCGAGGATGACGAGTCCGTTCTCGTCGCGCACCGGCACGACCGACCGGTCGAACCAGCCACTGTCGCGCGCATGGGCCGCACGCCGCTGGCTTTCCAGCGCAAAGGCATCCACGTCGTCGCGGCTCCAGCCCTCGATCGTGGCGATCAGGTCGGCCCCGATGCCTTGGGGCACGAAAGAGGTGTCGAGCGCGGTTTCCGGGTCTTCCGCAAACGGGCCACCGTCCGCGCCCATCGGCACGCGGGACATCGACTCGAACCCGCCCGCGCAAACGAGGTCCTCCCAACCCGAGGCGACCTTGGCCGCGGCGGTGTTGAAGGTATCGAGGCCCGAGGCGCAGAATCGGTTCACTTGCGCCCCCGGCACGGTTTCGTCCCAGCCGGCCTTTTGAAGCGCGATCTTGGGCAGCACCGCGCCCTGTTCCATGACCGGGGCCACGCAGCCCAGCATCACGTCGTCCACCCGCGACGTGTCGAGGTCATGGCGGCGCTGCATCTCTTCGAGCAGTGTCGTCACCAGCGTGATGGGCTTCACCTCATGCAGCGAGCCGTCCGCCTTGCCCTTGGATCGCGGCGTGCGGATCGCGTCGTAGATATAGGCTGCTTCGGCCATCGGGTTCCTCCTCCCAAAGGACCCTCCCGGTCAGCTCCCGATCAGGCGGCGTCGAACACCGCGAGCCGGGGCAGGGGGTCCAGTTCCTTGTTCGCTATCTCTCTCGCCTCCGCACGGTCGAGCCCGATTCCGCGCAGGATGATCTCGGCGGTATCCGTGCCCGCCTGCCGCCACGCGCGCCGCCCGTGCTCTTTCGCGGGCATTTCGGCCCAGAACTGTCCGAGCACCGGCTCCATCATCGCGTAGCGGGCAATGAACTTGCCCCAGGGCACGTCGTCGTGAACCCGACGCACGCACAGACGGATCGCGGCGGAAATGCGTTCGGCCGGGTCGGCCATATGCGCGGTGACGGCCTCGATCGACTCGCGAAACTCGGTCGCCACCGATTCGCACACGGACTGGAAAAGCGCGTTGGGGTCGTCGAGGTTGTTGTAGATGGTGCCCCGCGACAATCCGGCTTCGCGGGCAAGGTCGCTGACGGCGAGGGTCGATCCGCCCGTCTCCGCGAAAAGCCGCATGGCCGCGTGATGGATGCGCTGGGTCGCCGCGTTCATACCCGTCTTGCCGTTCTTGACTTTGTCGTCAGTACCGAAAATCAAAGTTGACGCATTTTGAACACCAGTGTTTAAATCGTGTCAACAGCGTTCATTGCCGATGGGAGGAGACGGCCGTGAATACCAAAGGGAGGAGCGCCTTGGCGCGCAGGCTCCGTGTGGGTGACGCCGCATGGAAGTGATCCAACTCATCATCGGCGGACTGGCGAACGGCTGCATCTACGGCCTCGTCGCGTTGGGTTTCGTGATGATCTACAAGTCGTCAGAGGGCGTGAACTTTGCCCAGGGCGACATGATGATGCTGGGCGCCTTCATCGCGCTGGGCCTTGGCAATGCGGACGAACTGGGGCTGCCCTTCTGGCTCGCGGTGCCGCTGGCCATCGCGATCATGTTCGGGGTTGGTTGGGGTGTCGAACGGGTCGTGGTGCGCAAGCTCTTTGGCCAGCCGCAATTCGCGCTCGTCATCCTCACCATCGCGCTGGGCTTCGTGTTCCGCTTCGTCGCCGGGTCCATCTGGGGTTATTCGCCGCTCGTGCTCGAAACCCCCTTTGCGGGTCGCAACCTTGGCGGCGGGGGCCTCGTGATCTCGCTCGCAGATCTCGTGGCCATCGTGGTGACCTTGGTCCTGACGCTTGTCCTGTGGCTTTTCTTCGCGCGCACCAAGGTCGGGCTGGCGGCGCAGGCGGCCTCGCAGAACCAGATGGCGGCCTATATCGTCGGTGTGCCGGTGATGCGGATCAACTCGCTCACCTGGGGTCTGGCGGGTGCAGTGGCCACGGTCGCGGGCGTGCTCTACGCCACGCGCGGCGCCATCGACCCCAACATCGGGCTTCTGGGGATCAAGGCCTTTGCCGCCGCCGTCATCGGCGGGCTGGGCAGCCTGCCCGGTGCGCTCATCGGTGGGCTGATCATCGGCGTGGTCGAGCCGCTGGCCGGACGCTACATCCCGGGCGAGCTGTCCAAGATGTCGCCCTATATCATCATGCTGGTGGTGCTCGTGACGCGGCCCGGCGGGCTTTTCGCCCAGATGCACGCGAAAAAGGTCTGACCCATGCGGATCGTGTTCAAGACCTCATACGACAGCGACATCGACCTGCATGAACACTGGCGCCGACGCGCCAAATACGCGGTGCTCGTGGGCATCATGGCGCTGCTGCCGTTTCTCGTGGGCGAGTATTACCTGGCCGAGGCGGCGAACACGCTGATCTGGGCACTGGCGGGCATGGGGCTGATGATCGCCGTCGGTCACACCGGGCAGGTGTCCCTGGGCCATGCCGCCTTTCTCGCCATCGGGGCCTATACCGATGCGGCGCTGATGAACGTGGGCGTGCCGTTCTGGATCGCTTTTCCAGCGGCGGGGCTCATGGCCGGGGTCTTCGGCGCGATCATAGCGATTCCCGCCGTGCGCATGTCGGGCATCTACCTCGCCATCGCGACGCTCGCCGTTTTCGTCATAGTGGAAGAGCTGGTCATCATGCTCGAACCGATCACCGGTGGCGTGGGCGGGATCATGGCCCCCTCGATCACCGCCTTCGGGATCAGCTTCGACCGCTACGGGGCGCTCGGCAATTTCTACTGGCTGATCCTCGCTGTCGTGGTTCTCGTCACCTGGGGCTATGCGAACCTGATGCGCTCGCCCACCGGCCGGTCGTTCCTCGCCGTGCGCGACAGCGAGGTCAGCGCGCGCGCCCTGGGGATCAACGTCACCCGGACCAAGGCGCTGGCCTTCGGCCTGTCCTCGGGTGTCACCGGGCTCGCTGGCGCGCTGATGGGTCATTACATCGGCTTCTTCAACTACGAGCTTTTCTCGATCTTCATCTCGATCAACCTGCTGCTCGTGGTGACAATCGGCGGCCTCGGCTTCATCCAGGGCGCGTTCCTCGGCGCGATCCTGATCACCGGGATGCCGCAGGTCATCGCGATCCTGCGCGACAGCCTCAACGCCAACTTCGGCATCAACATCGGCGCGGTGCCGGGGCTCGACACCATGCTGTTCTCGGTGATTCTGATCCTCTTCATCATCTTCGAGCCGACCGGGCTCTATGGCCGCTGGCTCAAGATCCGCACCTGGTTCGAGATTTTCCCTCTCGCGCGGCGCGACATGTTCCGCCGCCACAAGACCTATCTCAAGACGGAGCGCATGAAATGAGCCTGCTCGACGTCGAAAATCTCGCGATCCATTTCGGTGGGGTCAAGGCCGTGGACGGCGTGTCGTTCTCTGTCGATCCGGGCGAGGTCTTTGCCATCATCGGGCCGAACGGCGCGGGCAAGTCCACGATCTTCAACCTGATTTCCCGCATCTACGAACCGACCCACGGCACCATCCGTTTCGACGGGCAGGACATCACCGGGTTCAAGGCGCATGACATCGCCCGCTTGGGCATCGCGCGGACCTTCCAGAACATCGAGCTTTTCGATCACTCCACCGTGCTCGACAACCTGCTCATGGGTCGCCACACCCACCGCGCCACGAATTTCGTGCAGGATATCCTGTTTTTGCCCAAGGTCCGGCGCGAGGAACGCGCGCACCGCGAACGGGTCGAGGAGGTGATCGAGTTTCTCGAGCTTGAAGCCTACCGCAAGAAGCGCATCGAGGGGCTGCCCTATGGCGTGCGCAAGGTGGTCGAGATCGGGCGCGCCCTGGCCATCGGGCCGAAGCTCATCCTGCTCGATGAACCCGCCTCGGGTCTTTCGGTCGAGGAAACGCAGGACGTCGCTTACTGGATCGAGGACATGCGCCGCGACATGGGGCTGACGGTGCTCATGGTCGAACACGACATGAGCCTCGTGACCCAGGTTTCCGACCGTGTGCTCGCCGTGGCCAATGGCCGCCCCCTCGCCATGGGCACGGCGGCCGAGGTGCAGGCTGATCCGGGCGTGCAAGCGGCCTATCTCGGAACGGGAGCTGCGGCATGACCGTCCTGTCCGTTCGCAACCTCGAAACCTACTACGGCGCGATCAAGGCGCTGCGCGGCGTGTCCATCGACGTGGCCCAGGGCGAGATCGTTACCATTCTTGGCGCCAACGGCGCGGGCAAGACGACGCTCATGAAGACCATCGCGGGCCTCATGGACCCGGAAAAGGGCACCATCGAGCTTTTCAGCAAATCCATCGCGGGACAGGACCCCGACCGCGTGGTGCGCGCGGGCATCGCGCTCGTTCCCGAGGGGCGCGAGGTCTTTCCCTATCTCACCATCGAGGAGAACCTGCGGCTCGGTGCCTTTACCCGGCGCGACAATCCGGCGGAGGACCTGGCGCTCGTCTACGACTACTTCCCGATCCTGAAGGAACGGCGCAAGCAAGCGGCGGGCTACCTGTCGGGCGGGCAGCAGCAGATGCTGGCCATCGGGCGCGGCCTCATGGCGCGGCCCAAGCTCATGATGCTCGACGAACCTTCGCTGGGTCTCTCACCTATTCTGACGCAGGAGATCTTCGGCATCATCTCGCGCCTCAATGCCGAGCAGAATGTGACGATGCTCCTCGTCGAACAGAACGCCCATATCGCGCTTGCGACCGCGCACACGGGATATGTCCTCGAAATGGGCCGCATCGTGATGGGCGGAACGACCGAGAAACTCCGCGCGTCGGACGACATTCAAGAGTTTTATCTCGGCAGGTCCGACGCTGGGGAGCGCGGCCAGAAACGCTGGAAGAGGCGCAAGACATGGAGATGACGCGCGTGAACCGCCACGATCCCATCACCTTCGACGGCCACGCCAACATGGTCGCGCTCTGGGCAGCCCGCTGCGCCCAGTATGGCAAGCGCACGGCGCATCGCGAGAAGCGTCTGGGCATCTGGCAGGCGCACAGCTGGGCCGAATGGTTCGACACCTCCCGCAGGATCGGGCGGGCGCTCATGGCGCTGGGCGTCAAGCGCGGCGAGCCGGTGCTGATCCTGTCCGAGGACCGGCGCGAATGGCTCTACATCGACCTCGCCGCGGCCGCCATCGGAGCCATTCCGGCGGGCGTCTATACCACCGACAGCGCGAAACAGCTCGCCTATCTTGCCGCCGACAGCGGGGCCTCGGTGCTTTTCGTCGAGAATGACGAGCAACTGGACAAATACCTGACCGCCCGCGCGGATATGCCCGGCGTAAAGCACGTCGTCGTGCTCGACCGCGACGGGCTCGCCGGGTTTTCCCATCCCAACGTTATCTTCTACGACGACCTCCTCGCCATGGGGGGCGAACAGGAGGCGGCCGACCCCGGACTTTTCGAGGCTGCGATGGCCGAGATCCGCCCTGAAGATCCCCGGATGCTCATCTATACCTCCGGCACCACAGGCCCGCCAAAGGGCGCGATCATCACGCACCGCAACATGATCTTTCAGCTTGTCGCGGGCCGCCAGACGCTCGATTTCAGCGAGACCGACGAACAGCTTTGCTTCCTGCCGCTTTGCCATGTCCTTGAACGGCTGGTGTCGGTCGAGGCGCCCATCGCGAACGGCTCGACGGTGAATTTCGCCGAAAGCCCGGAAACCGTGTTCGAGAACCTGCAAGAGGTGAACCCCGACACCTTTTCCGGCGTGCCGCGCATTTGGGAAAAGATCTATTCCCGCGTGATGATCATGCGCGCGGACGCGGGGCCGGTGGGGCGTCGCGCCTTTGACTGGGCGCTGGCCATCGGGGACCGCCATGCCCGTGCCGAGCGTCCCGGTCTCGGCCTGCGGCTGGCCCACAAGATCGCGGATGTGCTCGTCCTCGCGAACCTGCGCCGGATGCTGGGCTTTGCCAACGCCCGCCGCGTGACCTCCGGCGCCGCACCCATCTCGCCCGACCTCATCCGCTGGTTCGCAGCACTGGGCGTGCCGCTGGTCGAGGGCTACGGAATGACCGAAACCGGGGGCGTGGCGACCGTGAACACCGTGGCCGATAACCGGATCGGCACCGTCGGCCCAGCGCTGCCCGGCGTCGAGATGAAGATCACCGACGAGGGTGAATTGCTGTCGGCAACGACGGCGCGCTGACCATCACGGGCCGGATGAAGGACATCATCATCACGGCGGGGGGCAAGAACATCACCCCGGCCGAGATCGAGAACAAGCTCAAGTTCTCGCCCTATGTCTCGGACGCCGTGGTGATCGGGGACAAGCGCAAGTATCTCACCTGCCTCATCATGATCGACCAGGAGAATGTCGAGAAGTTCGCGCAGGACCGCGCCGTGCCGTTTTCCGACTTCGCCTCTCTCACCCGCGCCCCCGAGGTGCGCGAGCTGATCGCGGGCGTGGTGGCCGAAGTGAACAAGGATTTCGCGCAGGTCGAACAGATCAAGGATTTCCGGCTCATCGACATATTGCTGACGGCAGAGGACGAAGAACTCACGCCGACGATGAAGCTCAAACGGAATTTCGTGAATGAGCGCCACAAGGGCCTCATCGGCGAGATGTATGACGCATGAACGTCAATTCAGGGAGGATAATATGAAATATATCAAGGCATTGGCGGCAGCGGCGCCCGCCGTGGCCGCGGCGCAGGCCTATTTCGCCGAGGTGAACGCGAACGGTGGCGTACATGGCCGCACGATCAACTACATCGTAGAAGATCACGGCTATCAGGTGCCCAAGGCCGCGCAGGCCGCGAACAAGCTGATCAACCGCGATCAGGTCTTTGCGATGCTCCTGAACCTCGGCACGCCCCACAACCTCGCCATGTTCCAATTGATGGAGCCGAAGGGCATCCCGAACATCTCGCCCATCACGGCCGCGCGCCAGATGATCGAGCCGCCCGCGCCGTGGAAATTTGCGGGCACCTCGTCCTACTATGACGGCACGATCTCGGCATTGACCTACATGGCCGAAAACGAGGGGACCCAGAAGGTCTGCCTGATGATCCTGCCCACCGACTTTGGCCAGGAGATCGCCGAGGGCGCCAAGAAGCTGGCCGAGGACGGCGTGATCGAATTGGGCGAGGAAATCGGCCACAAGCCGGACGAAAGCGATTTCACCGGCGCGCTCGGGCGGGTCAAGGATGCGGGCTGTGACACCGTGGGCCTCGCGCTTGGCGTGTCCCAGCAGATCAACGCCATCGCGACCGCGCGCAAGCTCGGCATGAACGACCTCAAGTTCTACGTCTCGGGCGCGGGGTTCCACACGGTCGTGGCCAAGGGCCTCGCCCAGCAGGGCGTGATGGACGGCGTCTATGCCGGCGCTGGTTGGCAGGACCTCGAGGCCCGTGTGGGCGAACCTGAGGTCATGGAGTGGATGGCGCAATACAAGGAAGCGACTGGCGAGGACTTCCCCAGCACCGGTGCGCTGCTTGGCCGCTCGGGCGCGGAAATCTTCGTGCGCGCGCTTGAAGCCGCCGGACCCGACCTGACGCATGAGAGTTTCATCGCCGCGATGGAGGGTCTCGACTACGATGACGTGATCGCGGGCAACCATGTCGATTTCACGGCCGAGGATCACACCGCCGCCGACGAGATCTTTGTTTCGCGCATCGAGAACGGCTCGTGGGTGCTCGTCGAAACGATCGAGTAAACTCTGACGGCGGGGCGGTTTGCGCCGCCTCGCCATTTCCCTCCACACCCAATCCCGAACGCATTCCGTCAGCCGGAGGTCCCGATGCTGAAACGCACGATCTATGCCGAAGAACACGAGATGTTCCGCCAGTCGGTCCGCGCATGGGCCGAGCGAGAGGTCTATCCCCACGCCGACGACTGGCGCGAGGCAGGCGTCGTGTCGCGCGAGGTCTGGCACCGGGCCGGGGAGGAGGGGTTTCTTTGCATGTATGCCGACGAGAAATACGGCGGCCTCGGCGTCGATGATTTCCGTTACGACATGATCCTCTGCGAGGAAATCGGTCCCCGCGAACCGGGGTTCTTTCTGGGCCTGCACAACCGTATCGCGGGGCCTTACCTTCAGAAATTCGCCTCCGACGACCAGCGCGACCGCTTCATGCCCGGTGTGGTGTCGGGCGAGACGATCCTTGCCATCGCGATGACCGAGCCGGGCACGGGATCGGACCTCGCGGGTATCCGCACGCGCGCCGTGGACATGGGCGATCACTGGGTGCTGAACGGCTCCAAGACCTATATCTCCAATGGCTTCCTCGCGGGCCTCATCCTCGTGGCCGCGCGCACGAACTCCGAAAAAAGCCACGAGATCGGGCTTTTCTGGGTCGAGGACGGCACGCCGGGCCTTACCCGTGGCCGCAACCTCAAGAAGGTTGGGCTTGAGAGCCAGGACACCGCCGAGTTGTTCTTCGACGACGTGAAGGTGCCGAAAGACAACCTCCTTGGCAGCCCCTCGGGCGGCTTCAAGACCATGATGATGAACCTCGCCGAGGAGCGGCTGATCGGGGCCGTCGGTTTCGTCGCCCGCGCCGAACGCGCCTTCGACATCACGATGGGGTTCATCATGGACCGCCGCGCCTTTGGCCGCCCCATCGGGACGTTCCAGAACTCGCGGTTCAAGATGGCCTCGATGCGCACGGAACTCGACGCCGCATGGGCGCTCACCGACCATTGCGCGCAGGCGCATATGAAGGGCGAGCTGTCCGCTGAATTGGCCGCCGAGGCCAAGCTTTACACCTCCGAGGTCGAGGGCCGCGTGGTCGACGAATGCCTCCAGCTTCACGGCGGCGCGGGCTACATGGACGAATACGAGATTTCCCGCCTCTACCGCGACGCGCGGATCAGCCGCATCTACGCGGGCACGTCCGAGATCATGCGCGAGATCATCGGTCGCGGTCTTGGCCTCGACGAGCGGCAAAGGAACTGACGCCGCTTCCTGTCCCTGCGACCGCTCGTCGCGCCCCCGCCCGATTTGACCCAGCGCAAGGCCGCCCCCCTGTCCGGGGCGCAGAAGGGCGGCGCTACAGATGAGCAAAGGACAGGACAGATGATGAAACAGATCCTATGCGCGGCGGCACTCGGCCTCGCCGCGACCGCTGCCTCGGCCGACACGATTCAAGTCCGGATGCTCGGCGCGGGCCCTGACGAGGCCATGGTTTTCGACCCCGCCTTCGTCCAGGCAGAGCCGGGCGATACCATTGAATTCATTGAGACCTCGCATGGCCACAATGTCGCGACCATCCGTGGCATGTTGCCCGAAGGCGCGACACCCGTGGCGTCGCCGCTCGGCGAAAGCTACCGGATGACCGTGACCCAAGAGGGGCTCTATGGCGTCGCCTCCTCGGCCCGCTACACGCTGGGCATGGTGGCGCTCATCCAGGTGGGAGAGGCGGTCAATCTCGACGCCGCGCGCGCCGCCCCGCACAAGGGACTTGCCCGTGCCGCCATGGCCGAGCTTCTGACCGAGGTCACTCATTCGGGGAGCTAGACGGCTTCCCCCCGCCCGCGAAACATGATCCTCTCGGCCCGCATCAAGGGGGCCGGGACGTGATTGCCAAACCACTCAGTATCGGGATCGCCGGGGCTGGGATCGGCGGGCTGGCCGCCGCTGCGCTTCTTGCGCGCGCGGGGCATTCGGTCGAGGTGCACGATCGTTTCGCCCGCCCCGCGCCGGTCGGCTCCGGCCTCGTGGTGCAACCGGTGGGCCGCCGCGTCCTCGCCGCCATCGGGATCGAGGAGGCGGCGCTCGCCCAGGGCCAGATCCTGTCGTCCCTCCTTGGCACCAGTGTCGAGACGAACGGTCCCGTTCTCGTCGCCGCCTATGGCCGCACGCCCTCGACCAAGGGCCTCGCGCTGCACCGCTCGGTGCTATTCGACCTGCTGCTCGGCGCCGCTCAGGACGCGGGGGCGCGGCTTCTTCCGTCGTCCGAGGTCATCGGGCAAAGCGCAAACCGCTTCACCCTCGCCTCTGGCGAGAGCGCGACTTATGACCTGCTCATCGACGCGAGCGGCGCGGGATCGCGGTTGTCGCCGCTCGTCCACCGTATCCTGCCCTTCGGCGCGATCTGGGCGACAGTCGACTGGGTACCGGGGGCCTTTCCCGAGGATCAGCTGACCCAGCGGTATCACTACGCGAGCCGGATGATGGGCGTCTTGCCCATCGGCACGCCGGCGGGGGCGACCGGAGCCAAAGCCGCGCTCTTCTGGTCTCTGCCGCGCGATGGCTACGCCGACTGGCGGCAGACCGGCCTTGCGGCATGGCGCGACACGGCGCGCACCCACTGGCCCGAGGCCGCCGGTTACGCCGAGCAGATCATCGACCCCGACCAGTTCACCATGGCCCGCTATGCCCATGGTACGCTGCTGAACCCGGTCGCGGGCAATCTCGTCCATATCGGGGATGCCGCGCACCGCACCTCGCCGCAGCTGGGGCAGGGGGCCAACATGGCGCTGCTTGATGCCAACGCGCTGGCCTGCGCGCTGGCCCTGCACCCCCACAACCTGCCCGACGCGCTGCGCTGCTACGCGCGGATGCGACGCACCCACGTCTGGGGCTATCAGTCGCTGTCGGCGATGTTCACGCCGCAATATCAATCCGATAGCCGCGCGCTCGCCCATTTGCGCAACCGCCTGCTCTATCCGTTGTCGCGCCTCTGGCCGGTGCCCGCGCTTCTCGCCCGGCTGGTGCAGGGCGATCTCCTGCCGCCCGCCGCAGGACTATCGCGCAAGACCGCTCAGGTGGCGAAAAGCTGACCCATGTCGGCAAAGGACTTCAGTTCGACCGCGTTCCCCGACGGATCGAGAAAGAACATCGTCGCCTGTTCGCCCGGCTGACCTTTGAAGCGGATATAGGGCTCGATCACGAACTCGGTCCCCGCCGCACGCAGCTTTTCCGCTGTCGCCTCCCACGTCGCCATGTCGAGCACCGCCCCGAAGTGGCGCACGGGGACGCCGTGGCCATCGACCGCGTTGGTCGCCGCCGATCCACATTCGTCGGGGGCGAGATGGGCGACGATCTGGTGGCCGTGGAAATTGAAATCCACCCACTCGGGCGAGGACCGGCCCTCGGTGCAGCCCAGGAGGCCCTTGTAGAAATCGCGCGCCGCCGCGAGGTCGTGGACGGGAAAGGCAAGGTGGAAGGGCGGCATCGACATGGGGGTCTCCTGAAGCTCGGCTGTCCTGCCCGCGATCCGGGGCAGGGGGTGAGGGATCGACGCGGATCGTGGCCGTCGCGCGACGAAATGGCAAGCGCGGGACGAGGCCCCGTGAACGGCGTAGAACGCCCGCCGGGTCACCCTGTCAGAAATTTTTTTAACGGTCACAGAATGTTGTTCGCTCCGTGACCTTTTGCCGCTAGAACCGACACTGGGACAATCACATAGGCGAAATGCCGAGGATTTCATGCGAAGCGGTTTCTTCGCCCTGACAGGGCTATCATTCATCATTCCATGTGTGGCGTTGGCTGCCGCGGGCGGCGTCGGCGGCGGGTTCGGCGCAGACGACTGGCTGCGCAAATGGCCGGTGCTCGTCATCGTCTTTGCTCTCGTCATCGGCACCACGAGTTTTCTCATCACCCGCGTCCTTGCCCGCGCCAAAGCGAAGGGAGAGGCGAAGTGATCCGCATCCTCACGACCCTTGCCGCCCTCACGCTGTCCGGCCTGCCCGGTGCGGCGCTGGCGTTTTGTGGTGGCTGGAACAGCCCCGTGGCCCCCGGATTCGACGCGACGAGCTGGGGCGACAAATGGCCGGTGCTGGCCGCGATCCTGACCTTCGTCGTGCTCTTCTCGAGCTTCGTGGTCCAGCGCGTTTCCGCCATGCGCCACCTGCCGGACGAGGTCTGAGATGAACCAGATCGTTGCGCAGGCCCGCCGGTTCTTCCGGTTCGAGGGGGTGAGCCTTCAGGTCGTCCTCGTGACCGCCTTCATTTCCTACGTGCTCCAGATCAACGCGATCGTGGGGGGCGAACCGCTTTACCTTATCGCCTTCTACACGCTTTTGCCGTGGATCCCGCTCGCGCTGTTCGAGGGCATCTGGAAGGTCAAGAACTACTCGATGATCGCCGTTCTCGGGCTCTTTACGGTGCTACAGATCGGCCATTTCGCGGAACATCTGATCCAGGTGATCCAGATTGATTATCTGAACGGCACCGTGGCCTGCCCGCCGCCGGTCGACAACATCGACAACGCCCAGCGAGCCGTGGACCTTGGCCTGCGCGCGGCCACCGACCAGCCGTCCTATTACTCCGTCGACCAGATCGCCAAGGCGGGGCCGGATGGCGCGCCGCTTGCCGATGCCAATGGCGAAATGCTCGTGGGTCCCGCCGCCTGTGCCGTCTTCGGGCAACTCGACCTCGAGGTCGTGCACCTGGTGTGGGAACTTCTGGGCTACTTCGGCACCGGCATGGTGCTGCTGTTTTTCCCGCGCAACCGCTGGCTTTTCATCGCGCTTCTGGCGCTGTCGTGGCATGCGCTCGAACACCTGACGATCACCTATTTCTACTATTTCGATCAGGCGCAGGAATGGCCGGGGATGGTCCAGCTCTGGGCGACCGTGCCGACCGGCGGTGGGCACTACATGGCCGTGCCCGCTGGCCAGCAGGAGGCGATGCTGAACTTTTACCAAGCAGGGGGCAAGTTCGGCCTGATGGCCAACAACGGGCTCTTCGAACAGCTCACCGGCTATGACGGGATGCCCGGTCGCCCGCTTCTGCACATGTTCTATAACCTCTGCATCACGATCCCGTCTTTGATCGGTTTCCTGATCGAATTGCGCAAACTGCGCTCGCGCTACCTCGAACAGACCTTCAAGGAACTGTCGATCGAAGAGGTCACGCGCCTGTCGCAGCGGGTCGAGGATGTGGTGTTCCACAAGGGCGCAGTCATCCTGCGCGAGGGCGATCCGGCCACCCATTGCCTGCTGATCAAGGAAGGCAAGGTCGACATTTACGTGGGCTACGGCACCCCGGAGCAGAAAAAGGTCGCGGAACTGCGTGACGGCGCGCTTCTGGGCGAAATGGGTCTGCTCGACGGCAAGCCGCGATCGGCCACCGCCGTGGCGCAGGGCCATGTGGATTGCCTCAAGATCGACGCGGTGACCTTTGCCGACCTCATGGACCCGACCAAGGGCGAGTTCCGGTCGGAAGCCACCATGCAGCAAGTCATGCGCATCGCCGACCTGCGCCGGATTGCGCCGGCGGAGTGATCCGAGGCTACCTGTAACGCTGCGACACCCCGGCCCGCGGCCGGGGTGTTTCGCTTTGGGCGAAGCCCACCTAGTCGAGCTGGAACCGGTATTCCGGCAACCCGCGGGGCGCGTCCGCGACGACCAGCGTCTTACCCGAGTGTGTGCCGTCCATATCGCTCTCGAACCCATGCCCATCGGTCGCCGTGGTGACGTAGAGCGTGGTGAAATCCGCACCGCCCGGCGCCGGGCAATTGGCAAAAGGCGCCGCGAGCCCGATCCGCCCGGTGACCTGTCCGCCGGTCGCGGCCAGCAGCACCTCGCCCCTTCCCCAGTTGGTGACCGCCAGCGTCCCGTCGGCCAGCACCACCGCCCCGTCCGCGAGCAGAGACAACGCCTTGCCGTCGAGGAACAGCTCCGGCGCGCCCCTGGGCCAGCCATCGGCGTCGAGCGCAATCCGCCACGTCTTGCGCTGCCCTGTGTCCGAGAAATAGGCGGCGCTGCGGTCCGGCAGAAACGAGATCGAGTTGGGCACCGTGATGCCAGGCAAAAGCTGGCGCATTTCACCTTCGTAATAGCGGTAAATCGCGCCCGCGCCTCGCGTGTGATCCTTGGCCATGGTCCCGATCCAGAACCCGCCCCAGGGGTCGATCCGCCCGTCATTGGTGCGGGTGTCGGGCCGGTCAACCTCAAGGTCGACAAGCCGGGTCATCCCCCCGTCGATGCTCCAGACCCAGAGCCCGGTTTCCGAGGCCAGCACCATCCGCTCCGCGTCGATCCAGCCGGCCGCCGAATACGTCTCGTCGAGCGCGATGTCGCGGGTGGCCCCGGTTTCGGGGTGGCGGGACATAAGCCGCCGTCCCTTGATGTCGAACCAGAAAAGCTCGCCCCGTTCGGGATGCCAGAGCGCCCCTTCGCCAAGGATGCAGGCGCGGTCGTCAAAAATCATGATCAGTCCTCCCCGCTCCAAGGTGCAAAGCCGCCCCGGCCCTGTCCAGTCCGGGCCATCCAATCTGCGGCATTGACGCGGCGTTGCGCATGGGGGAGGTCAGGAGAAAAGGGAGAACGACATGAAGCTCATACGGTTCGGAGAGATTGGCGCGGAAAAGCCCGGTCTGGTGGATGCCTCGGACGTGATGCGCGACCTGTCCGAGGTGGTGCCTGACTTCACCGGCACGACGCTGTCGCCCGCTCATCTGACCCGCATCGCCGCGCTCGGTCACGCCGACCTGCCCGAGGTACCCGCAGGCACCCGGATCGGTGCGCCGGTCGCCGGGACGCGGAACTTCATCGGCGTGGGCCTCAACTACGCCGACCACGCCGCCGAGGCGGGAATGGACATCCCGTCCGAGCCGATCCTGTTCAACAAGGCGCCCTCTTGCATCGGTGGCCCCAACGACGCTGTCGTCCTGCCGCGCGGGTCGGTGAAATCGGATTGGGAGATCGAGCTTGCCATCGTGATCGGCACCGGCGGAAGCTACATCGAAGAGGCCGACGCACTGTCCCATGTCGCGGGCTTCACGATCTGCAACGACCTGTCGGAACGCGAATACCAGATCGAGCGGATGGGGACATGGTCCAAGGGCAAGGGTTGCCCGACCTTCGGGCCCCTGGGTCCGTGGCTCGTCACCCCGGACGAAATCGACACCGCCGACCTTGCCATGGCGCTCGACCTAAATGGCACCCCCCAGCAGCGCGGCTCGACCGCCACGATGATCTTCAAACCGGAATTTCTGGTCAGCTACATCAGCCGCTTCATGGCGCTGGAACCCGGTGACGTGATCTGCACCGGGACCCCGCCCGGCGTCGGCATGGGGATGAAACCGCCGCTCTACCTCAAGCCCGGCGACGTGATGACGCTCACCATCGAAGGGCTGGGCACGCAGAGCCAGACCGTCGCCGCGGGCTAGTCACCGCAGCCGCTCGGCAAGGAAGTCATAGACGAAGCGCAACCGGCGGTTCTGGTGAATCTCGCGGTGCGCGACGAGGTAGACGGGAAAGGACAGGGGCGGCAGGTCGGGCAGCACCCGCTCCACCTGCGGCTCCGCGTCCCCGATCCGGTCGTCGATGATCCCGATGCCCATGCCGCGCAGCACCATCGCCCACATGACGAGGAAATTCTCGCAACGGATGGGCATGTTCCGCTCGCTGATCGGCAGCCCCATCTGGCGCAGCACGTCCAGCATGACCCCGCTGTTGTCGATGCCGATGAACCGCGCGTCGCGCAGGTCATCCGGCCGCTCGAACGGTCCCTTTCGGGCGACGAAATCCCGTGACGCATAAAGCCGCGCGTGGGCCATGCGCAGCCTTTTTGCGATGAGCTCCGGCTCTTTCGGCTCGAAACTGCGGATTGCGATGTCCGCCTCGCGCCGCAGCAGGTCCGAGGCGCTGTTGGACACGACGAGGTCCACGGTGATCCGGGGCTCCGTCTCGTGCAGCGCGTCGAGGATCGGGGGCAGGATCAGCCCCGCATAGGCATCAGAGGATGAGATCACCACCGGCCCTTCCATCGCGTCGTTCTGGCCGAAGGCCGTCATCGACAGGCGCGCGGCAGCCTCGCCCATGGCGCGGGCATGGGGCAAAAGCGCATGGCCCGCGGGCGTGAGCGTCACCCCGCGACCCACCCGCTCGAACAACGCGACGCCAAGTTCGGACTCAAGCAGATCGACCTGCCGACCGAGCGTGGGTTGCGTGAGCCCCAGCGCCCGTGCCGCTGCCGACAAGGATCCTTCTTCGGCGGTGGCAAGGAACGCGCGGGCGCGGGTCCAGTCGAAGGCGACATTCTTCCAATCCATAGAAAAACGCATAGCACATCCAGAGATTCTGGCAATTTTCTTGAGGTTCGCGTGGCGCTAATCCTGTGACCACGGGCCGACACGCGGCCCTCTCAACAGCTTTTCCAACGGCCGGAACGTGCATTTCGCACGGCTGGCACCCCTTTGCCTGAAAGGAGGCCCGGAATGATATTCGACGACCCCACCACCCGCAGCTACGCCCGCCTGACCGGGGGCTTCTACCTCGCCATCGCTGTCGTCGGCGCCTTTGCCATCGGCTACGTGCCAAGCCAGATCATCGTCGGCGGCGATGCAGCGGCGACCCTCGGAAACGTGATCGCCCGGCGCGGGCTGTTCAACGCCGGGATCGGCGCGGATGTCTTGGTGCTGCTTCTCGAGGTGATGACGACCACGATGCTCTACCAGATGTTCCGCCGCGTGAACGAAACCCTGGCATTCGCCGCCGTGATCGCCCGGTTCGGGATGGTCACGGTGATGGGGGCGATGCTGCTCCTGCAAGGCGGGCTGGTCTCGCTTGCGGCAAACGGCGGCGATCCTGCGCTGGCCAGTGTTCTGCTCGATGCGCACCACTCCGGCGTCTGGATCTGGCAGGCGTTCTTCACGTTGCACCTGTGGCTTCTGGGCACGCTCGTCCTGCGCTCCGGCCTTTTCCCGCGCCTTCTTGGCTGGGGACTGATCGTGGGCGGCACCGGCTATCTGGCCGATAGCCTTTATGCCTTTGCCTTCCCCGACATGGACGCGCTCGGATACCTGCGGATCGGCCTCCTTGTCATCATCACGCTGTCCGAGGTGGGCTTTGCGCTCTGGCTCGTGATCCGTGGCTCGAAATCCGTTCAGGGGGGAGAGAGGGAATGAAAGTCGCGATCATCGGAATCAGCGGCAAGCTTGGTCAATACATGACCGAGCATTGCCTGAACCGGGGCTACGAGGTGACGGGCGTCTGCCGTCCCGAGAGCGTCGGGAAGCTCGCCCGCTTCGGCGACCGGATCACGGTCTTTCCGGCCCGCACCGATGACGAGGCCGCCGTGGCGCAGGCGGTTGCGGGCGCGGATGCGGTGCTGACCGTGCTCGCCCCATGGGGGGTCGAGGATTACGCCTCGGGCACGGCGCGGGCCGTCCTGACTCACGCCAGACCCGGCGCACGGCTGATCTTTTCCTGTGGCTGGCACATCAGCCGGGACGGGCGGGATCGCTACGGTTGGCGGATGCGGGCCTTTGTCGCCCTCTTCGGTTTTCTGGGCCGGCTGACGCGGTTCGCGGATGTCTCCGATCAGGTGCGCGCGACCGACATGATCTTTGCCAGTGACACCGACTGGACCGTGGTGCGCGGATCGGGGCTGGAAGAGGGACCGTCGGAGGGCCTGCCTCTCTGGGCCCGGCATGTAGGCGATCCGATCCTCGCCGCGAACCTGACCCGGCGCATCGACTTTGCGCTGTTCATGGTGGCGACGATCACCGATCCGACCCTCATCCGGGAGGCTCCCGCCATCGTCAGCCGTGCGAGCCAGCCGGTGGGAACGCTGCCCGGCCTGCGATAGGCCGCCGCATCAGGACAATGGATGTGGTTGCCTGCGCGGCCAGGACGCCGGATGATCGACCATGGCGACGTCGTGCTGCAACGCGCCGTCCATCCCAAGGGGACCGGCTTGGCACATCGCTTTGAAGAGGGGAACATGGATAGCGACCGGGCCGGCCCCTATGGCCTTCGTCCCTCGACCCTGACCGACCTGCCGATGCTACGGGCGTGGAAGGCCGCGCCCCATGTGGCGTCATGGTGGGGCGAGAGCGATCCGTTCGATGAGGAAGATCTGGCCATGCCCGGCTTCCAGCCTTGGATCGTCTCCTTCGCGGGTCGGGATTTCGCCTACCTGCAGGACTACGATCCGGGGATCGAGGCGGACCACCACTTCGGCCATCTGCCCGCGGGGAGCCGGGGCATCGACCAGTTCATCGGACCTGCCGACATGCTGGGTCAGGGCCACGGGACAGCGATTGTCGCGCAACACGTGGCGTTCCTGTTCTCGCTCGGTGTGCCCGTGGTGGCGCTCGACCCGCATCCCGGGAACGCGCGCGATCCGGGTCTACGAGAAAGCCGGGTTTCGCGTGGCCGGTCCGGCGCAAGAGACGCGCTGGGGGCCCATCCTGCCGATGGTCATCGAACGCCAGCCACCGCCGGGACAAGTGGGTGATCAGGACAGCCCAAGCCGTTTCATCCGGCGGTAAAGTGTCGCGCGGCCCACGCCAAGGGCGCGCGCTGCCTCGGTCACATTGCCCCCGGTGCGTGCGAGTGCACGGATAACCGCTGTGCGTTCGGCCCGTGCAAAGCCGGTCGGGCCATCCTTGCCCTCCCGTCCCAGAAGGTCCGAGGCGGGGCGTGGGGCCAGCGGTCCGGCGGCGAGACCGAAGACGCGCCGCGCCTCGCGGGTGGCGCCCACCACGAGATCGTCCTCGTCGATGGCGAGCAGCACGGCGGAGTCGCTGTCGTCGCCACCGGCCAGCACGATCCGGCGGTCTGCGAAACTGGCCCGGAAATGCGCCTCCTCGATGGCGCGGGCGGTCTGGGCGACCTGCGCGGCGATCAGGCGGTTGAAGCCCTCGGTCTGGTCGGCGCGGGCCGAAGACACATCGAGAGCTGCGAGCAATTGTCCGTCCGCCCCGTAGATCGGCGCGTCGATGCAGGACATGGCGATGTTGCGGGCGTGGAAGTGTTCGCCCCGGTGGACGATGACTGCCCGGCTTTCGGCAAGGCAGGTGCCGATCCCGTTGGTGCCCTCGCGCGCTTCGCTCCAGTCCGCGCCGGGCATCAGACCCCATCCCTCAAAGGCAGCGCGGTCGGCCTCTGCCAGCCGCTGGTCAAGGATCACGCCATCCGTGTCGGTCAGGTAGACCGCGCAGCCCGAGGTGCCGAGCAGGGTGTAGAGCCGGTCGAGCCGGGGGGCGGCGACCGACATGAAACCCGCCATGCGCGCGCGCCTGTCGGCCAGTGCGGCGGCCTCGATCACATGGGCGGCGGATGGGTCTGCCGGGTCGAGCCCATGCTTGACCACCGAGCGCCGCCAGCTTGCCGCAAGACGTGACCGGGCCGCGGCCGAGGTCGATGCGGCGGCCTGCATGACCTTGGCCACGTGGTCCTGAGTCGGATTGGCTGTCATGGCTGTCCTCCCGCCCGGACCTTAGGGCGAGGGAGCGCGCCTCTGCAAGGCGGCGGGTCCGGGTGGGGGCGGGCCACGGATCAGGGCGGTAATCGGTATTCTGCCTCGAGATCGGGCACGGCTGCCCGGAAATTTGGCGCTCTGTGAAGAGCGTGGTCGGAAACCGCGTCACCGCACGGACCAACTCTTTACAACGCTCTGCCACGACGGTGCATGGACCCCATGAAAGACAGGCTCTCCGTCGTCATCGTCGAAATGGACCGCGAGCGCGGGGTTCTCATCGAAGAGAGCCTGCGTGTTGCCGGGGATTTCGACATCACCGTGGTCGGCGAGACGAATGACCTCGCCGGTAAGATCCGCGATCTCAATCCCGACATGGTGCTGGTGGACATCGCGAACCCGTCGCGCGACGTGCTCGAGGAGCTGACCATCGCGTCCGGCCCCATGGTGCGGCCCGTGGCCATGTTCGTGGACCGCTCGGACGAGGCACTCACGCGCGCGGCAATCGAGGCGGGGGTGTCGGCCTATGTGGTGGACGGGCTGAAATCGGACCGGGTGAAACCGATCCTTGATGCTGCCGTGACCCGGTTCAACATGTTCCACCGGATGCGGGTCGAACTGGCCACCACCAAGCGTGCGCTTGAGGAACGCAAGGTCATCGACCGGGCCAAGGGCATGATCATGAAAGCGCGCAGGGTGGACGAGGACGAAGCCTATGCCATCCTGCGCAAGGCCGCGATGGATCAGGGCAAGCGTGTGGCCGACGTCGCGCAAGCGCTCGTGTCGACGGCGGGGCTTCTGTCGTGAAGGGCGCGATGCTGTCGGTCGGGTTCATCCCGCTGGTGGATGCCGCCCCCCTGATCGTGGCGCAGGAGATGGGCTTTGCCGCGGAAGAGGGCCTCGCGCTCGACCTCCTGCCCGCGCCCAGTTGGTCGTCGCTGCGCGATCTCCTGGCCTTTGGCCGGGTGGATGCCGCGCATATGCTCGCCCCTGTTCCCGTCGCCTCGGCACTGGGGCTTGGCGGGTCGGGGGTCGAGATGTGTGCGCTGTCGGTCCTGTCGATGAACGGCAACGTGATCGGGGTCAGTAACGGTCTGGCCGCGCGGATGCGGAATGGCGGCCACGGCTTTGGCTTTGACGATGCGCATGCGGCGGGCGCGGCGATCATCACCGCCGGACCCGAGGCGGGGGCGCGGCTGCGGATCGGTGTGCCGTTCCCCTTTTCGATGCACGCGGAACTTCTTTACTACTGGCTCTCTGCGCTGGGCCTGCCGGCCCCGCAGGGGGTCGAGGTGCGCACGGTGCCGCCGCCGCTCATGGCCGAGGCGATGGCCTCGGGCGAGATCGACGCCTTCTGCGTGGGCGAACCCTGGGGGTCCATCGCGGTGGAAAAGGGCGTGGCAACGCTCCTTTTGCCCACCCGCGCGATCTGGCAGGGCGCCCCGGAAAAGGTGCTCGCCGTGCGCAAGGGCTGGGCCGACGACGAGCCGGAACTCTCCGCGCGGCTCATCCGGGCGGTGTGGAAAGCGCAACGCTGGCTCTTTGCCCCTGACAGCCGGGCGCTGGCGGGTGAAATCCTCGCGCGGCCCGAATACCTTGCCATGCCGGTCGAGGTGATCGACCGGGCGCTGACCGGCAATCTGTGCATTTCCCCCGGGGGCGACATGCGGCAGGTCCCGGATTTCGTCACCTTCTACAAGAACGCGGCGAGTTTCCCGTGGCGTTCGCAGGCGCAATGGATCGGCTATCAGCTGGCCGCGCGCATGGGGCTGGACCGCGCCGAGGCGCTGCGCAAGGCGAGCCATGTGTTCAGGCCGGACCTCTACCGTGCCGCGCTGGATCCGGCGGGCGCCGTCATTCCCGGAGCCTCGTCCAAGATCGAAGGGTCGATCCGCGTCGAGACTCCTGTGGCGAGCGGGGCGGGCCGACTGTTCCTTGGTCCCGATTCATTCTTCGATGGCAAAAGTTTTGACCCGGAGCGGGCAAATCTCTGAGATTGGCTGCGTAAAATTCGGGCAGTTTCTGCACCGCAGCAGAAAACCCGCGCCGCCCCGCGCAGTTTGCTTGAGCCACCGTCCGACCCGGTCCAGAAAGGGTCTAGGCGGACAACGGTGTCCCCCGACGAAATTCTCCCAGAGATGGGAAACCAGAGCAAAGCCGCTCGAATCCAGTGTCGCGACCTCCTCCCCGCGACAGGACGATTCGAGCGGCTTTTGTATTTTCAGCCCGGCACCGCGTGTGCCCGACAGAACCAAGGGACGTAAGACCATGAAGACACTCGCTCTCGCATTCGCTGCCTCGTCCGCGCTGACCGCGCCCGCGATGGCCGAAGTGCTCGATCTGGAAAAGGACATGCTGACCTTCGGCTTCATCAAGCTCACGGACATGGCGCCGCTCGCCGTCGCCTATGAGCAGGGGTTCTTTGACGACGAGGGGCTTTTCGTCACGCTCGAAGCGCAGGCCAACTGGAAGGTGCTGCTGGACGGCGTTATCTCCGGCACGCTCGACGGGGCGCACATGCTCGCCGGTCAGCCTCTGGCCGCCACCATCGGCTACGGCACCGAGGCACATATCATCACGCCCTTCTCCATGGACCTGAACGGCAACGGAATCACCGTGTCGAACGAGGTCTGGGAGATGATGAAGCCCGCGCTGCCCACGGATTCGGACGGCAAGGTAAGCCACCCGATTTCGGCGAGCTACCTCAAGCCGGTGATCGAGACGTTCAACGCGAACGGCAAACCCTTCAACATGGGTATGGTGTTCCCGGTCTCGACCCACAACTACGAACTGCGCTACTGGCTCGCCGCCGGCGGGATCAACCCCGGATACTATTCGCCCGAGGATGTGACCGGGCAGATCGGGGCCGAAGCGTTCCTGTCCGTGACGCCGCCCCCGCAGATGCCCGCGACGCTCGAGGCCGGCACGATCTCGGGCTACTCGGTGGGCGAGCCGTGGAATCAGCAGGCGGTGTTCAAGGGCATCGGCGTGCCGGTCATCACCGACTACGAGATCTGGAAAAACAACCCGGAAAAGGTATTCGGCATCACCGCCGAGTTTGCCGAACAATACCCCAACACCACCCTCGCCGTGACCAAGGCGCTCATCCGCGCGGCCATGTGGCTCGACGAAAACGACAACGCCAACCGCGAGGCGGCGGTCGAAATCCTCGCCCGTCCGGAATACGTGGGTGCGGATGCGGAAGTCATTGCCAACTCGATGACCGGCACGTTCGAGTATGAAAAGGGCGATACCCGCGCAGTGCCCGATTTCAACGTGTTCTTCCGCTACAACGCGACGCAGCCTTACTATTCCGACGCTGTCTGGTATCTGACCCAGATGCGCCGCTGGGGCCAGATCGCTGAAGCCAAGCCCGACAGCTGGTTCGATGAAGTGGCCAAATCGGTCTACAAGCCCGAGATCTACCTCGAAGCCGCCCGGATGCTGGTGGACGAAGGTCTGGCGAACGAAGCCGATTTCGACTGGACGTCGGACGGCTACAAGCCCGCGACCCCCGCCGAGGACATCATCGACGGCATCGCCTACGATGGACGGACCCCGAACGCCTATCTCGACAGTCTGCCCATCGGCCTCAAGGCCGAGCAGGTGGTCGTGGGCAACGAAATCCAGGGCTGATCCACATTCCATGCCACGCTTCCGGTTCCGGCCGGGAGCGCCCCTATCCCGTGACATCAAAGGACCGGACCCATGACGACCGTCGATCCCGATTTCGCCCGTGAAGCAGCGCGTGAGGCCCGTCGCGCCCGCCTGTTCACCCGCATCAACAAGGCCGACACCTGGTTCAAGGTTCTGGGCCTCGCCTGGATCACCCCGATCCTCAAGGCCGTGGCGGGCGACAACCCCAAGGCGCAGATGAAAGATGTCTGGCGGCTGCTGGGCGTGCCGGTGCTGGCCATACTGGTTTTTCTCGCCCTCTGGGGCACTCTGGCCCCGCGCGTGCAGACCTCGCTCGGTGCCATTCCCGGCCCGGTGGCGGTCTGGTCGTCGTTCACCGATCTGCATGAGGATGCGCTGGAGAAGGCCGCGAAAGAGCGTCAGCACAACGAACGTGTCGAGGCGCGGAACGAAAGGCTGATCGCGGCGGGTAAGGGTGACGAGGTGAAGGACATCCCCTTTACCGGCGCGCCGAGCTACTACGACCAGATCTGGACCTCGATCAAGACGGTGTTCTTCGGCTTCCTCATCGGTTCGGCCATCGCGATCCCGGTCGGCATCCTCGCGGGCCTGTCGCCTACCGCCAATGCCGCCGTGAACCCCATCGTGCAGATCTTCAAACCGGTCTCGCCGCTCGCTTGGCTCCCCATCGTGACCATGGTCGTCTCGGCCTTGGCGGCGTCGGGGACCGACGGGCTGCTGCCCAAGAGCTTCATCATCTCCGCCGTGACCGTGACGCTCTGTTCACTCTGGCCCACGCTCATCAACACCTCGCTCGGCGTCGCCTCCATCGACAAGGACCTCGTGTCGGTGTCGAAGGTGCTCAAGATGAACACCTGGACCAAGATCACCAAGCTCGTGCTCCCCTCGGCCCTGCCACTCATCTTCACGGGTCTGCGTCTGAGCCTTGGTGTGGGCTGGATGGTGCTCATTGCGGCGGAAATGCTCGCCCAGAACCCCGGTCTTGGTAAGTTCGTCTGGGATGAGTTCCAGAACGGCTCGTCGCAGTCGCTGGCCCGGATCATGGTGGCCGTGTTCACCATCGGGATCATCGGCTTCCTTCTGGACCGCGTGATGTATGCGCTCCAGTCCGCCTTTACCTTCTCGAACAACCGGTGAGCGTCATGGCAGTTCTTGAATTTTCCAACGTCTCCAAAAGCTTCGGTCAGGGCACACAAGCGGCCCATGTCCTGAAGAACATCGACCTCAGCGTCGAGGAGGGCGAGTTCCTCGTGCTCCTCGGGTTCTCCGGCACGGGCAAGACGACACTGATCAACCTGATGGCCGGGCTCGAATTTCCGACTGAAGGCAAAGTGACGTTCAAGGGCAAGCCCATCGACGGCCCCGGCCCCGAACGCGGCGTGATCTTCCAGAACTACTCGCTCATGCCTTGGCTCACGGTGCAGGGGAACGTGATGCTCGCGCTCGATGCGGTGTTTCCCAAAATGCCCAAGGCCGAGAAAGAGGCCAAGGTCGCGCATTACATCCAGATGGTCGGCCTGTCCCACGCGGTCACGCGCCGCCCGGCGGAGCTGTCGGGCGGGATGCGCCAGCGGGTAAACGTGGCCCGTGCGCTTGCCATGAACCCCGAGGTGCTGCTGCTGGACGAGCCGCTTTCCGCACTCGACGCGCTGACGCGGGCCAATCTGGGCGACGAAATCGAGGCGATCTGGCAGGCCGAGAAACAGACCTGCGTGCTCATCACCAATGACGTTGACGAAGCCATATTGCTGGCCGACCGGATTGTCGCGCTGAACCCCGACGGGACGCTCGGGGCCGAGTTCACCGTGGACCTTGCCCGCCCGCGCGACCGATCCGCGATGAACAGCGACGACAGGTTCAAGGCGCTCAGGGCCGAGGTGACCAAGTATCTCATGGATGTGGGGATCGAGGCCAAGACGGAAGGCGTCCGCCACCTGCCCAATGTGACCGCGATCCACAACGAACCGCTGCCGAATGCTGTCGTCGAGGCGCGGGTCTCGGCGCTCGAGGAGAAATACCTCGAGTTCTCGCACCTGCACAAGATCTACCCGACCCCCAAGGGTCCACTCACCGTGGTCGAGGATTTCGACCTCAACGTGAAGAAGGGTGAGTTCATCTCGCTCATCGGGCACTCTGGCTGCGGCAAGTCCACCGTCCTGACCATGACCGCCGGGCTGAACGCGATTTCGAAAGGCGGGATCATCCTCGACGGGAAAGAGGTGGTCGAGGCCGACCCGGAACGCGCCGTGGTGTTCCAGTCGCCCAACCTCTTTCCCTGGCTCTCGGCTCGCGAGAACGTCGCGATCGGCGTGGACAAGGTCTATCCCAAGGCGAGCATGGCCGAACGGCAGGACGTGGTGGATTACTACCTCGAACGCGTCGGTCTGGGCGACAGCATGGACAAATCCGCCTCGGAAATGTCGAACGGGATGAGGCAGCGCGTCGGGATCGCCCGCGCCTTTGCGCTCTCGCCGAAACTGCTCCTCCTCGACGAGCCCTTCGGGATGCTCGACAGCCTCACGCGGTGGGAACTGCAGGAGGTGTTGATGGAGGTCTGGGACCGCACCAAAGTCACCGCGATTTGCGTGACGCATGACGTGGACGAGGCGATCCTGCTGGCCGACCGCGTGGTGATGATGACCAACGGGCCGCAGGCGACGATCGGCAAGATCACCAAGGTCGATCTGCCGCGCCCGCGCACGCGCAAGGCATTGCTCGCGCACAAGGATTACTACGCCTACCGGCAGGAGGTGCTCGATTTCCTCGAGGAATACGAGCATGGCAACCAGTCCAAGCACGCCTCCGGCGCGACGCCCAAAACCAAGGCGCCCGACACCCCCAAGGCCATCGCGGCGGAGTAGGGGCATGAGCGGGCAGGGCAGACGGCTCGTCATCATCGGCGCGGGCATGGCCGCGGGTCGGCTGATCGACCACCTGATGGCCGAAGAGGCCGGCTGGCAGATCACGCTCTTCAACGCCGAACCGCGCGGGACCTACAACCGGCTGATGCTCTCACCCGTACTGGCGGGTGAGAAAACCTATGATCAGATCGTCACCCATGCCGACGCCTTCTATGCCCGCCACGGGATCGTCACGCGATTTGGTGAGCCGGTGCTGCGCGTCGACCGGGATAGGCGTGTGGTCGTCGGGGCGGCAGGCGAAGTGCCATATGACAAGCTGGTCATCGCGACCGGATCGACGCCTTTCATTATCCCTCTGCCGGGGCATGACCTTGAGGGCGTCATCGCCTATCGCGATCTCGAGGACACCGAGGCGATGATCCGGCTGGGCGAAACGCCCGGTGCGCGGGCCGTGGTGATCGGCGGGGGGGTTCTCGGGCTCGAGGCCGCCGCGGGTATGGCGGCGCGGGGGATCGAGGTGACGGTTGTGCACCTCATGGGACATCTCATGGAGCGGCAGTTGGACGAGGCGGCGGGTTACCTCCTGCGCCGGTCGCTCGTCGAAAAGGGCATCCGGGTGCTCTGCCAGGCGCAGTCCAAGGCGATCCTCGGCGACGGTGGCCATGTGCGGGCGCTGCTGCTCGAGGATGGCACCGAATTGCCCTGTGACCTGCTGGTCATGGCCGTTGGCATCCGGCCCAACACCGTGATCGCGCGGGATGCGGGGCTTGAGGTGGGCCGCGGTGTGGCCGTGGACGACCACATGGTCACTTCGGACCCCGACATCCTCGCGCTGGGCGAATGCGTCGAACACGCCGGCGCGCTCTTCGGCCTCGTCGCGCCGCTCTACGATCAGGCCAAGGTCGCGGCTGACACGCTCATGGGGCGCGATGCGGTCTTCGTGAACAAGGAGGTCTCGACCAAGCTCAAGGTCACCGGTTGCGACCTGTTTTCGGCGGGAGATTTCGCGGGCGGCGCGGGGCGGGAGGAGATCGTGTTCTCGGACCCGGCGCGCGTGCTCTACAAGCGGCTCGTGATCGAAGGCGACCGTCTGATCGGTGCGGTCATGTATGGCGACACCGATGACGGCGGCTGGTTCTACGGCCTTATCCGCGACGGGGCCGACGTGACCCCCCTGCGCGACCAGTTGATCTTTGGACCCGACTATCAGGAACCGCTGGCCGAGGTCTCGGCCGGGCGCTGTTCTCTGGCGGGATAGGGGGAACGCATGTCTGCCCAAACCATCCGCTCGACCTGTCCCTATTGCGGGGTGGGCTGTGGCGTTCTTCTGCGACCGACCGGCGACGGCGGGCTTGAGGTGAAGGGCGACCCCGATCACCCGGCCAATCGCGGGCGGCTCTGTTCGAAGGGTTCGGCGCTGGGCGAGACGCTGGGGCTGGACGACCGGCTTCTCACGCCGCAGGTGCACGGCGAGACGGCGACATGGGACGCGGCGCTGGACCTGGTGGCCGGGACCTTCCAACGGACGATTGCCGAGCACGGCCCGGATTCCGTGGCGCTCTACGTCTCGGGCCAGTTGCTGACCGAGGACTATTACGTCGCCAACAAGTTCGCCAAGGGCCTGATCGGCACGGCGAATATCGACACAAATTCAAGGCTTTGCATGGCCTCGACCGTTGCGGGGCACAAGCGCGCCTTCGGCACGGACACAGTGCCGGGCACCTACGAGGATCTGGACGAGGCCGATCTGGTGGTGCTCGTCGGCTCGAACCTCGCGTGGTGCCACCCGGTGCTCTACCAGCGCATCCTCGCGGCACGGGCGTCGCGGGGCACGAAGATCGTGGTGATCGACCCGCGCCGCACGGCCTCCTGCGACGGGGCCGAGCTGCATCTGGCCGTAGCGCCGGGATCGGACGTGACGCTCTTCAACGGGCTTCTGGCCGAGATTGCCCAGCGTGGGTTGGTCGATGCCGACTTCGCGCAGCATGTGACGGGGGCCGAGGCGGCAATCGTGGCAGCGCAGGCGACGGATCTTTCGGTCACCGGGCTGTCCGACGGCGACCTCGCGGCCTTCTATGATCTGTGGTGCGGTACCGAGAAGGTCGTCACCATCTTCTCGCAAGGAGTGAACCAGTCCTCCGCTGGCACCGACAAGGTGAACGCGATTCTCAACTGCCATCTGGCCACTGGGCGGATCGGCAAGCCGGGGCAGGGGCCGTTTTCCGTCACCGGCCAGCCCAACGCGATGGGCGGGCGCGAGGTCGGCGGGCTCGCCAACATGCTGGCCTGTCACCTCGACATCGAGAACGCAGACCACCGCGCCGCGGTACAGGGCTTCTGGTCCTCGCCCGCCATGCCCGAGGCACCGGGGCTGAAGGCCGTGGATATGTTCAATGCGGTGGGCGAGGGTCGGATCAAGGCGCTCTGGATCATCCACACCAACCCCGCCGTGTCGATGCCCGACGCGGACCGTGTGCGCGCGGCTATTGCGGGCTGCGACTTCGTGGTGGTGAGCGACGTGACGGGCCAGACCGACACCGCGCGGCTCGCCCATGTGATGCTGCCCGCCGCCGCCTGGGCCGAGAAATCGGGGACCGTGACCAATTCCGACCGGACCATTTCCCGCCAGCGCGCGGCGCTGCCCGCACCTGGCGGCGTGCGCCCGGATTGGGCGATCATCGCCGAGGTCGCGCGGCGGATGGGCTGGGCGGAGGGCTTCGACTTCTCGGGACCGGCAGAGATCTTTCGCGAATACGCGGCGCTGTCGGGGATCGCGGCAGGCTTCGGGCGGGACTTCGACATCTCGGGCCTCGCGGGTCTGTCGGAAACGGAATACGACGCGCTCGCCCCGGTGCGCTGGCCTGTGACTGCACAGGACGCGGGAGGGCGGTTCTTTGGCGACGGGCGGTTTTTCACCCCCGACGGCCGCGCGCGCATGATCCCGGTCAGCCACCGGGCGCCGGTGTCCGTGCCCAAGACCAAAGTCGGCTCGGCTCTCGGCGCATCTGCCGGAACCCTTTCTCGAGATTCACCCGCGGGATGCCGAGGCGCTGGGCCTTGGCCCCGCCGCGCTCGTCACGGTCGAGACCGATCACGGGCGGGCGATCCTGCGTGCGCTCGTCACCGATAACGTGCGCCGGCGCGAGGTCTTTGCGCCGATGCACTGGACAGGGGAAAACGCGCCCTCGGGCCGGATCGATGCGCTGGTGGCCCCGGTCACCGACCCCCTGTCGGGACAACCGGAGAGCAAGGCGAGCGTGGCGAAGGTCGCGCCATACGAAGCCGCATGGTATGGGTTCGCCGTTGCCGATCGTCCGATCGCGCTCGCCGCCGATTACGTGGCGCGGGTCAGGACCGGGACGGGCTGGCGGGCGGAACTGGCCGGCAGCGAGACGCCGGACGATTGGGAGGCGCAGGCCCGCGCGCTCTTGGGACTGGGACCGGAGGTCGAGGTGCAGGCGGTGCGTGACGCCGCGCGGGGCAACCACCGTTTCGCCTTCTTCGAGCAGGGCCGGCTCGTCGCCGCGCTATTCGTATCGAAGACCCCCGTGGCGCTCACGCGAGACTACCTTGCCACCCTGCCGGGGACCGATGGCACCGGCGTTCTCACGGGCCGCGCGCCCGCGAACCGGCCCGATCCCGGCCCGACGATCTGCGCCTGTTTCGGCGTCGGGCTCAACACCATCGTCGCCGCGATCGAAACGCAGGGCCTCGCCTCGGTGGATGCGATCGGGGACGCGTTGCAGGCCGGAACGAACTGCGGGTCGTGCCGGTCCGAACTGGGCGCCATTCTGGCCACCCGCCAACCGCGAGTCGCGGCGGAGTGATCGGGACATAAGTCTTGTCGCAAGGCGCGGCTGTCGCCTAAGGTTTAGGCAGGCGCCCTGTCGCCCCGCCCATGTCCTGTGCAGTTCCGGCGCGATGCATAAGGCCCGGCTCGTGAACTGGACCAATTGGTCAAGACGGGAAAGGATCAGGCGCCATGCCTCGTGAGAAGGCTGTCCAACAAGGAGTGTCCAACGTGTTCCACCGCACCATCATCGCCGCCGCCATTGCGGGCTTCGCGGCCACCGCCGCGCAGGCGCAGACCTCGGTTCCCTTCGCGCTCGATTGGAAATTCGAGGGCCCGGCGGCGCCCTATTTCGTCGCCATCGACAAGGGCTATTTCGCCGACAAGGATCTGACCGTCGAAATCTCCGAAGGTGCCGGGTCGCTCGATGCCATTCCGAAGGTGGCGACCGGGGCCTTTCCGGTGGGCTTTACCGACATCAACTCGGTGATCAAGTTCCTCGACCAGAACCCCGGCGCGCCGATCACCGGCGTGATGATGATTTATGACAAGCCCCCCTTCGCCGTCATCGGGCGCAAATCGCTGGGCATCACCGACGATCCCAAATCGCTCGAGGGCAAGATCCTTGGCGCCCCGCCGCCGGACGGAGCCTGGGCGCAGTTCCCGATCTTCGCCGCCGAGAACGAGCTCGACATGGCCGCGATCACGGTGGAACCCGTGGGCTTTCCGACCCGCGAGCCGATGCTGGCCGAGGGCGCGGTCGCCTCGATCACCGGGTTTTCCTTCACCTCCTACCTCAACGCCGCCCGTCTGGGCGTGCCCGAGGATGACCTCGTGACGCTGCTCATGTCCGACTACGGCGTGGACCTCTACGGCAACGCGATCATCGTGAACACCGAGTTCGCGGCTGAGAACCCCGAAGTGGTCAAAGGCTTCCTCGAAGCCGTGGCGATGGGCTGGAAAGACGCGATCGCGGACCCCGCCGCCGCCGTCGAAAGCCTGATGGAGCGCAACCCGGCGGCGGATGCCGAGCTGGAAACCCGCCGTCTGCAACTGTCCATCGACGCCAACGTGAAGACTGAAGCGGCCATGGCAGGTTTCGGGCTTATCGACGAAGACCGCATGGCGTCGGCCATCGAGCAGATCAAGCTGACCTACGAGTTCACGAACGAACCCGATGCGACGCTTTATTTCACCGAGGACTACCTGCCGGAATCGGGCTTCCCGCTGGAATGAACAAAGCGGCGGGCGCGGGGATACCTCGCGCCCTTGGTCCGTCTCAAGGGGCAAATCGGGGAAAGGGTGGGCCATGTATCCCATGATCAAGATCGAAGGCGTGCGCCACGCCTACAAGACCGCCACGGGGCCGCTCCCCGTGCTTGACGGACTCGAAGTCGAGGTGAAAGAGGGCGGGTTCGTCGCCGTCGTCGGGCCATCCGGCTGCGGGAAATCGACGCTGACCAAGCTGGTCGCGGGGCTGATGAAGCCCGATACGGGCCGGGTCATGGTGCATGGCGAGGTCGTTACCGGACCACGCGCGACCGTAGGCATGGCGTTCCAGAACCCGGTGATGCTGGAATGGCGCACGATCCTTGAGAACATCGTGCTGCCGCTCGAGATCGTGCCCAACAAGCTGACGAAAGCCGAGAAGATGGAGCGCGCGAATTACCTGCTCGAGCTCGTGGGCCTTGCGGGCTTTGGCAACAAGCGGCCCTCGGAACTGTCGGGGGGGATGCGGCAGAGGGCGAGCCTGTGCCGCGCGCTCGTCCATAAGCCCGAGGTGCTGATCCTTGATGAGCCCTTCGGCGCGCTCGATGCCTTTACCCGCGAGGACCTCTGGCAGACAATGCACAAGGTCAAGGCGGAAGAGCCGTTCACCGGCGTCCTCATCACCCACGACCTGCGCGAGTCCATCTTTCTGGCCGATACCGTTGTGGTTCTGTCGCAGCGCCCGGCGCGCACGCAATACGTGCTCGACGTGCCCGATACCGGGCCCCGGACACTGGATGACCTTTATACCCCCGAGACGGCCGAGATGCTCAACATCCTGCGCCATCAGATCGAAGTGGCCCAAGGCCGGGTGGCGGCATAATGGCTTATGTTCCCGATATGAAAATGCGCTCTGCGGGCGGGTCCTTCGTCAAGGCGCTGACCAGCCGCGCGGTGCTCGCCCCGGTCGCGGCGGTGCTCGTGTTCCTTGTCCTCTGGGAAGCGCTGGTCTGGGTCAACGGCTGGCCCAACTACGTCATGGCTTCGCCGTCCGACCTGCCGCCAGCCTATGCGAAATACTGGGGTCTGTTTCTCGAGATGGGTTGGCAGACGCTGTGGCGCACTGTCGTGGGGCTGGTGCTCGCCGTGATCGTCGGACTGTTCCTCGGTATGATCATGGGCTTCTCCAAGCTCATGCGCGATGCGCTCTACCCGCTTCTCGTGGGCTTCAACGCGATCCCCAAGGCGACCGTGGTGCCGATCGTGGCGCTGATGTTCGTGGGCGACCACAACTTCAACACCATCCTCATGGCTTTCATGATCTCGTTCTTCCCGATCGCGGTGTCCGTGTCGATTGGCCTTTCGACGCTCGAGCCGGAATACCGTGACATTCTGCGCGCGCTGGGGGCATCGCAATCGACGATCTTTTGGAAAATCGCGCTGCCCAAGACGCTGCCAGAGTTCTTTGGCGCGCTGAAGGTGGCCGTGACGCTGGCCTTCATCGGGACAAACCTGATGGAGATCGTGTCGCCCCATGGACGCGGTCTTGGCGCGCTCTTTGACAGTGGGAAGACCAACTCGGACTACCCGCTGATGTTCGCAGTGCTCATCGCATTGGCGGCGCTGGGGATCGTTCTCTACTACGCGGTCGTCGCGCTTGAGAAGATCTTTGCCGGCTGGGCGGAGCGGCCGCAGGGGTAAGGTGGTTTCGGATTTCGCTTGCGCGACATCCGACCGACGCGGGGGCTTTGCCCCCGCACCCCCAAAGTATTTATGAAGCAGTGTAGATGAAAAGGGCCGGGAGTTGATCCCGGCCCATTAGAATTACTTGGTGATGATCTCTGGTCCCATCAGCATGGTCGGGAGCCAAGTCGATATGATCGGCACATAGGTGATCAGGATCAGGAAGATGAAGAGGATTCCGAGGAAGGGAAGCGCGGCTTTCACCACCTTCATCATCGGCATGCCCGCAACCCCGGAGGTTACGAAGAGGTTCAGGCCGACCGGCGGAGTGATCATCCCGATTTCCATGTTCACCACCATGATGATGCCAAGGTGGATGGGGTCCACGCCAAGCTCGATGGCGATGGGGAACACGAGCGGCGCCACGATCACGATGAGGCCCGAGGGCTCCATGAACTGGCCACCGATGAGCAGGATCACGTTCACGATGATGAGGAACATGATCTTGCCGAAGCCCGCCGAGAGCATCGCGTTGGCGATCTGCTGCGGGATCTGTTCGTCGGTCAGCACGTGTTTCAGGATCAGCGCGTTGGCGATGATGAACATTAGCGTGATGGTCAGCTTGCCCGCGTCAAAGAGCGTGTCGCGGGTGTCGCGGTGCCAGAGCGAGGTGACGAGCGCCTGCGGTTTGTTGAGAAGCGATTTCTTCACGCCGCCGTTGTTGGCCTCCGACAGCGGACCCATGTCCCGGTAGACGAAAGTTGCCACGAGGAAGGCATAGATCGAGGCGACGGCGGCGGCTTCGGTCGGGGTAAAGATTGCGCCGGTGATGCCGGGGATGCCGTAGATGCCCACCATGATGATGACGATCAGCATGAGGCCCCAGAAGGCCGCGCCGAAGGAGCGCGCGATTTCCGTCCAGCCCGCGAAGTCGCCCTTGGGCATGTTGCGGATGCGGGCGATAACGTAGATCGCGATCATCAGCATGACGCCTGCGATGATCCCCGGGATGACGCCCGCGAGGAACATCCGGCCGACGGACACCTCGACGGACGAGGCGTAAACGACCATCACGATCGAGGGCGGGATGAGGATGCCCAGCGTGCCCGCGTTGGCGATGACGCCGGCCGCGAAGTCCTTGGTATAACCCTGCTGGCGCATGGCCGCGATCACGATGGTCCCGATGGCGACCACGGTGGCGGGGGACGAGCCGGAAAGCGCGGCGAAGAGCATGCAGGCGAACACGCCCGCGATGGCCAGACCGCCGCGGAAATGCCCGACCACCGCGATGGCAAAGCGGATGATCCGCTGCGCCACGCCCCCGGTCGACATGAACGACGACGCGAGGATGAAGAAGGGGATCGCGAGCAGCGTGTAGTGCCCGGCCATCGCCTGATAAAAGCTCTGCGCGATCGAGGCGAGCGAGGTGTCCGAGAACACGAGCAGGAACATGATCGACGAAAAGCCGAGCGCGATGGCAATCGGCACGCCGATCAGCAGAAGACCGACGATGATGACGAAAAGAAGCGCGACTTCCATGGATCAGTCCTTGATACGCGCGGCGTCGACTTCCTCTTCCATCTCGTGCGAGACGATGAGGCTGTCGGATTGACCACGGATGATGTGAATGGCGACCTGAATATAGCGGAACAGGAA
Source organism: Maritimibacter sp. REDSEA-S28_B5 (assembly GCA_001626765.1). GTDB lineage: Bacteria > Pseudomonadota > Alphaproteobacteria > Rhodobacterales > Rhodobacteraceae > Maritimibacter. The sequence continues at coordinate 106,892 of LUOO01000112.1, forward strand.
CAGTCCGATCCCGATGGGCATGATCACATAGGGGATCACGCGAGGCAGCTTGTCGTATTCCTCGCCCATGTTGATCCAGTCTTCGAGGAACCTGAGGAAACCCGGCATCGGCACCTGGTCGGTGACGTAGAAGGCGCGGTCGCGGGTGCCCGTGTCGAAGCCCAGCGGGAACCAGCGGCCTTCGGTCTGCCACAGGCCCGGGTAGGGCGCCCAGTAGTCCCACGCGCCTTTCATCATGAGAAGCGCATAGGCAAGGCAGACGGTGAGGGCGATGAGCGCGAGCACCCGGCGCGAACCCGGTTTCAGCATCCCGGTGATCGCATCGACGCCAAGGTGCATCGTCATGCGCACGCCGTAACTGATCCCGAAGACGACGAGCCAGGCAAAAAGGATCAGCGTGACCTCCAGCCCCCAGATGAGCGACTCGTTGAAGACGTAGCGAAGGATCACGTTGACGAACGTGACCATGGTCATGAGGCCGAGGATGATCGCGATGACCGTTTCCTCGAAGCCCCGGCGATAACCCCCGGTGCTCATGGCACTTCCCTTTGAAAAGCCCCTCGCGGGGCGGTGTGATGGATGGAAAAAGGGCGGGCGGGATGCACCCGTCCGCCCTGAGCGCCTTAGTTCGCGGCGTTGATCTCCTGCGCGGCGGCGATGTTGTCGGCGCCCACGTCGCCTTCGAACTGTTCCCAGACGGGCTTCATCGCATCGACCCAGGCCTGACGTTGTTCGTCGGTCAGCTCGCGGATCACGCCACCGGCGTCGAGGATCGCCTGACGGTTTTCCATGTCGACGGCGTCGATGGCCGCGTTCCGCTCGGCGGTCACCTCGTTCAGGATCGTGAGGAATTGCTCGCGGGTCGCTTCATCGAGGCTGTCGAGCCAATCCACGCTCGCCACCACGAGGTAGTCGAGAACGCCGTGGTTGGTTTCGGTGGTGCCGTCCTGCACTTCAAAGAACTTCTGGCCATAGATGTTGGACCAGGTGTTTTCCTGCCCGTCGACAACGCCGGTCTGGAGCGCGCCGTAGACTTCGGAGAACGCCATCGGCTGGGGCGAGGCCTTGAGCGCTTCCATCTGGGCCACGAGCACGTCGGACGGCTGCACGCGGAACTTGAGACCAGCGGCGTCCTCCGGCAGTTCGAGCGGCTTGTTGGCCGAGAACTGCTTCAACCCGTTGTGCCAGAAGGCGAGGCCCTGAAGCCCGCGGCGCTGCATCGAGTCCATCATCGCCATGCCGGCTTCCGAGGTCTGGAAGGCATCGACGGCGGCCATGTTCTTGAACATGAAGGGCAGGTCGTAGATGCGGAACACCTTGGTGAAGGTCTCGAACTTCGACAGCGACGGCGCGGCGAGCTGGACATCGCCCTGCAGCATGGCCTCGAGCACCTGATCGTCGTTGTAGAGAGTCGAGTTCGGATAGACCTCCATACAGGCGGTCCCGTCCATCTCGGCGTTCACACGCTCCATGAGCAGGTTAGCGGCAATGCCCTTGGGGTGCTTGTCGGTGTTGGTCACGTGGCTGAACTTGATGACCATCTCTCCGTCATCGCAGGCAGCAAGAGCACCCGTGGCGGCGGTGGCGGTCAGAACGGTTGCCATAGCGGCGGTCGCAAGGAATTTCATGATCTCTCCTCCATGTATCTCCCGGCCCCTGTCGGGGTCCCCGGCTATGTGGCGGCGAGGGTTGCACTCCGGCAAGAACAGAAATGCGTGCGGCGCATGGTGAGAATTTATGTATTCTCTACAGTAGCTTGCGGTTTTTTCAACTCAGATTGCGCCGATGCCGCGTGGCAGCATGTGCGGTTTTTCGCACTCTGTTTGCGCCGGACTGTGCGGAAAACCGCACAGATCGGATGGCGTCTGATCACGCTGGAATCACGCTTTAGCGATAATCCTCGGGCCTTAATCCATGGCGCGCGAGCTTGTCGTAAAACGTCTTGCGCGGCAGTTTCAGCGCCCGCGCGGCTTCGGTCGCATTGCCTGCGTGGTCGCGCAGCGCCTCGGTCAGAAAGGTGCGCTCGACCTCGGCCATACGTTCGGTGAGCCCCAGCCCTTCCGATGTGTCGGCCTCGGTCATTCCCATCGCATAGCGCATCGCGGCATTCATCAGGGACCGCGCGTTGCCCGGCCAGTCCTGCGCCACGAGGCGCTGCATCACGTCGGGCAGAACGTCGGGCAGCGGCAGGGCCGCCTGTTCGCAGGCGATGGCGAGGTAATGACGAAAGAGCGTCGGAATATCCTCGCGCCTCTCGCGCAGCGGCGGGATGTGGATGCGCGCGGCATCGAGGCGATAATAAAGGTCCGGGTGGAACGCGCCGGTTTCGGCAAGCTTGCCAAGATCCTGATAGGTTCCGGCGATGATCCGGGGCGCGGCGGGGTCCTCGATCGCCTCGATCAGCGCGAATTGCGCGGGCTGGGGCAGGGCGGCAATCTCGTCGATGAAGAGCGTGCCGTCCTTGGCCTCGGCAAAGGTCCGGGCGAGGGTATCGGGCGTGATCGCGGCACCGGCGAGCTTCACGAAAGGTCCGCGCGACACGGCAGAGAGCAGGTGCACGACCTCGGCCATCTTGGCGGTGCCCACGCCGGGCTCTCCGGTGATGAGCACGTCGGCCATCGTCCGGGCGACGGTACGCGCATCCGAACGCATCTTCTGGCTCAGCGCCGATGTCCCGCGCAAAAGCCGCGAGGCCGCATCCCCGGCCTGCACCTGTGCCTTGAGCGCGCGGTTTTGGAGCACGAGCGCGCGGGTCTTGAGCGCCTTTTCCACCACGGCGATCAGGTCGGCGGGTGCGCAGGGTTTTTCGAGAAAGTCGAAGGCGCCCGAGGCCATGCCCTGCACCGCGGTCGGAACATCACCCTCGCCAGTGAGCAGGATCACGGGCAATTCCGGGTCGGTCGTCTGAGCATAGTCGAGCAGCGCGAAGCCGTCCTTGCCGGGCATCCGGATGTCGGACACGACCACGCCGGCGAAATCGCGGGCGATGTGATCCTTGGCCTCGATGTAGCTGCCCGCGAGCGTCGGGATCATGTCGGCAAGCTCCAGCGTCTGGCCCAGCGCCTCGCGCACCGAGGCGTCGTCATCGACGAGCAGCACGCGGCGGGTCACTTGGCGGGTCATTCGGCGGCCTCCTGCGTGGCGGTGCCCGATGGCACCAGGTCCACGGTAAAGACCGCGCCGCCGTCCGGGTGGTTCGCGCCCCGGATCGAGCCGCCGAAGCTCTGTACAAGCCCGTAGGAGATCGACAGGCCCAGCCCCATCCCCTCGGCGCTGCCCGGCGATTTGGTCGAGTAGAACGGATCGAACACCCGGTCGGGGTCCGCAATGCCCGGACCGGTGTCGCGCACCGACAGGCGCACCGGGTTGCCGGGGGCAAGCTCGATGGAGACGCGGCCGGTGTCGCCCATTGCGTCCACAGCGTTGGACAAGAGGTTCACCACGACTTGCTGCAACCGCACCTCGCCACCGCGCACCATCACGGGGGTCGCCGGTGCGGTCCAGCCGAGCGTGACCCGGTGGCGCCTCAGCTTGTCCGACGTGACCTCGAGCGCCGCCTCGACCACGGCGACGAGGTCGACATCGGTGATCGGCCCGCTTTCCTGCCGCGCAAAGGCGCGCAGGTTCTGGATGATGCGTCCCATGCGCCGGGCCAGTTCGGAAATCTTGCCCAGGTTCTGGCGCGCGACATCGGGTTTGCCCCGGTCAAAGAACGCCTGGCCGTTCTCGGCAAAGGATCGGATCGCCATGAGCGGCTGATTGAGTTCATGCGAAATCCCCGCCGACATTTCGCCCAAAGCCGACAGTTTCCCCGCCTGCACGAGGTCCGCCTGCGCCTTTTGCAGGGCCGCCTGCGCCTCTTTGCGTTCGGCCACCTCGTGGGTGAGGGCCGTGTTGGCGGCGGTCAGTTCGCGGGTGCGCTCGGACACGCGGGCCTCGAGCTTGGCGTTGGCCTCGGCCTCGATGGCAAGCCGCTGGGCCAGCGCCGCGCGGTTCTGCTGCACGAAGAACAGGATCGCCCCGAGGGTCAGCGCGGCGCCTGCGGTGATCAGCGCCCAGAGCACGGCCCCCGCCGTGGCGGACGCGGTGTCTATGAGCATTTCGGCAGTGAGACCGATGGTGGGCAGATTGCGTGTCAGGTGGATCGCATGGGCTGGCAGGTAGCGACCGCCGTCGAGCTCCCAGATGACGTGCCCCCCTACGATGCGGTCGAAATCGGCGGGAAAGGCGCTGCGCCGGTCGGCGAGGATCAGGTCCGAGCGGTTGGTGATGAAGACCTGACCGCGCCGGTCGGTAAAGAACACGGGCGGCGCGTCGCCCGGCCAGTTGTCTTCGATCTGGCTCACCGCCATGCGCGTCATCACGGCGCCCGACACGATCCCGTCATCGCCGAACACGGGGGCGGCAAAGCTGTAGGCCCGGCGGGGTCCCTCGGCTTCCGTGGCGATCTCGCTCTGGGTGCCCAGGGCCCCGGCCATGGCGCGGTCGAGCGGCGCGACGGTGGGGTCGCGGGCGACCGATGCGCCCTGGCTCCCTGCCACGATGCGCCCGGTGATATCGACGACGGCCACATCGGCGGCGCCGGTCATGTCGGCCATGAACTGCACCACCTCTTCCGAGGTCGCCACGTCGCCTGCCCCGGCTAGCAGCGCGCGCAGGTCCGGGTGGCGCGACAGGATCACCGCCAACTCGCGGTACCGATAAAGCTGCGCTTCGACCCGGTCGGTTGCGAGCGTGAGGTCGGCCCCGCCCCGTTCGGCGAGCCGGTCGAGCCGGTCGTGGTAGACGGTCCAGCCCACGCTGCCCGACAGCAGGGCGGCGGCAAGAAGGAAGGCGAGGATACGGGTCATGGGCCAATCGGGTTGCGGTGGACGCCCGTGATCATAGGCGCGCCGTTCCCCTTTGGCGAGCGTCAGGCTTGCAGCGTGAAATTGGGCAGGCTGTCGAGCGCCTCTTTCAGCTTGTCGCCCCAGGCGGACGAGATGCTGCGGAAATAGGGATCGTCGGCTTTCACCCGGCCCTTGGGGCCGAGCGCATAGGTGTCGGTGGTGTAGAGCTGGTAGTCGAAGGGCAGCCCCACCGACAGGTTCGCCTTGACCGTCGAGTCGAAACTTACGAGCAGTAGCTTCAGCGCCTCTTCGAAGGTCGCGGCCCGGTCATAGGCGCGCACGATGATCGGGCGGCCGTATTTCGTCTCGCCGATCTGGAAAAACGGCGTGTCGTCGCCCGCCTCGATAAAGTTGCCCTCGGGATAAATCAGGAACAGGCGCGGCGGGCTGCCCGCGATCTGGCCGCCGAAGATGAGCGTGGCGCGAAAGGCGCTGTCGGCGTTCTGCCCGGCCTCGGCGTGGGCGGCGATCACGTCTTTCAGCGTCTTGGCGACAAGCTGCGCGGCCTGAAACATCGAGGGCGTTTCGAGCAGCGAGGGCGCGCGTTCCTGCGGCGCCTTGGTCCGTTCGTCGAGCGTGGACACCACCGCCTGCGTCGTGGCGAGGTTGCCCGCCGACATGAGCATAAGGACCCGCTCGCCCGGTTCCTCCCAGACATGGAGTTTTTTGAACGTCGAGATATTGTCGACACCCGCGTTGGTGCGCGTGTCCGACATCATAACGAGACCCCGGTCGAGCATCATGCCCACGCAATAGGTCATAGCCGCCTCTTACTGCTGTGCGACTTCGATCTGGACGTCGAGATGTTCCCCTTCGCCCCCGAAGCGCGAGCCAATTACAGGTGCTGCGCCGGAGTAGTCCAGCCCCGTCGCGACGCGGACGTAACGATCGTCGGGGGACTGTGCGTTGGATACATCAAAGCCGACCCAGCCCAGCCCGTCCACATGCGCCTCGGCCCAGGCGTGGGTGGCGTTCTGTTCGACGCGGTCGTCCATCATCAGGTAGCCCGAGACGTAGCGGGCCGGATAGCCCATCTCGCGGGCGCAGGTGATGAAGACATGGGCGTGGTCCTGACAGACGCCTTGACCCGCCGCGATCGCCTCTTCCGCCGTCGAGCCGCTGTGGGAGGTGCCGACCTGATATGTAATGGCCCCCCCGATCACGGCTGAGAGCGCGTGAAGCCGTTCGATGTCGGTCGTCCCTTCGACCTGCCTGACCAGCGCCCTTGTGCCCGCGCCGTGTTTCGTCAGGCTCGTGGGTCGAGCGAACAGCCACAGGGGCGTCATGCCGCCCTGCCGCCCGAGCACGCCGGAGGTATCCTTTACCTCGACTTCGCCCTCCGAGCGGACGATGACCTCGGTCACGTCGCGGTCAAAGCTGATCAGTTCAACGAGGTTGTTGTGGTGATCGGTGAAGGTGACTTCCCGCTTCCCGCCCTCGATGGTCGTGGACCAGTTGATGACTGTCTGCTGATGGTTGTTCTTGGGCGTCGTGCGAAGCTGCTGCAGCCCGTAATGCACCGGTTCGTCGAACCGGTAACTCGTCTTGTGTTTGATCCTGAGCCGCATGTTCTAGACGTAAAACCTGTAGTCTTCTTCGATCTGGCCGGAAAGCTCGCCAAGGCTGCTTAACACGCTTTGGATATATTCATGCAGCCCGAAATCGAAAATCTCGTCCACGTCGTGGATCGAGAACCTCTGGGCCAGACGGTCGGCAATGTCGAGCGAGGGCAGTTTCGACCCGTAGTCCTGCGCCAGGTAGCCCAGATTGTCGCGCAGCTTGGACACGCAGAAGTTCAGGCTGCGGGGCATCCGTTTGTCGAGGATGAGAAACTGCGCGATGTCGCGCGAATTGATCGTGCTGCCATAGACCGTGCGGTAGCCACCCCGCGCCGACACAGCCCGCAGGATCAGCTCCCACTGCACGTTGTCCACCGTGCCGCCGACGGCGAAAACTGACGGTAGCAGCACATAGTATTTCACGTCGAGGATCCGCGCGGTGTTGTCGGCGCGTTCGAGGAAGGTGCCGATCCGCGCGAAATCATAAAGGTCGTTGCGCAGCATCGTGCCATGGGTCGTGCCACGCACCAGCGCGGTGCGTTGGCGGATATTCTTGAGCACGGCCGGCAGGTCGCGTTCGGACACCTTGCGGGCGAGGTCCTCTTTCGTGGCCATGTAGCAGGCGTTCACCGCCTCCCAGACCTCCATCGTGAGGGCGGTGCGCACCATACGGGCGTTCTGGCGCGCCGCCGCGATGGTGGAGAGCACCGAGGACGGGTTGTCCTTGGACCGGAGCATCCAGTCGATGACCTGATCCTTGGCGACCTCGTCATGGCTCAGGTTGTAGCTGAACTCGACACCGGCGGTCTGCATGATCGAGCGCCATTCGTCATCGGCGTCCCCGGTCCGGGTCAGCGCGATGCGCTGGCCGGTTTCGATCAGGCGGGATGTGTTCTCGGCCCGCTCGAGCGAGCGATACATCCAGAAGAGGCCGTTTGCGGTTTTGCCTAGCATGGCCTCAGTCCTCCAGCACCCAGGTGTCCTTGGTCCCGCCGCCCTGCGACGAGTTCACCACGAGCGACCCTTTCTTGAGCGCGACGCGGGTCAGCCCGCCAGGCGTGATGTTGATCCCGTCCGGCGAGCACAGGACAAAGGGCCGCAGATCGACGTGACGGGGCGCGAGGCCTTTCTTGGTAAAGATCGGCACGGTGGACAGCGACAGCGTGGGCTGGGCGATGTAGTTCGTGGGTTTCGCCATGAGCTTCTTGCGGAAGTCGGCGATTTCCTTTTTCGACGCGGTCGGGCCGATGAGCATCCCGTAGCCGCCGGAGCCATGCACCTCTTTCACGACAAGCTCGGAGAGGTTGTCGAGCACGTATTGCAGGCTGTCGGCATCCGAACAGCGCCAGGTTGGCACGTTCTCAAGGATCGGACGCTCGCCGGTGTAGAACTCGACGATATCGGGCATGTAGCTGTAGATCGCCTTGTCGTCCGCGATGCCGGTGCCCGGCGCGTTGGCGATGGTGATGCCCCCTGCGCGGTAGACGTCCATGATCCCCGGAATGCCCAACTGGCTTTCGGGGTTGAAGTTGAGCGGGTCGAGGAAATCGTCGTCCACCCGGCGATAGAGCACGTCGATCGGCTGATAGCCCCGGGTCGTGCGCATCGCGACGCGGCCATCGACCACGCGCAGGTCGTGCCCCTCGACCAGTTCGACACCCATCTGGTCGGCGAGGAAACTGTGCTCGAAATAGGCGGAGTTGTAGATGCCCGGCGTCAGCACCGCGACCGTGGGCGGGCCGTCGCACATGGACGGTGCGCAGGCGGCCAGGGACCGGCGCAGGTTCGACGGATAATCCGACACCCGCCGCACGTTGGTTTTGGCGAAAAGCTCGGGAAACATGTGCAGCATCGTCTCGCGGTTCTCGAGCATGTAGCTCACACCCGAGGGCGTGCGGGCGTTGTCCTCGAGCACGTAGAATTCGTTGTCCCCCGTGCGGACAAGGTCGATGCCGACGATGTGGGTATAGATGCCGCCGGGGGGCGTCACGCCGATCATCTTGGGCTGGAACGCCTCGTTCTTCGAGATCATCTCCTGCGGCAGGCGCCCGGCCTTGATGATTTCCTGCCGGTTGTAGATGTCATGCAGAAAGGCGTTGATCGCCCGGACCCGCTGTTCGATGCCCTTGGACAGCTTCTGCCATTCCCGACCGGAGATGATCCGCGGAATGATGTCGAAGGGGATGAGCCGCTCTTCCGCAGCCGACTGCCCGTAGACGTTGAAGGTGATCCCGGTCAGCCGGAACAGGTCGTCGGCTTCGCGTTGCTTTTGTCGCAATCGCGCGGGGTCTTCGGCCTCGAACCAGGTGTTGAACTCGGAATAGGGCGATCGAAGCGTCGCGTCGCGGCCCCACATTTCGTCAAAGATTTCACCGTCGCTCATGGTCTCACTTTACTCACCTGCCAGCAGACCACAATTGAATTGCATTGAGGCGTAAATGGCGCGTCGGGCGGTCGCACCGACACATCATCAACTTGCCTATTCGTTGGGCAGTTCCCCGCCTGGTCGCCGATATTTGCGTCTGACACCAAGCGCTAAGCCGTTTCTGTCGCGTGACAAATTTGTCCCGCTTAACCGCTGTGCCTGTTCTTACGGACAGGGTAGTTCATTTGCGCTGGAAAAAATGCATAGGCCGCGTTAGAGAAGGCGCAGAGCTATAAGCAAGTGGCCGATTACAAAGAGCTGCTGCACTGAGGTAGGCGGAAGAAACATGAGCGCGATCCCATTCGTGGTCCGCGACGCTGTTGGCAATATCCAGCAGGGTGCGGTTATTGATTCAAGCGATAGTCAAACGATTCACATGCCGCAGGCGAGCCAGATTTCGCTCGATATGCGGCGGCTCGACGTGGCGGGTTACATCCGCTCGGGCAACGATCTGGTTCTGATGCTGGGCGATGGCCGCAAGGTGGTGCTGGAGGACTATTACGGTCCCGACGGCAACCCGCAGTCCACGCTCTATCTGAACGAAGGCGGACACCTGATCGAGACCAACGTGTCCGCGACCGGGTCTGTGGTGCATACCGAGGCTGACGCCTGGGGCAAATACTCCGATCTCGACGCGCTGTCCTACCCGGACGATCCGGTCGTGACGCGGGATGGCACGATGGAGAACACCATGGTGGCCGGGGCCTACACGGGTGACGAGGACGTCACGATGGGTCCGGGGCTCGCGGCGATCCCGCTCATGGGGCTCGCGGGTGGCGGCGGCTCGGCGG
>LUOO01000113.1 GCA_001626765.1 Maritimibacter sp. REDSEA-S28_B5
GGCCGTCTTCGACGCGCCGCAACATGACTACACGAAACGCCTGATCGCGGCGACGCCGCGCATCCCGGCGGACTGGAGGACAACCCGACATGCGTGACCATCTCTGGTATGACGCCACCAAGGTCTTCATCGACGGCACATGGCGCGCGCCCGAGGGCGGCGGACAGCTCGACATCGAGGACCCCTCGACCGGCGCGGTGATCGGCTCGATTGCACGCGGAACGGCGGCGGACATCGACGCAGCGGTGGCGGCAGCGCAGGGCGCGTTGGACGGTGACTGGGGCCGGATGAGTGCGACCGAACGGGGGCGCATCCTCACGAAGATCGGCGCGCTCGTCGCGATGCGGCTTGACGACCTCGCGATGATCGAGGCAACGGATGTGGGCAAGCCGCTCACCCAGGCCCGCGCCGATGCCGTGGCGCTCGCCCGCTACATGGAGTTCTACGGCGGTGCCGCCGACAAGATCATGGGCGAGACGATCCCCTATCTCGACGGCTACACCGTCTACACCCTGCGCGAACCGCACGGGGTGACCGGCCACATCGTGCCATGGAACTACCCGATGCAGATCATCGGGCGCTCGGTCGGAGCCGCCCTCGCCATGGGCAACGCCTGCGTGCTCAAACCAGCCGAGGAAGCATGCCTCACCGCGCTCGCCTTCGTGGCGCTGGCCGAAGAGGCGGGGCTGCCCAGGGGGGCGCTCAACGTCGTGCCCGGTCTGGGCGAAGAGGCGGGCACGGCCCTCTCCGGCCACCCCGGCGTCAACCACATCAGCTTCACCGGATCGGTGGGCGTCGGATCGCTCGTGCAGGCCGCTGCGGCCAGGAACGTGACTCCTGTCACGCTCGAGCTTGGCGGCAAGTCGCCCCAGATCGTGTTCGACGACGCCGACCTTGACGCGGCGATCCCCTTCCTCGTCGGGGCCTGCATCCAGAACGCGGGCCAGACCTGCTCGGCCTCCTCCCGTGTGCTCATCCAGCGCCCGGTCTACGAAGAAGTCATCGAGCGCATGGCAGCCCGCTACGACGCGATGATCTCGGCCCCCGCAAAGCGCGACGCGAACCTGGGCCCGCTCATCTCGGCCAAGCAGAAGGACATCGTGACCGGCTACCTCGCGAAAGGCGCGGACTTGCGCGTGGCCGGCATGGGGTCCATCGCTGAGGACGCGCCCAATGGCGGCCACTACGTCCCCGCCACGCTCTTTGCCGACGTGTCCCCCGACCATCCGCTCGCGCAGGAGGAGATCTTCGGCCCCGTGCAGGTCGCCATCCCCTTCGACACCGAGGACGAGGCGGTGGCCATCGCGAATGGCACCGATTACGGCCTCGTGGCCTCGGTCTGGACAGGAAACGGCGCGCGGCAGATGCGGCTCGCCAAACGCATCCGCGCTGGACAGGTGTTTATCAACAACTACGGCGCGGGCGGCGGGGTCGAGCTTCCCTTCGGCGGCACCGGCAAATCCGGCCATGGCCGTGAAAAGGGCTTCGAGGCGCTCTATGGCTTCTCCACCTTGAAAACCATCGCTGCCAAACATGGATAAGCAAGGGTCCCCCCTTCTCTGGTTCATAAATATCCCGGAGGGGGGGGTGGGGGGAGGCAGCGCCTCACCCCAATCGGTCGTCCCAAGCGCCAGCTTGGGGCGAAACCAATGACCCACCTCACCAACCGCGACGCCCGCAAACTCTGGCTGCACCAGAACGGTCTGCTCGCCGCGCCGACGCGCGCGCCGGATGTCATGGCGATCATCCGCGACCTCGGGTTCTTACAGATCGACACGATCCGCAACGTGGTGCGCGCGCAGGACCATATCCTGTGGTCGCGCAGCCAGACCTACCGCGAGGGCGCGGTCTGGAGGCACCTCGCGAGCCGCCACCTCTTCGAACATTTCACCCACGACGCCTCGCTCATCCCGCGCGAGACGCTGCCCCATTGGCAGCGCCGGTTCCGCGACCTCGGGCGGCGCACGGCCAATGCCGATTGGTATCGCTCGGGCCTCGGCCAGCACGAGATCGAGGCCATACGTGACCGTATAGAACGAGAAGGCGCGCTCTCGACCCATGCCTTCGACACCAAGGCTGCGAGCCGCGAGATGTGGGCGCGCCCGCCGCACAAGAAGGCGCTCGATCAGATGTGGTATGCAGGCACGCTGGCCACCTGCCACCGGGACAATTTCGTGAAATACTACGATCTGGGCAGCCGCGTGCTGGGCGAGGTGAACCACGACGCCGACCCCGCACCGCAGGCCCGCGCGCTCCACGCCGCCGCGATGCGCCATTTGGGGATCGCGACGCCCTCGGAGATCTACAAGTTCTGGGCCGCCACCTCGCCCGCCGAGGTGAAGGACTGGATCGCCAGTGCCGACCTCGTCCCCGTCACGCTGGACACCGCCCAGGGCACGACCCACCGCGCCCTCGCCACGCCCGAGGCGCTCGCGGCCCTGCCCGATCTGCCCGACCCCGTGGGGCGTCTGCGCATCGTGAACCCCTTCGACCCGGCCTTTCGCGACCGGACCCGCACCGAACGCCTCTTTGGCTTTTATTACCGCAACGAGATGTTCGTGCCTCAGGCCCAGCGCGTCCACGGCTACTATGTCTACCCGCTCCTCGACGGGCTCGACTTCGTCGGGCGAACCCGACGCGCGCTGGGGCAAGGGGCGGATCGCCCGTCTCGACTCCGAGCTTGCCCGCTTCGCGCGGTTGGGTGGCCTTGGCCATGTTACATGGACTTGCTCCCGCCCCTGATTGCGCTCAGTCTCGCCCAAACGAGATCGGGAAACGGTCGCGGGATGATCGGGAGGAAACCATGAGACTTGCAGGCAGGACGGCGATCGTCACCGGGGGTGGCTCGGGCTTTGGCGCAGGAATCGCGCGGAAATTCGCATCCGAGGGCGCGACGGTCTGGGTGGCAGACATCAACCTGGACGCCGCACGGGCCATTGCACAAGAGATCGACGGCAAAGCGGTCGCCGTCGATGTGGCCAGAAACGACAGCGTGGCCGCGATGGTCAGCCAGACCGGCCCTGTTGACATCCTCGTCAACAACGCGGGCATCACCCATCTGCCCAAGCCCATGGAAGAAGTGGACGAGGACGAGTTTGACCGGGTGCTCGCGGTCAATGCCAAGTCCGTCTACCTCACCGCCCGCCACATGGTGCCGCTGATGAAGGCCGCCGGGCGTGGCGCGATCCTCAACGTCGCCTCCACCGCCGGGATCAGCCCGCGCGCGAACCTCAACTGGTATAACGCCTCGAAGGGTTGGATGATCACGGCCACCCAGACCATGGCGGTCGAACTTGCCCCCTTCGGCATCCGCGTGAACGCGCTGGCCCCGGTGGCGGGCGAGACGCCGCTCCTCGCCAGTTTTATGGGCGAGGACACGCCCGAAATGCGGGCGAAGTTCCTCTCGACCATCCCGATCGGACGCTTCTCGACGCCCGAGGACATGGGCAATGCCGCCTGTTTCCTCTGTTCGGACGAGGCCTCGATGGTCACCGGCGTGGCGCTGCCTGTCGACGGTGGGCGCGTGATCTGAGCCGTCGGATCTGCTTATGTCTTGGAAAGATGAAAGGGGCGCGATGCGACCGGGACCCAGAAACCTGATCACCGACGTGGCAGGCCTGCGCGTGGGCAATGCCCAGAACAAGCGGATCAAGACCGGGACCACGGTGCTGGTCGGCGATGCGCCCTTCGTCGCGGGCGTCCATGTCATGGGCGGCGCGCCGGGCACGCGGGAGACGGATCTGCTCGCGCCCGACAAGACGGTGCAGGAGGTCGATGCGCTGGTGCTCTCGGGTGGCTCGGCCTTTGGCCTCGATGCGGCCTCGGGCGTGGCCGATGCGCTGCGCGCGCTGGGGCGCGGGTTCCGGGTCGGCCCGGTGAACGTGCCCATCGTGCCCGGCGCGATCCTCTTTGACCTCATCAACGGCGGCGACAAGGACTGGAGCGAAAACCCCTACAAGGCAATGGGGCGCGCGGCGCTCGCCGATGCCTCGGAGGTCTTCGATCTGGGCACCGTGGGCGCGGGCACCGGCGCGCTCACGGCCACGGTGAAGGGCGGGCTTGGCTCGGCCTCCGTCGTGCTCGACAGCGGGATCACCGTGGGCGCGCTCGTCGCAGTGAACCCTGTGGGCGGCGTTTCCGGCCCCGAGGGCCAGTTCTGGGCAAGCCCGTGGGAAATGGACGGCGAGTTCGGCGGGCGCGGCCCGGTGACCGGCTTTGACCCGCGCGTGACCCCGATCACCAAGCTCACCGCGCGCGACACCGCGGGCGCGGCGACCACCATCGCCATCGTGGCCACGGACGCCGCGCTCACGCAGGCCCAGGCCACGCGCATGGCGGTCGCCGCCCATGACGGCATGGCGCGCGCGATCCACCCGAGCCATACGCCCCATGACGGCGATCTCGTTTTTGCCGCCGCCACGGGTGCGCGCCCGATGCACACGCCCGAGGTCGACATGCTCATGATCGGCCACGCCGCCGCCTCCTGCCTCGCCCGCGCCATCGCACGGGGCGTGTTCCATGCCACGCCCGCACCCGACGACCTGATGCCCTGCTGGACGCAGGCCTTCGGCACGGATTGACGCGAGGCAACCCGGCCCCCTAACGTCATCCCCATCATTCAAAGGAGGCATACCGTGACACGCTTTTCCCTCGCCCTTCCCGCCGCTCTCGCCCTTATTGCCGCGCCCGCCCTCGCCGACGACGTGACCGATACGCTCGCCTCAGCGCTCGAAGCCTATGAGGCAGGCGACATCGCCTATGCGATGGAGGAACTCGACTACGCCAAGACGCTGCTCGCCGCCCTCAAGACCGAAGCCCTTTCGAAATACCTGCCCGAAGCCCCGCCCGGATGGACCCTCACCGTGAACGAGGACGCCAACGCCGGCATGGCCATGTTCGGCGGCGGCACGGGGACCGAGGGCGCATACAGCAACGGCACCGATAGCGTGACGATCACGCTCATGGCCGACAACCCGATGGTCACCGCCTTTGGCGGGATGCTCGCCAATGCCGCCGTCATGGGCAACAAGGTCGAGCGCGTCGGACGGCAGAAATTCATGATCCAGGACGGCGAGATGACGGCCCTCGTCGACAACCGTATCCTCGTTCAGGCCGATGGCGCCGCGCCCGAGGTGATGATTCCGCTGCTCGAAGCCATCGACTACAAGGCGCTCGAGGACTTCGGCGGCTGAGGAACACCGACCGGACGCCACGCGTTCACAATGGTCCCGCGGTCGCGGGACCAACCCCGGAAAGATGGACTTGCCTATGCCCCGTGACACCACCGACCTCGCCTCGATGCTCAACGATCCTTCGCTCCTCGCGACCAAAGCCTATGTGGCGGGCGAATGGATCGATGCCGACAGCGGCAAGACCTTTGATGTCACGAACCCGGCGCGGGGCGACGTGATCTGCGCCGTGCCCGACCTTGGCCGGGCCGAGACCGCCCGCGCCATCGAGGGCGCCGAAGCCGCGATGAGGGACTGGCAGAAACGGTCCGCGAAGGAGCGCGCCAATGTGCTGCGCAAGTGGTTCGACCTCATGATGGAGAACCAGGACGACCTCGGCACCATCCTCTCGGCCGAAATGGGCAAGGCGCTGACCGAGGCGAAGGGCGAGATCGCCTATGGCGCGAGCTTCATCGAATGGTTCGCGGAAGAGGCCAAGCGCATCTACGGCGAGACGATCCCGGGCCATCAGGCCGACAAGCGCCTCATGGTGATCCGCCAGCCCATCGGCGTCGCCGCCTCGATCACGCCGTGGAATTTCCCCAACGCGATGATCACCCGTAAATGCGGGCCCGCACTCGCCGCGGGCTGCGGCTTCGTCGCGAAACCGGCCGGGGAGACGCCGCTCTCGGGGCTGGCCATCGCGGTGCTCGCCGAACGCGCGGGCCTGCCCGGCGGGCTCTTTTCGGTCGTAACCTCGTCGTCCTCCTCGGACATCGGCAAGGAGTTCTGCGAAAACCCCACTGTGCGCAAACTCACCTTCACCGGCTCGACCGAGGTGGGGCGGATCCTGCTCGCCCAGGCCGCCGAACAGGTGATGAAATGCTCGATGGAGCTGGGCGGCAACGCGCCCTTCATCGTCTTTGACGACGCCGACCTCGACGCCGCCGTCGAAGGCGCCATCGCCTGCAAGTTCCGCAACAACGGCCAGACCTGCGTCTGCGCGAACCGCATCTATGTGCAGGACGGTGTCTACGACGCCTTTGCCGAGAAATTCGCCGCCGCCGTGGCAAAACTCAAGGTGGGCGACGGCCTCTCCGAAGGCACCGACCTCGGCCCACTCATCACGAAAAAAGCAGTCGACAAGGTCGAGGAACACCAGAAGGACGCCGTCTCGAAGGGCGGCGAAATCATCCTCGGCGGCAAGCCGCACGATCTGGGCGGGCTCTTCTACGAGCCGACCATCGTCAAGAACGCGACGCAGGACATGGCCTGCGCCACCGAGGAAACCTTCGGCCCTTTCGCGCCGCTCTTCCGCTTCACCGACGAGGACGACGTAATCCACAAGGCCAACGACACGATCTTCGGCCTCGCCTCCTATTTCTACGCGCGTGACCTCAGCCGCGTCTACAAGGTGGCCGAGGCGCTGGAATACGGCATTGTCGGCGTGAATACCGGCCTCATCTCGACCGAGGTCGCGCCGTTCGGCGGCGTCAAGCAATCGGGCCTCGGCCGCGAAGGCTCGCGCCACGGGATCGAGGATTACCTCGAGATGAAATACATCTGCATGTCGATCTGACCGGCAGGCTGCGAAGACGCCTCCCCCCTTCACTGCTTCCCGCATACTTCGGGGAGCGCGAGGGGTAGAACCCCTCGCCCCCGCAGGCTCCAGCCGCGCAACCTCCCCACCCGCGCCGGACCGCGTCACAGGCCCACCGCGACGTCCCGCCGAAGGCGGGGCGGCGCAAATCCTGCGCGTGCGCCAGCACGCCCCTTTTTACAAATCCTTCACCGGAGCGTCACACCCCGGTCGCAGCCCGGCGCTTCCCTCCCGCATCCGACAAGAGAGGGACCCATGACAAGACTCATCACCATGACTTCCGCACTTGCGCTCCTCGCCGGGACCGCCAATGCCGAGATGACCTTCAACCGCATCGCGAGCTTCCCCGTCGCCTCGAACATGGCCGAGGGCGATGACCGGGCGCGCGAGACCTCCTCCGAGATCATCGATGTGACCGAGGACGGCATGACGCTCGTCTACACCGACAGCCCGCTGGGCGTCGTGGGTCGGATCGACATCACCGACCCGAGCGCCCCCGCACCCTTGGGCAACATCGCGATGGACGGCGAGCCGACCTCGGTCGCCATCATCGGCAGCGCCGCCTTCATCGGCGTCAACACTTCCGAGAGCTACACCCAGCCCTCCGGCAAACTCGTTGCAATGGACGTGGCCTCGGGCGAGATCACCGGTGAATGCGACCTTGGCGGCCAGCCCGACAGCGTCGCCAAGGCGCCCGACGCCTCCTTCATCGCTGTCGCCATCGAGAACGAGCGCGACGAGGACCTGAACGACGGTGTGATACCACAGATGCCCGCAGGCGACCTCGTGCTGATCGACGTGGCGGGCGGCACACTTGCCTGCGACACGCTGATCCGTGCCGACCTTACCGGCCTTGCCGAAGTCGCACCGTCCGATCCGGAGCCCGAGTTCGTCGATATCAATTCCCTCGGCGAAACCGTTGTCACCCTGCAGGAAAACAACCACATCGTCGTCGTTGCCCGCGACGGTTCGATCCTCAGCCACTTCTCTGCGGGCACCGTCGACCTCACCGAGATCGACGCCACCGATGAACGCGGCGCGCTTCGTTTCACTGAGAGCCAGTCCAGCGTGAAACGCGAACCGGACGCGGTCAAATGGCTGGACGACGTCCATTTCGCCACCGCCAACGAAGGCGACTACGAGGGCGGTTCGCGGTCCTGGACGATCTTCGCCAAGGACGGGACCGAGGTCTACGAGGCCGGCAACAGCTTTGAGCACGCACTGATCCAGATCGGCCATTATCCAGACAAACGCTCGGACGCCAAAGGCGTGGAACCCGAGAGCGTCACGGCGGGCACCTTTGGCGGGACTCCCATGGTCTTTATCGGCTCCGAGCGCGGCTCGGCGGTCGGCGTCTACGACGTGACCAACATGGCGAGCCCGGTCCTGACCCAGATCCTGCCGTCGGGGATCGGGCCGGAGGGCTACGTGACGATCCCTGCGCGAAACCTGCTCGTCTCGGCCAATGAATCCGACCTCGGCGCGGACGGCGGCGCGCGCAGCCATGTGATGATCTTCGAATACGCCGAAGGCACGCCCAGCTATCCGATGCTGACCTCCGAAGGCATGGACAACCTGACCGGCTGGGGCGCGATCTCGGGCATGGTTGCCGATGAGGGCGGCGTGGTCTGGGCGGTCTCCGACAGCTTCTACGGCTTTCAGCCCCGCATCTACAAGATCGACACGACCGCCACCCCGGCCCGGATCGTGGAGGCAATCGACGTGACCCGCGCAGGGTATCCCGCGCAGAAACTCGACCTCGAGGGCATCACGCTCGACGGCGCGGGCGGCTTCTGGCTGGCTTCCGAGGGCAATAAGGACAAGCTCACGCCTCACGCGGTCCTGCATGTGAACGCCCAAGGCGAGATCGAAGAGGAGTTCGGCCTGCCCGACTCCCTGATCGGTCAGCAGACGCGGTTCGGGTTCGAAGGCATCACGCGTGTAGACGGCACGCTCTGGATGGCCGTGCAGCGCGAATGGGCGGATGACACCAAGGGGCAGGTCAAGCTCGTGTCCTTCACCCCCGAGACCGGTGAATGGGGCGCGGTCGCCTATCCGCTCGACAGCACCGAAACGGGTTGGGTCGGCCTGTCCGAAATCGTGGCCCACGGCGATCATGTCTACCTTGTCGAGCGCGACAACCAGCTGGGCACCTCTGCGGCAATCAAGCAGGTCACCCGCGTGGCGCTAGCCGACATGACCCCCGCGCCCCTCGGCACCGAACTGCCGATCGTGACGAAAGAGGTCGTGCTCGACCTCATCCCGCAACTCACCGCGACGGGCGGCTATGTGCTCGACAAGGTCGAAGGGCTCGCCATCGCGGCGGATGGCAGCGCCTGGGTATCGACGGACAACGACGGGGTAGATGACCATTCGGGCGAGACGATGTTCTTCCCGGTGGATTTGGAGACCTCGGGGTCCTGAGGAAAACGCCGGTCTGCAACGGGACGGGAGGGGGTCGCCCCTCCCGTTTCTGTGACTCAGATTGGACTCTACGCGGGACCCGTTTCCGCAGACAGAGCGCCACGACTGAACAAGCCGCAAGTCATGTCCTGCAACGGCCGAACTGGTAAATTCCTTGGACTTTGGAGCGCCCCTACCGAGCATGTCGCCTCAAGAACGTGGCATCTGTCCTCTCAGGTCGTGAATGAACGGCACCTGGGCTCGCCGCTGCCTTCGCAAGTCTTTCGCGGAAAGCCCACGCACAAGAGGGGATTTGGCCGGATGCAACGGAACGAGGACAGCCGCGTTCAGACCGGCGTTTTCAACAGCCGCGACGAGGGGCCAAATCGGGTCTGAACGATATCCAGATCCGCCACGCCCGACGAATGTCTTCACACATCAGTCCGCAGATGCGAAGGGCCAGGTTTTTTTGGTGTCTCCACAACCAGCGCAAAACGCGCGGGCAATCGCCCGCGCGTCCATTTCATCCAAGTCTTAGTGAGTCGATCAGGCGTTGGCCGTCTCGACCGTCTTGCCCTCGATCGCCTTGGCGCCGTTCGCGCGGCCAATCTCGATCCGGCGCGGCTTGAGCGCCTCGGGCACTTCGCGCACGAGGTCGACGTGGAGCATCCCGTTCTCATGGGTCGCCCCCGTCACCCGCACGTGATCGGCAAGATGGAAGCGGCGCTCGAAGGCACGGGTGGCGATACCACGATGCAGGTAAGTGCGTTGCACATCGTCTTCGGCCTTTTTCGCGGCGATCACGAGCGCCTTTTCCTTCACCTCGACGGACAGCTCCTCGTCGGTGAAGCCGGCCACGGCGACAGAGATGCGCCAGCCGTCCTCGGCGGTCTTCTCGATGTTGTAGGGGGGGTAGCTTTCCCGGCTCACGTCATTCGTGAACACACGGTCCATAATGTCGGCGATCTGGTCGAAACCGACGGTGGCACGGTAAAGCGGGGTCATGTCGAAATTGCGCATGGTCATCCTCCATTGAGCGACAACTAGGGGCCTTCCCACCATGGGACAGGCTCGTCACGGCCCCGACAGTCGGCGTCCGTGAGGATGAGATATGGCAGGATTTCGGGGGTTCAAGACCTTGGCCGAACCGCCGTTGTCGTCGCTGTAGCGGACGGGGAGTCACTCGCCGGGTCGGACAAATTTCGCGCTCGCCGACGCGCCGGAGCCACCCCGGTTGACCGTCGGCAAGGCCCCGGAAACGCTGGTGAAATGCCCGTCCGTCACCGCAAGCTGCGCGGTCAGGGCGGCAAGAGCACCAAGCCCAGCACCCAGGCTCACGGGCGCGCCATCGGCGCTCGCCTTGGCCGAAATCACGCTGGCGATCCGCGCCTGCCCGTCGCGAAAGACGAAGACCGGCGCGCCGGAACTGCCCCTGTCCACGTCACAATCGGTGATGAGCGCGTCCTGCTGGCGGGCGATGACCGAACAGGTCTCTTGAATCGAGGGCGCCTCGGCCCGGTCGTGGGCATAGCTCACCACGCCCACCTCGTCGCCCGGCGCGGGCCAGCCTGTCGTGGCGAAGGGAACGACTGCCGTGGTGCGGATCGGCTGGTCCAGCTCAAGGATCGCGATGTCGGACGCCACGCGCGCGGCCTTGTCCGGCCCGTCGAAGTCGTAATCCGGATGGATCGCCGCCCGGCGCACCCCCCGGTAGGCCGCCGCCCGGCCATCGCGCCATCCGGCCAGAAACTCGATGCTGGTCGGATCGAACGCAGCGCCGCTTTCAGCGTCGAAAAGACAATGCGCGGCGGTCAGGACGATGGTCTCGGAGACGAGCGAGCCGGTGCAGAACGCCTTGCCCGCGATGTTGAGCCGCCCCACGGCCTCCCACCCCCGCGTGTCGTCGCCGGTCATCAACGCTCGCAGGTCAGAGGACCCCGCATGAAGAGGCGACGCACAGAGCGCGAAAAGGACAGCGAGGCGTTTCATCGGCTCACGGGATAGGCGGCGAATTTGGCGGAAATGTGGCGTGTCATCGGGTGCGCGTTCACGCGCACCCTACCCCAACTTACGAGGCTTCGGCCCGCCCGTCGCCCAGTCGAGCAGTTCCACCGTATGCACAACCGGCACCCCGGTGCCCGACCCGATCTGGATCATGCAGCCGATGTTACCCGCCGCGATGACCTCGGGCGCTTTCGCCTCGAGCGTGCGCACCTTGCGCGCCTTCAACTGCGCCGAAATCTCGGGCTGCATGAGGTTGTAGGTCCCCGCCGAGCCACAGCACAGGTGCGGGTCGGCTGGCTCGACCACTTCGAACCCGGCCTTCTTCAGTAGCTCCTTGGGGTGGGTCTTGATCTGCTGCCCATGCTGGAGCGAACAGGCCGCGTGATAAGCGACACGCAGCGGCACCGCCTTTGCTGGCATGTCCAGCTCCATGAGCACCTCGCTCACGTCCTTGGCAATGGCACTCACCCGATTGGCCGCCTCGGCCCGGTCTGTGAGCCGGAACATATGGCCATAGTCCTTCACGGTCGTGCCACAGCCCGAGGTGTTGATCACGATGGCGTCGAGCCCACCTTCGTCCATCTCTCGCACCCAGGCGTCGATGTTGCGCCCCGCCGTCCCATGCGCCTCATGCTCCTTGCCCATGTGATGCGTGAGTGCCCCGCAACACCCCTGCCCCCGCGCGATCACCACCTCGCAGCCCAGACGGGTGAGCAGCCGGATCGTGGCGTCGTTGATGTCGGTGTCGAGCGCCCTTTGCGCGCAGCCCGTCATCAGCGCCACCCGCTTGACCTTCTTGTCCTTCGCGGGAAAGACCTGCGGATCGTCGTTGCGGCTGACCGGCGGGATCTGCTTGGGCGCCATGGCGAGCATCGCGCGCAGGCGCGGGTCGGGGATCATCCCCCGAAACGGCTTGCCGATCTTGGCCGCCAGCAGCGCGGCGCGGAACCGCGTCGGATAGGGCAGGATCCGCGCGAGCGTCCAGCGCAGGAGCCGGTCCATCAGGGGCCGCTTGTAGGTCTTTTCGATATGCACCCGCGCGTGATCCACGAGGTGCATGTAATGCACGCCCGATGGGCAGGTCGTCATGCAGGCGAGGCAGGACAGGCAGCGGTCCACATGTTTGACCGTGCGTTCGTCCGCCGGTCGCCCGCTCTCCAGCATGTCCTTGATCAGGTAGATGCGTCCACGCGGGCTGTCCAACTCGTCGCCCAGCACCTGATAGGTCGGGCAGGTCGCAGTGCAGAACCCGCAATGCACGCAGGCGCGCAGGATTTCATTGGCCCGCGCGGTGCCCGGATCGGCGAGTTGCTCGTCGGTGAAAAACGTCTGCATGTCAGTGGTCCATCAGTCCGGGGTTCAGGATCCCCCTGGGGTCGAATTTCTGCTTGATCGCGCGGGACAGGGCGGCGACGCGCGGCGCCTGCGGCTGGAATCCCGGGACGGCCTGCCGGTCCGCCGTGCTCGCCCGGATGAGCGTCGCGTGACCGCCGAGCGGCGCAAGGGCCGCGCGGATGGTCTGCGCCGCCTCGGCCGTTGTCACGCCGTTCACGCCCAGCCAGATCAACCCCCCGCCCCAGTCGAAGAGGCAGTCCCCCGCGATCCCGCGCACCGCCTCGTGGAACGAAGGCGCATCACCGGGCTTGAGGCTCACCCGCCAGAGGTCCTGCGCGTTGCCCACGAAGGGCGCGAGCCGCGTGATGTTGTCCCAGATCGCGGCGCTCCCCGCGCCCTCGACCCGCTCGAACCCGGCAAGGACCCCGCCCAGCAGTTCCTTCGCCCGGTAATCGACCGAGAACGCGCTGCCCTCGAGCCGGATCGCCACCTCGAACGCTTCCGTCGTCGCCGCACCGGTCACATCGAAGGGCGAGCCCAGCGCCGCCGACATGAAGCCGACCGCCTCCGCCAGGCTCTCGACCGGGCGCACCAGCGTCACCTGCGCCTCCGGGATCGGCTGCACCTTGAGACTCACCTCCGACAACACGCCCAAGGTGCCCCAGGACCCCGCCATGAGCTTGACGAGGTCATAGCCCGTCACGTTCTTCATCACGCGCCCGCCGTTCTTCACGACGCGCCCGGCGCCATCGACGAAGCGTGTGCCCAGCGTAAAATCCCGCACCGCCCCCGCCTGTATCCGCCGGGGACCCGAGGCATTGGCCGCCACCACACCCCCGATGGTCGAGGCACCCGTACTCCTCATCACGCCCGAATAGTCCATCGGCTCGAACGCGAGCCGCTGCTGCTCGCCCGCGAGCAGCGCCGACACCTCGGCCACCGGCGTCCCCGCCTTCACGATCAGCGTCAGCGACCCCGGCTCGTAGAGCTCGACGCCGGACAGCCCGACCTCGAGCACCTCGCCCACCACGGGTCGCCCCACGTCGCGCGTGCCGCCGCCGACGATCCGAAGGGGCCCCGTGGCCCCCGCAATCGCCTCGACCAGTTCGCTCTCGGAAGAAACTCTCATCTTCACTGCTTCCCATATACCTTGGAGGGGGTCTGGGGGAGGCAAAGCCTCCCCCAGCCGGTCGCCTGTCGCGCAAGCGACAGGCGAAACCTCACACCCCACGTCGCCCCGCCGATGCTCCCAGTGGAAACACCTTGGCCGGGTTCAATATCCATGCCGGATCGAACACATCCTTCACCGCCATCTGCACCTCGAGATCGTCCGGCGCATACTGCACGTCCATCAGGTCGCGCTTCTCGATCCCCACGCCATGCTCGCCGGTGAGACAGCCGCCCACCTCGACACAGAGCCGCAGGATATCCGCCCCCATCGCCTCGGCCTTGGCCAGATCGCCGTCCTTGTTGGCGTTGTAGATGATCAGCGGATGCATGTTGCCATCGCCCGCGTGGAAGACGTTGCCCACGCCCAGACCGTAGGCCTGCGACAGCTCCCCGATCTGGCTCAGGACATGCGGCAACTCGCTCACTGGAATGGTGCCGTCGAGACAGATGTAGTCGCCCTTTTGTCCCATCGCGCCAAAGGCCGACTTGCGCCCCAGCCAGATCAGCCGGCTCTCCTCCGCCGAGGCGCTTTCGCGGATTTCCACCGGGTCATGACGCGCGGCGATGGCGACGATCTTGGACAGTTGATCCGCGATTTCCGCCTCGCTCCCCTCGACCTCGATAATAAGAAGCGCCTCGCAATCGGGATAGCCTGCGCCGGTAAAGGCCTCAGTCGCCTCGATGCAGGGTCGGTCCATGAATTCGATCGCGACCGGCAGGATGCCCGACTTGATGATGTCGGACACGCAGGCCCCTGCCACCACATTCGAGTCAAAGCCCACCAGCACGGGCCGCGCGCCCTCGGGCTTTGCGAGGATCCGCAGCGTTGCCTCGGTCACCACGCCAAGCTGGCCCTCGGAGCCGCAGATGAGACCAAGAAGATCGAGCCCCTCGGCATCCAGATGCGCCCCCCCGACCTCGATCACCTCACCATCCGCCAGCACCATGGTCACGCCCATGAGGTTGTTCGTCGTCACGCCATACTTCAGGCAATGCGCCCCGCCCGAGTTCATCGCGATATTGCCCGCTATCGCGCAGGCAAGCTGGCTCGACGGATCGGGGGCGTAGAAGAACCCGTCCGCCTCGACCGCGCCGGTCACCGACAGGTTCGTTCGCCCGGCCTCGACCCGGATGAAGCGGTTGGCATAATCGACCTCCAGCACCTCGGTCAGGCGCATGACGCCCAGCACGACGGAATCCGCCGTCGGCATCGCGCCACCGGCGAGCGAGGTGCCCGACCCGCGCGGCACCACCGGCACGCCCTCGGCATGACAGATGCGCAGGACCGCCGAGACCTCTTCGGTCGAGGCAGGCAGCACCGCACAAAGGGGTGGGCAACGGTAGGCTGACAGCGCGTCGCACTCATAGGCCTTGAGCTCGACCCTGTCCTCGATCACCGCGTCGTCCGGTAGAACCTCGCGCAGCCGGGCGATGATCCCCGCCCGCTTTGCCAGCACGCCATCGCTCGGTTTCGGCATCTCCATGGCGGCACCTCCCCCTGCACCATATGCCCTGCCGTCCTAGCGGCGAAGGCCTTAAATTTCCAGTTCATTCCGTGTTGCGGCCTCGCCCTCTGCCCGACGCACAGCCGCTTGCGGCCTTGGCCCGTGCAAGACCTCTTGCAGCCTCCTGCCTTTCCGGGTCATCTGACCCCATGATCTGGGTCAAAGTCATACATATTCTCTGCGTCATGGGCTGGATGACGTCGATTTTCGCCGTCCCCCGCGCGATCATCTACTGGAAACGCGACTGGGACCGTTACACGGCACAGGGCCCGATCGGGGATCTCACCTTCCGGCTCTACCGCTTCTCGGCGGGCCTCGGCGTCATCGCGGCGCTCACCGGACTCTGGATGGCGTGGGACCTCGGGTTTCCCGGCTGGGTCTGGCTCAAGCTCGCGCTCGTGGTGGTCCTTGCTGCGCACTATGTCTGGACCGGGCGGCTCGTGATCAAGGCCCAGCGCGGCCAGTTCACCCAGACCGACCGCTACCTGCGCATCTTCAACGAAATTTCCGTCCTCGTCGTCGTCGCGATCCTCTGGGCGGTGGTGGCGAAGCCCTTCTGATGACGGATACGACGATCCCCGCCGTTCTCGCGGCCTTTTCCTGGCTCGATGCGCTCGCCGTGGCCATGATCCTCCTGGCGTGGTTTTCGATCCGTTGGCTCATCGAGCATTCCCCCGATCACCGCCCCTCGATGGGGCGGGTGATGAAGGACTACCGGCGCGAATGGATGACCCAGTTCGTCACGCGCACTCCGCGCATCTTCGATGCCTCGGTGCTGTCGTCGCTGCGCCAGGGCACCACATTCTTCGCATCCGCCTGCATGATCGCCATAGGCTCGGGGCTCGCGCTCCTGGGCAACACCGAACGGCTCGACACGGTCGCAGAGGAACTGATCGCAGCCGATGCGCCCCGGATCGTCTGGGAGATCAAGATCCTCTTCGTCCTCCTTTTCGTGACCTCGGGGTTTCTGGCCTTCGTCTGGTCGCACCGGCTCTTCGGCTACAACGCCATCGTCATGGCGAGCGTTCCGAACGACGTGACCGACCCTACGGCGCTGCCCCGCGCGGCCAAGGCCGCCGAGATCAACATCAACGCGGCCCGCAGCTACAACCGGGGCCTGCGTGCGGTTTATTTCGCCATCGCGGCACTGGCCTGGCTTCTGGGCCCGATCGCGCTCATCGTCGCGACCGTGATCACCTTCGTCGTTCTCTGGCGACGCGAGTTCCGGTCCAATTCGCGCTCGGTCCTGATCGCGCGCGACCTACCCTGAGGAGCGTCAACGCAGGGACCGCCAAAGCGTGAGGACAAGGTCCGACACGTCCCCCAGCCGCGCCGCGAGGTGTTCGCGCGCGATGCCGCCCTCCACCTCGGCCCGGTCGATCCGCTCAATGAGCCGGGCGAGCCTGCGCCGATGTGTGCCGGTCAGGACCTGCACGGGGTCCGCGACCAGCCCGGCAAAACTCGTCACGACACTGGCCGCGACGGCGAGCACCAGCGCCGTCGCGAACAGTTCCCAAAACCCGAGGCTCACGGGAAAGACCCCATACCACGCGCGCCCGAGCCAGGGACCCAGCGGAAACCGCTCGACCGCCTGCCCGTAGGCGCGCGCCTCGGCCAGCGGTCCGGCGAGCGACACGACGCCCGGCGTCACGCTGTGAAACAGGATGATGCCAAGGGCGACAAGCACCAGCATTGTCGTCATCTCGGCCACCGCCGACCGGATGCCGACGTAATCCGCCACCGCCGCCCGCCGCAGTGCGGGATCGACGCCTGGCCGCAATCGGCTCACCAGCGCCTCGACCTCGCGGCCAACCCAGCGCGCCACCGCCGTTTCGAGCATCAGGTTCCGCGTCCCAAGCCACCGTGCCAGCCCCCGAAGGCGCACGAGCCGTGCCAATCCGGCCAGCAGCTTCACGATCAGGAACACAGGCGCGAGGAAGAGGTTCGCCGGTGCGCGCAACAGGTCCCAGCCCAGCGCCGCACGATGCAGCCGCCAGCTGCCGCGCAGGCCATAGACGCGCCGCACAAAGGCACGCACTTCCCTGTCCTGATCCAAAGCTCCGGCCCCCTCTTTCCCTCCTCAGATATGGTCCGCGCACGCCCAAGCACCACCCCACCCGCTTCTCTGGTTCAAAAATATCCCAGGGGTTTGGGGGCAGCGCCCCTACCTACGCCTGCATTTGAGGGCAGAGATGTGCGGGCAAATCCCTCGCACAAACGGGGGTCCGGAGGCGGCAGCCCCCGGCGGGTCGTGACGGACAAAGCCCGGCGCGAAACCCTCAGGCCGCCCGCGACCGCCGTCCGCGACCCTCGGCCAACCAATTGCGGCGAGCCGTCGTCGATCGCCATCACCCCGCCGCGCATCGGCGCCATGACCGGTTCGACCAGATCGCCCGTGGCGATGGTCGCCTCGAACTCGCGGGGCGAGGCCGGTCCCACGGCCACCACCGCAGTCTGGTCGCCCTCGGCCAGACGGAAAAGCCCGATCTCGCCGCTGGCAAAGGTGCTCTCGTATAGCCCCGGCGCGACCTCTTCCATCGGCAGCACCTCTTCGGTGCCGTCGGGCCGCGTCACGGTCAGTTCTTTTTCGCCCTCGGCCATGGTGCGGCGCGTCACCGTGACCTCGCCGCCCACAGCCTGTGCGGTCAGCGCCTCTTCCTCGAGTTCCGGTTCCTTCATCATCCAGTGCGCGAGGCGTTTGAGCAGTTCGAGCTGCGGCCCGCCGCCCTCGAACCCGCGCGACCAGAGCCAGGCCTGATCGGAGGCGAGCAGCGCCACGCGCCCCTCGCCCACGCGGTCCAGCGTGAGCAAGGGCCGACCGTCCACGCCGCTCATCACCGTGTTGCCCGATGTCTCGTCGAGTTCGATAAGCCGCATCCAGCGTCCCCAGCCGCCCTCGGGTGCGAAATCCGAAAGCCCCCGTGTCACCGGATGGCGTTCGCCAAGTTCGGTCACTTCGGGAGAATACGCCTCGTTCAGCACCCGCGCCGTCGGCTCGCCGGGCAGGATTGCGCCCAGTGGCGAACGCGCGAGGCTCTGTGCCCCGGCCAGATCCGGGCCTGCCGCGACCAGCACCGCGCCGCCCTCCTCGACGTAGTTGCGCACGGACATGAGATAGCTCGCGGGCAGGATGCCGCGCAGCTTGTAGCGGTCGAAGATGATCAGATCGAACTCGTCGATCTTTTCCATGAACAGTTCCTGCGTCGGGAACGCGATGAGGGACAACTCGCTGACCGGCACGCCGTCCTGTTTCTCTGGCGGGCGCAGGATGGTGAAATGGACCAGATCGACCGACGAATCCGATTTCAAAAGGTTGCGCCATGTCCGCGTGCCGGGGTTCGGCTCGCCCGAGACGAGCAGCACCCGCAGCCGGTCGCGCACGCCGTTCATCGTGACGACGGCGGAATTGTTGCGGTCCGTAAGTTCACCCTCGGCGGCGGGGGTGGTGAACTGGATCACGTTCTGCCCGCCATGGGTCAGCGTAACCGGCAGGATAAGCTCCTCGTTCACAGGCACTTGATAGACCTCGGGCTCGGACCCGTCGATGGAGACGGCCAGCTCGACCAGCGCGCCCTCGGGGGCGGCGCCCTCGTCGTCGATGCGCAGGTGGATGTCCTGTTCCTCGTCGAGGATCGCAAAGGCCGGGGCGTTCACGATTTGGAGCCGCCGGTCCCAGTCGTCCTCGTGCCCGGTCATAAGAAGATGCAGCGGGGCAGGAAGGTCAGGTGCTGCCTCAAGGTCGTGAAGCCGCCCGTCCGAGATGAGCACGGCCCCCGCCACCCGGTCGCGCGGCACTTCTGCCAATGCCTCGGTCAGCGTGGTCATGAGAAGCGAGCCGCGATTGTCCTCGCCGTCGCCCATGCGGGTGATACGCAGTTCCAGCCCCTCGACGCCCGCGACACGGGCCTGCAGATCCTCGAGCGCCGCCTCGGTCTGGTCGCGCCGGTCCGACAGTCCTTGGGACGCGCTGTCATCGACGACCGCGATCAGGATGTCACCCTCGGGTGCGCGGTCCTCGATCTGAAGCGACGGACCTGCGAGGGCCGCGAGCAGCGCCGCGGCGCCCAGCACCCGGAGCGCCCAGCCCTTCAGCCCGCGCCGGAGCGCAAAGGCGAGCAGAACGGCAATGATCGCGCCGGCCGCGACGAGCACCGGCCAAGGGAAGGCCGGGTTGAAGATGACGGAAGAGGCGTTCAATTGCCCAGCCTTTCCAGCAGAGCAGGC
Source organism: Maritimibacter sp. REDSEA-S28_B5 (assembly GCA_001626765.1). Classification (GTDB taxonomy): domain Bacteria; phylum Pseudomonadota; class Alphaproteobacteria; order Rhodobacterales; family Rhodobacteraceae; genus Maritimibacter. The sequence goes on from LUOO01000113.1 coordinate 19,410, forward strand.
ACATGCACCTGATCGCTCTTGTAGTTGCCGGTGAGCACATGCATCACGAGGTTCACGCCGAAACGGTAGGCCAGTTCGCGCTGCCGTTCACCGGCAAAGCCCCGCCCCACGGGAAACATCGGCGCACCCGTGTCGGTGATCGCCCAGGCGCCTGCCCAGTCGTTGCCACCGATGAGGATCGGCGTCACGCCGTCGTTGAGGTTGCGAAACGGCATCCCTTCGGCGCGTTCGGCATCGGGGGGCGCGGCCTCGACCCAGACCGATTGCCCGGCGTAGCGGCCGGGGAAGTCGAGGAGCAGGTAGAAGGTCCGCGTGAGCACATGATCCTCGGGGATCGGTTCCAGCGGCGGAATGTCGAGCGGCCGGGCCAGCGCGCGCAGGCGTTGGCTTTCCGGCGTGGACGAGGACCCGAAGCCCGCCACGTCGCCGTCCTTGGTGTCGAAGATGATCATGCCGCCGCCGCGCAGGTAGGCGTTGAGCTTGCCATAGGCCTCGTCCGAGGGCGCGGGCTGATCCGCCGTCACCGGCCAATACAGCAGCGGATAGATCGACAGCTCGTCGGTTTCGATATCGACACCGGTGGGGGCGACCGGCTCGACGCTCGTGCGGCTGTAGAGCTGTTCAGAGAGGCCCAGAAGCCCCGCCTCGCTCACCCGGTCGACCTGTGCGTCGCCGGTAATGACATAGGCCAGCGTCACCTCGCTCGCCGCGAGGATGAGCTTCTCGAGGTCTTCGCCGATGGCGCGGTCCTGCGTCTCGGGCGTGGCGGCGTCCTGCGCGCGCGCCTGATGTGGTGCGGCAAAGGCGAGTGCTATGAGCAGAAGCGCAGCGGTCCCTGCCGTCCGCGCCACCGCGCGAGATTTTCCGCCGGTGAGCCGCCCAGTGAGGAAGAGCGAGGCGATCACGTCGATGGCGAGAAGCGCGAGGGCCGCGAGCAGCAGCCAGCCCGACAGGTCGCGTTCCTGCCGTTCGCCCTGCCATTCCGGCACGACGGCAGCGGGCCAGACGGCGGGGGTCATCACCGTGTCCTCGGTCACCACGTTGACGGCGACCCGGCGATCCTCGGCGGCATAAAGCCCGGGGGGAAGGCCGGGGCCGACGCCCTCCGCCACGCGTTCGCCCGGCACGCCGGGGCGTTCGCCAGCATCGGCCAGCGCGCCGAAGCCGTCGAGCAGGATTTCCGGCACCCAGATGCTACCCGCCAGTTCACCGGCGTCAGGCGTTCCGGTGCGGGTCGAGACGGCGAGCCGTTCGAGCATCTGGACGAAAAGGCCGGAGAGCGGGAGCGACGACCATTCCGCATTGGCCGAGACGTGAAAGAGCACCACCTGCCCGTCGCCCGACTGCTTTCGCGTGACGAGCGGCGTGCCGTCCGCCAGCTCTGCAATCGTCCGCTCGGCCAGAAGTGGGCCGGGTTCGGCGAGCACTTGGGAGGTCACGACAACATCTTCGGGAACGGCGAGGCCGTAGAAGGGCGAGGACTCTGAGAACGGCGCCAGCCCCTGCGGTTCGCCCCAGGACATCGCGCCGCCCACGTCGCGCCCACCGACGCGCAGCCGCACGGGGAGGAGCGCGTCCTCTTCGCCCCGGCCGGTATCAGCGGCGGCCAGGCGGGGACCGGCGAAGCGCAGCAGAAGCCCGCCCTCGGCAACCCATGTCTCGATCGCGCTCCGATCGTTTGGCGCAAGGGCCGCCACGTCGGCCAGGATGATCACATCGGGCGAGGCCTGCACAAGGTCACGGATCGACCCCTCCATCACGTCCGCCGTGGGCACCAGCGCCTCGCGCAGATAATGGAGCGGCGAGAGCAGTTCCAGCGCCTCTTCGCTGTCGCCGCCGATGAGTGCGACCTTGCGACGACGCAAGGAATCGTCGGCGAGTGACACGGCACCGGCAGAGCGCACGCCCTCGATTTCAAAGCGCGTGATGCGGTTTCTCAATTCCGGCGGCAGCGACACCTCGACCTCGGCCTCGGTCGCACCCGGCTCGAAACTCAGCGTCGCGCGGGCCAGTTCGCGTTCGATCCCGGCGGGGTCCGGTCCCTGCCCGGTCACCTCGATCTCCTGCGGCCCCTCAGCAGAGGACCGGGTGGCCACGAGCGACAGGTTGCCGCCCTCGATCCGCCCTGGCCGCAGACCGATGCGCGGCGCGGGCGGCTGCATGACAGTAAGCGATCCTCGCGCGTCAAAGGCGCGGGCAAGGTCGGCGCGGGTCGCCGTGTCCAGACCATCGGAGAGCCAGAGCGTGTCAAAGCCACCCTCAACCCCATCGAGCCACGCGATCGTCGCGGTATGATCCGCGGCGAGCGGCTTGGGCAGGAGTCCCTCGAGCCGCGCCCCCGCATCGGCAGCAGCACGGAGCGGCAGACCACCCTCGGCAGGCACCTCGCCTGCGGACAAGAGCGCGACCGGGCGACCGGCAGCGCCGGCGGCATCGACCTGCCGCTTGGCTACGTCGATCCGCGCGCGCCAATCGGGCGCGGCGGCGAAACTGTCGTCCACATAGACGAGGAGCGGCCCCGCGCCCTCTTCCACCGGATCGGGGTTCAGGATGGGACCGGCAAAGCCAAGGATCATCGCGGCCACGGCGAGCATCCGCAGAAGCAGCAGCCACCACGGCGTCCGGTCGGCCTCGCTGTCCTCGTCCTCGAGGCCCAGGAGCAGCGCGACGCCTGGAAAGGCGCGGCGGATCGGCGCGGGCGGGATCGCGCGCAGGATGATCCAGAGCACCGGCAGCGACACGAGCGCGACCAAAAGCCAGGGAGTCAGAAAACCGATGGGGCCGAGCGTGAACATCTACCTGCGCCCCTCCAGAGCGGTATGGAGCCAGAGCAGCGCAGAGGCCGCGCTGTCGCCGGTATGATGGGTGTGAAACCGCCAGCCTGTGAGCTCGGCCATGGCGGAGAGCTGTTCCTTTCGCCGGGCGAGCCGGGCCAGATAGCGGTCGCGCAACTCGCCCGCCTTGCGGGTTTCGTATTCCAACGTGCCACCGACCGAGTGAAAGACCGTGCGCCCGTCGTAGGGAAAGGCCTCTTCCGCCGGGTCGAGGACTTGCAGAAGCACGCCCCTCACACCCCGATCCGCCGCCGTGGCCAGCGCGGCCTGCACCGGAGCGGGGTCAGACAGGAAGTCCGAGATGAAGACGGCGCGGGAATAGCGCGGCAGAATGTCGGTGTCGGGAACGCCGTAGTCCTGCGCGGTGTTTGCGGTCAGGTGATCGGCGATGCGGCCCAGCTGCAATTCACCGCGCATCGGACGCACACCCATGTCGGTCATCCCCACGCGTTCGCCCGCGCCGACCAGCAGCACGCAGGCCGCGAGCGACAGGAGCGCCGCGCGGTCGGCCTTGGTCGGCAGGTTCTTGTCCGAGGCGAACTGCATGGACTGCGACCGGTCGACCCAGAAGACCACAGATTGCGCCGCCTGCCATTCCTTTTCCGCCACGAAATGCGTGTCGGACCGGGCAGACCGGCGCCAGTCGATGGACCGCGCCGGATCGCCGGGCTGGGCGGCACGGTATTGCCAGAAGGCATCGCCCACGCCGGGGCGCTTGCGACCGTGTTCGCCAAAGGCCACGCCACGGGCAAGCTGCGACGCCTCGGCCAGAAGCGGCGGCAGCGGGGCCGCCAGCCCCTCTGCGCGAGGACGCAGGGTGATCGGCGTTGAGCTCAAGCCGCCGCCTCGCGACGGGTCAGACCCTCGACCACACCGTCGATGATGCCGCCAAGGTTTTCGCCCCGCGCGCGCGCCGCGTAGGACAGCGCCATGCGGTGAACGAGCACCGGCTTGGCCAGCGCCACCACATCTTCGGCCCCGGGCGCGAGGCGACCGTCCATCAGCGCACGGGCACGCGTGAGCAGCATGAGCGCCTGCGCCGCACGCGGACCGGGGCCCCATGCGACGCTGTCCTGCACCGCCTTGGGCGCGGTGGGATCGTCCGGACGGCAGGACCGCACGAGGTCGAGGATCATTTCGACGATGTTCTCACCCACCGGCATCCGGCGCAGAAGCGCCTGCGCGGCGATCAGGTCCTCTGTCGAAAACACCGCCTCGGCCTGCGCCTCTTCCGCGCCCGTGGTGGCGAGGATGATGTCGCGCTCGGCGTCGCGGTCGGGGTATTCCACGTCCACTTGCAAGAGGAAGCGGTCAAGCTGCGCTTCGGGCAGCGGATAGGTGCCCTCTTGCTCCAGCGGGTTCTGCGTGGCCAGCACATGGAAGGGTCGTTCGAGCTTGTGCTCCACCCCCGCCACGGTCACGGCGCGTTCCTGCATGGCCTGGAGAAGCGCGGACTGCGTGCGCGGCGAGGCGCGGTTGATCTCGTCGGCCAGAAGCAGCTGGCAGAACACAGGCCCGGGAATGAAGCGGAAGGCGCGCGAGCCGTCCGCGCCCTCCTCCAGCACCTCGGAGCCCAGAATGTCGGCGGGCATCAGGTCGGGCGTGAACTGGATGCGCCCACCGCTGATTCCCATCACGGTGGACAGGGTTTCGACGAGCCGCGTCTTGCCCAGCCCCGGCAGACCAATCAGAAGGGCATGCCCCCCCGCCAGCATCGCCTGCATCACCTGTTCCACAACGGTCGTCTGCCCGATGATCCGCCGCGCCACCATGGCACGGGCCTCGTCGAGCTTGCCCCCGAGCGCTTCGATGTCCGCGACCAGGTTCTCGGTGTTCTCCATGGAACGTCTCCTGTAAATACTCGTTGGTCAGTAGAGACCGGAACCGGGTGAAGAACAAATGACAAAAACGACAAACACGTCTCAGGTGGGGATTTCTGCTGAAAGTATCGCCGCTTCAGCCCGTGCAGCGGGCGGAAAGGGCTCCCCGCCCGTGGACAAGTGGAACCCGCCCTACTGCGGCGATCTCGACATGCGGATCGCGCGGGACGGGACGTGGTTCTATCTGGGAACGCCCATTGGGCGGCACGGGCTGGTGAAGCTCTTTTCCTCGATCCTGCGCAAGGACGGCGAGGACTATTTCCTCGTGACCCCCGTCGAAAAGGTCGGGATCACCGTGGAAGACGCGCCCTTCGTGGCGGTGGACTTCGTGATCGAGGACGGCGCTCTGCGGTTCGTGACGAATGTCGAGGATGCCGTAGTGGCCGGGCCGGATCACCCGATCCGCGTCGAGCGCGACCCGGAGACCGGCGAGCCGTCGCCCTATGTCCTGATCCGCCGCAATCTCGAGGCGCTGATCGACCGCAAGAGCTTTTACCGGCTCGTCGATCTGGGCGAACACCGCGACCACGAGGGGACGCGCTGGTTCGGCGTCACCTCGCAGGACACGTTCTTTCCCATCATCCCGAGCGCGGAACTGCCCTGAAACCGGTGAGGGGCCTCATCCGCCCCCTTCTGCAAGCAGCCGCGCGTTCGTGCGCGGCCTATGGGGTGTTCAGCACCCGAACCGTGAAGATCACCGTCATCACGACGCCGACTGCCACCACGAAATATCGCAGGTAATCGGTCCGCTTGATCCGGCGCGAGACCCTTGCCCCGATGTATCCGCCCAGCGTGATCGCAACGGCGAGGAGCAGCGCGGGCTTCCATGCGATCAGCCCCGCCACAACAAAGGTTGCAGCAGAGATCAGGGACAGGATCGCCGACAGCAGGTTCTTGAGCCCATTCATCCCGTGCAGGTTCACGTAGCCAATGAGCCCGAAGGTCGCGAGCAGCATGATTCCGAGCCCGCCGTTGAAATAGCCGCCGTAGATCGACACGGCGAGAAGGGCAGCGGCCGAGGTCAGAGGCCCCGCGTCCCGTCCGCCCCGCGCCCGGATACGCGCAAGCAGCCATGGTCCGGCAGCGAAAAGCACCGTGGCCAGCGCCAGCAGGAAGGGCACCACGACGACGAACGTCTCGCCCGGCGTGACGATCAGCAGGAGCGCCCCGATCACCGCCCCCACCATGGTGACGCCGATGATGGCAGGCAAACCCAGCGTCCCCTCGGCGCGCATGTCGTCGCGAAACGCATAGGCGGAGGACGCATATCCGGGCAGCGCGGCGAGCGTCGCGGTGGCATTGGCGACGATGGGCGGGATACCCACGTAGATGAGCGCGGGAAAGCTGATGAAAGTGCCACCGCCCGCGACCGCATTGAGCAGCCCGGTGGCAAAGCCCGCCACGCCAAGGATCACCAGTTCCAACATCGCGCGGCCTCCCCCCTCGCCCGGAGCCTGTCGCTCTGCCCCGAGGGGTCTTGTGCCGTGTGAGGGCGTGACACACAAGCCGTGGATTGTGCGACCTTGCGGGGCAAAATCCCTGTGCGGGCGGAGCCGGTCGTGACAGGGTCGGACGGAGGCCCTGAAAGGACACCCCATGATCGCGCTCATCCTTACCGCCCTCGTGGCGCTCATCCACCTCTACATCACCTGGCTCGAGATGGTGCTGTGGACGAAGCCGCGCGGCCGCGCGACCTTCGGCACGACCGAGACCTTCGCCGAGGAGACAAAGGTTCTCGCCGCGAACCAGGGGATCTACAACGGAATGGTCGCGCTGGGACTGATCTACGGCCTTGTCGCCCAGAACCCTGTCGTGCAGGCGCTATTTCTGATCTTCGTGCTGATCGTCGGGCTTTACGGCGGGCTGACCGTGGGCAGAAAGATCCTGCTGGTTCAGGCGCTGCCCGCCGCGCTCGCGCTCATTGCGATGATGGTGGGAATGTAGAGCAACCGGTCACATATCGGTTCCACGTGACAGGGCCGCGGCGCGGTCCTGCGACATTGGGCTTGGGCTCGGGACCGAAGCCACCGGCTCGTGCAGAATGAGTGGCAGAGCGCGCCGTAGTCTCGACGAGACCTGGTCCTGCGCCCACGTGAGAGCGTGTCCGCCCTGCCCGGCGCGGTCATCCCGATATTGCAGCCTCGGTGGTGAGGCTGGCACATTCGCAGGCCCGTCAATGGACTGTCGGAAATCCTCGGCAATCGTGAAGGGACCGTCTCAAGCCTCGACCGGATCGCGCGCTTCAGCCAACCTCCGGCGGGGCCGCCCCGTTCCCGAGCAGCGTTTCGAGATAGCGTTCGAAGTCGTCGAGGTTCACAGGATCGAACTGGCCGAAGCCCTGCATCCAGACCGAGGGATCCTTGAGCGCGGCAGGTTCGAGCTTGCACCATTTCACCCGCCCGCGTTTTTCCTGACTGATCAGTCCGGCGCGCGTCAGGATCGCGAGGTGTTTGGAAATCGCCGCGAGCGACATGTCGAAGGGTTCGGCCACATCCGTTACCGCCATGTCATCCTCGAGCAGCATCGACAGGATCGCGCGGCGGGTCGGATCGGCAAGCGCCGCGAAGGTGAGCGAAAGACGGTCGTCCATGCGCCTTCGCTAGTGCCGCCGTGCATCATCGTCAACCGGATGGTTGAATATGCCCACGGGGCCAGGATTGCGGCCGAGCGGCAAAGGTGGCTACCATCACCAAGGGGGCGAATATCGTCAAACCAAGCAATATCAATACCTTACCTGGCGTCCCGCCCGCGCTAAACCGAATTGACTCCGCGCGCCCCAGACCTTAGCAAAGCGCCAACTCTTCATGCGGGGGAAATGGGCCGTGTCAGGACCGCTGGACGATCTACCGAGCGACCGACTGAACGCCCTCCAGGACCGGATCGACGCCCATAAGAAGGCAAAGGCGGTCGAGGACCTGCACCAGAAGAAGGACTATGCGATGGCAAACCTCGCCTGGCGCATGGTGATCGAACTCGTGGCCGGTCTGGGGATCGGTTTCGGCGTGGGATATGGGCTCGACTGGGTCTTTGGGACGCTCCCCATATTCCTCGTGATATTCACGCTGCTGGGGCTGGCGGCAGGCATCAAGACGATGCTCAATTCGGCCCAGGAGCTTGGGGAAAAACAGGCGGCCAAGGCTGCCGAGGCAAAGGACGACGCTCGTGGCGACTGAAGCTCATGGTGAAGAAACCGGCGGTCTGGTGTTCCACCCGCTTGACCAGTTCATCGTTAAACCGCTCTTCGGTGAGATCGGCGACCCGGTGTCTTGGTACACGATCACCAACGTGACGCTCTGGATGGCGCTCGCCGTCCTGGCCATCATCGCGCTCTTCGTCTTCGGCACCCGTGGCCGGGGCATCGTGCCGTCGCGGACCCAGTCGATCGGCGAAATCCTCTACGGTTTCACCTACAAGATGGTCGAGGACGTGGCGGGCAAGGACGCGATCAAGTTCTTCCCCTACATCATGACGCTGTTCATGTTCATCCTCTTCGCCAACTACCTTGGCCTGCTGCCGATGTCCTTTGCGACCACCTCGCACATTGCGGTGACGGCGGTGCTGGCGCTCGCGGTGTTCCTGACCGTGACCATCGTCGGCTTCGTCAAGAACGGCACCAAGTTCCTCGGCCTCTTCTGGGTCTCGTCCGCGCCGCTCGCGCTGCGTCCGATCCTCGCCATCATCGAGCTGATTTCGTATTTCGTGCGCCCCGTGAGCCACTCCATTCGTCTGGGCGGCAACATCATGGCGGGCCACGCGGTGATGAAGGTTTTCGCGGGCTTTGCGGCCGTCGCTGCGATCTCGCCCTTCGCCGTGGTGTCGATCACCGCCATCTACGGGCTCGAAATGCTCGTGGCCGGTGTTCAGGCCTATGTCTTCACGATCCTGACCTGCGTGTATCTGAAAGACGCGCTGCACCCGTCGCACTGACGACGGACAGGTTCCAACGGTTCAACCCTATCAATCCAATTCCATCGTAAGGAGATACATCATGGAAGGCGATATCGCACAACTGGGTCAATTCATCGGCGCTGGCCTTGCCGGCATCGGTTCGGGCGCTGCCGCTATCGGCGTGGGCCACGTGGCGGGCAACTTCCTCGCCGGCGCGCTGCGCAACCCCTCGGCCGCTGGTGGCCAGACCGCGACGCTCTTCATCGGCATCGCGTTCGCGGAAGCTCTGGGGATCTTCTCGTTCCTCATCGCGCTTCTGCTGATGTTCGCCGTCTGATCCATCCGGAATAATCCTTACGCGGGGCGGGGCCAAAGGGTCCCGCCCATGTAAACAAGGTTCCTGGAGGAAACGATGGCAACTGAAACCGAACACGCCGCCGGCGAAGCAGCAGCCGCTGCCGAAGTCGCGCTCGGCACGCCCCCCGAGGCGGCTGGCCCGGGCATGCCCCAGCTGGCGTTCGAGACCTTCTCGAACCAGATCTTCTGGCTCGTGGTCGCGCTGGTCATCATCTACTTCGTGATGTCGCGCATCGCACTGCCCCGCATCGCGGGCGTGCTGGCCGAACGTCAGGGCACGATCACCAACGATCTGGCCGCTGCCGAAGAGCTGAAGCAAAAGGCCGTGGACGCGGAAGAGGCTTACAAGAAGGCCCTCGCCGACGCCCGCACGGAGGCGCAGAAAATCGCCGCCGAAACCAAAGCAGAGATTCAGGCCGATCTCGACGCTGCCAAGGCGAAGGCCGACGCAGAGATTTCGGCCAAGACCGCCGAGTCGGAAAAAGCGATCTCCGAGATCCGTGCCGGTGCCGTGGACAGCGCGTCCGCCGTCGCCAAGGACACGGTCGAGGCGATCCTCGCCGCTATGGGCTTTTCCGCCGACAAGGCAGCCGTGGATGCGGCCGTTGCCGACCGGATGAAAGGGTAAGGACATGAAGAGACTGCTCCCCCTTCTCGCCGCAGGCATGGCCAGCCCCGCGATGGCCGCAACCGGTCCGTTCTTCAGCCTGCGCAACACGGACTTCGTGGTGCTCTTGGCCTTTATCCTCTTTGTGCTGGTCCTGATCTACTTCAAGGTTCCCGGCATGATCGGCGGCTTGCTCGACAAGCGGGCGGCCGGCATCCGCGCCGAGTTGGAAGAGGCGCGCGCCCTGCGTGAAGAAGCGCAGACGATCCTTGCCTCCTACGAGCGCAAGCAGAAAGAAGTCGCCGAACAGGCTGCCCAAATCGTCGAGCACGCCAAGACCGAGGCGGCGACCGCTGCCGAAGTCGCCAAGCAGGACCTCAAGGATTCGATCGCGCGCCGTCTGGCCGCTGCCGAGGACCAGATCAAGTCGGCCGAGAACGCCGCGATCCGCGAGGTCAAGGACCGCGCCGTCGTCGTGGCCGTGGCCGCCGCGAAAGACATCATCGCCAAGAACATTTCCGCAGCCGAGGGCAACAAGCTCATCGACGCGGCCATTGGCGACGTGGAAACGAAGCTCCACTAAGAGAGCCTCATCCATGGGACAGTGAAACCCGGGCCATTGCGCCCGGGTTTTCTTTGTCCGGGTGTTCCTGGTGCGTCGCCGCCCGGCGGTGGCGCTGATGGCGCGGGCGTATTTTCTGGAAAGATGAAAGGGGGGCAGATTTCGCCCCTCCCCTCACGCCCCGTGGCTGCGATCGTAACCCGAGGGCGCGGGCGGGATCCAGGGATCGTCACAGGCGAACACCTCGACGAGGAGCGGGTAACAAGCCGCCGCGTCCGAGGAATGTTCTGCCGAGCAGTCGCCGCCCGGACAGGCCGAGAGCGCGCCCAGGAGGTCGATCTCGGCAAAGAACTCGATATAGTCGCCGGGGCGCACCGGAGACGCCTTCATGAAATACCGACCGGTGTCTCGGGTAAATCCCGTGCACATGAAGACGTTGAGCACGTCGTGAACCTGATGTTCGATCTCGGCTAGGGGCGCGCCGGTTGCGGCCCCCAACGCCCGCGTCAGGTTCGAATGACAACAGTGGTGGTAGTCGTGGCCTGACAGCAGGTGATGCGTATAAGGGTCGCAGCGGGTGCCGATCACGTCGTGGACCGAACCACCATGTTCATCAATGCCATACCAGTCGAGCGTGTCCGTGGTCACGGTCGCCATGGGCCGCAGATGCGGAAACGACGACCAGAGCCGGTCGCCCGTTGACAGATGGGTGCCGTGGAGTGCGCGGGTCTTGCCGGAGTAGAAGCGTTCGGACGGGTCGGCGGCGTTCCAGAGGTTCAGATCGCCAACCTGCGGCCCCTCGACACTGGAGATGCGGAAGAACCCTCCGGCGGGCACCCTGAAACTGGCCGCCTCGCGGGGGAGCACCCGGGTTTCCGAGGTCTTGCGTGCACCTGTTCGGCGCTGCTTGTAGGCCGCGAGGTCGGGCTTCGGCAGCGTGTCGGTCGGGTAGCAGATCACAGGCGCAATGGCGCGGCGGTCTTCGGCGTCGGGGGGCGGAACATGGGTCATGCCATGTCGTAACATCGGGCGGGGGGACCGGGAAGCCGGGTTTGATCGGGCGCAAAGCGCGCGGGGACGGACATGCGCGATAATTTCGAAAAAACAAGGAGAACCGATGATCCGCTTCGTCCTGCCCCTCATCGTGGCAACGCTCGCCGCCTGCACCCTACCCAATGTGCACCCCGACTTCGCCGGATTGTCGGCAGACGCCGACCCCACACGGTTCACCTGTTGTGCCGACCCCGAACGCCAGCCCCTCTGGTTCGCCAACGCAGTGCGCGACATGGGCGCGGCGCTGGAGCCTATTTCATCGGACGACGGCAAGGCGGGTCTGCTCGCTGCCCAGCCCGCCGCCCGGGCGCGCGTGGCGGCCGAGGCTCAGCCCTTCGACTTCCGGAACCTACCTCGGGACCGAAGCACAGCTTCGCTCGGCGGGGCTTTGGAACGAGCCCGCCCTCGCGCCCTATCGGGATGACATTCGCGCGGGCCGGGTCGTGGTGGACAGCGTGCCGCCCGCCGTGCGACTGGCCAGTCTGGACGAGGTCCTGTCGGGCCGCGACGCCGTGCTGATCACCCGCCCCGAACTGTCGCGCACCGAAAAACGCAGGGGGTTGGACACCATGCTCGCGCTCGTCGGCAGACCTTTCGATTTTCGCTTCGACGCGAGCACCTGCGACACCCTCGCCTGCACCGAAGTCGTCTGCCGCTCCTTTCCCTCGCTCGGCTTCCCGGTGCGCGAAGCCTTTGGCGCCTACGCGCTCTTCCCGGACGATATCGCGGCGCAGGCGATCAGGGGCGAAGGGCTTCGCGTGGTCGATTACGTCCGCGCGACCGAGACGGCCTGGAGCGCGCCCGGCCTGCGCGGCGCGATGGAGGATGTCGCGGGCTTCTGGGGGCCTCAGTCCGGCCCCCCTGCCCCGGTCACCATGGGGCGCGATCTTGGCACCTGTCCGCTGTAATCAGAAAAAGGCCTGAAGCCCGGTTTGCGCGCGGCCAAGGATCAGCGCATGAACATCATGCGTGCCCTCGTAGGTGTTCACGGTTTCGAGGTTCAACATGTGACGGATCACCTGAAACTCGCCGGAAATCCCGTTGCCTCCGTGCATGTCGCGGGCCAACCGCGCGACGTCCAGCGCCTTGCCGCAGTTGTTGCGTTTCATGAGCGAAATCATTTCGGGTGCGGCGCGACCCTCGTCCATGAGCCGCCCGACGCGCAAGCTGCCTTGCAGCCCGAGCATGATCTCGGTCTGCATGTCCGCAAGTTTCTTCTGGAAAAGCTGTGTCTGGGCCAAGGGACGCCCGAACTGCACCCGGTCGAGGCCATATTGCCGCGCGGCGTGCCAGCAGAACTCGGCAGATCCCATCGCGCCCCAAGAAATGCCGTAACGCGCGCGGTTCAAACAGCCGAACGGCCCCTTCAGGCCCTCGACATTGGGCAGAAGCGCGTCCTCGCCCACCTCAACGTCCTTCATCACAATCTCGCCCGTGATGGACGCGCGGAGCGACAGCTTGTTCGCGATCTTGGGCACCGAAAGCCCATCCATCCCTTTCTCCAGCACAAAGCCCCGGATCTTGCCGCCAAGGGCCTCGGACTTGGCCCAGACGACGAAAACGTCCGCAATCGGTGCGTTCGAGATCCACATTTTGGAGCCGGTCAGGCGGTAGCCCGTGGCTGTCTTGACCGCCCGCGTCTTCATGCTGCCGGGATCGGACCCTGCGTCAGGTTCGGTCAGACCGAAACAGCCGACGAGGTCGCCCGAGGCCAGACCCGGCAGAAACTTTCTCCGTTGCTCTTCCGAGCCATAGGCATAGATCGGATACATGACGAGGCTCGACTGCACACTCATCATCGAGCGGTATCCGCTGTCGATCCGTTCGACTTCGCGCGCGACGAGTCCATAGCTCACGTAAGAGCCGCCCAGCCCGCCGTATTCTTCGGGCACGGTCACGCCCAGAAGCCCCATCTGGCCCATTTCGCGGAAGATCCCCGGGTCGGTCTCCTCGTTCTCGAAGGCCGTGATCGCCCGTGGCGCGAGCTTTTCCGAAGCGTAGGCGCGTGCCGCATCGCGGATCATCCGCTCGTCTTCCTCGAGCTGGTCGTCCAGGCGGAACGGGTCTTCCCAGTCAAACGGGCCGAGGTCAGGGCGGCTTTTCTCGGGTAGATCATGCGGCATCGGAACTCCTCCTTTGGCCCCGACCTCGACGCATCCCAAGCCGGGCCGCAAGCCGCGATGGCTTTTCCGTTGCGTAACCGCGCAAAGGCGATGGCAGGTCCCGGTCGCGGATTGCTCTGTCTGCCGGACTGTCTCGCCGTGAGACGTTTGACACGCGGCACCCTCCGCCCTGCCCCCGGCCGTTGCTGGTTGTCGCGACCGCATGGCAGATAAGCGACCGTACGGTCAGCCGAAATTTCGCATTGCAAAATCTTATTTCACATTATTGACCGCCCGTGCGGCCTCCGTTACGGTCCTTGCACCGACACCGGTTCAACCGGGTGTCGGATGGGAGGAAGCATGACCTGGCTGCACGACTTGCCCCGGAGCCATCCGGACGGCGACCTTGCGATCATCGACCACGACGGCACGCCCGTGACCTTCGGCGCGCTCAATGCGGCGGTCGACGATCTGGCACGACGGCTGGGCGACATCGGCCTGCGCGCGGGCGACCGCTGCATGCTCATCTGCGAAAATTCGGCCACCTACGCGGCTGCCATCCTCGCCGCGAGCCAACTCGGGGCATGGATCATGCCGGTGAACGGGCGCCAGTCACCTGACGAGGTCGATACGCTCATCGCCCATGCCGGCCCGCGCCTGATCGTCTTTACGCCCGAAGCCTCGCCCCCAGCGCGCGACCATGCGGCACGGCTTGGCGCGACCTCGCTTGGCTCGATGGCCACGGGCGAGCTACTGGTCGCCGGTCCCTTCGACGGCCCCGGCACCGCGCCTGAACCCGTGTCGGACGACCCGACCCGACAGGTCGCGGCGCTTATGTATACCACAGGCACCACATCTGCCCCCAAGGGCGTGATGCTGACCCATGCGAACCTCGCCTGGAACGCCGATGTCTCGGCCCGCCTGCGCGGCATGAAGCCCGGTGACACCGTGGTCGGCGTCCTGCCCGGCACCCATATCTTCTGCTTCGCTTCCGCTTTCCTCGCCTCGCTCGCCGGTGGCAGCGCGATCCGCTTCATTCCCCGCTTCTCCGCCGCCGCCGTGCTCGACGCCTTTGCCCAAGGCGACAGCGTCATGCCCGCCGTGCCGCAGATGTATCAGGCGATCCTCGCCGAACTTGCCCGACGCGGCACCCCGCCGGATGCGCCCAATCTGCGCTATATCTCGTCGGGCGGTGCGCCGCTCGACCCCGAGTGGAAGGAAAAGATCGAGGCGACCTTCGGCATCCCGCTCCAGAACGGCTACGGCCTGACCGAAACCTCGCCCGGCGTGTCGGGCACCCGGCTTGGCGATCCGCGCGGCGACACCTCGGTTGGCCAGATCCTCGACGATGTGGAGTGCCTCATCGACGAGCCGGATCAGGACGGCGTGGGCGAGTTGCTTATCCGCGGCCCCAACATCATGAAGGGCTACTACCGCAATCCCGAGGCGACCGCCGCCGCGATCCGTGAAGACGGTTATTTCCGCTCGGGAGATCTGGCCAAGATCGACCCGGACGGCACGCTCTGGATCATGGGCCGAAAGAAAGAACTCATCATCCGCTCCGGCTTCAACGTCTATCCGCCCGAGGTCGAGGCGATGCTGACCCGCCATCCCGGCGTGCTGCAGACCGCTGTCGTCGGGCGGCAGGTCCCCGGCAACGAGGAAATCCTCGCCTTCGCGACCGCCCGCCCCGGCGTGAGCGAACTGGACCTCAAGGACTTTCTCAAGGCCCACCTCGTCGGCTACAAGGTGCCCCAGCACGTCTTCATCATCGACGCGTTCCCTGCCGCCGCAACCGGCAAGATATTGAAACACAAGCTGGTCAGCACCTTCGCCGACCTGATCGAGGCCCGCGACCGGGCCAAGGCTTCCTGACAGATCAAGGACAGACAGACCCCATGACCGACGTGACGAAGATCAACGATGTCATTTCCCTCGAGCGCGTGGACAGCGTCGCGCTTGTCTGCATCGACAACCCGCCCGTGAACGCAAGCGCGCAGTCGGTGCGCGCGGGGCTGGTCCAAGCGATCGACGCCGCCAATGCCGACGACGCGGTCGAGGTCATCGCGATCTATGCCGCGGGCCGCACCTTTGTCGCGGGCGCCGATATCCGCGAGTTCGGCAAACCGCCACTGTCGCCCTCGCTTCCCGATGCGATCAACCATATCGAGGCGAGCGCGAAGCCCGTCATCTCGGCCCCCCATGGCACGGCGCTCGGCGGCGGGCTCGAGATCTGCATGGGCACCCATGCCCGCGTCGGCGTGAAGGGTCTGCGCGTGGGACTGCCCGAGATCAACCTTGGCCTTCTGCCCGGTGCCGGTGGCACCCAGCGCGGGCCGCGGCTGATGGGCATGAAGCACACGCTCGACATGGCGCTCACGGGCAACATGGTCTCGGGCGAGGACGCGCTGGCCTGGGGCCTGATCGACCGGCTCGAGGACGGCGCGCCGCGTGACGTGGCGCTGGCCGGTGCCCGCGCTGTTCTGGACGGAACCCTTGCCACCCGCCGCACCTCGGACCTGCCCGTGACGGTGGACGAAGAGGCGCTTGCCGCCGCCCGCGCGATGGTCGCCAAGAAAATGGCCAACCTCGACAGCGCGCCCATGGTGATCGAGGCGGTCGAGCGGTCCACCGGCGACGTTAAGGAAGGCATGGTATTCGAACGCGAATGCTTCATGGCCTGCCTCAAGACGGCCTCGGGCCGGGGGATGCAGCACGCCTTTTTCGCCGAACGTGCCGTCGCCAAGATCCCCGAAGCCGGCGCTACCCCCCGCCCCGTCGAGAAGATCGGCGTGATCGGCGGCGGCACCATGGGGTCGGGCATTGCGACTGCCGCGCTCACCTCTGGCCTTGCCGTCCGGCTGATCGAGATATCGCAAGAGGGGCTCGACAAAGGCGTGGGCTTCATCACGAAGAACCTCGACGGAGCCGTCAAGCGCGGCAAGATGTCGGCCGAGAAACGCGACGCGGCGATGGCACGGCTCGAACCCTCGACCGACATGGAAACGCTCGCCGACGTCGACCTCGTGATCGAGGCGGTGTTTGAAAACATGGACGTGAAGAAGGACATCTTCGGCCAGCTCGACAAGATCTGCAAAGCGGGCGCTGTGCTCGCATCGAACACGAGTTACCTGAACGTGGACGAGATTGCCGCGGCGACCTCGCGCGCCGAGGACGTGATCGGCCTGCATTTCTTTTCGCCTGCCAACATCATGAAGCTGCTCGAAGTGGTGGTCGCGGAAAAGACCGCGCCGGAAGTGGTCGCGACCGGCTTTGCGTTGGCCAAGAAGATGAGAAAGATCGCGGTGCGCGCGGGCGTCTGCGACGGCTTCATCGGCAACCGAATCCTCGCCTATTACGGCAAGACGGCGGGCTACCTGATGGAGGACGGCGCGTCGCCCGAACAGATCGACACGGCGCTCGAAAACTTCGGCTTCGCGATGGGGCCCTACAAGGTCGGCGACCTTGCGGGCCTCGACATCGGCTGGGCCAACCGCAAGCGCATGGCCGCGACCCGGCCCAACGAAGAACGCTATGTGCGCATCCACGACAAGATCTGCGAAACCGGGGCCTATGGGCGCAAGACCGGCTCTGGGTTCTACATCTATGACGAGGGCGACATTCGTCCCAACCCCGTGGCGCTGAAAATCATCGACGAGGAACGCGCGGCCAAGGGGATCACGCCCGGCGACTTCACCGATCAGGAGATCGTGGACCGCTACATGACCGCGATGATTTCCGAGGCGGCGCGGGTCGTCGAGGAAGGCATCGCGCTGCGGCCCATCGACGTGGATGCCGTATTCCTCTTTGGCTACGGCTTCCCACGGTTCCGGGGCGGGCCGCTTCTTCCTCGAAAATGTGCTTTTCGACTGGCGACCAGCCGGGACCGCCGAACTCGACCGGCCACCCC